>JAFYVJ010000047.1 GCA_017549185.1 Roseburia sp. | reverse complement strand
TTTTTCCACTTATCCTGACAGATAACGGAACTGAATTTGCCGATCCGGAGTTGTTTGAATACGGAAAAGACGGAAATCGTAGGACTAGGCTGTATTACTGTGAACCTCGCAGGTGTGATCAGAAAGGCGCCTTGGAAAAGATGCATTGAATAAAGCGGTATCGTTTTTAACTGCTAGAAATTGGTATTGATTTAGAGCCATATAAAAAGCAACGAAAAGAAGTTGATGGATATGGAATCGAAAAGTTAATCCCAGATTTCCAGAAAATGAAGTGTTGCGAGGATATCTGCAATCTTGATTCAGAAAAACTTAAGATTGTTTTGGCAAACCTAAAAATGGTCATCGACCAACTAATTGAGCTGCTTGCTGATAACATAAATGCAGGATGAGTTTGGATTAAAACAAGAATTGTTTTATACCCTACCCAAAGGCAATATCGTTGAAGTGTTGTTGAGTATATTTAGAGAACCTGTGATAGAACAATTGGATGAGGTATAGGAAATGACTCATTATAACGATGCATACCTGACCAATTTCTGACCAAAAGAAATCTGGTAAAACAATATAGCACATATAATAGGTATAAATCTAGTGGTCAGATTATAATGCAAACCACTAGATATCCTGTAAACCACTAGATATCCTGTAAACCAAAGATGCATCATTGAGTTCGAATAATAAACAATAACTGAAAAAGGGGCTGTGAAAAAAGAATAGTCCCTAAAAAATAAGAAGGACCAAGGTTCGTAAGAGCCAAAGGTCCTTCTTTTTGTGTTAAAATTAACTTGCGATGATAACTAAAACACAAGACTATTCTAATCCAAAACAGGCAGTTTTGCCAATACTTATTCAAGATTATCTGGATATTTGTGATCCGGTGCTGACATTTGATCGATTCATGGAGGAAATCGAACTGGAGAAGTATCTGAAAAACATCCCCAAACATTATACGGGAAGATTAAGATACAACCCGGTCAGCATGTTGAAAACAGTGTTATTCGGATTTATGACAAACGGTTATATTTCATTACGAGAACTGGAGGATCAGTGTAAGGTAAATCTGCGCTTTATGTATCTTATGGAACACGAAACTCCATCCTATCGTACCTTTGGTTACTTTATAAATGAAGTTCTGAGCGATTCCATCGAGGAAATATTCTGTGACATCAACAAAAAAATATTTGAAACTGAGCATGTGGATCTGCAGCATCTGTACATCGATGGTTCCAAGTTTGAAGCCAATGCCAACAAATATTCATGGGTATGGAAGAAAGCAACCGAGAAATCACGATACCGTTTGTATGATAAGATTACCTTACTCTTCCAGGAGATCAATGAAGAACTGACATACTCAGGAACGAAACTGAACATCAACACAGAGTATGTACCGGAGTATATCAGAGAGGCTGCCGATAAATATGCAGAAATGTGGCAGCTGGATGAATCAAAGTTTGTTTATGGAAGAGGTCATCATAAAACGGCACAGCAGCGACATTACGAGCAGCTAACAGCGTATGCGGAAAAGCTGGAAGAATACGTTGAAAAGATACAGATCTGTGGGGAAGAAAGAAACAGTTATTCGAAAACGGACCATTCTGCTACTTTCATGCGCATCAAGACAGACTACATGGGAAATGATCAGCTGCTTCCGGCTTACAACGTACAGATTGGAGTGGCAGATGAATACATAGCAGTGGTAGATGTGAACCAGTATCGTTCTGATATGGACTGTTTTATTCCACTGATGAATAAGTTTCACGACATCTATGGCTTCTATCCGAAATATCCGGTTGCTGATGCCGGTTACGGCTCCTACAATAATTACATTTTCTGTGAACAGAACGGAATGGAAAAATACATGAAGTTTACGATGTTCAAGAAGGAAACAACAGATCAAAAATATCATGAGGATCCATTCCGCGCAGTCAACTTCCCGATCGGAGAAGATGGAGTCATGCGCTGCCCAAACGGAAAAGCGTTTCATCTGCAGTATCGTCAACATGTGAAAGGAAATCAGTATGGAAGAAAGGAAGAAATATACCAGTGCGAAGATTGTTCCGGATGTCCATATGCGGAAAAATGCAAAAAGACTGATAAGAATCGAACGGTAAGAATCAACCACGAACTTACTGCTATGCATAAGGAAGTGATAGAAAATCTTGAAAGTATCCATGGAGCACTGCTCAGAATGAATCGATCCATTCAGGCAGAAGGGACATTTGGCGTCATAAAAAATGATCGATGGTACAAACGAACCGTACGAAGAGGCATCGGATCCGTTCGCTTGGAGGTTTTTCTTGTCTCTATCGGACATAATCTTTATAAATTCCACAATAAAAAGATGAGAAAATCGAATGCTGCATAAACCGGACCAAGAACCGATTTATGGGGTAAGGGGAAGTATGCCCTTTTTTAAAGGATAATTGGAATTATTCCCTCAAAAAGAAAGGACGCATGAAAAAACTTTCGTTTTTTCACACGCCCTTTTTCTTTATCTTTTCTTATTTTATGACCAGTCAGACGGCGCAAGACCAAACTTCTTTCTGAACGCCTTGCTAAAATACAAGGCATCTTCAAATCCTGTCAGCATCGCCACCTCCCCGATACTGGAAAACTCTCCATTTTCCAAAATCGCCTTCGCCTGAGTCAGTCTTCGCTCCAACACATATTGCTTAGGCGCTGCTCCAAATCGTTCCAGAAACATGCGACGAAAATACGTATCTGAAACTCCGCACAATTGATGCAGACCACTGATCCGCAAGGCCGGATCAAAAATATGCTGTTCCAAATACTCCAGCGCAGGATCCAGGGTGGCTGAAGTCGAGATCAAATCTTTCCTATTTGCCTCCGCAAAATGGGCCAGGATCTCATAAAGCAATGCCATACATCGGCAACGATTGGCCGGAGTCTGGACAGACCAGCTGCGATAAATCTGCAAATAAAGATGATGAAGTTCCTGCTT
>JAFYVJ010000046.1 GCA_017549185.1 Roseburia sp. | reverse complement strand
TCTTCATTGTCTTTTTTGCTTTTTCCACTGTATTTTTCTCCTGTGCGTAAAATTTCTTTCTTTTATTTTACATCAACAGGAGAATTACAGCTTAAAATATGGCATTTTTATTGCGAAAAGTTTTTATTCTGAATCACTGCAACGTGTATCGTTCATTTTTAGCCGATTTCAAGGGATTTCTTGTACTTTTTGTAGTTTATCTCTTCTAGTATCAGTTCTTTTTCCAGTACAAATCCCAACTTCTCTAACAAATGCACAGATGCCGTATTTTTGTATTCTACCAAACTACATATTTCTTCGAACCCTAACTCTTCCCGAACATATACTAAAATTCCCTTACATACTTCTGTGGCATAGCCCTTCCCCTGCCACGGAGTCCCAATCGCATAGCCTAATTCCAGTTCTCCTTCTAATTCCTCTCTGTGCTCTACACCGGCTCTACCGACTAGTCTGCCGGTCTCTTTTTCAAATACCAACCACATTCCGTAGCCGAAAAAACGGTACATATTCTCTATATAGGCTTTTTGATACTCATACTCCTCCTCATAAGGGTACAAGCCTTCCATGTAATCCGTCATACCTTCATAAGAATACAATTCAAACAGTGCATCTATATCCGATAACATCAGCTCTCGCACTATCAAGTGCTCTGTTTCTAAAATTGTCCACGGTAAGTTATGATGACGCTGATAAATTTTTTCAAAAAAGTCATAATCTACTTCTTCGAAGCCTTCTACTATTATATCAACCTGCGGAAATTCCTGTGATGATGCCACCTCGCCTGTACTCCCCCCGTTTGCACCGGTTCCGGCTTCGTATTCTTCTGTATTTCTTTCCAATTCCACGTTTTTTGTGGTATTCGCCTCCGTTGTCAGATCCACTGGCGGTATGTATGCGATGGTTATCATCCCGGCGTTTGCACTTTCCGCAAGGATGTCGCAGTTTTCAGAAACGATTAGCACCTCTTGCACCGATAATTCTCCGCTGTTCAATTTCTCGTAGATTCCATTTGCATTTTCCGGTGCCATGACACAGATTTCCCCTGTCTCAAACTGCTTTTCGCAATTCTTTTTTAAATATGCAATTTCTTTTCCTGGCAAATCCCAAATGATGATTTTCATGATGGTTACGACACCTTTCTCTTTACGAATGAATTTTTTTGGAGTATGATATATGCTAGTGTGAAGGACAGCTCTATTCCACTGCGTTTCATTTCGCTGTGGCTAATCGCCGAATAGATATATACATAAACAGACTTGTGCAAATAAATTTGCAAGGTCTGCTTATGCATATATCTACCCTTCTCACTAGTATATCATATAATAGAACAGGAGAACAATTATGGCAAATCCAATCGTAACATTTGAAATGGAAAATGGTACAATCATGAAAGCGGAGCTTTATCCTGAAATCGCTCCAAATACAGTAAACAACTTTATCAGCTTAGTAAAAAAAGGCTTCTACGATGGTCTTATCTTCCACCGTGTTATCGCTGGTTTCATGATTCAGGGCGGATGTCCTGACGGAACAGGTATGGGCGGTCCTGGATACGGCATCAAAGGCGAGTTCGACCAGAATGGTTTTGAAAACAACTTAAAACATACAGAAGGTGTATTATCTATGGCAAGAGCGATGCATCCAGACTCCGCTGGTTCTCAGTTCTTCATCATGCACAAGACATCTCCACACTTAGACGGTGCATACGCTGCATTCGGTAAACTTATCGAAGGTATGGACGTTGTAAACGAAATCGCTGGCATTCCAACAGACTACATGGACAGACCAATCGTTGGTTGTGTTATGAAAAAAGTAACTGTTGATACACAGGGTGTGGAATATCCAGAACCAGAAAAATGCTAATTCTAAAAAGTATGACTATTATAAAAGGCAGTTCACAATTTAATGTGAGCTGCCTTTTTCCTAGCAGTAAACTATAAGGTCAACTATTATTTGATAAAATTCTACGTGCATCATTCATCGCCAGTAAATATATGCAATACTGATTCATGCTAATGCCCTCTTTTTTCGAATGTTCTGCCAATTGCTTATGCAGACTTTTTGGCATTCTGATTTTAAATTGTCCAGAATAATTTTCCAGATTTTCTGGTTCCGGAATCGCCATTCCCTCTTCTAACGCTGCACTTAACCAAGCAATTTTTGCATCTTCAATGTTAGCCATTGCCTCTTCTATCGTATCTCCACAACTTATGCAACCCGGAAGTTCCGGACATGAAACAGCATATCCACCTTCTTCCATATCCGGAATTAATTCGATTTTATATGGTTTCTTTAGGTATTCTTCAATTTTTCTCATCCTTCTCCTCCTGCTCCACGATTTCTCTCACTAATTCAATATATACTTTTTTGATTGGTTTTTGCTTTGGAATCGTAATACTAGCACAACCCTTTTTACGAAAAGTAAAATGACTACTTCCACCTTGAGGCGAATACATCTTATATCCGTAACTTTCTAGAATCCTTCTTAATTCTTCAAAACGTATATCATTTGACAATGCCTTAATTCTTGATATTAGCTTATCCCATTTAGACATTTATTTTCCTCCTATATTATATATTGGTGTCGTATATGGTGTCAACTCTAGTTGCAAATTATGTTTTATCATATGTTTGTATTGGTTACTGTTCACTCAGCAGCTAATCATTTACTGATTTGCTGCGTAAGAACATGATTCAAGAGTGAGCAGGCTCCTTTTGCGAAGCAAAACTATAAATGAGCCTGCGAATCGTTACTGTTTACGAGGTACGAGTGAACAGTA
>JAFYVJ010000045.1 GCA_017549185.1 Roseburia sp. | reverse complement strand
GAACAGCAGGCAGATGTTATAAGCCGTACTTTCCACAATGCGGTTTAGATAAACGCAAATCTATTTCCACTCAGTCGCCGCCACCCGTAAAACGGGTGGCTCGGGACGCTGGCTATAAGCCCTTGATGCCAGACAGCGTCTCAAGGCGCCTTAACTTTCTCTTCGTTCAAGTCACTATTGCACTTGACGCGTTGCTCATACCCCTTGAAGGGGTGTTCGTATTACTTCGACTTAACCCTTAAAAGGGTCCTCATATTCTTTCACACTCAATTTGTCTTGCATAATATCATACTTTTCCTGATCTTGAATATACTTTTTGATTGTCGCTTCATTTAATCCAACTGTACTGACATAATAACCTTCCGACCAGAAATGACGATTTCCAAATTTATATTTTAAATTTGCATGTCTATCAAATATCATCAATGCACTTTTTCCCTTTAAATATCCCATAAAACTGGATATGCTATATTTAGGTGGTATACTTACCAGCATGTGAATATGATCTGGCATTAAATGTCCTTCTATAATCTCTACCCCTTTATACGAACATAATTGTTTCAATATATCTCGGATATCTGTTTTAAGTTGATTATAAATCACTTTTCGTCTATACTTTGGAGTGAATACTATGTGATACTTACACATCCATTTTGTGTGAGCTAAATCATAATTTTTATTCGCCATAAATCACCTTTCCTTTCTGCAATAGTGCCTGAACAACTCTATTGTAGGGGAAAGGTGATTTTTTGTATAACAAAATGATTCCACCCGCATAGCAGGTGGGTTATGGTTTCGTGCATACGTCGTTTCTCTTTCGGAGAAACTCGTAACAATGCACTCAACAGGCTAAAGCCCATACACAAAAAAGCTGTCCAGAATCTGGACAGCTTTTCTTATATCATATTGATTTCTTATGCTTTTCCTACAGAACCAAAGATTTCCATTTTTTCTTTTACTGTAGCTTTGATAGCTTCTGTACCAGGAGCTAATAATTTACGTGGGTCAAAACCTTTACCCTGCTGATCTTTTCCAGCTTCGATGTATTCACGTGTAGCAGCTGCGAAAGCTAACTGACATTCTGTGTTTACATTGATTTTAGCAACACCTAAGGAGATTGCTTTCTGAATCATTTCTGTTGGGATACCTGTACCACCGTGAAGTACTAATGGCATATCTCCTGTTAACTGCTGAATAGCATCTAATGTTTCGAAAGATAAACCTGCCCAGTTTGCTGGGTATTTTCCATGAATGTTACCAATACCTGCTGCTAAGAAGTCAATTCCTAAATCAGCAACTGCTTTACATTCGTTAGGATCTGCACATTCACCTGCACCTACAACTCCGTCTTCTTCACCACCGATAGAACCAACTTCTGCTTCTACGGAAACTCCTTTAGCGTGAGCTGCTGCTACGATTTCTTTTGTTTTTTCAACGTTTTCTTCGATAGAGAAGTGAGAACCGTCGAACATTACAGAAGAGAATCCTGCTTCGATACATTTGTAGCAGTGATCGTATGAACCGTGGTCTAAGTGAAGAGCTACTGGAACTGTGATTCCTAATTCTTCGATCATACCATTTACCATACCTACGATAGTTTTGTAACCTGTCATGTATTTACCAGCACCTTCGGATACACCTAAGATAACTGGAGAATTGCATTCCTGAGCTGTTAAAAGGATTGCTTTTGTCCATTCAAGGTTATTGATGTTAAACTGTCCAACTGCATAGTGGCCAGCTTTTGCTTTGTCAAGCATTTCTTTAGCTGATACTAACATTTTATTTCCCTCCATTTATATAAAATAAATTTTTGTTCACGTTGTAGTATAACGCATTCCATTTAAAAAAGGAACACCCAAATTTTACGCTTCTTTTCCACTGATATATTTTTCAATGCCTTCGATTGCAGCTTCTTCGTCACGTCCATTAGCTTCTACAATCATTTTTTCTCCGGCTTTCAATGCTAAAGTCATCATTCCCATAATACTTTTCGCATTTACTCTCTTTTCATCTGCTTCCAAGTAGATGGAACTTTCGTACTGGCTGGCTACCTGTACCAAAACTGCAATTGGTCTCGCTTCTAAACCGCCTGCAAGCTGTACAACCATTTCCTTTCTCATAATAACTCCTCCTTTATCTCATCCTCTATTTAAATCCGCAATCTCGCACAACTTGCGGAGTCGATGATTCACACCGGATTTCCCCACCGGGGGATCTAAATACTGTCCCAAATCCTTCAACGGTGTTTGGGGATGTTCCAGTCTTACCTGCGCCATTTCGCGTAAAGTATCTGGTAACTTTGAAAAACCTATATAGTCACGTATAAAAATAATATCTTCTATTTGCTTTGTGGCTGCATTTACCGTTTTGGCAATATTAGCAGTTTCACAATTTACCTGTCTATTAATACTGTTGCGCATTTCTTTCACAATTCTCAGATTTTCAAGATTCATCAACGCTACTCTTGCTTTTGTAATACCCAAAAAATCAACGATATGTGAACCTTCCTTCAAATACACAACATAATGTTTTTTTCTTTCAATAATCTTAGGATCTAATTCAAACAGTAACAAAACTTCCTGTAGCTGCTTTGCCTGATTTATATTGTTACATACCAGTTCTAAATGATATCCCTTATTGGGATCACTCATGGAACCAATACACAAAAAAGCTCCTCTGGTAAATCCTCTTCTACAACAATATTGATCCACAATTGCCGGATTCACCCTGTCTCTTAAATCATGAAGAACACCCTCATCATCCAGTAATTTTATTTCCTGAATAATGGTCTTAATGTCTTCTTCTTTTTCTAAGACTATAGTATATACCGAATTTTTATGATTTTGCAAGCATTCCTGCTCAATTTCTGACGTCTCTAT
>JAFYVJ010000044.1 GCA_017549185.1 Roseburia sp. | reverse complement strand
TACTGTTCACTCGTACCTCGTAAACAGTAACGATTCGCAGGCTCATTTATAGTTTTGCTTCGCAAAAGGAGCCTGCTCACTCTTGAATCATGTTCTTACGCAGCAAATCAGTAAATGATTAGCTGCTGAGTGAACAGTAACGATAATCCTTTCTTTGGTAGTTATATCTGTCAAAAGACCTAGACAAAATATAGTAAATTCTTTTATAATAAAATGTATATAAATATTCAAAGGCAGGACACCTATGAAGAAGAAATCAATCGATCTTAATGTTTCAGAAGAAAATGTTGAACAGAAGAAAAAGGAGTCAGGGAGGAACATTCGCTGGGAACGTTTGGATAATACAGCCCATCTTTTTCCTGTAATTGCGGGAGAGAGTATGACAAATGTTTATCGTATCAGCGTAACTTTGAATGAGCTTATTCAGCCTGAGTTATTGCAGATAGCATTGGATATGATTTTGCCAAGATTTGATGGATTTAATTTAAGACTTCGAACGGGCGTGTTCTGGTATTACTTTGAGGAGAATGGTAAACCGGCACCAACCGTAAAACCGGAGACGAAGTTTCCGTGTCGTTTTATCAAAGGTAGCCGTAACAGAAGTTATCTGTTTCGTGTGACTTATTATAAATATCGTATCAACCTGGAAGTATTCCATGCTTTAACCGATGGTATGGGCGGAATTAATTTTTTAAATGAACTTACCTATCAGTATCTGCGTTTGGCTCATCCGGATTTGAAAGAAAAGGTGGGAGGAGATGCATTTTCAAGCAATACCTCTTTTAGTAGAGAAGATAGTTTCCTTAAAAATTACCGTAAAAGTTCAGCTAAGCAATATAAGACACAAAAAGCATATTTGGTAAAAGGTGAAAAGCTTAGACCGGGTGAGTTTGGTGCGATGCACGGTTATATGAAGATTTCAAAACTGAAAGAAGTATGTAAGTCTTATGGTGTTAGTATCAATGAATACTTGATTGGTTGCTATGTGTGGAGTGTTTATAGGGAATGTTTACATGGAATGCCGTCTAAGAAAGCGATTCGTGTAGCAGTTCCGGTGAATTTAAGACCATATTTTAATTCAAATACAACGAAGAACTTTTTTGTAATGGTTTCGGCTGAATTCCATCCGACGAAGGAAGAATACGAGTTTGCTGAAGTATTGCAGATTATTCGTACAAGCCTTAGAAGCCAAATTAATAAAGAGCATTTAGAGGAGCTGTTTTCCTATAATGTATCGAATGAGAAAATACTTTTGGCTAGAGGTGTACCGCTTGTGTTTAAAAATATTGCCATGAGTATCGTATATAGTAAATCCGCATATGCCAATACCACTACCTTTACCAATATCGGTAATATTACAGTAGAGGATGCATACAGACCATATATCGATATGTTTCATGCATTTTTGCCAATGTCAAAGGGGCAGAATTTAAAAGGTACGATATGTTCTTTTGGAGATACGTTGGTAATGAACTTTAGTTATATTTTAAAAGATACGTCAATTCAGAGATTCTTTTTCCGTAAAATTGCGGAAGATGGTATTGAAGTAGAGCTTGAAACGAATGGAGTAACTTATGAGTAAATGCAGACAGTGTAATCTAGAAATATTAGATGAGACAGATCGTTGCCCATTGTGCAGCTCCGTATTAGAGCACACCATAGCAGTGGAGAATATGTATCCAAATGCAAAGGTGAAGACACGGAAATGGGTGTTTATGTCAAAGGTGTATTTGTTCTGTGCAATTGTGCTGGAAGTGATTTTATATGGCATCAATTATGTGGATAATTACAAGATTGGCTGGAGTTTGATAACAGGTCTGATTTTGTTATATGGTTATCTAGTGATTCAGCTCACTATTTTGGGACAGGCAGGACACAAGATAAAAATTGTATTATTAGCTGCCATAACATTTGTTATGATGGTAGTGTTAGACCTATTGATAGGATATAAAGGATGGTCGGTAAATTATGCGTTGCCAACTTGTATCATTATTTTGGATATCGGTATCGCTGTGCTGATGCTGATTAATCGTAGAAATTGGCAGAGTTACATTATGTGGCAGATTTTAATGCTATTAGTAAGTGGTGCTATGATTCTATTATATATCTTCGGGATTATGACGAGTCCGTATATGATGGGGATAGCGGTGATGTGTTCTGGAATGTTATTCCTTGGAACGTTGATTTTTGGGGATAGAAGAGCCAGGGTAGAGGTGCAGCGAAGATTTCATATTTAAAAATTTATTCCGCAAGGTTTCATGTAACTTTGCGGAGATTTTTTTGTTCCTTCTAGCATCTTCTTAAAATTTTCTTAATCTTATAATAAGGGGATATCATTTTATGGATTTTTTGGTATTATAAGGTAGTTACGATTAGAGAATGAAAAGTTATGCAAGAAAAAAGAATGAATAGGATGAATGTTTGTACATTATGTCCACGGAATTGTACGGTGGACCGAGGAAATGGTGAAAAAGGAATATGCGGTCAGAGCGCAGAGCTAAAGGTGGCAAGAGCTGCACTGCATTTTTGGGAAGAGCCTTGTATTTCAGGAACAGCAGGTTCAGGTACAGTCTTTTTTTCGGGCTGTAGTCTGCATTGTGTTTTTTGTCAGAATGAACCTATTGCGAATGGAACGGTAGGAAAGATGATTACAGTGGAAAGGCTGGCAGAGATTTTTTTAGAGTTAGAGCAGCAGGGGGCACATAATATTAATCTAGTGACACCGGGACATTTTATACCCCAGATAAAAGAAGCTTTACTTTTGGCAAAAGAGAAGGGATTGGCGTTGCCGATCGTTTATAATACCAGCAGTTATGAGTCAGTAGAATCGTTAAAATATTTGGATGGATTGGTAGATATTTATTTACCGGATTTTAAGTACATGAGCAGCGAACTGTCGGCGAAGTATTCTCATGCACCGGATTATTCTGTGAGGGCAAAGGCTGCGATTGCAGAGATGGTGCGTCAGACCGGTATGCCGGTATTTGATGAAAAAGGAGAAGAAGGACTGATAAAGCGGGGAACAATTGTAAGACATTTAACACTTCCAGGGTGTATGGAGGATTCGAAGGAGATTTTGAATTATCTTCATACTACATATGGAGATCAAATATATATCAGCATCATGAACCAGTTTACTCCTTTGGAAAATGTAGTCGCTTTTCCGGAACTGAATCGTAAAATTACAGAAGAAGAGTATGATGAGCTGATTGATTATGCAATTGAGTTAGGAATAGAGCAGGGATTTATTCAGGAAGGTGAAACAGCGGAAGAAAGTTTTATTCCGGATTTTGATTGTAAAGGATGCTAAAGCATTTTAAATAGGTGTAAACAAATGGGTGGAATTTCCAAGGAAAAATGTGAATTTTTACTTTACATAATATAGGAATATGAGATATCATACGAATGTAATTTTTGAAAGAAAGGTAAGAGAGTAATATGGAATTTGTTACAAAGGTAAAAGCTTTGTTGACAATGTTGTCAGAATCTGCAAAGGCACGGACTACGTTAGCAAGTATCCTTGGTGTATTGGCACTTGGAGGCGTAGGCATTGGTGGATTTTCTATGTATGAGCATTTTTATGGACCGGAAGCGATGGTCAGTGCTGAAGTTAATACGGAAAATTCACAGACGGTTACAGAAGAGGTGGTTGCATTAGCAACAGAAGACACAGAAGAAATAGAAGATACAGAGACTGAAACAGAAACAGAACTTGGTCCAACTTTAGTAAAATTAGTGGGAAGTTCCATTGAAAAGGATTTGAAGGTAAAAATCCAGACAGAAGAAAAAAAGAATGTTAAAGGTGAAGAGTTCTACATTACAGTTACTCTAGATGAGAAAAACGCCAAAGCCAGCACATATAGTGATCATGATAATGATGGTATTATCTACATAACAGATATTGATGGCGGCGATTATTTAGTGGCATTAGAAGAAATTGAAGGTTACTATACAGAAGAAGAATCGATAAAAGTTACCGTAAAAGAAGAAATCGAATATGTAAAAGTAGAAGTAGAAGACGAAATTAAGGCAGAAAATGAAGTTTCACCGGAAGAAGATGCGGAGAGTAAAGAGGAAGAAGTAGAAGTCGAAGCAGAGATTAAGGATACGGTTGCCTGGTTAGAAAGTACGGTTACTTCTACATCGGTAGCAGCATCTACCATTGATAAAACACCATACATGTCCGGTGTGGCATCCGTAGGAGAGAATGGAACACCGGTAGTGGTTCCGTTAAAAGAACTACCGGCAACGGTTTCTTTTTCTTATAAGAATCTGTTTTTGGTGAGAACAGGGACGGAAGGCGAGATTCTGCCGATTACGGAAGGTGAGATTGTGTTGCCAGGTAATACAGAGACTAGTACGGAAAACACCGAGACACCAGGCAATACAGAAAACGGCGGAAGTACAGAAACGCCGGATAATTCGGAGAATGACGGAACGGAAGTGCCAGATAATACAGAGGATGTGGAAACACCAGATAACTCTGAAAATAGTGGTACTACAACAGAAGCGACAGCAACTGTTGCAATGCCGGCAACTGCAAAAATATTTATTTCAACCCGCAGTGCAGCAAATTCAATAGAGTTTTCTGTTAGTGTAGACGATAAAAATACAACTAAGATTGTAGATGAGTCAGGCATCACCTGGGCAGTGAAAAATGATACAACAGGAGATGGAGCAGCAGGAAACGGTGTTACCGTAACTGGAAATGGGAAAAAGGTAAAAGTATCAGCGACAAAAGCAAAGAAGGCAGGAACAGCTACTGTTATTGCTACAATTCCATATACGACAATAGCCGGTACGAAAAATACTACGACATTAGAATGTGTTGTAACAGTAATTGCAGATTCGTATGATCCTACAATCGTGTTAGAAGATAGCACAGGAACGGTTTTATATACCGATAAGTCCTGTACAAAAACAGCGACGATAGCAGATTTGATAGAGAAGAATGTTACTACTTTTTACAAAAATCCTAAATACCAGGGATGGCAGACGTTAGATGGTAAATTATACTATTATGGAACTGATTATAAACCGGTAACAGGTGAGCAGACCATCAGCGGTATCAAATATAAATTTGGACCAGATGGAGCACTCAGTCAGGGTATCTCTGTAACAGGTATTGATGTATCTAAGTATCAGCCAAGTATCGACTGGAAGACAGTAAAAGCATCCGGTATTGAATTTGCAATTATACGTGTGGGTTACAGAGGGTCATCAACGGGTGTATTAGTAGAGGATCCATATTTTAAACAGCACATTAGAGGTGCTACTCAGGCAGGTCTTAAAGTGGGCGTATATTTCTTCACACAGGCTATTACAAAAGCAGAAGCAGTGGAAGAAGCAAGTATGGCACTTGCACTTACGGAAGGATATAAGTTAGAGTATCCGATTTTTATAGATACTGAAAGAGTAAGTGGTAATGCCAGAGCCAATAATTTGAGCAAGTCAAACCGAACTGAAATTGTGGAAGCATTCTGTAAAACGATTCAGAATGCAGGCAGAAAAGCCGGTGTTTATGCAAGTAAGAGTTGGTATAATGATCAGTTAAATGTCAGCAAATTAGACAAGTACTGTATTTGGGTAGCACAGTACAATACGACTTGTACGTATAATGGGCGATATAGTATCTGGCAGTATACAGAAACTGGTAAGGTGCCGGGTATTCCAGGTAAGGTAGATTTAAATATCAGTTATATGAATTAATGTAACTATTAATAATGAAAGTGTGTGAGAACCGATTTCCGAAAGTTAGGTTAAAACTAATGATTGGAAATCGGTTTTTTCTCTAGGAAAGACCTTGTTACGTTAATATGTAAAAGTTAAAGACTTTCCTAGAGAATAAAAGCACTACGTGCAAACGATGCGCAGCTACGCGCACGGAACAAAAGTTGTGCTATATCAGTAAATGAAATCGCGGAGTGTACGAAGCACACTTTTGTTCTTCTATAGGAAAGACCTTGATGCGTTAATTTGTGAAAGTCTATGACTTTCCTATAGAATAAAAGCACTACGTGCAAACGATGCGCAGCTACGCGCGCGGAACAAAAGCTGTGCTATATCAGTAAATGAGGTCGCGAGAGTG
>JAFYVJ010000043.1 GCA_017549185.1 Roseburia sp. | reverse complement strand
TCTTCTAAGCTGTGTCGTCTTATCATCTTACCCTTGCAAGAGTTTATCTAACATATGTTCGATGAACTCTTGTTCTTTTTTGTTGCTTCAAAAATCGCATTTTCCTATAAAGCAAAAAAAAATTCCCATAATGGGAATTTTATCTAAAGCCGATAAGGGGACTTGAACCCCTGACCCACGCATTACGAATGCGTTGCTCTACCAACTGAGCCATATCGGCGAACTATACTAAATTATTATAACTTATCAGAAAAAAAATGCAATTCTTTTTTGATTATTTTTTGTAAAAAAATATAAAAATTATAATTTTATTTGTTTTTAGACGACATCTCTTGTAATTATTATTTTTCTATGATACATTATCTACATACGACTTTCCGCAAATCGTATTCTAAAAATTTCTAATCACAAAAGAATTCCTTATTATCAAAAGGAGACATTTCTTATGACATATCAGGAATTCAAAAATAACATCATTCATACAGTTTCTGCCAATTTAGGACCTTCCTACAAAGTGGCTCTACAGGATATCATAAAGAATAATGATACCCATTTAGATGGTCTCACCATCCTTTCTGAACATAGTAATATTTCACCCACTATTTATTTAAACTATTATTATGAACAATATCAAAACGGAAAAAGTTTGTCCTGTATACACGAGGATATTATGCTTTCCTATCAAAAAAATGCCCCGATCAAAAATATCGACATTTCCTTTTTTACAGAATTTAAACAACTAAAAGACCGCATTATTTTTAAACTGATAAACTATGAACGTAACAAAGAATTGCTGTCGAAAGTTCCACATATCCGTTATCTGGATTTAGCAATTGTCTTTAATTGTTTTGTAGAATCCCTTACGACTGGTTATGCCACCATTCTCATTCATCACCACCATCTGTCTTATTGGAACATTTCCTGCGAAGAGCTTTATTCTTTAGCCAAGCGTAATACTCCAAAACTTCTCCCTTATCATTTACAAAATATGAGTGAAGTATTAGATGAGCTTTTCGCTCATGAGCCCGTGGACTTACTATGTGACGATTTTCCCCCAATTCCTATGTATGTACTTACAAACGCCTGTAAATTACATGGTTCCGGCTGTATTCTGTATGAAGACTTACTGGTACACATTTCTCAAAAAATCAATAACGACTTTTACATTATCCCAAGCAGTATTCATGAAGTTCTATTGATTCCGGCAGAAAATGCTGCATCCTATGACGAACTTTCTTCTATGGTACGTGAAATAAACAGCACTCAACTTTCCAGAGAAGAGATTCTCTCCGATCATGTATACTTTTATTCCAGACATACCAGAAAAATAACGATGTAATAAACTTTCGTTTCGTAACACCTTAAAATGTGCGTCTAAAAATGACGGCATTCCTGCAATACTATGTCACAATTTGACATTTTTGCAAGAACGCCGTCATTCATTTTCATTGTTTTATTGTGGGTTTAAAAGTAAATCTAACATGGTATACATTTTCTTAATGTCTATTGGTTTACTTAAATGTCCATTCATGCCTGCCTCTAATGACTTCTTCACATCCTCTTCAAAAGCATTTGCAGTCATGGCAATGATCGGTATATTGCCTCCATCAGGTCTGTTTTGCATCGTTCTAATTATCTTAGCAGCTTCTAAACCATCCATAACCGGCATTCTGATATCCATAAGAATCACATCAAAATATCCTGCTTCATGATTCTCAAAAACATTTACGGCTTCTTCCCCGTTTAACGCCACTTCTACGTCAAAATGTTTATGTAACAAAATATTTTTGGCAATCTCTATATTAATATCGTTATCTTCCACAATCAGAGCCCGTTTCCCGGTAAAATCATAGGCGACACGTTTTTTACCTTCCTCTTGCAAAGACAGCTTATTACGATGACCTGGCTTTACATCTACCCTAATTGTAAAAACGGTTCTTTCACCCTTTTTGCTCGCCACCTCAATCTCACCATTCATTAAGTCCACAATATTCTTAGTAATGGCAAGCTCTAAACCGGAACCATTATATAATGTTCTGCTTTCCCCATAGATATGTTCAAATGGTTCAAACGCAAACGGTAATAGCGTTTCATCAATTCCCAGACCGTTATCCTCAATCTGAAACTGTAATGTTACATTCTCTCCCTCTTCTTTCAATACTTTTGTTTCTAATGTAATCGTTCCACCTACAGGAGTCGCTTTGAGAGCACTTTCTACTACATACATAATGGCTTTCCTTAACTTCCTACTATCGAAAACATAATACTTTTTCATTTCACTCAAAATAGAAAATGTAAAATTTATCTGTTTTGCATCTGCTAATCTATGGATTCGTTCCTCTAAGTCCAAGAAAAACACTTCACTCTCAACAATGTCTGATTCTAATGCAATTTTTCCTGACTCTAAATCTGACAAACTCAAAATATCATTTACAAAGGAAAGCAGAAACTGTGCAGACTGTTCTATTTTATCCAGATTCTCATGCATCTTAACCGGCACAGTTTCATTTTCTCTGCTCAGATAAGATAAGCCGATAATTGCGTTCAAAGGAGTGCGGATTTCATGACTCATCCGGCTTAAGAAATCATTTTTCTTGTGATTCTCCCGTTTAGCTTCCTCTAATGCTTTTTTCAATTCTATTATTTCATTAGAAATTTCTGTCATTCTATTTCTCTCTTTTCTATTACCAAAGTACCATTAATTATAACAAGGATTCTATATATTTGGCAATTAAAACTTCGCCTATATACTTTTGCAAAAAAATCTATTTCCGCAACCCCTTAGGATAGTGATTTTTCAATACGGCACCTGCTAATTTTGCCCAGCCTGTACTGTAACCATCTGCCATGATTAAATACCAGCCTTTCTCTCCTGCATGGTTTAAGGTCTGACCATTTAAATACGCTTTTATTTCATAACTGTCTGCCGGATAGGATACAGCATGTGCTACTTTATCTTCTGTAAGTGCTAGTGCAAGTGCATGAGATGGTTCAAAACGATTCTTTTTTAAAGTGCCTAAATGCAAGCCCGGTCTTAAAACCTTTAAACCTTTTAATATCGGCATTTCTTCCGGTACCAGATATAACTGATCTCCGAATCTTATTTTTATCCCCTGCGGTATTTCTTTTAGATTTTCATTACAAAATGCATAAAAATCTTCACACTCTTTATCACTGATTCCTTTTTCCGGAGAATTTTTACAATAACCCTGATAATCTGCTAACTCGCCTTCTTTTTCTAGCACAGCCAGATAGTGTCCTTCTCCTTTTAAAAGATGCGGCCACAGACGAACCGTTCTGCTAATCTGCTCTGACATATCTGCTCTGTTTGCTTCTTCTACCTCACTTACAGTCGTGTCGTTTAAATACCAATCCAAATTCCCAACAGACATCCCTTCATATACCTTTACGGAAACGGTATGGAATAATTCATGTCGATTTAAAAAACGATAAATACTCCCCTCGTTTTCTATTGGTGCAAAAGTACAGGTAGAATATACAATACGACCTCCCGGTTTTAACATCGAAGCCGCACAGTCTAAAATCTCATCCTGACGTTCTCCACATAAACGAACATTGTCAAGACTCCACTCGGTACATGCTTCCTCATTTTTTCGGAACATTCCTTCACCGGAGCATGGTGCATCTACTAATATCTTATCAAAATATCCCTCAAACATATCAGCAAGCCTTGCCGGTGTTTCATTTAACACCACTGCATTTGTAATACCAAGACGTTCTATGTTCTCAGATAATATCTTCGCGCGAGCAGGATGAATCTCATTACAAAAAAGTAATCCTTTCCCCTGCATTTTGGTGGCAATCTGCGTAGTTTTGCCTCCCGGTGCTGCACATAAGTCTAAGATACGCTCTCCCGGTTTCACATCCAGATACTCCACCGGAGCCATCGCACTCGGTTCCTGAATGTAATATACACCTGCCTCATGATATGGATGTTTTCCCGGTGTATCCTCTTCGCTATAATAGTAGCCATTTTCACACCACGGAACAGGTGCCAGAGTAAACGGAACCTTTTCCAAAAAACTATCTTTTTCTGCTTTTAGTGGGTTGACACGCAGAGACTGATACTTCACATGCTCATAGCTTTGCTCAAATTCCTCATACGCTTCTCCCATCATAGCTTTCATTCTATCTATAAAATCCTGTGGTAACATATTCATTCTTCACCCTTTCGTAATGCTGCAAGCGTTTCCTCATCGGCTGCATCCAGTAAATAGTTATGCAGTCTCTCTTTTTTTTCATCAATAAGCGCCATCGCTTCTTTTCCGGCCGCTTTTAAATCTGCTTCTAACTCCTTTGCCGAAAGCAAAAAGCATCCCTGTCCCCTAATAATAATCTGCTCTAATCCATCGGAAGTCGCCACGGTCACATGATACTTTCTGCCATTCTCATGGGCAAATTTTTCGATATAAGCATCTGCCGTCTCTGCTTCTTTTGTATATACCACATGTATGTTATGGTAATCAAAGATCTCTGTCTTATGTCCTACCACCCGATAAGCGTCAAACACAACGATTAATTGGCACTTACGGACTCCCTGATAATTACAAAGCAAGTCTAGCAGTTTTCCTCTTGCCGCATCTACATTCTGCTCTGCCAGTTCTTTTAATTCCGGCAATGCATAGATAATATTGTAGCCATCTACTAATAAATACTTTTCTTTACTCACCTTTTTCTGTGGCACATAGGTTGTAATAGCATCGCTTCCAATTACCTTTTTCTGACCACTCTTATGTGTAGACCATCTTTTCACATCGTCCTTGCCATGAACATTCGAACGATAGGTACGGTTTATGATTTCATCAATCTCATCTGTACCAATTACTACTTCTTCTCCCATGTTCTGCCGGTGTATCATAGTTGGCATTCCTTTATCAACAGAAGCATCTCTGCCGCCTCCTAACAAACGTCCCGGCAAATGCATATATTCTTCCACCTGATCCCACTCTACAATAAATCCTGCTCCGTGGGCACAAAAAACAGACGATGCCGGATTTCTGGTATCTCGATTCGGATCGTACCCCAACTTTTCACACACTTCCTCGGTATTATGGCAAGGCTTATAACCTCCCAGTGTCAAGGTCAATTTCCCTTCTCCCCTAGAATATGCATTTACCTCTTTTTGATAATTCTGCATGCATGCCACCGGAGCACTTCCGGTCAAAACACTATTGCTACCTTCCATAAAAGGTCCTACCAGATTTCCATACATTTTTTCGATATCCGTCATAGCACGTCCCACTAAACTCTGTGGCAGTTCCAAACGAAAATCATAATATGGTTCTAATAAAACTGATTCTGCCTGCATCAACCCTTGACGCACTGCACGATAAGTGGACTGTCTAAAATCACCGCCCTCTGTATGCTTTGTATGCGCACGACCATTTATCAAAGTTATTTTTATATCGGTAATCTCTGAACCTGTTAATACTCCTACATGTTGTTTCTCTTCTAAATGAGTCAAAATCAATCGCTGCCAGTTTTTCGCCAGAATATCTTCACTACAATCTGTACAAAACTGCATACCACTCCCTAGTTCACCCGGCTCTAACAATAAATGAACTTCCGCATAATGTCTCAGTGGTTCAAAATGACCCACACCTTCTACCGTATTTGTAATCGTTTCTTTATAGACAATATTTCCTGTTCCAAAAGTAACCTCTATTCCAAAACGTTCTAATACCATTCTCTGTATAATCTCAATCTGCACTTCCCCCATAATCTGTGCATGAATTTCCTGTAACGCTTCATTCCAAATAATATGAAGCTCCGGTTCTTCCTCTTCGAGCATACGAAGCTTTGGAAGCATCTGTACCGGTGCCACGTCTTCCGGTAGTAAAATCTTATAGCTTAAAACTGGCTCTAATACCGGTAATAAAGATGGGGTACCTTCTCCTAATACCATTCCCGGTTTTGTATGCTCTAAGCCTATCACCGCACAAACCGTTCCTGCTTCTGCTTCTGCAATTGCTTCATACTTACTTCCGGAATAGACTCGAATCTGACTGACTTTTTCCTCTCCTACCAAATCACGCACCTTTAAAGTACCGCCTATTACTTTCAAGTAGGTCAGACGCATATTCTGTTCATCTCTAGCGATTTTAAACACTTTTGCACCAAAATTATCATGATAAGACGGTAGTTTTATCCACTGGTAAATTCCCTCTAAAAATTCTGCCACACCGGTCATCTTTAATGCAGAACCAAAATAGCACGGAAATACCATCCTCTTTGCGATTAATTCCTTTATCATATCAGAAGGCAGCTGCCCCTCTTCCAAAAAATACTCCATAGCTGCTTCTTCTGACATCGCCACTTCTTCAAAAAACGCTTCCGTATCCATCGTAGAAAAATCCACACAGGAATCGGATAATTCTGCTTTTATCTCTGCAAGCAATGCTTCCTTTTCACATCCTTGCTGATCCATCTTATTTACAAATAAAAAAACCGGTACTCCGTATCGTTTTAATAATCTCCATAAGGTCTTGGTATGAGCCTGCACACCATCCGCACCATTTACTACCAAAATAGCATAATCTAATACCGACAAAGTACGCTCCATCTCTGAAGAAAAATCTACATGTCCCGGCGTATCGAGTAATGTAATCTGCAAATCTTTGTATTCCAAAACCGCCTGCTTAGAAAAAATGGTGATGCCACGCTCTTTTTCCATTTTATCGGTATCCAAATAAGCATCCTGATTATCTACACGACCTAATTTCCGAATTTTGCCACTGCTATATAAAAGTCCCTCTGATAGGGTTGTCTTACCGGCATCAACATGTGCCAGAATTCCTACAACAATTTTTTTCATATATAATAAATTCTCCCAGTTTCTTGTCATAGGGTACTCATTCGAATACGCCTTGTCACCCCATGACTACACTATGACCATTATGTAATGATTCAGTACCTTCATAATTACGATGCAAACATCTTATCATATAATCATACCATATCAGAATTTCAAAATAAAGTGCCCCTTAACGTAATGTATTATCAAAGGTTGTTACTGTTCACTCGTACCTCGTAAACAGTAACCAAAAGTTTACTAATATATAACAAATACAGGGCTTGGATTTTTCCAAGCCCTGTTGCATTACATCTTATTTAATTATACCATCACAAACTAATTTGTAGTTTATTTCAGATATTCTTCTGCTGCCTGATGATACAGATACATCGCACGCATTAAAGTTGTAAGATTTTCAGAAACACCGTCTCTGCTAAGAGCAATGTATGCGTAACTAAGTGGACTATAAGTTATTGTCATATTATTACCTCCTGTTGTTTCAACAGTTGTCGTAATATATTCACCCAGTTCATGTGCCGGAATTCCTTCCGTTTCAATATAATACAGATTGCCTTTCTGTACAACTTCGTAGCCTTCGATTTCTACTTCTTCTGTAAAATAGTGTCTTAAAACCGTATTTGATTTTAATAATAAACTTGAACCATAATAGATACTATCTTTATTTTCAGGAAGTGTAGCCTGATAATCTTTTAAAGTGTCAGATGTTACCGCAAGCATTTCTTCCGGTATTTCATCTATATTTCCCTCTGCAAAGTATTCCGATGCATAATCACCAAAATCACTCATAGCTTTTACAAGATCTTTTGTTTTCTTATTATAACTGCTGTTAAGAATATAATCTGCATATTCTTTCACTTTATAAGTGTATAATTCACCTACACTGCCATCTGATAAAATAATCTGACCTGTAATTTCTGTATCCATATCTTTTACAGGAACCGGACATTTAAATACATGGTAACCACTTTCTTCATCGTAGGTTGTCTGGTTAACATAAATCTCACTATATTCCTCACCATTTAAGGTAAAATTCATGTATGCTCCTGCATCGTCCGTCACGTTTTTACCCAACTGCATATGGAAGTTCACACCGATAGTTCCTTCTAAACTCAAACTATAACCCTCTAATTTAGCATCAACACTCTCTAAAGCATCACAACCAAAAATAGAGATGTTCTTGGCTCCAACATGTCCATCCCCGGTTCCTCCATCGTTTACATCGTATGCATCTGTAACTGTAATACGAATATGTGTCGCCTGAACAATGTTGTCCAACTTAATAGTCTGTGTTGTAGATACCGGATCCAATGTACCGCTTTTTACAACTTCAAACTCTGTCGGAGTTCCCAGTGGGTCATCTAAATTCGCAACAGAAACTTCATAATTATGAATCAGCCCATCTCTGCTTGGTCTTCCGGTATACTCAATCTCACTTACATACCATTTCTTATCAAATCCCGTTTGAATCCAAATCGGATTGTCTGCTGATGGTTTACCATCTCCGAATTGTGTTCCTACCTCATGTGCTTCTTTCTGGTCAAAACTACCCCAACGTGAATGCCACCAGCGGTCTTCATCATCAAATGCCCATGCAGGACCACCATCACCACCATTTGCCGGTAACTGCTGTGAGTTAGCCTTTGCATTTTTTGCAAGAATTGCAGGATCAAATTCTTTTAATGTAGACTTTTCTACATTCAGATAATACGTTTTCTGTTCACCATTAGAAGCAATTATCACAACCTTAATTCTCTGTTCGCCATTATTCAAGGTCACATCAGCTTCCATTTCAGAAGATACTGCTTCCGGTAAGCTACTTCCTTCCAATCCAAAAGTAACTTTTGAACCTTCTTGTGCAGTTACTTTTACATGTACTGCGGCTTTGTCTAACGTTATTTTCGAAGACTCACCGATTACCATACATTCTTTTGTAACATCCTTACCTTCTACAATAATTTCTTTTATGAATCTGTCAGATAATACATCTTCTACATAATCCGGTGTATAGGTAATACATAAAATATGCTGTTTGTAAGTAATGCCATCCTCTGCATATACTCGAACATAGAAAGTATTAATACCATCTCTTAATGCAATTGGTGCAGTTGTATATGTATTGCCCTCTGTATTAAGAGAAAGCTCTGTTCTATAGTCTCCGTGAAGCACTACTACATTTTTACTTTCGGAATCTTTTGTAACACTAAGTGTTATTTCTGATTTTCCACTTTCTGCAATTACATGATAATAATTATCTAAAATTGCATCTGCAGCAGCTGTCTTATTAAATTCTAACTCTGCTATAGAAATATTCTCAATTTTTGCATGGTTAGATTTGAAACCAGTGTCATCTATAGTAGGATTTTTCTCGATTTCGATAATCTCTTCATCAACACTAACATTGATAAATGCTACAGATTCTGAAGCTTCTAAAGTTTCAAAACTATCCTGAGAAGTTCCTACTTTAAAATCGGAAAATGTTACTTTTTTAGAACGATCATTTGACTCCCATGCACCAAGACCAATTTTATAATCAGCCCCTACGGTATGCTCTGTAATTGTCACAACATCTTTCCATTCATCTTCCGCTGCTTTTGCAGATAATGTTACGGTGCCGTCTTTATAAGTAATTCCCAAATATCCGGAAGTTACATTATTATCTGCACTATCTCCACCCGTCTCAGTACAGTCACCTGCTTTTTCTACAACATAACAAAAACCTGCTATATGAGATTTTTTACCAATTGTTATATAATTATCATCATCTTTATATAAGATAAATGATGTATTATCCCATTGATTAGCTTCATTTACAGGCATGTCATCTACTTTTACAATCGCACGGAAATCGTTTTTATTTTCCGCATCCGGTTCATATAATAAAAGATTTTTCAATCCATTTTGATAGGTCCACAAACCATCACTATGCATATCTATAGTATAACTATCTCTAGTCATTTCATAGTGTGTAGCATCTTCTCTTTCAATAGAGAAGTTTTCATTCATTGCGGTTATAGTGTTTGTCGTTGTAATTGTTACTTTTCCATCTACTACCGGTAATGCATCACCGCTTACGTTAATCGTTACTTCGTTGGATTTAATTTTAGTACCATTCCATTCATAGTATGCATAAACTGTAGCTTCGCCTGCACTTAAACCTGTTACTTTGCCATCCTCAGCTACATAAAGCACATCCGGATTAGAGTTTACAAAAGTTACTTTTCCTACAGCCGGAGAAACCGCTCCATTTTCATGATCAATGATAGAAAGAATCTCATCATCTTCAACATCTTCACCACCTACAGTCAATGTAGACTGTGTAGCTGTATCTGCTACAACATAATTCTTCATACCATCATCATAGGTATTTCCTGAAATAACCACATCTTTTGATTTCACAAATCTAAAGATATTATCTTTACCGCTATTCGAATCGTCATCATCATCATTTGTATTTCCACGTTTTTGGAAATTCAATGACATCTCTTCACCGGTAGTCAATGCTGTTTCTTCAGGATTTAATGTAAGAGAAATATCCGGATTCATTCTAAGAATCTTATTGTTTTTAAACTGGAGATTCTCAACACTTTCTGCATATACAACTGCATCTTCGTCCATATAGAAGGTATTCTCTTCAATAAGAATATTCTTATGGATTGGATTTGATGCATCCGGCAATCCGCCATTCTTGGTTACAGGATGAACATAAATTGCAGGTGCATTTGCCCAACTTGTTCTTCCAATATCGTCTACATAAAAAACATTTCCTCGAATCGTCATGTCTCTGATTGGACCTGATTCATACCAATCGTTAGAATCGTTAGACAAGAAAATTGTTGCCATAGAAGTAGGATAGAAAATATTATTTTCAATCAATACTTTATTTCTGGTTGTACATAAAATTCCTCTGGTAACAATATTTTTAAATGTACAATTGGTAATGGTTACTTCCGGAGCATAGGTAACATTTTCTGCTACATATTTAGGTTCACCACTAACACGATCTGAAAGTTCTTCCGGTAAAGCTTCTTCAAACTTAATTACCATCGTCTTTAAATCATTTCCTGCTTCTCCCGGATTAGAAATAACTTCGCTTACTGTGAATTGCTCCTCATTGCCCTCACTATCAACGGTAGATTCTAAAGTATCTCTGGTAAAGAACTGTACTTTATCACCCACATGGAACTGTGGGAATCCACCCTGCTGAGCATGAATATATTTTAATCTTAAAGTATTAGCATCTATTCTCTCTTCTACACGGGTAAAAGTTCCATGAAGGTTAATCGGGTCATCATGCGTATAAGAGAAGTTACAATTATCAATAACAATTTCTCCTTTTGCACCGGAAGCATGAATACCGTCTGCATAACTTACAGTAAAATGTCCCGAATTATCTCTTGGCATAAGATTACAGTTTCTGTAATATACGTTTTCACTCATCTGAATGAGCCAGCCGAAACCGTCCATATAATGTACATCGACTTCTTCTGCTGTTACATTCTTACTTTCCCAGGTAAACGCACCTGCGGTAGGTCTTTGTGCACTGCTGCAAAACTGGAATACCATTCCATTCTTCAACATTCCCGGTCTGCTGGAATAATAAATTCTGACTTTATTATCTTCCAATTTTTCAATACCACTCTTATTCTGGAAAGGGCTCTGTCCTGAATAATAAGCTCTTGACATTTCTGTATCAGGCTGATGTGTTACTACGGAATAAGAATTTTCATGTTCGCCGGTTCTTGTCCAATATACTTGTCCGGTATAAGGACTTACATCACTCTTCCATAAAATGGTATCGTTTTTAATCTCGTAAGGGAAACACTGTGGAATATAGTAATCCGCATAAGCTCTTCCATCTTCTGCTGTACCCATGTCAATTACTGTCATTTCTGTGACTGTAGGCACTGCATAATCCCAAGCAAAATTATGTAATGTAACATTTTCTGAACGAACTACAGCCAATGCCATCATGTCACCATGAATCATGAATAAAGAACCATCACCTTCAATTGTAAGGTTTTTCTGGTCTTCAATTAAAATACCGATATGTTTCATATGGAACTGTGCATCGGTACTACTAGTATTGGAAGTATGGTACTCCCTCTGCTGTGCCCTGTCCTTATAAACATGATATTCCCCTTTTGGGAAATACACGGTAACAGACTTCGTTCCGTTTTCTGAAGCCTCTTTGGCTGCTTCAAAAGCTGCCCAAATTGCTTCGGCACTGTCCTTCATTCCTGTAGGGTCAGCACCATAATCTGTGGCATCAATTACAACATCTGTTGCTTCTGCCACGGTGTTTTCTTCTAACATTGTGCCAATATTATCTGCTTCATCTGCATATACTGGGAATTCAGAAATCATAAGCACACATGCTAAAATCATTGCTAGTAACCTTTTCATTGTATACCTCCTCATGATATTTTCTATAATTATATCTTACTTTCATAACCCTCGTCAATTCCATTCACTAATTCTTCTCATCTAGCCATAGGGTGCTCATCCGAACACGCCTTCGGATGAGCACCCTATGACTAGTCACTATCCTTATAATAATTACAGGGCTTGGAAAAAATTCCAAGCCCTGTAATATTATATCTTATTTCATTATACTAATCTCTCATCGCCAAATTAATTATTTGCTTCAAGATAATCCTGTGCTGCTTCATAATACAGATACATCGCACGCATTACACTCTTAAGGTTTTCGTCAACATCATCTCGGCTAAGAGCAATATATGCATAGCTGAGTGGATTATAAGTTATTGTCATACCATCCACTGTCATTACAAGCTCGTCACCAAGTTTATGTGCCGGAATTCCTTCCGTTTCAACATAATATAAGTTGCCTTTTGGTGTAGCTCCTTCTACTTCTTCTTTAAAATAGTGTCTTAAAATAGTGTTTGATTTTAATAATAAACTTGAACCATAATAGATACTATTTTCAGGACCTTCAGCTTTAAACTCATCTAAAGTTTCTGCTGTTACTGCCTTCATTTCCTCTGTTTCTTCCAAAGTGCCCTCTGCAAAGTATGAAGTTGCAAAATCACCAAAATTACTCATTGCTTCTACAAGTGCAACTGTTTCTTCTGGGGAAGATACTGCACCACTCGTAATCTTATCTGCATAATCCTTAACTGTATACTTGAATTCAGAGCTTGTTCTGCCATCAGATAAGATTATCTGACCTGTAATCTCTGTCTCCATGTCTTTTACTGGAACAGTACATTTGAATACATAGTAAGTAGTACCATCTACCTCTTTTTCTGTTGCATCCGCAACAGGAACCTGCATGTAATCTTTGCCACCTAACTTGAAGTTCATGTATGCATTTTCATCTGCAAGCACATCAGGAATTAACTCTGTATGGAAGTTCACACCTACATTACCTTCTAAGGTCAAAGTGTATCCTGCTACATCAGCGATAGCATCATAACCAAAGATGGAGATATTTTTTGCTACAACCTCTCCTGAACCACCACCTGATTTACTATAGGCAGTAATACGAACATGTGTTGCTGCTACAGCTTCTTCCAATTCAATTCTCATTGTCTTACTTGTATTTGTGCCTTCTGCTACTTTCTTAAAATCAGAATCTTGTGGTGTTGCTTTTGGATTAGCTAAATTCGCAACTGAAATTTCATATTTTCCAATCAGATTATTTCCTTCATCTCTACCAGTATACTCAATGGCACTTACATACCACTCTTTATCAAATCCTGTCTGAATCCAAATCGGATTTGTTTCTGATGGTACACCATTTGATACCTCACCTTCTAAAGGTGTGCCAGAATAACGTGAATGCCACATATGTTCTTCATCATCAAATGCCCATGCTGCAAGACCATCATTACCAGAAGCCGGATTCATCTCTGAGTTAGTCTTTGCATTCTTTGCAAGAATTGCAGGACTATATTCTTTCATAGTTGCTTTTGTTGCATATGGATTTTCATCATAAGCAAAAATTGAAATCTTCTTTGCTGCAAGATTTCCATCTCCATCTCCACGATGTGTACTTGTAACCGTAATACGAACATGTGTCGCTGCTACTGCCTTATCTAAAGTAATAGTCTGTTTTGCACCTGTCGGCTCCAAATGACCTTCTTTTACGACAGTAAAATCAGTATCTTTCGGTGTTGCTGTTGGATCTTCTAAATTTGCAACTGAAATCTTATAATCATTAATCCATAATCTGGTAGTTCTTCCGGTATACTCAATCTTTTCTACATATAATTTTTTGTCAAATCCTGTCTGGATCCAAATCGGATTTGTTTCAGATGCTATACCGCTGCTCACCTCATGATCCGCTTTATTACCTTGGTAACGTGTATGCCACCAATGGTCTTCATTATCAAATGCCCATGCTGCTTTACCATCATTATCATATGCTGCAGGCCACTGTTCTGAGTTTGCCATTGCATTTTCAGCAAGAATTGCAGAATCAATTTCTTTTAATAATGCTTTACTTTCAATCGTAATTGTCTTTGTAGTAGTAAATGCTGCATTTTCCTTATCTGTTGCTGTTACAACAACAGTTCCTACATCTAATGCTGTTAATAAACCGTTTTCATCGATTGTTGCAATATTTGTATTATCAACTGACCAGTTTACTCCTGCACCTGATGCTCCGGCTGGAATGTATTCTGCTGTCAACTGTAAGGTAGCTGTTTCTTTCAAGTTAAGAGTATCTTTACCTAAAATTTGTGCCATTCCAGTTGCAATAGTATTGAATGCAAATGCATCCAAAGAAACTTTTTTCTGTTTTACAACAAGTTTTACTTTATGGAGACCATTTGTCAGATTATCTACTGTTGCTAAAACCTGCTGACGCTGACAAGAAGTTGCATTTGTATCAACATTCTCTTTAACCAATGCACCGTCAACGTATAAGTCAAAGGTATGACAGTCTGTATTTTTCATACCGATAACATCTACTTTGTTACCGTAGAAATAGAATTCAGCTGTTGCTCCATCTTTTGTACTATATTTCTCAGTTCCATTATAGTTAGCCTGATCACTGTTATAGTTCGCAAAGCCATCATTATATACAATTCTTCCATCTTGGTCATCAATCTTAGCCACAAATTCTATTACTGTTGGGCTAATCATATTCGATATGATACTTTCCTTACCAGAAACGACCGATGATACTTTATATGTTTTGCCTGCTGTGTAGTTTGTGTCTTTGTATTCATTTGTTGTAGCAGTTGCAATTACTTCGTAGTTTTTGCTATCAGTAGATGCATAGATTTTGTATTCTGTTGCATTTAATACTGTATCAAAACTAACGATTGCTTCTGTACCTCCACAAACAGCTTTTCCATTTGTAGGTGCATTTGCTGGTTTTTCAGGAATCTCTTTTACTGTATAAGTTTTACCTGCTTCTGTTGCAAAGCTGATGCGACCATTCTGTACATCTGTTACAGCAACTGGTGTTCCATTTTCATCAACAATTGTTGCATCATTGATTGTATAATAATCTACGATACATTCTCCGCCATTCTTAGAAAGGATTGTAGCTCCTGTTAAGCTGCCATTTTCCCATGTCATGTCGATTTCAAAGTTACCACGAGCCACGAGACCATCTACGCTACCAGTTGCCCATGCATCTGGAAGTGCTGGAAGTAAATCGATAAAGCCCATGTTGCTCTGTACTAACATCTCAGAAACACCAGATGTCATACCGAAGTTACCATCGATCTGGAATGGTGAATGTGAATCACAAAGGTTTGGATAGATACCGCCTTTGAAGAGGTCACCAATAAGTTTATGAGCTCTGTTACCATCACCGAGTCTTGCCCATGTGTTGATACGCTGTCCCATACCCCAACCTGTACTTGAGTCTGTACGGAGGTTCATAGAAACTCTTGCTGCTTCTAACCACTCTTCGTTCTGTGCAATTAAGTCACCTGGGAATAATCCAAGCATATGTGAAATATGTCTGTGACTAAAACCTTCACCCATGTTATTTCCATTTTCGTCTTTATTGAATGATGTTTCGTTATACCATTCTTTGATCTGACCGTCATCACCGATTTCGATAGGTCCTTTTAAGTCAGCCTGGTTTTTTGTCCATTTTTCTACTAAATCTGCATCAACGCCTAAGATTGTAGCTGCTGTAATCGCATCTTCATATAACTGCCATGTTAAAGACTGTTCATATGTATTACCAGCTGTTCTAGGACCTGTTTCAGGAGAATAACTTGGTGCAGATACTAATTTACCTTCGTTATCACGAATTAATGTTGCATCATAGAATAACGCTTCTTCTTTCAACATTGGGTAAATGTTTGTTCTCATGAATTCTACATCGCCTGTAAATTCATAATATTCCCAACAGTTCTGTAAAATCCATGGTACTGCTGCAGGAGACCATCCCCAGTCAAATGACCATCCCGGACATGTCCATCCGAATGGTGTACACTGTGTATGTGCATTGAAACCATTTGCTTCGCCAGGTGCACTTTCTACACCAAAGTAAACCTCTGCTGTCACACGTCCCGGTTCTCTTAAAGAATCGATATAATCAATCAGAGGAATTGCACATTCTGCAAGGTTTGTAGAATATGTTGGCCAATAGTTCATCTGAAGGTTTACGTTCATATGATAATCAGATGCCCATGGTGGACTGTTCAAATAGTTCCATACACCCTGAAGGTTTGCTGGCAACTGAGAATCTTCTCTGGAAGATGCAATTGTAAGGTATCTTCCGTACTGGAATAACATTACTTCTAACTGACGTTTTTCTGGTTCTGTTGCTGTACCATTTTTGTACGCAGCTAATAACTGGTCTGTCGTCTTATCTGATACTGTCTGACCTAAGTTTAATGTCACGCGGTCAAATAATTCCTTATAATCAGAAATATGATCCGCTTTTATTGCTGCATAGCCTTTTGTCACTGCACTATCTACATCAGCTTTTACTCTTGCTGCAAGTGCTTCATCACTTTCACCTGTACGGTAATAGTAAGTATCTGCTACGTCTGCAGGATTATAGAATACATTTTTGTAATCTGTTGCAGCTGATACATATACAGTTACTGCCGTTGCATCTGCAACTGTTAATTTGTCACCTGAACCGGTTACAGTACTATTTTCGCCTTCTGGTACCACAATAATATAAGAAGCATATTTTAACTGGTTATCAGGCACCGCACCACATAATGCTAATGTGTTATCGCTAACTGCAACCGTTGTTCCACTCTGTTTTGAAGTGAAACGCACATCAAAATTTAATTTTGCAGTTCCCTCAGCCTCCAAACGACCAACTAATACGTTGTCATCATGACTGATAAAGAATTCTCTTGTGTAATCTGTGCCATCTTTTGTAAAGGATACATTAGAAATGGCAGTTGTTAAATCAAGATTTCTCTCATAATTTTCAACGTCATTCGCTACAAGAGCATCCCCATCTGTGAGCCCCTTGTAATCAAAATAGATGTCACCCCATGGCTGATATGCACCATATCCTGCAGAATCACCTACAAGGTAACTTCCACACCAAGCTTCTCCTTGGCTTATATTACCAGCCAAGAACGCTGCCTGAATTTCCTTAATCTTTGTACCATTCTGTCCTTTTTCTGCATTGTTACCACCCATATAATTTGGGCGGCTTTCACTTGGACCACCTGTCCAAAGTGTTTTTTCATTGAATGTCAGGTGTTCGCTTACGATTTCACCGTATACGTTAGCACCCATATCACCATTACCGATTGGTAATGTCTGCTGCTGCCAGGTATTTGAGCCATCTGCATCACTATAACCTGCACCTGCACTCAGAATGTTCTGTCCCTGAGACGCTGGTTCATCATACCATAATGTCAGGGCATTTCTGTTCTCTTCGGCTTTTACCTGCACAGATGGAAACTGAATCGATGTCACCACCATGGCAGCTGCCAAAATTGACGCAAGAAGTTTTTTACTTCTCATACCATTCTCCTTTCTTTGTAGGAGCCTGCATTTCCAGGCTCCGTAAGCATTTTTTATTGTTTAACATTTTAATGTAAACCGATTTTAATTTTTTGCATGTTACTATTCTCTATGCAAATTTAATTCGTAGCTGGCTCATTATAAGCCTGTGCTGCATCATAGTACAGGTACATTGCACGCATTAAATTTGTAAGGTTATCATCAACATCCTCACGGCTAAGAGCAAGATATGCATAACTAAGTGGACTATAAGTTATCTGTATATCGCCTTCTGTTGTTGTAACAGTTATCGTAATAGCTTCACCAAGTCTATGTGCCGGTATGCCGGTATGCTCGATGTAATATAAATTACCTTTCTGTACAACGTCATAGCCTTCTGCCTCTACTTCCACCGGTTTTGTAAAATAATGTCTTAATACAGTTTCTGATTTTAATAATAAACTTGAACCATAATAGATATCATCTTTATTTACAGGAAGTGTAGCCTGATAATCTTTTAAAGTTGTTGCTGTTACTGCAAGCATTTCATCAGATACTTCATCTACAGTTTCATCTGCAAAGTATGCAGATGCATAATCACCAAAATCGCTCATTGCTTCTACAAGTTCGATTACTTTTTCAGAGTAATCTTCTTTGTTATCTTGAATATACTCTGCATATTTTTCGATTGTATAAGAATGTTTTGGACCTTTGCTTCCATCAGATAAAACTATCTGTGCTGTAATCTCTGTATCCATATCTTTTACCGGAACATTGCATTTGAATGCATAGCATTCCGTATCATTTACCGTTGTAGGTTCTGCATCTTTCACATAAACCTTCGCCTGTTCCTTACCATTTAAAGTAAAGTTCATGTATGCTCCAATATCGTTAAGCACTTCTTCACCTAACTGTAAGTAGAAGTTAACACCGATATTGCCTTCTAAGCTCAAAGTGTATCCTAACAATTCAGCTCCGATACCATCTGGTCCCATATTTGCTAAAGCAAATTTTGCAACCAATGCTGTATTCTTCTGGGCAGTAAATGTATATTCTGCACTTTCAGATACTTTCGTGCCCAACAAATCATACCAGCCATCAAAGCGATATCCTGCATTTGCAGTTGCCTGAATCGTTACGCTTGTACCTGGTTTTACTTCTGTCGCACCGGTTACGGTACCACCTTCTGTTGCTTCCACATAAACAGTCAGCTTCTGTTCCGGTATATTGTCAATATCAAATTCAGATACTGCAACCCAACCATCACTGGATTCTTTTGCAACAAATTTTACATAACGAACAAGCTGTTCCTCAAAGTAGAATGTCTTCTTTGTGATGTCACTTGCAAATGTCACATCTTCACCCACAAGTTTCCAATCATCAGAAGCATTTTCTTTAATATAAAGATCTGCTTTTGTTATACGACCACTATCCTGAGGTATACGTGGTGTAAATGAAAACTGATTAATCTGATAAGCCTGACCAAAGTCGATTTCTGCAAAAAAGCTGTTGCTACCGGTCAACTTATCTGATGCCCCCTGCCAGTTAGAATGCCAGATTGTATTTGAATCACCATCAAAAGCATATTCCAACAAACCTTGTTCTGCATCGTAAATTGTTTCACTGTTTGTACTTCCGCTCCAAGCAGCTTTGTTGTAAGGATCTGCAATTTCTTTTAGCACCACATTGTCAATTATTGCTGCAATAGCATTTGTTTTAGAACCAATTCTTTCTACTGGAAGTGCAAATGTAGAATGTGTAATTCCAGATACTTTTTCCATACCATTGTGGATGAACTTACCACTTGCTTCACCAATTAATAATCCATTCACATAAAGTGTAGTATCCTGCTGCTCAGCAACGATTCTAATGTTTACTGTTTTACCTACAGGAAGTTCATAATCAAAGTAGTAATTATGAAGTTCTCTTGTAAATCCTAATTTACCATCTTCCATGATACGGATATCATGTGTGCTATATTCCGGAGTAGTCTCAAAAAGAATATCTCCCGGTGTTGGAATTTCTGTTAATGTAATATCAAAAGATAATTCATTGCCATTACCAAGCTTGTCAATAGGAGTACTCACATAACTGTTACCACCATTTAACTTCAAGGCACCGTTTTCAACTACTGCAGTTCCTGCTGTTAAATCTCTATTGTTTGCAGAAGCATCTTCTAAACCATTTGCAAAGTCATAGCTTTCATGTACACCATTTGCATCTGCCTCTTCCTGATAATATGGATTGGTTCTTGGTCCTGTTCCAAATGTCTGTGCAAGTTCTGCAAGTGCAGATGCAGTTCCTTTTTCCTTACCTGTAGCTGCCCAAGTCTTTTCTGCATAGAATGGCATCGCATCAAAGAATCTCCAGTAAAGGTCAGATTCTGTCAAACCACAAGAATGTTTATCAATATTATCATTCCAAATAGCAAATACTGCACCTAATGCCTGATCATCACCGGATGGAATTGCTACATATCCGCTTCTTGATTTCACTTTATTTGGTTCAAAGCTATCAAAAATTCTGTTTATATTGAGCAAATCACCATAAGCATTGGAACGTCCAAGACTTCCATTTGGCACCATATAGCCATAATCATCAATTGTATTAATCAATTTATAGCCCATATTGTACATATCAACACCATCTGCCCAGTCGCTAGACCAAAGGTTCATTTCAACACCTTCGATTGCTTCCTGAATAATTGGTGTTTCAGGATTATCCTTAATCCATGTGAATCCACCCCACATACGAACCGTATTTGTTTCTTTCACATGTGGAACAATCTGATTTACAAACTGTCTGTAAGCTGTATAGTTGTATACGAACTCATCAGCACCAACGTGAACGATTGTCTCAGCATCAAATGTAGGATTTGTTCCTGTTGTGTAATCATCAAAAAGTTCTTTGATTTTATCAATCGCTTCCTGTCTTGACACATCAAAGTGGTCAATCAATGGTCTGTTGGTATTTAACGGTGAAACCTGATTTGTTATCATTAATTCCGGCCAAATCTTTGTAAAAGAAGTTGCATGTGCCGGCATATCAATCTCAGGAACAATGTTCATTCCCAATGCTCTCTGGCTTTGGATAAATGTTCTCATTTCATCTTTTGTAATGAAATAATCCTTAGCTGTTGGAGACTCTCCAGCAGCATTCGTTACATCTGACTCCAAACGATATGCTTCATAAGCTTTAAATGCTTCTTTCTCATTTGCACCTTTTCCGTAATTTTCAAGGAAAATATAGTTATCGGACAAATGAAGCTGGAAGTCATTCATCTTATAGTAACGCATGGTTCTTGCAATTTCATGAATCATATCCATTGCGATTGGTTTACGTGCAATATCTAATAATAAACCACGTACTTCAAATCGAGGATAATCTCTCATTTGACCGATGGCAAAACCTGTCGCATCTTTTTTGCACATCTGCAAAATAGTCTGCATACCATACATATTACCTGTAATGCTTCCAGATGCTACATTGATTCTGTCTGAAAGGATATTCATTGTATATCCTTCTTCACCGAGTAATGTATCCGGTGCTGTCTTTGCAAAGTTAAATGCTCCAGGCTGTGCTGCACCTTTTTCTTTTGTCAAAGTCACACCTGTAAAATCTTTATAATCAGCAACGAATTCATCTACAATTGCTAACAACGAATCGTCACTATAAGTTACTTTTGTCAGAGAATTTGTCGACAATTTCTCTGTAGAATCAGAATACCATTCCTGAATCTCTGGAATTACAACCGGTCTGGTGTTCTTTCCTTCTGCCTGTGTATTTTTACCTTTTACAAGATAAGTAATATCATCTGTAATTAACGTTTTTGTTCCGTCAGATACTTTATAGGAAATCTGAATTGCTTTGTCTGTAAGTGGTTGCACTACTGTCAGGTCTTTACCAAGAATCTGCTCAAAATCTGCACCATTTAATTCAATGGAATATCCTTCCGGTACTTCCGGTAATGTAAATGTTCCATTTTCAATCACAGCATCTTGCATGCCTTCTAATCCAGATACCACACTTTCCAAATTGATAATCTCTTCTTCTTGAATTTCATTAGAGTATGCTTCTAACTCTGCGATACCCACACTGTTCCACTGTGTGCTTCCAATCTTTACATAAAAATCACAAAGCTTGATTGCTCTTGCTACAATCGCACTATCAAGTACAACCGATACCTCTGTCACATAGCCATTACCATCTGTCTCTACTGTACAGTTTTCTTTTGCAATCTGTTCGTTTCCGTCACTGTCTACATACTT
>JAFYVJ010000004.1 GCA_017549185.1 Roseburia sp. | reverse complement strand
TTATCTTGATTTTACCCAAAAAGGAAAGCCGTTTCCATCAACAACACCCTCCTTCGTTTTGCACAATTATAAAAAACCCCTTTACTTGTGGTAAGGTTCTCCGTTACGTATGCAAGTTGGTTTTTCATTATGTAAGCGCTCCATAGCGCGTACCCTTCAAATTTAAAAGGGCGATTTTCTCGCCCCAGGTTATTTCGATTTTCGAATTCTTTCCGGAAGATTTGTTGACCATGGCAGCAAATCTTCTAAGAAAGATTTATCGACATCTTCCATATGATGCGGGATTTCACTTAACAAGTATTCGAAATAATCATATGGCTTTAAGTTGTTTGCTTTTGCTGTTTCGGCAATGCTATATATAATCGCAGATGTTTTGGCACCGTTAATAGTATCGATCATCTGCCAGTTTTTCTTACCGATACAGAATCCTCGGATCGCTCGCTCAGATGCGTTGTTATCCATTGGGACATCTCCATCTTCAAGGAATACTTTTAAATAGTTTTCCTGATTTAAGATGTAGGTATAGGCCTTACGCAACTGTCCTGACTTTGGAACTGTTGGTTCCTGTTGTTTTAGATACAAAAACAAAGCATCCACAAGTGGTTTAATAACCAACTGTCGCTGCACAAGTCGATCTTCGGAAGAAAGCTCTTTCAGTTTGCTTTCTTCTCTGTAAATGGCCTGTATCTGACTCATTACAAGATAAGCATTTGATTTTTTGCGTTGTTCTTTCGGAAGAACCTCCAGCGCTTCGTCAAACTTACGTCTTGCATGAACCCAGCATCCTGCGATACGAAGACCGTCTAATTCTTTTTCGATGGTATGATAAACCTGATAACCATCCGTTACGCAGATGCCATTGTAATCCTTCAGGAATTCTCGTGGATGACTGCTGTTTCTGGTCTCATGGTAATCATAAAGGACGATCTGTTTATCAGTGTACATATGACCTGAACGATAAACCCACATATAGCTTTTAGAACCAGCTGGTCGTCCATCACGATTTACGAGCACTGGTGTTTCATCTGCCTGGATGACATGGTAATCATAAAGTTTCTGGTGTAGATAATCGTAAAGAATAGCCAGATACTCTTCACCCAAACGAATCATCCAGTTTGCCATGTTCTTTCGCGGAATTGTAAGTCCGTAACGTGTGAATTCCTGTTCCAAACGGTATAACGGCACTGCATTTACATATTTACCATTCATGATCGCGGCTGCAAGTGATGGTGATACAAGGCTTCCGTGAAGCAATGTCTTCGGATGATCTGCTTTTACCATATGTCCATCAGTTTTACTTGCATATACACCCACGTGGTGTTCATCAACCTCTACCTTTGCCGGCGTGAAGTGATAGCGTTTGGAAATCATATCAGGAAGCTGTTTCCAACCGTTTTCACCGAATTCTGCAGTCAGTTCTTCTTCTGACATGTAGTGGGGGATGATGTTTACCGGAAGTCCATCGATGTCTTCCTCTTTTTTGCCGGTACGTTTTTTCTTCTTGGCAGGTTTTGTTTCCAGATCCTCTGGTTCTTCGGCTTCGAAATCGCAAACAGCCTCGGATTCATTGAAAAACACGATATTCCCATCTTTTTCATAAAAAGCGAGCTGATTTTCTATTTCCATCTTTTCTGAAGATGTACCAAAACGTTTTTTATTGGAAAGAACCAGCTGTTCCATAATCAGCTGCATTTTATCGTTTAAATCATGTAACTCTTTTGCAAGTTTTTCATTCTGTTCCTGCTGATCAACCAAAAGCTGAATAAGAATAGACTTGTCAAATGTATTTAATTGTTCTTCTGTAAACTTAACTGCCATAATACGTACTCCTTCAACTGGAGATTATTATAGCAAATATGGCGTATTTATGCCACTTTACATACTTTTGCTATTCGTCATTATGACGGTGGATAACAATCATAAATACCTCATGGTTCATGGGATACTCATGATTGTTATCCACGAAATTCCACGCAGACAGAACTCCTATTTACAAGATTTCTGAAATGCGAAAGTTTTTCTGTGGATAACGATTATCCTGCGTGTTGTAAGCACTTTTTTGTTGCTGGAATTAAAAATAAATTTCTACGAAATGCACAATTACATGGTTTTCGGTAGGTTTTCCATTTCTTCGATAGGATGCTTTGCAATAACTTCGAGTCCTTTCATAAGCATTCCATACTGCTCCGGAGTGATTTCCATGGCAGCTGCCTTTGTCCTCGGCCAGTTAAATGCACCGTTATCCAAGCGTTTATAGAGAAGAAGGAATCCGTCTCCTTCCCATAATAGCCCCTTGATTCTGTCAGTTCTTTTTCCACAGAATAAAAACAACGTGTTTTTATCATAAGGGTCAAGTTCAAACTGAAATCGGATAATGGCTGCAAGCCCTTCCATTCCTCTGCGAAGATCCGTGTAACCGGTAGCAAGATAGACTTTCTTGAAACCGCTTCCGTCATTGAGCATAAGAACATACTCCAATCAACTTTTTCAAGAAGTCCGCGGTTGCATTTTCATGAAGTTCGATACAAAGTCCGTTCGAACCGCGGATAACAGCTGATACGTCAGAGGAAAGTATGCGTTCGTTGGCTGGTTTTATTTCCGCTACCGGAACTTCAACAAACGAAGAAGCTGATTCCATAGAGTCCAGGCAAGCCTGCCGTACACATTTCAGCCGATAATAATAATTCGCTTTGGTGATGTTGTTTTGAAGACACCAATCGTTTACGGTCATTTCTTCCGGACGACTCTGGCAGTCTTTGATCTGCAGTGCCCAGGCCTGCAAACGGCATTGCCGTGCAACTAAACTTGTTTGAGAATTCATAGTCTACCTCCATGTTTGGTCAAAAAAGTTCAGGACTGAACTTTTTTGACAGCTATACTAGATTTTTTAGACTATTATCTCAAATTTAAAAACTTAACAAAAGGTACGCGCTATGGAGCGTTTACGAAATTATTGAGGCTGCAAAAACTTTAAATCCTAAGAAAGTATTTGAAGAGCGAATAGATAGTAAATATGATTTTGAAATTTTCGATACAAACTCTTTTGATTATAATAACATGTTTTAGATGACAAGGAAGAGAAAGAAATATATGGGAAAAAATGCAGATACCTTTAATCCAAAGATTCATATATGCAAGTTTGGGTTTGAACTATATAATCATGTAACATTTAACCCAATACGATATAATATTACCGGAAATCTATATGAAAATGAGATTATTTTTGAGTTTATAGATAATAATAGGTAAGAAGTGGTTGATGTTTTGTGATATAGAATTAGTGAGGAAAAGCTTAGAACACTGGTGCTAGTATATAAATAGTACAAGTCA
>JAFYVJ010000042.1 GCA_017549185.1 Roseburia sp. | reverse complement strand
TGGAATAACAGGAGGATCTGTTCTGCTAATGGTGGTTTACCACCAATGGTTAAGCGACAACGATACTATGATTCATTACAGGATGCAGCATAGGTCAAACATCCTTGAGAAAAAAGTGTAAACCAATATTGACAATATCAGAAGTAGCGAAGAACACTTATTCTGTTTGGCGAAGTGAGATATAATACTTATATAACAACCGCAAAAGATAATGTTTTATTGAAAGATGGAAAAAGGGAAGTCGTTATTGATAATTGTGAGGTGACAAAGTATGATAAGCTCAAAAACAACAATTGATATGATAGAGACAGGGAAACATTTGAAAAAAACTCGCTCAAAGAAGCGGCTATAGTGTAAAGGATATTCAACAATATTTGAACTTATCTTGTCCTCAGCCTGTATATCGATGGTATAAGGGCGATATTTTGCCATCAGTAGATAATTTGTTGAGGTTAAGTGAACTCTATCAGGTTCATATGGAGGAATTACTAGTTAAAAACGGATATATATTAAATTATGATATTGAGAAGATGAAGAAGATTAACTTTGAAGAACGTATCAGAGCATATTACTTTAAATTGGTGGCATAAGGATTTTGGACTATCCGTCCAATGAAATAATTTGATAAGTGTTTTACTATATAAATAAAGAAAAACGTAGGAGGCACTTATTATGACAAGAGGGAAGATAATTTACATTAATGATGATTCTAAAGTCTATACTACTTGCGAGTTCAATGGTGATATGCATCCGCATAGGTATGGAGAAGATATTTTGAAGCATTTCCAAAATGGATTGTTTCAAGACTATAAGAGTTACGATGAATTTATTGGAAAATTTAACAGAAAGTATTTTGGATATGATGAAGAACTAATTGTAACCTATTTCAGGTATAGTGACCGAAGAATCGATATTAGAGATAACTGGACAGATTACTTGTATATTATAAATAACTCTTTTGCTGAGTGGACTGTTACAGCAAAAGAGAATGAAAAACTATTGCCACCACATGCATTAGGAATTGTACATTATCAGGCGATGATTGGTATAGTGGTTCAAAATAATAAGCAAGACTTAGAAGAGTTAGGATTTTTAAGTAAGAAGGAATTTGTCGATGTCTTGGATCGACTTCAAGAAGCATACGATTTGAAAGAACAAGTAGAAAAATTATTTCGTAATAGCAGAGAGAACATAGAAAATGATTTTTGTAATGCGGCTACATTACAAATCTCACATGAAAGTATAGTTGTGTTTCTTTTAAAGAAAATGATGCACGACAAATATGACTACATCGAGTATTTTATTTATGAACTTGATTATGGGCGTAAGTATGAAGCGGGAATGATAACAGATGAGAGTGGTCAAGATATAGATATACATACGTCAGAATTGCTATATGATTTTATTTCAAATAATGGTGTTATATGCCGGAGAGAGGTGTGATCATATGGCAAATGAAAATAAGAATAATAAAGAGAAGTTTGAAGGCGATGATTTCATGTTTCAGCTTACAAAAGATGAATGGGAAAATTTGAGGTACAAAAAATTCACCTCAAGTTGGGGCGGCTCCAGATATTTGCAGTTGTCTATGCAGATATCCCAAAACATACATACCACTATGGAATTGCGCTCTGATTTAAATGATGTAGAAGACCAGATGGCAGAAGTTATGGATAAGCTTAGTAATGTTGTTACTCGCTCGGAATTATCAGAGGTTATGAATGAATTTGGAGAGCCTCATATTAAGTGCGGGTATCTGGTACTGAATGGAAATCCTTTTAGAGCAGATGTTGTTCCGAATTTGAGCATTCAATTGTTTTACTCGCGTGGGATATTTCATGATAGATATATTATTCTGGATTATGATACAGATGACGAAAAAATATATTTGTGTGGCGGTTCTTCGAAAGATGCCGGTGGCAGAATTACATCTATTTTAGAGGATCCCGATAGAGCGAAATATGATTCGATGATAAAAGATTTACTTAAAAATAATCAACTAATATTGAAGTGAACATGTGATTTGCATTAATAGTTAATATATAAAACTATAATGAAAGAACTTCAGAATATATCTTGAATTTGCATATATGAGAATTTGAAGTTGCAAAAAGAATTATTGTCTATGATAAGAAGTAATAGTACTTATAAAGGTTAAGGAATGTATATATGCAAAAATATGATAATTTAGGCCAAGTATTTAAAAACTTACGAACCAATAGACGCATATCGCTCAAACAGATTTCGAATGAGGCGGTATCTGTCTCGCAGCTTTCTCGTTTTGAACGTGGGGAATCTGATTTATCCATAGGGAAACTGCTGATCGCTTTGGAAAATATGAATGTGGAAGTCAGTGAGTTTATAGATGCTGTTAATAATAATCAGCAGACGGAGCAGATTCGTTTTATGAGTGCTTTAATTCCACTGGAGTATAAAAGAGACGTCAATGGATTTATGAAAATGCGGGATGAGGAGGAACAGAAGTTTAAGGAAAATCCCGACGTATATCGTTATCATTTGAATACGATATTGTTGCAAAGTTTTATCTGCAAATGCGATTCGTCTATTCCATTTCCAAGGGAGTATATAGATCAGGTTGCGGAGTATCTGTTTATCACAGAAGACTGGAATATGTATGAGTTGATTTTGATTGGAAATTTGTATCTTTTCATTGATATTCCGCTATTGCATACAATGGGGCAGGAAATTCTTAAGAGAAAAAGTTATTATGATGAGATTGGTTCCCATAGGAATCTTGTAGCCATCACGCTTTTAAATATTTGGGAGACTTGCCTGCATCGTGATAATTTTGAAATTGCATCGTTTTATATGGAAAAAACAAAAGACTTGATAGAGGACGAGACAGACCTTTATAAGAGAACCATTTACTTATTTTTGAAAGGACTTCAACATTACAAAAGTGGTTTGGTATTAGAGGGCATTGATGAGATGAAACGGGCGATTCAGATATTTGAGTGGGTAGGAAGTGAGAATCTGGCGAATAATTATAAAAAAGATTTTGAACGATTCGTTCGATAATTTTTGAATATATGCAAAGAATGAAAACCTTCTTTTGAAGTTATTTACAATGTATTTAATTTCAAAAGGAGGTTTTTTATTATGAAGAAAAATGAAACAAAACTTTTATTAAGCAGGGCGGTTAATAAAATCGGAAATGTGATGTATGACTATGGAAACAGCACTTGGATTGCAGCAATGGGAGGCGTAGGACAAAAATATTTGGGATATTATCAGCTAGCGGAGAATATTATTTCGCTTATTCTAAATCCAATTGGAGGTGCGGTTGCAGATCGGTTTAAGAGAAGAAAAATATTATTGGCAACAGATTTTATCGGCGGGGTGATGTGTGCAGTACTTGCCATGATTGGAAATGATCATATCATGCTTTATGGGCTTATTGCAGTGAATGCAGTTCTTGCGATGCTACATGCGTTTTCGGGGACATCCTTTAAGTCTTATGTGGTAACGATAGTGGAAGAAGAGAGACGGGTGGCGTTCAATTCGAGACTGGAAGTGATATCTCAGGTGATTAGTATTTCATCACCGCTGTTGGCATTTTTGTATGTGGACAGATTTGGATTAAAGCCGACGTTGTTGTTAGATAGTGCGACATTTTTTAGTTCCTTCCTTTTTCTTTTCTTGATTCGGGAGGAGGAGCAGCATGTTAGTGTAAATGCAAAGAAGACAGATGTGAGGACAATCTTGCAGGATATCAAAGAAGGACTGATTTTTGTGGTAAGAGAAAAGGAGATTTTCTTTTTACTTGTTATTGCAGCACTGGTAAATTTTTTTATTGCAGCTTTTAATTATCTGGCACCATTCTCCAATCAATTGTTTGGCGATCCGTCGAGCTATGCAACACTTTTGTCCATGGGAGCAGCAGGATCGATACTAGGCGCGATATTGGCAAATAAGTTATTTAAAAATTCGTATAACAGTATATTAATTGCTTTGGCATTGTGTGGCGTGGGATTGATTGTGATTTCGGTATTTGCAGCACTCCATATGCCGGTGATTGTAATTGTATCCGGTAATCTTATATTTGAATTTTTTCTTACGATTTTTAATATTCACTTTTTTTCGATGGTTCAAAAGAAGGTGCCAAATCATATGTTAGGGCGAGTATTTAGCTCAATTTTTACGGTTGCAGTTATTTTTATGCCCTTATCAACAGCGATTATGACAGCAGTGCCAGCCTCTGTTAATATCTATACGTTTACAGTGATTGGATGTGGAATACTGGCGGTATCAGCTTGTGGAGCAAAAGCTGTGCTGGAAAGAAAATGTGGAAGTTATTTCAGAGATGGAAATAGCGGAAGCAATGCAAGAGAATGAAATAGCAGAAGCGGTGTCGGAGACAGAAATGGAAGTTGATACTGCAATAGAGTTAGAAAGCGAAACGGAATCTGAACAGGAGCCAGAGAGTGAGCAGGCTTCAGGGGCAGAAACAGAGTTAAAAAAGGAAAGATGAAAATAGAGAGTATTGATACAAAAGATTTAAAAAACATAACACTATATGCTATGCGGAAAAAGTAGAAGGAAACAGTAGAAGGAAACAGTTTTTTGTCACTTTTGGAAAAAAGTGCTATAATATTATCCAACGGTATAAAATAAGTTGGAGAGAAAATGTATGAAGACGTATGACCAAAAATATTTTGATGCGAAGGCAAACCGGCGAGCAGGAACGACGTGGCTGATGTTGATGTTCATTGTAACCGCCTATTATGGAATCACGGCAATGTCTGGCGGTGTCAGCATGAAGAGTTATGTTATATTTAGTGTGGTTGGTTGGCTGGAGTATTTGTTTGGTACCATTCTTTTGAAAGTAAAGGGTATGGCGGTTGCGGAGTATAAGTGGGTATTAGGATTGGGATATCTGACGTTCTTTGGTTTTATTGCATGGACGGCATTGGATGAAATATCCTATGTGTTTATTCTGCCATTGATTTCGATCTTAATTTTGTACAAGAATCCGAAGCTTATCAAGGCTATGATGTGGATTACTCTTTTTGTATTGATTAGTAGTAACGTATACAAAGGTCGAGTAAAGGGAATGATGGAATTCGTTTCTAGTGCTGATTGTGCATTGCAGTTTGCGATTGTTATATGCTGTTATGTATGTACGATTATGGCGATTAATCATTTGCTGGAATCTGATGGCGCATTGACAAGCTCTATTGAAGGAAATCTTGAGAGAGTAGTACAGACGGTTGAAAAAGTAAAAGGTGCAAGTAATGAAGTGGTAGATGGTGTGACTGTTGTTCGGGAACTTGCAGATGAAAACCGCATGGGAGCAGAAAATGTGGTAACAGATATGCGGGAGCTTGCGAATGAAAATAGTGTATTAAATGCAAGAACAATGTCATCTATGGATATGACCAATTCGATTGATAATCAGGTGACGAATGTAGCTGTGTTGATGGAAGAAGTGGTAACACTTATTGAGGCGTCTGTAGAGCATGCGAATACTAGTGCCGAAGAATTGGGAGCAGTAGTGGATACTACGAATAAGATGGCAGAGCTTTCCTCAGAAGTTGAGAAAGTTTTAAATGGTTTCCGTGAAGAATTCGAAAATGTGAAAACAGAAACCGGTGCAATTGTAGGTATTTCATCTAAGACAAACCTTTTAGCACTGAATGCTTCTATTGAAGCAGCAAGAGCCGGAGAAGCGGGAAAAGGTTTTGCGGTAGTTGCAGATGAGATTCGTGAATTGAGTAATGGTACAAAGACATCTTCGGGAAGAATTATGAGTGCGTTAGCGAACTTAGAGGAAACATCTCAGAAGATGTTAGCAGCAATTTTAGAGACAGTTGCATTGATTCAGGATAATATCGAAAAAGTATCTAATGTAGAACGAAGTGTTACGAATATTACTAATGATGCACAAATGTTGGGTGTAAATATTAAGACGGTTGATAATGCAGTAAAAGAAGTAGAAACCTCTAATAAAACGCTTACAAATAATATGCATGAGGTATGTGACTTAATGGAAGTGATGACAGAGCGAATTAATCGTGCGGAACTCACGACCAAAGAGATGCTGAATAAGTATGCTGAGAGTGCTAAGAGTACAAACGACATTGAAACGGTTGTAGGACACCTGATGGAGGAACTTGGTGTTGGTGGTTTCATGGGAGTGCATGATGTAAGAATTGGCATGAAGGTTGCAGTTTCATTTGCCGGAGTAAGTAAGAACGAATATATCGGTGAGGTAGTAGAACGTGTAGATAATCGTGTATATGTAACTCTTGAGGATGATAAGCGCGATGTAATTGATAAAAACAGTAAACATACAGAATGTCAGTTACGTATAATAGTGGATAATGTATTATATTGTTGGGATACAGTTAAAATGTCCATGGCAAAGAGCGGTGAAAGTGGTAAATATAAACTTACTGTAGAAACAAATCCAAAAGTGTATAACCGAAGAAAATATCCTAGAATGCCACTTGGTAATGTCTGTGTTATTAAGATAAAAGACGGTCAGACTTGCCATGGCAGAATGGTGAATATTAGTGCGAATGGATTTGCATTTGCAAGTCGGGATGAAGTATTTGCAAATGCAAAGGGCAAGAATGTTAATGTAGAGGTAAAAGATTTTAGTGCATTAAAAGGAAAAGAATTAGAAGGTTGTATTATCCGTTCTTCCAATAATGATGGAGAGTATATTGTGGGATGTAGAATGCCACAGGATCGTGAAGATATCAAAGAATATGTAAGCAGAAATTATAGTGAATAAAGAGAATAAGAGAGAATCTAAAAATGACAAGGTCAAGTAGATTATTGAATTCTTGAGGTTAAGCCTGTATTTTATATAGTGTCAAATACAGGCTTAATTTTTTTGTTTTATTATAAATTTATGAAAACAGAAAATTAAAATGATTTTGGGTGAAAAGAGGATTGATTGTTTTTATAATCTGTGTTACCATTCTCTAGGCGTTGGAGTATAGGGTATTTTATTATATAACCAGTGTTAAAAGGGTACCTATAGAAGTATAACAAAGAATGACAAAAGAGGAGAAGTTACAGAAATGAAGAAATGGGATTTGTTGGTTGTTGGTGCGGGACCGGCAGGACTTATGGCTGCAAAGACTGCGGCTGAAAAAGGTCTTAATGTATTGGTACTTGAGAAGAATGCGGATTTTGATACGGTAAGAAGAGCTTGCTCAACACAATTTATCTTGGATGATGGTTATGAAGGTGAATGGTTACAGGTAGTAGGAGATAAGCTTGTATTTACAAGAAATCAGTTTGAAGTTACCTATAAAGGAAGTTTGGTAGAGGTGAAGAATAAATATTATCATTCGCCAAAGAATCATGTAATTCACTTTGCGCTTCCGGAAGAAAAACCGTTTGCATTAAAATTCGATAAACAGAGACTTCTTGCAGATTTGTATGAAGAATGTAAACAAGCAGGTGTTTGCTTCATGCTTTCGACAAGAGTATTAAATGGTAACGATAATGGAGAGAAAGTAGAGCTTGAGTATGTAGCAGACAGTGTTCGAAAAACAGTGTACGGAAAGAAGCTCATTATCTCAGAAGGAGCAAATGCTAACATTAGTAGCATCTTTGGTTTAAATGAAGGAAGAATTCATTATGCTACTGCATATGTTATGAAATATTTCCTTGAAGGAGTGAAAGGGATTGAGCCAAACAGTTGGAATCTCTACTATGGAATGGCATATCATACCTATTCTCCGGCAATTATTGGACCAAGTTTATATGGTGACAATATATTTGAAATGACTTTGACTGGTGACAAAAATGTTCGTCCTACCGATGTGTTTGCCAAATTAAAGGGGAAGAGTCCTATATCCGGACAGTTAAGAGATGCTAAATTAGTAAAGAAGAGTGGTTGTACGGTTAAGGGATATGCTTCTATGCAAACTCCATACAAACAGAATGTTATTGCGATTGGCGACTCTGCTGCGTTTGTAGAAGTTGAAGTACAGGGGGCTTTAATGTGTGGATACCGTGCAGCACTTGCTATCGTAGACGAATTAGCCGGAAAACCGGGATTTGAGGAATACACAAAGTGGTGGAGAGAATCTTTTGAGTTTAATGGTGCAGATCATCTTAGAGTATCACAGGGATATGCTTTAGTACCAACTTATACAGACGACGAGCTTGATTACTTATTTGCTTTAACAGAGGGCAAATGTTTAGAAGGAACTTATAGCCAGTATAAGACACCTCAGCTTATTTGGGATGAAATTTTAACTCACGAAGAGCAGATTAAAGCGGAACAGCCTGTGATTTATGAGAAGATTAAGAATATTAATAAACTTACTTTATCAGATTCCTTTGCAAAATAAAAATAGTTTTGTTTAAAAATGAAATAGGGTTTATGTTTTAATAAAAAGTCCGTTTTATGAGTGAAATGACTCGTAAAACGGACTTTTGTTATGAAATTTGACATTTCATTCTTTTATAAAAATGTGGTACAATAAGAACAGTTACAATTTATGAGGTGGATAAGTAATGGAAAAGGAAAAAAGGTCTGCGGATAAAGCATCTGCACAGTATATAAAAATGACCGAAACGCCGGTTGCAAAACTGATTCTGATGTTAGGAATACCAACAACCATTAGTATGTTAGTAACCAGCATTTATAATATGGCAGATACTTATTTTGTAGGACAGATTGGCACAAGTGCGTCAGGTGCTGTGGGTGTGGTATTTGGATTGATGGCGATTATTCAGGCATTTGGTTTTATGTTCGGACATGGTGCTGGAAGTATTGTGTCGAGAAGTTTAGGAGCAAAAGATGCAGAACGTGCATCGCAGATAGCATCTACAAGTTTTGTATGTGCAGGTGCGTCGGGAATTGGTATTAGTGTACTGGGAATATTGTTTTTAGACCCGCTGATGCGACTTTTGGGAAGTACAGAAACGATTTTACCATATGCAAGAACCTATGCATTTTATATTTTGTTGGCGGCACCATTTATGGCAAGTAGTTGCGTACTAAATAATGTGTTGCGTTATGAGGGACAGGCTGCCTTTGCGATGGTAGGGCTGGTATCAGGCGGTCTTTTGAATATTTTTGGTGACTGGCTTCTTGTAAGCAACATTGGTATGGGAGTTAGAGGTGCAGGTCTTGCGACGGCTATATCTCAGGTAATAAGTTTTTGTATTTTGTTATTTATGTTTATAAGAGGTAAGACGGAGAGCCGATTGCAACTAAAGCGAGCCACAAAGATGTGTTTGGGAGATGTGGTGTTGATTTGCAAAACAGGCTTCCCAAGCATGATGCGCCAGGGATTATCGAGTATCTCAACCATGGTATTGAATGGACAGGCTGGTGCATATGGAGATGCAGCGGTGGCTGCAATGTCTATTGTGAACAGAGTCTGCTTTTTGGCATTCTCCGTAGGCCTTGGAATAGGTCAGGGCTTTCAACCGGTGTCTGCATTTAATTATGGTGCAAAAAAATATGGACGTGTGAGGAAAGGTTTCCTTGCAACCTGGGGGATGGGAGAGCTTTTTCTTGGGATGTTCGCAGTTGTTGGATTTTTGAATGCAGAATTTCTGATGAGCCTTTTTAGAGATGATGCAGAGGTAATTGCGATAGGAACGGTTGCTTTGTCAGCCCAGATGATATCATTGTTTTTCCAACCGTTGTCAGTGTGTGCTAACATGATGTTTCAGAGTGTTGGGAAAAATGGCGTAGCGACATTTTTGGCAATGCTAAGAAGTGGCCTATTTTTTATCCCGACACTTTTGGTGTTGTCTGCAACGCTTGGACTTACGGGTATTGAAATTGCACAGACAGTAGCAGATGTTTTGACTTTTATGGTATCTGTACCGTTTGTAATCAGTTTTTTAAAGACTTTGAAGAGACTTGAGAATAAAGAGGAATAAAATAACTAATATGAAATATGAACTGATAATTTTTGACTTGGATGGAACGATTTTAGATACATTAGAAGATTTGGCGGATAGTATGAATTATGCTTTGGCAAAACATGGTTATCCAACTAGGACACTAGAAGAAGTGCGAAGTTTTGTTGGGAATGGGTTGTTAATGCTGACTCGCAGAGCGATTGCACCGGAGACGGACGAAAATGTGATACAGATGGTTCTAACAGAGCAGAAAGCTTATTATAAAGAGCATTGTGCAGACAAAACCAGGCCATATGAAGGTATTATGGAGTTGCTTAAATTGCTTAAAAAAGAAGGATATAAGTTGGCAGTAGTCTCTAATAAAGCAGATTATGCAGTTCAGATTTTGTGTGAACAGTATTTTGCCGGGATTTTCCACATGACAGTTGGTGAAAAAGAAAATGTTAGAAAAAAACCGGCTCCAGATGCGGTGAATGCAGTTTTAGAAGAGTTGCAGATTGATAGAGAAAAAGCCGTATATGTGGGAGATTCGGAAGTAGACATTGAGACTGCTGCAAATGCAAAGATGCCGGCTGTTTTGGTAGATTGGGGATTTCGGGATGCAGTGTTTTTAGAGGAACAAGGTGCGAAAACATTGGTTCATAATATTGGTGAATTAAAAAAGGCTTTGGTTGTGGAATAGTTTTGTTAGAAGGAGAAACGTGAGGAAGAGCAAATGGAAGAGCGGATATTTCATTTGGCACTAGACTATGCATTAGAAGTTGTGCTGGTGTTTGGAGATGATGGAAAAATTGTATATGCAAATCATGCAGCGATGGAACAATTGGAATTTGGTACAGATATTTTAAATCATTATATCGAAGATATTTTTCCCAACGAATTTCAGACCATGACAGGTTCTTTTTTGATGAAGAAAAATTTCACACGCGAAAACAAGGAGATTATGGCATACCGAAAGAATCAGACATGTTTTCCAATTCAGGTAGCGTTTACTAAGGTGCAGGATAATCCGGCTCAATATTTGTGTCAAGGCTATAACCTCAGTGAGCGACAGGTACTCGAAAAAAGGGTTGGGCAAGCTAAGCAGGAGGCAGAATCAGCACAACAGGTTAAGACAGAATTTGTAGCAAATGTTACGCATGAACTACGTACACCAGTGAATGGAATTTTGGGAAATACGTTAGAATTATTGGAACAAGAGACAGATGAGAAATGTCTACAGAAATTAAGGCTGATTGAGCGTGGATGTAAGGATATGCATGCTCTGATTAATAATATATTGGATTTTTCCAAACTAGAAGCAGGGAAATTTACTATTGAGAAACGCAAGTTCTGCTTTAGAGAAATGATGGATTATGTAAAGTCAAATCATCTTGGTAAGATTACAGAAAAGGGATTGGATTTTTTTATGACGATATCTCCGGAGATTCCGGAATATATCATTGGTGACGAATTACGTATCGAACAGATTATGAATAATTTATTGTCCAATGCCTGTAAGTTTACTTCTGTAGGGAAAATTTCGGTAGAAGTAGTGAAAACAGCCCAGATGGATAATAGAATAGAGTTGTTTTTCATTGTATTGGATACTGGAATTGGTATTGATAAAAAAGGACAGGATAAGTTGTTTAAAAGTTTTTCGCAGGTGGATGCATCTATCTCTAGAAAATATGGGGGAACCGGTTTGGGATTAAATATCAGTAAGCAGCTTGTCGAATTAATGGATGGCAATATTCATGTGCAGAGTGAACCTGGAAAAGGAACGATGTTTTCTTTTTATATCTGGGTGGATATTTTGCAGAGTGAGAAAAAAGCTATGCAGATGGAAGATACACAGAAGGCAGGCTTTGCGGCGGTAACTTCGATAGCAGTATTAGAAGAAGATCATTTGCGAGAATTTGGTTCGGAAGAGAACATAAAAGAAATGAAGAAGAAAATGCAGAAGTTGATTCTGAGTTTGGATATGGAGAATTGGGAAAAAGCAGAAATGTTTATGGAATCTATCAAGCAACTAACAGGATCAGCTCCACAGGAGATAAAAAGTGCTGTGTTACGTCTGAAGATGGCCGTACAAAAGGGAGATTATAATAAGGCATCAAAAGCTTTTGAGACATTAGAAAAGGAATTGTGGTATGGAAAAAGAACAGAAAAATAAAGTGACACCGCTCATTTTGGTTGTAGATGATGTAGAGACAAATCGATTTGTTTTGCGAGACATTATTACAGAGATGGGATATCGACCGGTTTTGACGGAAAATGGTTTGCAGGCATTGAAACTTGTGGAGCGGCACAAGCCGCAATTAATAGTTTTAGACGTGGCAATGCCGGAAATGGATGGGTATGAGTTTTGCCAAATTATGAAAGAAAATGTAAATACCAGAGATATTCCGATTATTTTTATTTCGGCATTTGATGATCCTGCAGATGTTGTAAAAGGGTTCAATTTGGGCGGAGAAGATTACATAACTAAGCCGTTCATTCCAGAGGTAGTAAAGGCTCGAATAGGTATTCATTTAAAACTTTCTGAGACTAGTAAGAATCTGGCAGATATGAATCGGAAATTACAGACTTCTATTAGCGAACAACTAAGGCAGATGGAGCAGGAAAAGAAAAATGTGCTTTATACATTACTGCGTGCAGTGCAGGAAAGTGATGGCTATGATAAAGCTCAAATGGAACGTTTAAGTTACAATGCCAGGATTTTGGCTGAGGCAATGCAACTGTCACCAAAGTACGGGGATTTGATTTCGGATAAATATATCGAGACATTGGAACTGGCAGCACCTCTTTATGAATGGGGAAATCTGGCTATTCTTAGTGACATAATTAAAATTGAAGAGTATAATGAGTTTATACAGATGGCCATTGATATCGTAGAATCTAAGAGAGAGAATTGGGACGGCAGTGGTCAGCCGAATGGTAAAAGGGGGGAAGAGATACCCCTTAGTGCCCAGATTATGATAGTTGCCAGTACATATTGTGGATTGACGATGCGGGATGGCTCGGATAAGGAGTACAGTGTAGAAGAGATTTTTGAAATTATGCAGAAAGAAGCAGGAGTAAAATTTAATCCGGACATTTTTGTAATTTTTAGAAAAATATATAGACAATTGAAATAAGAGAGAAGGAGAAATCTTATGAAAATTTTATTGGCGGAGGACGATTTTGTCACTAGAAAGTATATGTCCAATTTTTTATCTAAGTATGGTGAATGTGATGTGACAGTAGATGGAATGGAAGCAGTAGATGCTTTTTTGATGGCATTAGAGGATGGAGAACCGTATGATTTGGTATGCCTTGATATTATGATGCCCGTAATGGACGGTTATCAGGCATTGGTGGGCATTCGTAATTTGGAAAAGGAAAATAACATTCCAGAAGAGAAGGCAGTAAAGGTTATTATGACAACTGCGTTGAATGAAGAGAAGAATGTGAAAATGGCATTTGAACTTGGCTGTACGATTTATTCCGGAAAGCCAATTGATCAGGAACGATTTGATCAGGCACTTAGAAAACTGGGATTAATCTAAGAGATATCTAAGTCGTTGAATGTTCAACGGCTAGAGAAAAGAGTATACCATCCGAGGGGAGGTATGCTCTTTTTGGTATTAAAAACCCGAAAGTGGAGAGAGAAACAATGGGAAAACAGGGTGTGGCAAGAGACGTAGAACGCATAAAAGAGATATTTATATTGTGTATGTTCAGTATTTATCAGATGGGGGCAGCAGGCTCTTTTATTATGTATGACTGGAGTAATTGGATCGCAGTTATCATGTTTGCAAGTGTCGGCATAAACTGGCTTGTATATCTGACGAAAAGAATGAGTTTAAAAGGAAGGGAAGCGGTATATGTTTCTTTGACAGCACTATGTGTGGTAGTATATGGATTCTGGACAGAAGAACTTACTTTGCTTACAGTGATTGTAATTGCTACGGTTGTTATTACGGGGATGCTAAGTGATGTAGAGTTGTTGTATATCACGGATATTGCATTAGTTCTACTGGTGCTGAATCGTGTATGGGGACATGATGCGATTTTTGGAGACGATATGATTGCAGGCTATCAGACGTTTCTGTTATTTTCTAATATTGTTATTATTGAATTTATTATTCATTTTTGGGTTAGACAGAGGAATAAAGTGGATGAACGGGCCACTGAGATGATTTCAGAATTAAAAGAAGCAGAACGAAGCAAAGACGATTTTTTGGCAAATGTCAGTCACGAGATTCGTACACCGATTAATACCATCTGCGGTATGAGTGAGGTGGCATTGACGGAAGATGACCCGGCGAGAATTAGAAGTAGCTTAAGAGCTATCCAGATGGCAGGCCGGAATCTGACTTCTGTGGTAGTGGACATTTTGGATTTTTCAGAATTGCAGTCTGGCAAAATGATCATTGAAAATGAGGTATATAATATTGCTTCTACGATTAATGATGTTATTAATATGTCGCTGGCTATCAAAGATAAAAAGCCAATTGAGATTGTGGTGGATTGTGATGCGAATTTGCCGTCAGGATTGTACGGTGATGAGAAGAAAATACGTCGTGTTATCATGAACTTTGTAAGTAATGCGTTGAAATTTACGTCAGAGGGAAGTGTAAAAATCAGTGTTTCGGGTAGAAAAGAATCATACGGAATGAATCTTTGTGTAAGAGTGACAGATACTGGTATTGGTATTAAAGAAGAGAACTTAGAAAAACTTTTTAGCAGTTTTAGTCAAGTGGATACGAAGCGTACCAGACAAGAAGGTGGTATTGGTTTGGGGCTAGCCCTTTCTCAAACGATTGTTCAAAAAATGGGTGGTATTATTACTGTAAAAAGTAAGTATGGAAAGGGTACTACTATTCAGTTTGTAATTCCACAGAAGGTGGTAGATGAACAGCCGATTGTTTCTGTGAAAAATCCGGAAAAACTAAATGTAGGGGTTTATCTAAATGTAGAGCAGTTTGATATTGCAGGGATGAGAGATGATTACATAGGTACGATTGCTCATATAGTTGAACAATTACAGATTCGTTGTCGAATGTGTACCGACATGACGTCATTTAAACGGCATTGTGGTGCGGAACAGTTTACACATATTTTTATCAGTTTGACGGAATATAAAGAGGAAATGGAGTATTTTGATGAACTGAGCGAAAAGATTAAGGTAGCGGTTGTTATAGATGCGGTAGACATGGATTCTGTTATGAATCCAAACATTGTTTTAATTCCAAAACCATTTTATATATTACCAGTAGCAGCTGTTTTGAATGAGGCGTATAAACAAGGAACAGGAAGTAGTCATGCTACAGTAATGCGATTCGTTTCACCGGAGACAAAGGTGCTGGTAGTGGATGATAACTGGATGAATTTGAAGGTAATTGAAGGATTGCTGGAACGTTATCAGATTAAGGTGTGTACTGCAGTTAATGGACCGGAAGCTTTGGAGAAAATTGAAAGCAAAACATTTGATTTTGTATTTATGGATCACATGATGCCGGAAATGGATGGAGTAGAGACATTCCATAGAATTCGTAATAAGGTAGGTTCTTATTATAAGAAGGTGCCAATTATTGCGGTAACAGCTAACGCAATTGCAGGAAGCCGTGAAATGTTTATGCAGGAAGGGTTTAATGATTTTATTGAGAAACCGATAGAAGTGTCCGTATTAGACCGTTTGTTGCGTAGAAATATACCAAAAGAAAAAATTCAGTATATATCAGATAGTGAGAAAAAAGAAGAAGTAGGGAAAGATAAGACCATTTCAGAAGATAAATCAGAGAAGCTGCTGGTAGGTAGTCTGGATGTAGAAAAGGGTCTTTTGTATTGTGGTGGGAAAGAGTCTTATCTGGAGATATTAGAACAGTATTGTAGAAATGGGAATGAGCATATTGCGAAAATAGAAAAACTTTTTGCGGTGAAAGACTGGAAGAATTATACGATTGAAGTGCATGCGTTAAAGAGTATGATGATGAGTGTAGGGGCGTTGCCGCTATCAGAACTGGCGAAGCAGTTAGAACTTGCTGGTAAACGTGGTGATGTGGCCTGGATTAATGTTAGCCATAGTGGCATGGTGACAGAATATGTAAGAGTATTGAATGAGATAAGGGGAGCGTTAGGTCTTCCAGTGGAGGAAGAAATCGATGTGTCGGAATGTACGGAGATTGAAAAAGAAGTATTACAGTCTTATCTCATAGACTTAGATGCTGCTATGTTTGATTTTGACAGCGAAAAGATGATTCTTATCATTGATAAAATGGAAGGTTGCAGCTATATGGGACAGCCAATGAAAAAAATTGCAGATACAGCTAGACGGAAAGTGGAGATGTCGGATTATATGTCTGCCTATGACGTTATTGTAAAATGGAAAGAGAATGTCCAGAAGGGAGATAACGAAGTTTGAGAAAGTTTATAACAGAGCATATTTTTAATGAAAAGTATTCGTTGCGTGAGAGAATTTTCCGTCTAATCATTATGGTGGGATTTGTTTTGTCGATCATTGCTATTGCGGTAAGCTTTGGTATTGCAAATCTTGTTGAAACACTTCCGCCGTTATTAGTGATGTTTGTATCTATTTTGATAGGTGTTTTGTTAACATTTAAATTTAATAAGTTGGATGCTGCAGCTGTGCTCGTGGCGATTGCTATTAATGGAGTTGCTTTTCCGACCATGTTTTTTTTCTGCGGGGCGATAGAGAGTGGGGCAAGTGTTTGGTTTGTGTTAGGTATCTTTTATCTTTTTATGATGTTTAAAGGAAAAAAGCTGGCTTTTTTTCTGATAATTAGTGTGCTGATAGATGTGGCGACGTATTATGTTGCCTATAAATATCCGGAATTTGTTGTTCCAATGGAAAGTAGAGAGGCTATTTATGTAGATTCATTGTTTGCGATTTTGGCAACCGGTTTGGCAGGCGGTTTTATCATTCTGTTTTTTATGTATTTGTATGATGGAGAGCGTGCAACTGTATTGAAACAGAACGAAGCATTAGAAGAAGCTAGTAATTCAAAAAATGCTTCTTTTGCCAGAGTTAGTCACGAAATTCGTACACCAATCAATACAATTGTGGGTTTGAATGAGATGATTCTGCGAGAAAATCCTACAGGAACTACTGCTGAATATGCTCGGAATATTAAGAGTGCCAGTAAGATGTTACTTAGCCTGGTAAATGATTTCTTGGATTTGTCTCGTATCGAAAGTCAGCGGATGGAAATTTTCCCGGCACCATATAAAACACAGAATATGATTGAAGAATTGCTTGATATGGTTCGAGTTAGTGTGCAGGAAAAAGGATTGGAACTTTACGCTGAAGTAGATGATAATCTTCCAATGGAATTAATTGGGGACGAAAAGCGTATAAAACAGATTTTGATTAATATCTTGGCAAATGCGGTTAAATACACCAACGAAGGGTCCGTCACTTTATCGGCAAATGGGAAACGAACAGAAGATAATCAATTGTCACTAAAAATCTCTGTGGCAGATACAGGGATAGGAATTCGAAAAGAAGACATTCCTCATTTGTATAAAAATTTTAGCCGTGTGGATGAAAAAAATAATCTTCGTGTAGAAGGTACCGGTTTGGGTCTGTCTATTGCAAAACAGCTGTTAGATTTAATGGGTGGTGAAATTACGGTAGACAGTATTTATACAAAAGGAACGGTATTTACGATTGAATTAAAACAGGAGATTGTAGATGATACGCCGATTGGTGATACTAAATTTACAATAACGTCTCCGGAAGAGGTAGAGGTTTATCATCAATTATTCGAAGCACCAACAGCAAAAGTTCTTCTTGTGGATGATAATGATTTGAATGTGCTGGTAGTGAAAAAACTTTTACAGGCCACAAAAGTAGAAGTAGATATAGCTAATAGCGGTGAAGAGTGTTTAGAGAAGACTAGACAGAGATTATATCATGTAATATTGATGGATTATATGATGCCGGGGATGGACGGACAGGAGACATTAAAACGTCTGAGGACACAAGAGAATGGCTTGTGCCGTGATACAGCAGTTATTCTTATGACTGCAAATACGCTAGAGGAAACTCAGCGTATAATGAAAGATGCCCGCTTCGATGGGTATTTGGAAAAGCCAATTGATAGCAAGAAATTAGAGGAGATTATTCTACGATTCCTGCCGAATGAGTTGGTGGAATATCGGAAAAATGTGCTTCCAGAGAATAAAAAAGAAAATGAGATTCAAAGAATATCCGGTAGAAAACGTAAGACTGTATATATTACTACGGATTGTGTAAGTGATTTGCCGGTAGAATTGATTGAAAAATATGATATTAAGGTAATGTATCTTTATATTAAAACAGAAAATGGACGTTTTGCGGATACAAAAGAGATTAACTCAGATCATTTGGCACAGTATATCTTTGAAGGTGCGATTAACGCTTATGGAGATAGTTCTTCGGTAGAAGAATATGAGGAATTTTTTGCAGATGCTTTGACTCAGGCAGAGCAGGTGATACATATTTCCATGGCAAAAAATACAGGTCGAAGTTATAGTGTGGCAGTAGCGGCAGCGGCAGGTTTTGACCATGTGCAGGTGATTGATGCAGGGCATATTTCATGTGGAGAAGCCTTTGTGGTACTATATGCAGCTTCTTTGGCAGCTGAAGGATATAAGAGTCAGGAAATCTGTGACATGGTAGAGTCTATGAAAAACAGAGTTGTGTCGAAGTATATTATGCCGTCAGCAGATATTTTTGCTCAGCGGGGACGCACTAGTCAGGCAGTTGCGAATATTTGCAGATGGTTTATGTTACGACCTGTGATTGCACCGGTAAAAAGTAAGGTACGTCTGATAGGAGTTTTTGCAGGAAATATCGAGACGGCATGGAAAGGCTTCATTCGATTCCATTTACACCGCAAGAGTAAAATTAATACGGATGCAGTCATAGTAACCCATACCGGATGTACAGTAAAAGAACAGGAATTCTTGCGAAGTGAATTGTTACGTTTTTTGCCGTTTAAGAGAATTATTATGCAAAAGTCGTCTTTTACCAATGCTTGTAGTGTGGGGGCTAAAACGGTGGGAATTGCATATTATGTGAATCCTAAAATAGAGAAGTGATAAGTGCTAGAAAGGGAATTTATATGGATAATAGGGTAACGATGGAGATTACGAATGATAAATTAGAAGAGGCTATAAAAGGATATATTACAGAACCTACGAAGGAAAATCTAGGAGTTGTTCTAAATTTGTTGCGGCCAACCAAATTGCTGGTGCCGGCAATGTTAAAGGCCCCAAACCAGCCGATGCCATGCTTTTTAAAGAGTGGGAATGGAGAGACCTTCCTTGCGGCGTACACTAGTAAGGAACATATTCCGACTGAGCCTAAAAGTCAGGCAATTCTTAGCGTACCTTTTCCTGCCTGCAATGATATTGTGGTAAAATCGGAGCAGAATGTGATTGGTATGGTTATAAATCCGTTTTCGCAGAATTTGGTATTGAAAAAAGAATTAGTAGAAAAGCTTCACGAGGCGGATCAGAAGGCATTACAGACGAAACAAGTGAAAATGACACCAGAGCAGTTTGGTGTGTTCGTGAAGAAGCAGGTAGAGTTTGGGATTCTGCCAAAGCGTTTGTTTGCTGAAAAAGAAAGTTTTGTGAATCAGCTGTGTGAAGAAAAAGAAGCATTTATTAATCGGATTTTTGCAGAGGCTTATAAAGAGGCTAAATTATATCCGTATTCAGAGGCAGATTATTCGGTTATGGCATTAGAGATTGCACCGGATTTGACATTAGTCAGAGTAGATTTTCCAGAGAATGGTATAGTAGTACCACTGTGTTACCGTATTTATATTACTTATGATCCAATTGCCAGAAAAGCAGGGTATTATACCATTGAAAAAATGGCAGAACCGGGCAAACGTTTGCTGGGGGGATTTGGTGAGGATGGTGCTCATATTAGTTATGGTGAAGCACCTGTAGAAGGTGCAGAGATTGATCGTATCATAACGATGGCAAGAACGGTAGATGCCATTACCAGTTAAACGTAACAACGTATAGTAGGAGGAATGGATTTTCTGCAATATGTATCGGAAAGGTAGGATTTGAAATGAGGCAGGAAGAATTTAAAATGGAACGCACCGGTTTGGTAGAAATTGGACAGGTGATTCCGATTACAGAAGGTAAACTACCGAGTTCCTATTATTATACCCTTGGTAAGGCGTATGCGATGTCAGCCAATTTTCCAGTGGGCAATCGTATTAAGTCCGGGGAAGGAAAAGTAGTTGATATTAAGGAAACGGAAAAAGGATTTTTTGTAACAGTAGAGTTTGACGAATAGACGGGAAGTAGTGTGAAAAATAAATTTTTCACACGCAAATTTGTGCCTGCGGCCCAAAGTTTGCAGGTATTGGAAGGGCATGGTTATTATGAAGATATTATTAGCGGCCATGAATGCGAAATATATTCATTCTAATTTGGCAGTGTATAGTTTAAAGGCTTATGCAAAGGATTTTGCAGAACACATTGTTATTGGAGAATATACGATTAACAATCGGGCGGATTATATTTTAGAGCAGATATATAAACAGAAGCCGGATGTATTATGTATGTCCTGCTATATATGGAATATTAGTTATGTAGAAGAGATTATTCGGGAATTTCATAAAATATGCCCTGAGGTACCTATTTGGTTAGGAGGACCGGAAGTTTCATATGAGGTTGAACAGTTTATGGAAAGTCATCCGGAAGTGACAGGCGTTATGATGGGCGAAGGTGAGAGGACTTTTTATAATCTGTGTAGTTATTATGTAAATGGAAAAGGCGATTTGCAGAGTTTATCAGGTATTGCATTCTGGAACCAAGAAACTGGGGGATTGCATGTGATTGCACCGGAATTACCAATGAACATGAGCGAAATCCCATTTTGTTATGATGAGATTGAAGATTTTAAAAATCGTATCATTTATTATGAATCTAGCAGAGGGTGTCCGTTTCATTGCAGTTATTGTTTGTCTTCTGTGGATAAAAAATTACGGTTCCGGGATTTAGAATTGGTAAAAAAAGAATTGGCATTTTTTATTGAAAATAAGGTGCCACAGGTAAAATTTGTGGATCGCACGTTTAATTGTGACCATAAACATGCAATGGCGATATGGCAGTTTATCAAAGAGCAGGATAATGGTATTACCAATTTTCATTTTGAAGTATCAGCAGACTTGATAAATGAGGCGGAATTAGAGTTGATTACTTCCATGCGACCAGGACTTATTCAGCTAGAAATAGGCGTGCAGTCTACAAATGATGCAACGATTACGGAGATACACCGCACCATGAATTTGAAACGTTTGAAGGAGATCGTAAAGCGGGTACAGGCAGCAGGAAATATTCATGAACACTTGGATTTAATTGCGGGGCTTCCGTATGAGGATTATGCTACATTTGGAAGGTCGTTTGATGAGATATATGAGTTAAAACCGAATCAGCTACAGCTTGGATTTTTAAAAGTGTTGAAAGGATCTTATATGTTTGAGCATGCAACAGAGTATGGAATGGTATATCATTCTACGGCACCATATGAGGTGATGCAGACGAAGTGGCTCAGCTTCGAGGAGATCTTGAAAATCAAGCAGGTGGAAGAGATGCTTGAGATTTACTATAATAGTGGTCAGTTTGAAGTAACTATGAAATTAATGGAAGCATTGTTTGATAGCCCGTTTTATATGTTTCAGGAGTTTGGGGAGTTTTACGAAGAGCGGGGATATTTGGTGATGAGCCATTCTAGAATCCGACGTTGTGAAATTTTACTTGAATTTATTAGAGCATGTTTTCAACGCAAGAGAGCAGATGTGATAACTGCTTTGTGCTGCGATGTGGGGGAGGAAGAGCAAATTTGCGGAATGCTTAAAGAGAGCCTTACATTCGATTTATATTATCGAGAAAATTGCAAGAGTAGACCGAATTGGGCTCCGAATGTTTCGGAATTTAAGCAGATAACAAAACAGTATTGTAAAAAGGGCTCTCTTTCTCATGTGGAACCATTTCATTATCGATTTCCGAAGAAGCAGGAGAGGACAATTGTGGCATTGCCGAAATATCTGGAGGAACCGCTTTATGTGTTGTTTGATTATGAACATAGAGATGCGTTAGATCACCAGGCAGAAGTGATGATTTTGGAGCACGAGACAGATGAGTTATACGAATAAATGATTTGGATGCAGGGAGGAGATTTCTGTGACAAAGCGAACAAAGGAAATTTTAGATAGACTAGACAAAGAGTATGGAACAGAGTATATCTGTTACTTGAATCATGAGAATGCGTGGCAATTGTTGATAGCGGTGATATTAAGTGCACAATGTACAGATGCCAGAGTGAATATCGTGACGAAGGATTTATTTCAGAAATATGACTCGTTGGAAAAGTTTGCAAATGCTGATTTGGAAGAGTTGGAACAGGATATCAAACCGACGGGGTTTTACCATAATAAGGCAAAAAATATTATTGCTTGTGCCAAACGTTTGATATATGAATTTGGTGGAGAGGTGCCATCGTCGTTAGAGGACTTGACTTCTTTGGCAGGTGTAGGAAGAAAAACAGCCAATGTTATCAGAGGAAATATTTATAATGAACCAAGTATTGTGGTGGATACACATGTGAAAAGAATTTCTAGACGCCTTGGCTTCACAAAAGAAACGGATCCTGAAAAGATAGAATACGAGTTAATGAAAGTGTTGCCGAAGGAACACTGGATTTTGTATAATATTCAGATTATTTCATTTGGAAGGAATATTTGTTTTGCAAGGAGTCCTAAATGTGAGAGCTGTTTTTTGCAGGATTTGTGTAAGGCAGAAGACAGGTCGGATAATAAGAAGAAAAAGAAATGAGAAATTATGCTGAAGGATTATGTTGTCATTGACTTGGAAATGACCGGGTTAAATGCGAAAAATGATAAAATATTAGAGGTCGCAGCAATTAGAATGCGGGATGGAAGAGAAGTGGAATGTTTTTCTGCTATCGTTAATCCGGAAGTTCCTTTGAGTGATAAGGTGATAGAGTTAACCGGTATTAGTCAGGAACAGGCAGAGAACGGAAGGGTGATGGATGAAACGTTACAAGAATTTTTGACATTTATAGGTGAGGATATTCTGGTAGGACAGAATGTAATCTTTGACTTTTCGTTTCTAAAACAATGGGCAGTAAATCATAAGTTGACATTAGAAAAGCAAGCGGTGGATACATTAAAACTTGCGAGAAGTTTTTTGCCGGTGGAACAGAAAAAGGACTTAGAAAGTTTGTGTGTTTATTTTAAAATTCCAAGAGTGAATGCACACAGAGCTTTGGACGATGCCAGGGAAACGGCACAGATTTTTGAAAAAATGAAGGCGTTGTACGGAGAAGGAAATGGGGAGTTATTTGAACCGAAACCACTCCAGTATAAAGCGAAGAAGCAGTCGCCGGCTACATTACATCAAAAAGAGTACTTAAAACGTTTTGCACAGTATCATGGGATTGAATTGCCGGAAATGTCGCCGATGATGACAAAGAGTGAAGCATCCAGACTGACAGATCGATTAATTGCTAAGTATGGAAAAATGAAGGAGAAAAAGTGAGTGTATATAACTATTTAATAGGTCTGTGCACTTGCTGCACAGACCATGAGAAAATGAGTCAAGAATGAGCAAATCCCATCAGCACAGCTGATTATGAATGGATGAGATGATCTAGTTTTTCCAAAATAGGTGTCTTCATTAATGAATGTAAATCTGTTGCTTTTTCGTGCAAAGATTGTAACTTTTCTGGCTGATTCGTGTTTTTGTAGTAGTCGGCCAGAGTCGTATAGTGTGAGGAAATGTCAGAACCGACATCTACACAGAATTCTAATACCGGAATGGCGGCATCTAAATGATTTAATTCAATTAAAAGGTTGACATATTCGCTGAATAATTGTAGCATATCGGTAAAATTCTGATCACATTCCGTTAATGTTGCCAGATTTGCAGGACCATATAAAAGTTTTAAGTCAGTATTAGTTTGACCAGTCAGATTTAGAATTTTCTTGTCTTTTAATGCTATAATGGAAGATTCTAATTCGGATAATTGTGAATCAGAAAATGCACCTATTGAAAAATGTTCAAAAGGTATGTTAATATAGGGAAGTCCGCTGATGTCTTTGCGGCGAACAAAGTTAGATTCTTGTTCACGTTCCCAAAAGTTTTCGCTGGTTTCTTGTTGGAGCCTATCGTGACGTTTGCGGTAAAAGGAGACTACAGCTAAAAATATAATAAATAAACCTAATGATGAGAGTGCCATAAGATGAGCCTTTCTATAATAATTTTGTTTTTGAAAGCGAGGAAAAATAATGTTTGAATTTGGAAGTAATAAACACAAAAAATTGGTGTCTGCAGTTGTAATTCTATTGGTAGTAGTAATGGTAGTATCTACTGTTGCAGTCGCTCTCATGTAAAAATATACTAAAAATTAGTTTGTGAGTCAAATATATTCGTAGTTATGCATCTTGCAAAAAGGGGAAAGATGGCAGTATACTACATTCAGTAACTAGTTATTAGTATAAATGAGGGAAAAGTATGAGGAAAATAAGAGTTATTCTTTCACTGGCATGTTTTGCTGTGGCTGCTAGTATGTTTTTTGGAATGTATTTTCAGGTAAATGCTAAGAGCAACGATAAGCAGATTTCAGAAGGTATTTACATTGAAAGTATTTATATAGGTGGAATGTCGCAGGAAGAAGCAGAAGCTACATTGGCGGAGTATATTTCAGAATTGAATAATAAAAAGATCACATTTACTGCCGGAGACAGGCAGCTTGATTTTGTGGCATCAGAATTGGGAATTTCTGTTGCGAATAATGATATTGTGAAAGAAGCCATGGCGGTTGGGAAAACAGGAAGTTTATTAACCCGTTATAAAGATTTGAGAGATTTAAAACATGGTGACTTAGTGCTGGATTTAGATATCAGAATTGATTCTGAGGTGGTAACTTCATTGTTAAATGATAACATTAGTAAAATTGACACAAAAGCGGTAAATAATTCTTTACGTCGTGAAAATGGTGAATTTATTTATGTGGAAGGTACTACTGGTATTTCAGTAAATGTTGGACCGTCTGTAGCATTAATTGAAGAATATATTTCAGATGAATGGAATAGAGATGATGCAGTCATCGAGTTAAGTGCCCAGATTGTAGAACCAAAGGGAAGTGAGGCGGAACTGGCACAGGTAAAAGATTTGCTTGGCGGATATCATACTAACTTTAAGACATCAGTAGCAGCACGTATTACTAATATTAATGTAGCTACTTCGCGAATCAATGGAACTGTATTGTATCCAGGAGATGAGTTTTCGGTAAATGAGACCATTTTGTATCGTAACAAAGAAAATGGATACGAAAAGGCGGGATCTTACGAAGGCGGTCAGACTGTTCAAACCTATGGCGGAGGAGTGTGTCAGGTATCAACAACTTTATATAATGCAGTTATTTTATCTGAATTGGAGATTACAGACCGTAGGAGTCACTCTATGACTGTTGCATATGTGCCGTTATCAATGGATGCAATGATTGCGGATGGTATTCAGGATTTTAAATTTAAAAACAATACAGAATATCCAATTTATCTGGAAGGATATACAGAAGGAAAAGATTTGTATTTTAATATTTATGGAGTGGAGACTAGACCAGCAAATCGAACGATTGAGTTTGAGTCAGTAGTGATTTCTTCGCAAGATCCGGGTACAACATTTGTTGCAGCAGAGCTTCCTGTGGGAACTGTTACTCAGACTCAGTCTAAACATATTGGATATAAAACCCAGCTTTGGAAGATTGTAAAAGAAGATGGTGTAGTAGTAAGTAGGGATTTATTTAATACTAGTAGTTATAAATCATCACCAAAAGTATTGGCAATTGGTATTGCCACAGATAATGAAAATCTTCGTTGGGCGATTTATAATGCGATTGCAACAGGAGATGCGGCAACGATTTCCAGTGCATTGTATGCAGTATCGCCAGAAGCTGCCGCGGCAGTAATGCAGTAACAAAAGAAAAAGAATATATTACAGGCTGCCTCTGCTTTTAGAGACAGCCTATTGCTATAAATGTGAGGAACTATGAAAATTGGAAAAGTGCCAGAGAACGTATTAGAGCGTTCTGTATTTAAACAACTTCATACAAAAAGATCAGAGGTTCTTTTAGGTGCCGGAGTCGGAGAAGATTGTGCCGCAGTTAAGTTGGAAGAAGATGAAATCTTTGTTCTTTCTACGGATCCGATTACTGGGACGGCTAAGGACATTGGTAAGTTGGCAATTCAGATTACGGTTAATGATTTGGCTAGTTCAGGTGCAGAACCGATAGGTGTATTGCTTACGATTTTATTACCACCGGAGGCAAAGGAATCCCATTTGAAAAAAATTATGAATCAGATGGAAGAAGCTTGTGCTATGGCAAAGGTGCAGATTATGGGTGGACACACAGAAGTAACACCGGTAGTAAATCAGCCAGTGGTAACAGTATGTGGAGTTGGTAAAGTAAAAGAGGGCAAGCTGGTATTGTCTTCGGGAGCCAGACCGGGTATGGATATCGTAGTAACCAAGTGGGTTGGCATCGAGGGGACATCGATTATTGCCAAAGAAAAAGAAGAAGAATTAAAGACACGATTTTCCGCGTCTTTTATCGATAAAGCAAAAGAGTTGGATGTATATCTATCCGTATTGTCTGAGGCTGCAGTCGCCGTTAACTCCGGTGTCAGTGCAATGCATGACATCACAGAAGGCGGCATTTTTGGTGCGCTTTGGGAGATGGCAGAAGCATCCGGCATCGGACTTGATATTGATGTAAAGAAAATACCGATTCGTCAGGAAACCATAGAAATTTGCGAATTTTATGGTATTAATCCATATAGATTAATTTCCAGTGGAAGTATGCTTATGGCTACAGAAGATGGAAATAAGATGGTGAGAGAATTGGAAAAAGTGGGTATAAATGCAGTTGTTATTGGTAAAGCCACAGAAGGTAAGGACCGCATGATTCGTAAGGATGAAGAGGAACATAGCTTTTTGGAAAGACCAAAGACAGACGAATTATATCAAGTGTTAACATGAAAATAAATTTTCATGTGCAACTTTGGTCTTACCAAAGTTTGTGTGTTAAGAAGGGAAATGAGCATTATGCGTGAAAAGATTTTAACTTTTATAGAAAAAAATAGTAGAATTGATTTAAAGGAATTAGCGATTATTCTTGGCGTAGATGAAACTATTGTAGTGAATGAGTTACAGGCAATGGAAGAGGAACATGTTATCTGTGGTTACCATACTCTGATTGATTGGGATAAAGTAGGTGTGGAAAAAGTAATGGCAATGATAGAAGTTCGAGTAACTCCACAGAGAGGATTAGGATTTGATAAGGTTGCTGAGCGTATTTACAATTATCCTGAAGTAAATGCAGTATACTTAATTTCCGGTGGTTTTGACTTTATGGTGACTATCGAGGGAAAAACATTAAGAGAGGTAGCACAGTTTGTATCTGAGAAATTATCTACATTAGATACGGTACTTAGTACAAAAACCAACTTTATTTTAAAAAAATATAAAGACCACGGAACCATACTTGCTGAAAGACCGAAGGATGAAAGGATACAGATGATACCATGAGAAACCCATTATCACAAACAATTGTAAGCATTCAGCCATCAGGTATTCGTAAGTTTTTTGATATCGTAAGTGAGATGAAAGATGCTATTACTTTAGGTGTAGGAGAACCTGATTTCGATACACCATGGCATATTCGCGATGAAGGTATTTATTCTTTAGAAAAGGGAAAAACATTTTATACTTCCAATGCAGGTTTAAAAGAATTAAAAGTGGAGATTGACCGTTATCTTACTAGAAGATGTGGCATTTCTTATGACTATAATAACGAGATTTTAGTAACAGTGGGTGGTAGCGAGGCGATAGATATTGCTATGCGTGCTATGTTAGATCCAGGTGATGAGGTTCTGATTCCTCAGCCAAGCTATGTATCTTACGAACCATGCTGTATTTTGGCAAATGGAACGCCTGTGATTATCGAATTAAAAGCAGAGAATCAGTTCCGTTTAACTGCAGCAGAGTTAGAGGCTGCTATTACACCAAAAACAAAGCTTTTAGTGTTGCCATTTCCAAATAATCCGACAGGAGCCATTATGGAGAAAGCGGATTTAGAGGCAATTGCAGAAGTTATAGAAAGATATGATTTATATGTTATCAGTGATGAGATTTATTCAGAACTGACATATACAGAAGACACCAATCATGTTTCGATTGCATCGCTGCCTGGCATGAAAGAGAGAACCGTTTTAATCAACGGTTTTTCAAAGGCTTATGCGATGACAGGCTGGAGACTTGGCTATGCCTGCGGACCTAAATTAATTATTCAGCAGATGACAAAGATTCATCAGTTCGCTATTATGTGTGCACCAACAACTAGTCAGTATGCTGCAGTTGAGGCACTGAAAAATGGTGATGAAGATGTAGCCAAAATGCGAGAAGAATATAATGGAAGACGTCGCTATTTAATGCATCGTTTCAAGGAAATGGGATTAGAATGTTTTGAACCATTTGGTGCGTTTTATGTGTTTCCATGTATCAAAGAATTTGGAATGACAGCGGATGAATTTGCAACGGCATTGTTGAATGCACAGAAGGTTGCAGTTGTTCCGGGAACAGCATTCGGAGCTTGCGGCGAAGGGTTTATTCGTATTTCATATGCATATTCATTGGATGTATTGAAAAAAGCACTGGATAGAATTGAAACATTTATTACAAAACTGCGAGAAGAGAGAAATTCGTAACGATAACGTATAGATGGTTACAAAAATTTTTAAATCGCAGTATTAAAGGAAGAGTTATGGCGAAATTGAATATTGTATTATATGAGCCGGAAATTCCGGCAAATACAGGAAATATAGGCAGAACCTGTGTGGCGACAGATACCAGACTACATCTGATTGAACCACTAGGATTTCGCTTAGATGAAAAATCATTAAAACGAGCAGGTATGGATTATTGGAAAGACTTAGATGTTACCACATATGTGAATTGGGAAGATTTTTGCGAAAAGAATCCAAATGCTAAGATTTATATGGCAACAACTAAGGCAAAACATGTGTATTCTGATGTGTCATACGAGCCGGATTGCTATATTATGTTTGGAAAAGAAAGTGCCGGTATTCCAGAAGAAATTTTAAAAGATAATCCTGAGACATGCGTGCGTATTCCAATGGTAGGTGAGATTCGTTCATTGAATTTATCTAATTCAGTAGCAATTGTTTTATATGAAGCATTGCGTCAGAATCAGTTTGACCATATGAAGCTTGAGGGTGAACTACACCGTTTGAGTTGGGAGGATTAAGAATAGCTACCTTGTTTTAGGAAGAAAACGGGGTGCGAATTTGTGCAGGCACAGATTATGTGCAGTAACGAGGAATAAGAATGAATATCATAAAAGCAAGACAATTAGTGCACGAATACATTCGAAGAGATGAAGAAGGTAATGTAGAGTCGATTCAAACTGCCCTTAATCATGTAGATATTGATGTGAAAGAGGGGCAGTTTATTGCTATACTTGGACATAATGGATCTGGCAAATCTACGTTTGCCAAGCACATCAATGCATTGCTTTCGCCTACAGAGGGGAGTCTCTGGGTAGATGGTAAGGATGTGGCTGATGAAGAAAATATATTGGCGGTTCGTCAGACCGCAGGAATGGTTTTTCAGAATCCGGATAATCAGATTATTGCAAGTGTGGTAGAAGAGGATGTTGGATTTGGACCGGAAAATATCGGAGTGCCGACAGAAACTATCTGGACGAGAGTGGCGGATAGCTTGCGTTCCGTAGGGATGTTAAAATATCGTAATCATTCTCCGAACAAGCTTTCCGGTGGACAGAAACAGCGTGTGGCGATTGCAGGAGTTATGGCAATGGAGCCGAAGTGTATTGTTTTGGATGAACCAACGGCCATGCTGGATCCGAATGGACGTAAAGAGGTATTACGTGCAGTAAGAGAGTTGAATCAAAAAAAGGGAATCACGATTATCCTGATTACACATTATATGGAAGAGGTAGTTGATGCAGATTATGTTTATGTAATGGATAAAGGTGAAGTAGTGATGAAAGGAACTCCTAGAGAGATTTTTTCGCAGGTGGGAAAACTGAAAGAGCATCATTTGGATGTCCCACAAGTAACACTTTTAGCAGATATATTACGACAGTCCGGTATTAATGTGCCATTGGGTGTTTTGACAAGAGAAGAACTAGTGGAAGCGATTATGAGAATTGCAGGCTAAGAATTCACAGGAAAAATGATTATATGCGATTGCGAATGAGTGGAGATTGGTCTGTATAGAGAAGGAAAGAGAACATGTCAATCATAGTAGATAAAGTGAATTATGTTTATAGTGCGGGAACTGCATATGAGATAAAAGCATTAGATGACATCAACTTAAAAATTGAAGATGGTGAATTTATCGGCATTATTGGTCATACCGGTTCCGGAAAATCTACGCTTATTCAACATTTGAATGGATTGATAAAAGCGACTAGTGGTTCGATATATTTTCATGGTCAGGATATTTATGATAAGAAATTTGACCTGAGAGAGCTAAGAAACCGCGTTGGCTTAGTGTTTCAGTATCCGGAACATCAGCTTTTTGAGACGACAATTTTTGATGACGTTTGTTTTGGCCCGATGAATCAGGGATTAGATAAAAACGAAGCAGGTCTTCGGGCATTTGAAGCATTGCGTCAGGTGGGGATACCGGAAGATCTTTTTTATCAGTCACCATTTGATTTATCTGGTGGACAAAAGCGTCGCGTGGCAATTGCAGGAGTATTAGCTATGAAGCCAGAAGTATTGATTTTGGATGAGCCGACAGCAGGATTAGACCCAGGCGGACGAGATGAGATATTAGACTTGATTACCAGAATGCACAGAGAACGTGGGATGACAGTCATTTTAGTGTCACATAGTATGGAAGATGTGGCGAAATACGTAAATCGCATTATTGTGATGAATCAGGGCAGAGTCATGTTCGACGATGTGCCGAAAGAAGTATTTAAGCATTATAAAGAGTTAGAAGCGGTCGGTCTAGCAGCACCTCAGGTGACTTATCTGATGCATGAATTAAGAGACCGCGGTTTGAATGTGGATACAGATATAACCACTATTGCAGAAGCGAGAGCTGCTATTATGAAGGCAGTGCTTGGCGGGAAACATTAAAAATAAATAATATAAGATTATTTAGAAAGGCAGCCATATATGTTAAGAGATATCACGATAGGGCAGTATTATCCGGCAGATTCGGTGATACATAAATTGGATCCTAGAGTAAAATTATTTGGAACATTGATATATGTGATTTCACTCTTCTGTATTAAGGGAGTAGTGGGTTTTGTGGTTGCGACTTTTTTTATGGCAGGAATGATTGCACTGTCGAAAGTACCGTTTAAGTTCATGGTGAAGGGCTTAAAGCCGATTATGATATTAATGTTGATTACAGCATTATTTAATCTGTTTTTAACACCGGGTGATGTTCTTGTGTCATTCTGGGTACTTGAGATTACAAAGGAAGGTGTGCAGAATGCAGTTTTAATGACAATCCGGTTGATTTACTTAATCTTAGGAACTTCTGTAATGACTTTAACAACAACACCGAATCAATTGACGGATGGATTAGAAAAATCACTTCGCCCATTAAATAAAATAAAAGTTCCGGTGCATGCAATCGCTATGATGATGTCTATTGCATTGCGTTTTATACCGATACTGATTGAAGAAACGGATAAAATTATGAAAGCACAGATGGCACGAGGCGCAGATTTTGAGAATGGCAATATGTTAAAGCGGATAAAGAACATGATACCTCTTTTAGTGCCGTTATTTGTGTCTGCATTCCGCAGAGCAGATGATCTGGCAATGGCGATGGAAGCAAGATGTTATAGTGGAGGAGCCGGTCGCACAAAGATGAAGCCTCTCACCTATGTAAAAAGAGATTATATTGCGTATGCAGTGATTATAGTATATTTACTATTGAGTTTATTGTGTGGAAGAATATAAAAATTCTTGAGGATAAAATAGAGTGACAGGAAAGAATTATACGAAAGAGTTCGATGCATACGGGCTCTTTTGTTGTATTTAAAGTATAAAATTCCATGGGTGACGAAGCACGAGTTCGGTGACCAGAACTCTAGTGATAGAAAAGAGTGGAGAAGTAATTATGAAACGAGTGAAACTTGTTGTGGCATATGATGGCACAAATTATTGTGGATGGCAGGTACAGCCTAATGGCGAGACAATTGAGTCTGTATTGAATAGACATTTGTCATCATTGCTTGGCGAAGAGATTGTAGTAACTGGTGCGAGTCGCACAGATTCCGGTGTACATTCCTTAGGAAATGTAGCGATTTTTGATACTAATACTAGAATGCCTGCGGATAAAATTTCGTTTGCATTGAATCAGAAGCTGCCTGCGGATATTGTAGTACAGGATTCCTGTGAAGTGCCGTCAGATTGGCACCCAAGGTATCAGAAAGGTCGTAAAACATACGAATATCGTATTTTAAATAGGACTTTCCGTGACCCAACGAGACGATGGAATAGTTATTTTTATTATCATGCATTAGATATAGAAAAAATGCAAAAAGCAGCAACTTACTTAGAGGGAGAGCATGATTTTAAAAGCTTTTGTGCGGTAGGAGCACAAGTAAAAACGACAATACGAACTATTTATCACTGTAAAGTAATCAAAGAAAATGATATGATTACTATAAGAGTGACAGGAAATGGTTTTTTGTATAACATGGTGCGTATCATAGCAGGAACGTTGATTAAGGTTGGGGCAGGTGACATTGTGCCAGAAGAGATTCCTATTATTTTAGAAAAGTGTGATCGGGCTATAGCAGGTCCTACAGCACCGGCACATGGTCTTACGATGATTGGAATTGAGTACGAGGAAGTAGAATAATAGTACAGAAAAGAGAATTATTATGAATGTCTTATTTATGGGAAATCTGAAATTGATTTCCATGAAATTGATTTCTCGTTTCGTGGAAGATTATAGATGTGTCGTATATGATGAAAGGAAAGCTAGTAAGCTGCAAGGAAAAAATGTCATCAATTATATGAAAGAGAAAGCAGATGACGAAGAGTTATCGAAGCTATTTGCAACGTTTGATTTTGAATCGGTCATCTTTTTTTCAGGTGCGCTAGATGGTGCGATAAGGGTTTTTGATGAATTGGAAAAATTAGAGAGTGCCATTCATGAGAGTCGTAAATATAGGGTAAAACAGTTTATTTATGTGACGACCAATGATTTGTATACACCAGAACGAAATCAATTATTTGGAAAAAGTAGGGAAACACTTTTGGAAACCTGTGAGCATTTGTGTAAGGTGTATGCGGAAGAACAAAATATGAAATTTGTGATTCTAAAGGTTCCATATCTTTACAGTATGGAGAGTAAAGAGAATCAGCTTATGAGATGGATTGATGATGGAAATCATCAAAAGAAGGTGAAATTAAGAGGTTTACCGTACATAGAGACGGATTTTCTTTGCGAAGAAGATTTGGGTGAACTTTTGATTCGCATTATAGATGAACCAATTAAGATAGAATATGAAGAGATGTTTTTGTCTGGAGAAAATGCTATTTCGTATGAAAGGATTGCAGCTATCATTCAAGAAAAGATTAAGGATGTAGAAGTAATCTACGAAAATCAGACGACATGTATTCCTTGCTATAAGAAAGATAAAACGGCAAGGGCAGAGTATGGATGGACACCAAAACATATTCTGGCAGATGACATAGAAAGTATTGTCGAAGAAAATGCGAAAGAACGCAAGACAAAGGTTAAGAGACAGGAGCGCAGACGACGTTATCGTAGAATCGAAGATAAGATTCGTGTAGTTTTAGAAATTATAGTGCTGTTTGTGATAGCAGAGTTATTAAACCATTATACGAGAGGAAATGTACTAGTTAATTTCATGGATTTTCGTTTGATTGCAGTTGTCATGATGGGAACCATGAATGGTTTGAGTGCGGGGGTTATCAGTGCCATTCTGGCGTGTGTAGGGTATGTTCTTTTGGGCTCTGTTTGGAATCAGTGGCAGATACTTTTTTATAATGTAGAGAACTGGTTGCCATTTGCTTGCTATTTTCTGCTGGGTGCGGTTTCAGGTTATACGCGAGATATGCACGATGACAAGGTGATTAATATTAAGGAAGAACATGAACTGTTAGAAAAGAAGTATGTATTCTTAAGTGAATTATATAATCGTGCATTAGAGAGTAAGGACAACTTCAATAGTCAGATTATTGGATATAAGGATAGCTTTGGTAAGGTGTATTCGGTTGTCAAAAAACTAGATACAGTTTTACCAGAACAGGTATTTTATGAAGCTGTAAATGTATTAGAAGAGTTGTTGGAAAACTATAGTGTAGCCATTTATACGATAAATCCATATAGTGATTTTGCACGTTTAAATGTATGCTCAAAGCCGATGAATAATGCATTGAATAAGTCGTTGAAGATGTCGGATTATCCCAATATGATGCTTTATTTACGAGACTTGCAGGGTTTTGTAAATACAGAGTGTATAGAGAATTATCCAGCTTATGCAGCCCCAATTTATAAGGGGAATGAACTGATGGGAATGATACTTTTAATGAATGCTTCGAATCACCAGATGAATATGGAGTTTTTAAATAAGTTCAATATTATTTCAGATTTAGTTTGCAATGCACTGGTGCGTGCAATGGGATTTGAACAGTTTTCCAATAATTGTGTGGAAGGAACACAGATTTTAAAAGCAGAGAAATTCAAAGAAATTCTGAACGTAAAGACGCAGATGCAGGAGAAACAATATTTGGACTATGTACTTTTGCGTTTGGAAAAAGGCGAAGGTGGTATCAAGGAATTAAGTGACCGTGTTTGTCGTTTGGTACGTAATAATGATGTACTGGGAATGGGTGAGGACGGAGAAGTATATCTGATTCTTAGTCAGACAAAACGTGCAGATTTAGCAATTATTGAAGAACGAATGAGAAAGAATGATATTACGTTTAAGATTGTGAAAGGATAGAAATGAGCGTTTTATTACTTGCGATACATATATTGATATGTGGTGTAATCGGATATAAATTGTATACAAAGCAAGTGAAGGTGCGTACACCAATTTATATAGTGGTTGTCTGTGTTCCGGTGGTGGGAGCTTGTATTTTTTATGCAGAGTTGCTGCTGAATAAAAAAGGTAGACGGGGAATTTATGACCTTGCTATAGAAAAGCAAAACGTAACAGATGTTAAGTATAAGAACATTCATGTTGAAAATGAAGACAACACGGGGATGGTGGTTCCGTTAGAGGAAGCAATCGCAGTAAATGATGCAAAGACGAGAAGGAAGCTATTGCTCAATATTTTGCATAAGAATCCAGAAGAACACATCGAATTACTTCAGCGTGCACGTTTATCGGATGATACAGAGCTTACACATTATGCGACGACAACCATGATGGAAATTCAAAGTGGTTATGAGCAGGGAATCCGTGAATTGGAAAAAAGGGTGCAGCAGATAGAGAATCTCCAAGATCAAAGTGGCTTAGACAAAGTATTAAGGAAACTTCGAAAAGAACTGGAAAGCTATATAGAAAGTGGTTTGATTACAGGTAATATTTTAAATATTTACCGGAAAAAACTTGGCAACGTCTTAGATAAGCTTCTGCTACTCGATCCTAATAATAAGACCTATCATTTGAGTAAACTAGAGAACAAAGTTGCACAAGCAGAGTTTGTTGGTGTGGAAGAAGCTCTTTGTGCATTGTTACAAAAATGGCCAGAAGATGAGCAGATTTATAAGAGCTTCATTAATTATTATGCAGCAACCAATCAGGGTCAAAAGATACAGCAGGTGTTAAAAGAAATAGACGAAAAAGAAGTTTACATCACCAGTGGTGGAAAAAAGTGGTTTGCATTTTGGAAACGTGGGGAGAGGCATGAATGAGACGAAGAAATAGTGTAAAAGTATTGATTCCCCTGATTGCATTGTTGATTTGTGGTGTAATTGTTTTATTGGAACGATATGGTGTGACGAGGGAAGAATTTGTATGGAATGAAGAGGAAAGTATCAATTTGGTATTTTCGGAAGCGGTAGAGGAAACGCCTACCTGTCTGATACTGACGAATCAGGAAGACACAGTGAGTGCGACGTATGAGGAAATGATGAGATTTGTGCTGGATGACATGCGCATTTCATATGATGTTTTAGCGCTTACAGAAGATACGAGTTTGGATTGTTTATCGAATTACCAGACATTGGTGTTAACATTTATGGATTGGTCTGTGATAGAGAATCAACTTTTGACGATTTGTGACTGGGTGAAAGCTGGCGGAGCAATGATGAATCTATGCACACCGCTACCAAATGCCGGGTTTCATGCAGTAGCAGGGAAGCTTGGCGTGGAAAGTGGTGGCTTAGAGTATACAAAAATCAGAGGTGTTCAGGTTGTGAATGAACAGATGATTGGTGGTAAGACAGGTCAGGTTTTTTGGTATTCAGATGATGGTGAAGAGATGCTGGAAACATCGTTAAATCTATATCTGAGTGACAACTGTGAGGTGTTACTCGCATCGGAAGACGGCTCGGTTCCGATTCTTTGGAAAGTAAAGTATGGTGATGGGACATTTGTAATTTTTAATGAGGTTATTACGGACAAATACCAAAGAGGATTTGCCTGTTTGGCTTATAGTGAGTTAGAAGATGTTTGTATTTATCCGGTAATCAATGGTTCGGCATTTTACCTAGATGATTTCCCGGCACCAGTACCAGAAGGAAATGGAAATTATTTGTTAAGGGATTATGGAGTAAGTGTTGCATCATTTTGTTCGATTATCTGGTGGCCAAAGATATTGGAATGGGGAGAAAACTATCATATTCGATATACAGGCGGAATTATAGAGGAATATTCGGATGATGTAGCAGCACCTTTTACGAAAAATAAAGAAGAAGCACAGTTTACAACATTTGGAAACATGTTATTAAATGATGGAGGCGAGTTAGGATTTCATGGCTATAATCATATGCCTCTATGCATAAAAGGAATTGATGAAAATCAGCAATATGGCGAGTATAAATTGTGGGAATCAGCAGAGGATGTGAAAGCCGCAATGGAAGAATTATATGATTTCTCTTCAAACTTATTTCCAAGAGAGAAGTTTATGGTTTACATACCACCTTCTAATATTATTTCAGAGGTAGGATTGAATACTCTTCTTGAGGCATGTCCAGATATCAATGTGATAGCGAGTACCTATTTTAGTGACACAGAAGCAAAGGTTTTTGAACAAGAGTTTGAGGTGGATGAAAAAGGGATTATTCATACACCTCGTGTAGTGTCAAGTCTTGGATTGACAGAATATCAAAAGATAGCTGCACTTGCGGAGTTGAATTATCATTATGTACAGTCGCATTTTATGCACCCGGATGATTTGCTTGACGAGGACAGAGGTGCACGTACCGGTTTCCCGGTGTTAAGCAAGATGTTTGAAGAGTATTTGGAATGGATATATACTTCTGCACCGAATATTCGTAATCTTACCGGAAGTGAGCTGGGAACTGCGGTACTGAAATACGATAAATTGACATTAAGTAGAGAACGAAGTGGAAATACATTATCTGTGAAGCTGGGGGGCTTCTCTGGTTCCGCGGAATTCCTGCTAAGAGTAAATGAAGGCTGTGTTGAGAGTATAGAAGGCGGTAGCTTCGAACGGATAACGGGCAATCTGTATGCGGTGCATGCAACTAGTGACAAATTAGAGATTATTTTAAAAGAGTAGCGGACACTCGGAAAGGATAAGGAAGTACGCTTGAGAGTATGTATGATTTTAGAGGGATGCTATCCATATGTGTATGGTGGAGTTTCCAGTTGGACGCATAATTACATACAGGCGATGCCGGATGTAGAATTTGTACTTTTGTGTATAGGTGCCAAGGCGATACAGCGTGGGAAGTATAAGTTTGAACTTCCTAAGAATGTGGTCGAAATTCACGAAGTGTTTTTAGATGATGCAATGTCTCAGAAAATGGATAAGCAAAAAGTTCACATTACCAAGCAACAGAAGAAAGCCATGCAGCATCTTTTCCAATGTGAAAATACGGATTGGAATGTTCTTTTTGAATTGTTTCACGAGGAAAAAGCGAATCCGGTAAATATCTTGATGAGTAATGAATTTCTAGATATGCTGATAGAAATTTGTCGTGAGAAATTTCCATACATTTCCTTTGCAGATTATTTCTATACCGTTCGTTCGATGATGTTGCCAGAATTGTATCTGATGACAGGGGAAATTCCTAAGGCGGATATTTATCATGCGACTGCTACGGGGTATGGTGGCTTGCTAGCTAGTATGGGAAAGTGGAAATATAAGAAGCCAATGATTTTGACGGAGCACGGTATTTATACTCGTGAACGTGAGGAAGAACTATTGCGCGCATCGTGGGTGTTGCCATATTTTCGACAGCAATGGATTAATCTGTTTTATATGTTTTCGGAGTGTGCATATCAGCATGCAGATTATGTCACATCACTTTTTGAGCGTGCAAGCCACATACAGGAGGAGTTAGGTTGCTCGAAGGAAAAACTGCGTGTGATTGGAAACGGAATTCGATATGAGCGTTTTGCTAATATCCCACAAAAACAGCCGGACGGTTGGATTGATATCGGGGCAGTTGTTCGAATTGCTAAAATTAAAGATATCAAAACTATGATATATGCCTTTGCGGAGGTAAAGGCGGATGTGCCAAATGCAAGACTGCACATCATGGGCGATGTGGATGACAGAGAATATTTTGAAGAGTGTAAGTTGCTAATCGAGCAATTAGGTGTAAAGGATATTCTGTTTACAGGGGTTGTAAATGTAGTGCAGTATATGGAAAAAATTGATTTTACGATTTTGACTAGTATTTCGGAAGGGCAGCCACTTTCGGTGCTGGAATCGTTTGCGGCGGGAAGAGCATGTGTGACAACGGATGTTGGATGTTGTAAAGAACTGTTAGAGAACAAGGATGGCTTAGGTGAAGCGGGAATTTGTGTGCCACCAATGCATAAGGATCGATTGGCACAGGCGATGGTTTTGTTATGTAGAGATGCAGAATTAAGAGAGCATATGGGAATGATAGGTCGCAAGCGAGCAGAAACGAGATTTACGCATGAAATAAGTATGAAAAAATATAAAGACCTATATGTAGAGGTATTAGAAAGGTAGGAATGGATTGTGGCAGGTATTGGATTTGAATTAAAAAAAATGTTTGAAAAACGTGGCCTGCTTTCGATTATCAGAGCCTATGGATATGCAGGAGTTGTTTGTACAGGACCGATGATTTTGGGTGTCCTTTTGTTGCTGGGGGTACGTTTTTTGGCGCGCATTGCAGGCACAACAGAGGGCGAAATAGAGTTTTTGAACGCAATTGTACAGTATACGATGCTGTTTTCTATGATTTTGTCGAATGGCTTTACTCTTGTTACAACGCGTTATGTGTCAGACTGGCTTTATATGAATAAGCCAGAACGGGTAATGCCTGCATTCTGGGGATGCACGTCTTTAATGCTTGTAATAGGTATACCATGTTATATTCTTTTTATGTCAGCATCCAAGTTGCCACTTCTGTATTTGATTTTTAGTATTGGGCTTTTTGGCGAATTAATTTTGGTGTGGACAGAGATTCATTTTTTAACCGCGATAAAGGACTATGAAGCAATAATGAAGACCTTCTTAGTAGCAGTTATTGTTGCGTTTGCAACAGGTAGTATCTTGTTTCAAACATCGTTAGATGTTGTTGCTGTGATGCTTATAGCGGTGAATGTGGCGTATGGCGTGATGGCGGTGTGGTATTATGTATTAATGGCACAGTATTTTCCAAAAGGAAGATGCAGCTCCCTACATTTCTTAAAATGGTTTGATAAATATCCACAATTATCTTTTTTAGGAGTATTTTTATCAATAGGCGTTTATGGCCACATTTTTATTATGTGGACGTGGCCAATTGGAAAACAGATATATGGTTTGATGTATGTTGCACCAGAGTATGATATTCCTGCATTACTTGCATTTATGTCGACATTGATTACGACAATTAATTTTATTTCTTCTGTAGAGGTGAAATTTTATGCAAAGTACAAGATATATTTTAACTTGTTTAATGATGGAGGCTCATATATAGATATTGAGCAGGCAGAACGTGAGATGAAGACAATGTTAGTGCAGGAGTTGGCTTATACTTTTAGTAAACAATTTTTTGCCACAATTGTATTTATTGTAGTGGGAACGGTTGTACTGCCACAATTACCATTGGGAATGACAGAGGATATGCTTGGCATTTTCCGTGTGCTCTGCGTAGGCTATGCGTTTTATGCCATTGGAAATACACTGATGCTGATACAGCTTTATTTTTCAGATAATAAAGGTGCCCTTGTCAGTGTTATGATATTTTCGATTATAAGCTGCTTGGCGACTTTGTTGTTGAGAAATGTAAAAGTGAAATATTATGGTGTGGGCTTTATGCTTGGTGGAATCGCATTTACGCTGACAGCTGTGGTGTTACTGTTTTTGTATTTGAAAAAGCTGGTTTTTTATGTGTTATGCAGCCAACCGATTGTTGCGATAGAAAAGCGGGGAAAGCTGACAGAGTGGGGCGAATATTTTGAACAGAAATATCGTAAAAAATATCACATCGATATAATGGAAGAAAGTGAGGAGGAGTAGATGAAAAAGAGTGTTATAGCATTTATAGTGGTAGTTGCAATGTTAGTTTCTCTGACATCGTGTGCATTAATTGATTTAGAAACTCCTAAAAATTCTGCTCCTGAGAATAAAAGTACAGAAGTGTCACGGGGAGAAAAAGAGAGCCATCATTTCGAAGATAATGATTTATTGTATGCAAATGATGATGACACGTCTGTAATTACAATGTATTTGACGGTCTCGAAGGGGACCGCCTCGGAAAATACAAATCATACATGGGAAGAGATTAATACCTATTCTGTGTATGATTATAACGAAATGGGCGTGGAGCGTTATGCAGTAAATGGATTGCTGCAGGTTGGTGATGAAAATGGACCATTAGAAGGCGAGCTTGGTTATGGCAGATACATTCCAAATGCTACGGTAACAATTAGAGGACAGACATCGTCAAGGTATTCTCAAAAGAATTATAAGATTAAGTTGATGGATGGTGTGGGTGAATGGAATGAGCAACGGACTATCAATTTGAATAAACATCAGAGTGATGGATTGCGTTTTAGAAATAAACTAGCATACGATTTGCTGGAAGAGTTGCCAGGTATGATGGCACTTCAGACACAGTTTGTGCATTTATATGTCAAGGATGAGACAGAAGGTGCAAATGCTAAGTTTGAAGATTATGGGCTTTATACACAAGTGGAGCAGCCTAATAAGCGGTTTTTGGAACGTCATGGTCTGGATAAAAACGGTCATTTGTATAAAATTAACTTTTTTGAATTTTACCGTTATGCAGATGTCATTATGCTAAAGAGTGATGCAAATTATGATGTGAAAGCGTTTGAAGAACGTATTGAAATTAAGGGTGATGATAATCATAGTAAGTTAATAAGTATGTTAGAGGATGTAAATGACGAATCGCAATCGATAGATGACGTTTTAGAACGGTGGTTTGACGTTGATAATTTTGCTTCATGGATGGCATTTCACATTCTTATTGGAAATATTGATACCCAATCCCGAAACACTTTGCTGTATAGTCCACTAAATGAGAATAAATGGTACTTTATTTCGTGGGATAATGATGGCTCATTGGATAGAACAGAGACATATGTAAAAAGTGGCAGAAGTGAAATCGGATGGGAATATGGTATCTGTAATTATTGGGGCAATGTGCTGTTCCGACGCGCATTCAAAAGTGAAAGCTTCAGAACGCTGCTAAATGAAAAGGTAGAAGAGTTTTACGCACTTCTTACGGAAGAAAAATTACAGGGAATGATAGAGAGTTATGCAGAGGTAGTAAAACCTTTCGTATATGGTGAAGTGGACAAATATTATGCGAGAGTGACAGAAAGCGACTATGATTATGTTTGCCAACAGATACCAGAGGAAATAGCGCAAAATTATCAGCTTTATAAAGAAAGCTACGAGGTTCCAATGCCATTTTTTATTGGTGTACCAGAGGCAAAGGAAGACGCTATTGAGTTTACATGGGACAGCTCTTATGATTTTGAACAGGAAAACATATTTTATTCCTTTGAGCTTGCCGATAATCTAGAATTTCAGAATCCGCTTGCTACTGAGAAGGGGATTTTTGTACCAGGTTATACATATGAAGGAAGCTTAGAGCCAGGACAATATTTTGTGCGTGTAAAGTCAGTAAATGAATCTGGAAAAGAACAGTATGCGTTTGACTATTATGTGACACAACAAAGCGAGAAAAAATATGGAATTATGTGTTTTTATGTGATGTCAGATGGAAGCATTGGAGTGCAGGAAAATGAAGAGTAAAGCAATTTTTCGTCATGAGTTAAAATACTTTGTTAGCGAGGCTGAAAAAGAACTGATTGCCAGACGACTTTCGGCCGTTATGCAGAAAGATATGCATGTAAAGGACGGAACGTATTTTATTCGGAGTCTGTATTTTGATGACCGCAAAGCAAGTGCCTATGAAGAAAAGATGGCAGGAACCAATGAACGAAAAAAATATCGTATTCGTATCTATAATGGGGAAGATAACGTTATCCGATTAGAATGCAAACGGAAAGAAGGTCAGTATATTAATAAGACATCAGCAATGCTGACAAGAGAAGAAACCGACAAGCTCATTGCTGGGGACTTTTCTTTTCTAAGGGACAGGGAAGAACAGGTTTGCAAGGATTTCTATTTGGAATATGTACTAAATGGTATGAAACCAGCAGTCATAGTAGATTATGACAGAGAACCCTATGTATATGAATATGGTGATGTGCGAATTACGTTTGATATGCACGTCAGGGGGGGCATGTTTGAAGAGGGTTTGTTTGATAAAAGACTTCCGGTAATAGAGGTCTTAGAACCAGGGCAGTTAATTATGGAAGTGAAGTTTACAGAATATCTTCCATCAGTAATTAAAGATCTCTTGCAGGTAGATGAAAGCATTTATACGGCAGCGTCTAAATATGTACTTTGTTTGGAAAAACGGAAAGAGTATGTAGGAGATTAATGCACAATAGGTATTTCCCATAGAAAGTAAGGAGAAAAGAAATGAGTGTACAGGACGTAATTAAGAAATCGATTTTAGAATCAGAGATGTATAATCAGGCTATTTCGTTAAGTACCATTTTAACAATCGTTATAGATCTGACAGTGGCATTATTAATGGGTTTATTGATTTACTACATATATAAGACCTTTTATAAGGGTGTCGTATATAGTAAAAATTTTGCGATGACTTTGGTGGGAATGACGGTATTGACATGTATGGTTACATTGGCAATTAGTACCAACATTGTAATTTCGCTCGGTATGGTTGGTGCCCTCTCAATTGTAAGATATCGAACAGCAATTAAAGAACCGCTAGACTTAATGTATATGTTTTGGGCGATTACAACGGGTATTACGACGGGGGCTAGTATGTATATTTTAGCAGTACTGGCAACTGTAATTATGATAGTAATCATTCTGATTTTTAGTAAAAATACAGGACGTAGAAAAGCCTATATTGTTGTTGTCAATTATGATGGCGATGAGACGGGCGATGAGATTTTTCGAACACTTGGTAAATTGAAATATTCAGTTCGTTCAAAGATTCTTCGCGAAGACAATGTTGAGATGACGTTACAGGTGAATTGTAAGATGGATAATCTGGTATTTGCAGAAAGGATGCGTTTGTTAAAGGGTGTAAAAGACGTTGCATTGTTAGAATTTAACGGGGAGTATCATGGCTAAGAAGAGGACAAGTTGGATTCTTTTGTGTTCTGGTTTGTTATTGTTAGTTGTGTGTATGAGTATGTTTGGACAAAAAGAAACTTTTGTATATCAGCAAAGTGGTAGCGTGTATAAAAACCCAATGATGGGCTTTGCTCCTTCTGCGGATTATGAGGAAGCAGTTGGTGACAATACCCTTGTTTATGTGGGCTTAACATGGCGTGAGTTAGAGCCGGAGAAAGGTGTCTTTGCGTTTTCGGAAATGGAAAAAACTTATAATCTGGCGAAATGGCACAAGGAAGGTAAAAAAGTCGTATTTCGATTCCTTTGCGATGTTCCGGAAGAAGAGGCGCATATAGATATTCCGGACTGGCTGTATGAAGAGACGGGGGATGGCACGTTTTATGATTGCTCCTATGGAAAAGGGTATTCCCCAAATTATGAGAATACTAGCTTTATTGAATATCATAAGAAGGCAATTATGGCGTTAGGAGAGTATTTTGGAAAAGACCATTTTTTGTGTTATGTACAGTTAGGAAGTCTGGGACATTGGGGGGAATGGCATGTGAACTATGAGGCTGGTATTCCAAGGTTTCCGTCAGAAGAGGTTTGCCGTCAGTATGTAATGGCATATATAGAGGCATTCACGAATGTCAAGCTTATGATGCGCAGACCATTTTCGTTTGTAAAGGAATATGGGATGGGTGTTTTTAATGATATGACAGGTGATCCAGATGATACGGAGGAATGGTTAGGGTGGATTTATAATGGTGGCGTATATGCATCTGCAAAGAAACCGATTCTGCTTGTGGAGTGTGAGGATATATGGGAGATGGAACCTATCGGAGGAGAATTTACCAGTTCACTTACGATGGAAGAGATGCTTGTAACAAAACAGGAGCGAACCATTGAATTGTTGCAGTCGTCTCATATGACGTTTACGGGACCGAAGTGTCCGATTGTGAATAAAGAGGAGGTACAGTATAAGGAAGCAGTATCAGAAATTCTAAAGAATATTGGATATCGCTATGGGGTTACCAAGTCTTCCATTTCTTATAATAAAATATTTGGTACAACGACCGTTTCGTTAGAGCTGAAAAATTATGGAGTTGCACCGATGTACTTTAAGTGGCCGGTGTGTCTGTATGTATTAGATGAGAGCAAGCAGGTTCTAAATCGTTATGAGACAGAGGTTGATTTGACGAAGCTAAAGGGTGGTGGAGCAGTGAAGGTGCGTGTTAAGATCCAAGATGAATGCTTAAAAGAGTCGATGGGAATAATTGCAATTGGTATTGAGAATCCGGAAACAGGCATGCCGGAGGTGTATTTAGACATGGATACACCAAATGAAAAGAAGCTGTATTTGTTGAATGTGGAATAAAAAGCACAAAAAATCAAACCTTGTGGATAACCAGTCGAAAAAGCGGGGAAATTCTGTAAAAAAAGATTGACACACAAGGAATCGTGTAATATAATACAAAAGTCTGTGATAGTGAGATTATGTCAAAGCAAAGCCCCGCTGAGACATTTTAACTATAAACAATAATATTATATGAGGAAGTGATGTGTCCGGACATTCGCATCGCAGAATCATAAATAGGATTATTTTTTAGGAGGAAAATCAATGAAGACTTTTATGGCTAGTCCAGCTACCATCGATAGAAAATGGTACGTAGTTGACGCTGAAGGTAAGACATTAGGTCGTTTAGCATCTGAAATTGCTAAAGTATTAAGAGGTAAAAATAAAGCAATCTTTACACCACACATCGATACAGGTGATTATGTAATCGTAATCAACGCTGAGAAGATTACAGTTACAGGTAAGAAATTAAACCAGAAAATTTACTATAACCACTCCGATTATGTAGGTGGTATGAAAGAAACTACATTAAAAGAAATGTTAGCAAAACATCCTGAAAGAGTTATCGAACATGCTGTTAAAGGTATGCTTCCAAAGGGACCTTTAGGACGTGAAATGTACAAGAAATTATTTGTATATGCTGGACCAGAGCACAAACATGCAGCTCAGAAACCAGAAGTTTTAACATTTTAATTAGGAGGTAAGGAACATTGGCTAATACAAAGTATTACGGAACAGGAAGAAGAAAATCATCTGTTGCCAGAGTATATTTAGTACCAGGTACAGGTAAGATTACTATCAATAAAAGAGATATCGATGAATATCTTGGATTAGAAACATTAAAAGTTATCGTTCGTCAGCCATTAGTAGCTACAGAAACAGTAGATAAATATGATGTTTTAGTAAACGTTAAAGGTGGCGGATACACAGGCCAGGCTGGTGCTATCAGACATGGTATCTCTCGTGCATTATTAAACGTAGATGCTGATTTCAGACCAGTTCTTAAGAAAGCAGGATTCTTAACACGTGATCCACGTATGAAAGAACGTAAGAAATACGGTCTTAAAGCTGCTCGTAGAGCACCACAGTTCAGCAAACGTTAGGAATATGCTCCGATTTGTATCGGGACAACTCAAAACGATTCAATACTCCTCAGGACGTCACAGTCTTGGGGAGTTTTTTTAGTAAAGAATAATGTTGTTTTGTTTAGCGCTTTTGAGAAAAAAACCACGCTTGACCGCTGAATAAAACCATATTATTATATAAATAATAAAGAAGAGGGGAGCTTTGAGATAGATATGATAGGACGCAAAAAAGAGGTACAAGAATTAAATAACCTATATGATAGCAAGAAAGCGGAACTTGTGGCAATCTACGGAAGACGTCGTATTGGTAAAACATATTTAGTTGATGAAACTTTTAAAGGACGAATCACATTTAGACATGCAGGACTTTCGCCGGTTGAAGAAAACAAAAAAGGGATGCTAAAGGCTCAACTTGAACATTTTTATTATTCATTACTGCTACAAGGTATGAAAAAGACTAAGAAACCAGGAAATTGGCTGGAAGCATTTTATATGCTTGAGAAGTTTTTGGATGAAACAGATAACGGTACTAGACAATTGATTTTTTTAGATGAGCTGCCATGGTTGGACACACCTAGATCTGGATTCATGACAGCGTTTGAAGGTTTCTGGAACACATGGGCATGTCATAGAGATAATCTTATGGTGGTGGTTTGTGGAAGTGCAAATTCATGGATATTAGACAATCTGATTAATAATCATGGAGGTTTATATAACAGAGTTACGTATGAAATAAAATTGGCACCATTTACGCTGAATGAATGTGAACAATTTTTTATAGATAAAAATGTAAAACTCTCTAGATACGATATTGCACAAAGTTATATGATACTTGGTGGAATTCCATATTATATGGGATACTTTCAAAGTGGAAAGAGTTTGGCTCAAAACATAGATAATCTATTTTTTTCAAAGCAAGGAAAATTAAAAAAAGAGTATGATAGATTATTTGGTTCTATTTTTAGCAATCCTGAATTGATGAAAAAGATTGTTGGATTGTTATATACAAGAAATGCAGGGTATACAAGAAGTGAAATTGTGGAAAAGGTAGGCATTAATGATGGGGGGACTTTGTCGCAAAGTCTCAATGCACTAATTTCAAGTGATTTTGTTGTTAAATATATACCGTTTGGTAAAGGAAAAAAAGAACATTACAAATTGGTTGATCCATTTTGTATGTTTTATTTGCATTTTGTAGAGAAACAGAACAAAATAGATGAAAATTTTTGGCAACATAATGTGTCATCACAAAATGTCGTAAGCTGGAGAGGGTTTGCGTATGAAAATGTATGTTTTAATCATGTGACACAAATCAAGAAAGTCCTTGGTATTAGTGGGGTTGTCACGACACAATCAGCTTGGTCTAAACGAAGTGATGATATAGAAGGAACCCAGATTGATTTGTTAATTGTGCGGAATGACAATGTAATTAATATGTGTGAAATAAAATATTATGGAGATAAATTTGTAGTGAATAAGGACTATTATCATACGTTGCTACATCGACTGGAGATTTTGTCGGAAGAAATATCGCCGAAAATTACAATTCACAGCACGTTAATAACAACTTTCGGGTTGACCTATAATGAATATAGTGGTGTGTTTTCAAATACGATTACTTTAGAGGATTTGTTCGTTGAATAAAAGTGCTTAGAGTAGAAACAGGAAAATACTAAGAAGGGGTAATGATCAAGATATTGAAAATATTAAGATATCCAAGGGGGAAGAAAGCAATTTTATCTGGAGCGTTTTTTATAGCTTGCTGGAGCAAGTTGTAGAGGTTTTAAATATACCAGAAGAAAGTGATAGAGAAACAGACAAACTGAATAAATTAGAATATATTTTTATTGATGATCCGGTATCATCGCTTGATGATAATCATTTGATACAGATGGCAGTTAATCTTGCAGAAGTAATTCGAAAGAGTGAATCACAACTAAAATTTATTATCACCACGCATAGTCCGTTGTTTTACAATGTGTTATTTAATGAACTAAAAATTAAAAATAACGGATATATGTTGGAAAAGAATGAAGATGGAAGTTTTGATTTAGATACAAGGTATGGAGATTCAAATAAAAACTTTTCTTATCATCGTCATTTGATAGATATTATTAAACAAGCAATTGAAGAAAATAAAATTGAAAAATATCATTTTACTTTGTTGCGTAATTTATATGAAAAGGCAGCAAATTTTCTTGGTTATGGACAGTGGTCAGATTTATTGCCTGATGATAAGGAATTGTATGCAGCACGAGTAATGAATTTTTATAGTCATAGGACACTATTAAATGAAGAAGTTGCACAGCCGACAGAAGCAGAAAAACAGATTGTGAAAGTATTGTTTAATCATCTAATTGATAACGCAAAGTTTTGGAAGGAGTCAGACTGATGTATGAATATAATTCGATAGCAGAATCAAACAATTTTATTGTTTTAGATAAATATGAAAAATATGCATCGTGTGTACGTGAAACAATTACATATCAAACAGAGGCATCCCTTGAACGAGAGTTTGTACAAGATTTAATCAATCAGGGCTATGAATATTTGTCCGATTTGAAAACGCCGGAGGCAATGTTTGAGAATGTACGAGTACAGCTACAGATTCTTAATGATGTCGAATTTACGGATTCAGAATGGACGAGATTTTGTGAGGAATATTTAGATAAACCGGGTGATAATCATATCGATAAAACTCGAAAAATCCATAATAATCATGTTTATGATTTTGTATTTGATGATGGACATATCAAAAATATATATCTTGTAAAAAAAGAAGAAAAAGATATAGCGAAAAATAAAGTACAGGTTATCACACAATTTGAACAAACAGGAACCTATTCGTTATGCTATAGGAAATTTCAATGAATTAAAAATACTTAGCAAAGATGCAAAAGCAGGATATTTAGGTAGTGTCAAGTGACCTATGAAAAACTGAGCAAAAAGAAAAAGGCTCATATGAACCTTGAAAATTGCAGATATTTCAGTTTGAGGTAGGCGTCCGCCACCCTTGACAACACACAAAAGAACTGCTGTAGGTCGATTAC
>JAFYVJ010000041.1 GCA_017549185.1 Roseburia sp. | reverse complement strand
TTGTTCGTAGTAATCTTTGAAAATGTTCTGAAGTATGTTGCTCATAAGATTATTATGAAAGAAAAAGAGAAAGAAAACAACCCCCTAATTCCCTCAAGATTGAGGGCTAGGGAGTTGAGGTGTCGAAGACACTTTTTTATGGTTATAGTTTGAAAAATTATCGGCGTTAAGATTAACGCTGTACACGAGCACCTGCTCCGCCCATGATAGCTTCAACTTCTTTCTTAGAAGCCATTGTTGTATCACCAGGTGTTGTCATAGCTAATGCACCGTGAGCTGCACCGTAGTTAACGGCGATTTCAGCATCGCCTGTTGTCATTAAGCCATAGATTAAACCGGAAGCGAAAGAGTCGCCGCCACCTACACGGTCCATGATTTCAAGTCCCTTGTAGTCTTTTGCTTTGTAGATTTCACCACCAGCCCAGCAAAGTGCTGACCAGTCGTTAACTGTAGCTGTTTTAACTTCACGAAGAGTTGTAGCAACTGCTTTGAAGTTAGGATATGTCTTAACTGCTTCGTTGATCATCTTCTTGTAACCATCGATGTTAAGTTCTTTTAAATTTTCATCGTTACCTTCGATTTCGAAACCAAGACATGCTGTGAAGTCTTCTTCGTTACCGATCATAACGTCTACATATTTAGCAACTTCTTTGTTGACTTCCTGTGCTTTTGCTAATCCACCGATTGCACTCCACATAGAAGGTCTGTAGTTTAAATCGTAAGATACGATTGTGCCGTATTTCTTAGCAGTTTTACAAGCAGCAATAACTGTTTCACAAGCTTCCTCAGATAAAGCTGCGTAGATGCCGCCTGTGTGTAACCATCTTACACCAAGTGTACCGAAGATGTAATCGAAATCGAAATCTTCTGGTTTTGCTTTAGAAATAGCTGTGTTAGCACGGTCAGAACATCCAACTGCTCCACGGATACCAAAACCTCTTTCAGTGAAGTTGATACCGTTACGGCAAATGCGACCGATACCATCTGTTTTCATCCATTTGATGAGAGATGTATCAACACCACCCTGAAGGATGAAATCTTCCATTAACATACCTACTTCGTTATCAGCAAAAGCTGTGATAACAGCTGTTTTTAAACCGAAACATCTGCGAAGACCGCGAACTACGTTATATTCGCCGCCGCCTTCCCATGCACGGAACTGTCTTGCTGTACGGATACGTCCTTCACCTGGATCAAGACGAAGCATAACTTCACCGAGAGATACCGCATCAAACGCACATTCTTCCGTTGGTCTTAATTCAAAAGCCATAGTTTTTTCTTCTCCTTTTCTGTGTCAAAAAATAATCAACATTGGAAAATCTCCTAAGAACAATTTTACTTGGTGCAAAGAATTTGTCAACATTTCTGTGTGTAATTTTTTTTGTAATAGTTGGAATATGTTACTGTTTACGAGGTACGAGTGAACAGTAACGGATTATTTTTGCATTGCATGAAAATATGAGCAAAATTATGAGTCTGTTAGGATGTGTTTTATATTTTTAATATTTACTAGGATTGATGCGTTGACAAGATAAGGAAGAAATTGTATGATGAGATAAAAGTACTAGTTTTGGGTGGGAAAATAGTACAAAAATATTCTGCTATAAATAAGGAGAAGGACATGTTTGAAAAATTAAAACGAATGAGAATCCAAAAAAGATTGACAAATAGTTCTACTATTACTGTTTCAATCGCAAGTACAGCGGCAATTATTGCGGCAATTTTTCTGTTTTATATCGGAAGTCAGTATAATCATGCACTGACTTATTATGCATTTCCGCAAGGGGATTTAGGTCTTGCAATGAAAGAGCTTGCAGATGTTCGAAGTGCGACACGTGGTACGATTGGTTATGAAGAAGCAGATAAAGTTCAAAAGATGATCGTAGCACACGATGAAGCGGTTGCAAGGTTATGGGACTACATGGAAGTGATTGAGGGTACAATTGTAACAGATGTAGGACAGCAGTCATATGATGCAATTATAGTAGCATTAAATGAATATTTAGAAGTAGATAAACAGGTTATTTCGTTAGGTACATCAGGTAACGCAGCGGATTTGAGCAGAGCACATAATATGGCTTTTGACGAGTTGGCTCCGGCATACACGAAAGCAAGTGATGCGTTTGCGGGATTTATGAACGCAAATGTTACTCTTGGTGATGAGACACAGGCAAAGTTACAGATATTGCAGATTGTTTTAGTTGTTCTTATTGTTGCTATAGTTGTAGTGGCGAATATAATAGCTACTAAAATTGGTAGTATCATTGCAAAAGGTATTTCAGATCCATTACAGCATTTAAGTGAACGTATGACGACATTTGCGGAAGGAGATATTAATTCACCATTCCCGGAATATCAGTATGATGATGAAGTGGGCGATATGCTTAAGGCGGTAACCGATACCACTACAAAATTATCTTTGGTTTTTAATGATTTGGAAAATCTTTTGGGTGATATGGCGGATGGTAATTTTAACATCCGTACTTCATGCGAAGGAGAATATGTAGGTGATTATGAGCCGCTTTTAATGGCAATTCGTAAAATGAACCGTCAGATGGATGCGACTCTCAAAGAAGTTCGTGGTGCTTCTGATATGGTATCTGCAGGTGCAACAAACTTAGCAGAAGCTTCACAGGCATTGGCAGAAGGTGCAACAGACCAGGCTGCATCCGTAGAAGAAATGCAGGCAACGATAAATGAAATTACAAGTGGATTAGAGAGATCCGCACAAGAGGTGAATGCTGCATACGAAGAAGCAGAGCGTGTAGCAGCTCAGGCAGAATCTAGCCGTACGGAAATGGCAGTTATGACGGATGCGATGGAACGTATTAGTGAAACTTCTCTTAAAATTGGTACGGTTATTACAGAGATCGAAGATATTGCTGATCAGACAAATCTGTTGTCGTTAAATGCTTCTATCGAGGCGGCAAGAGCAGGTGAGGCAGGAAGAGGATTTGCAGTAGTAGCAGACCAGATTCGTACGCTTGCAGAACAGAGTGCTAAGGCAGCAGTTAATACAAAGGCCTTAATCGAAGGTTCTATCCATGAAATTGAAGTGGGCAATAAAGCGGCTGAGAGAACAGCGGATGTATTAGCAGAGGTGGTTGAGGCGATTCATACAATTGCACAGACTGCTAAGGGATTAAGTGAGACATCTGCACAGCAGGCAGAGTCTATGGAGCAGGCAGAGGCTGGTATATCAAGAATTTCAGAAGTTGTTCAGAATAACTCTGCTACAGCAGAAGAAGCATCGGCGACTAGTGAAGAATTATCCGCACAGGCAGTTAGTATGGATGAATTGGTAGCACAGTTTAGATTGAGAGATTAATTAGAATATTTGTAACTGTTAAGTACAGCTCAAAACACTTGCTGTTTTGAGTGTAAGAACATGATTCAAGAGTGAGCAAACCCATCTGTGAAGCAGATTTTTAATGGTTTGCGAATCGTAATTATGAAAGTACTGAATAATTACGAATATTTAAGGAATGAATTCCCTGGCAAAGTACATTTTGCCAGGGAATTTTTGCGATAGTTAGGACGAGTAAAATTGACGAAAAAATAATCATATTAGTTTGAAATTTCGTGAAGAGTGACATTGATTTTGAAAAAACATAGGCGTAAGATAAATAAGGTTTGTGGAATGTTAAATTGTAAGTTGGAATTTGTAGAAAGATACAGAGTCTGCAACCGAAAAATACAAAGAAAAGAGTGTGGAAAGAAATGAATATTTTATTGTCAGTATCAGTTGCCCTTTTGGCAGGATTGCTTATGACAAGAGCCTTCAAGCCACTTAAGTTGCCATCAGTAACGGCATATTTAATTGCAGGTGTGTTGATTGGACCATATTGTATCGGTGCATTACATATTGAAGGTCTTGGATTTGCCACTATGGAAGAGGTTGAGATACTTTCTTTAGTATCTCAGGTTGCATTAGGATTTATTGCATTTTCTATTGGTAGTGAGTTCCGTTTGGAAGATTTAAAGAAAATTGGTAAGCAGGCATTTATAATCGGTATTTTTCAGGCATTGACAGCTACATTATTCGTTGATGTGGCATTGTTTGTAGTACATATGATGATGCCGGATAAATTGACAATGGCACAGACGTTAACACTTGGTGCGATTGCTACAGCGACAGCACCGGCTGCGACACTTATGGTTGTAAGACAGTATAAGGCAGAAGGTCCGTTGACAAAATTACTTTTACCAATCGTAGCATTGGATGATGCGGTAGGTCTGATTGTATTTGCGATATTCTTCGGTATTGCAAAAACGTTGGTAAGTGGAACAGTGGATATGGTATCTATTATTGTAAATCCATTGTTAGAGATTGTATGTTCATTAGCCCTGGGTGCACTTATGGGTTGGTTATTAACTCAGTTGGAGAAATTATTTAACTCTAATACAAATCGTTTGAATATGACAACTGCATTTGTATTTATGACAGTTGCTTTATCTGCTTTCAAATTTGAGATTGGACCTGTACATATCGGTTTTTCATCATTGTTGGTATGTATGATGATGGGAACAATTTTCTGCAATATCTGTCCATTGTCACATGATTTGATGGGAGCTTCGGATAAATGGACATCTCCATTATTGGCATTGTTCTTTGTTATCAGTGGTGCGGAATTAGAACTTAGCGTATTTGCGGATATAGCGATAGTAGGAATTGGCGTTGTTTATATTGTGTTCCGTTGTTTGGGTAAATATTTTGGTACATATGCGAGTGCAAAAGCAACAGCGTGTGAACCGCAGATTTGTAAATATCTTGGTATAACTCTTTTCCCACAGGCGGGTGTTGCACTTGGTATGTGTACGACTGCGGCACAGCTTGGAGAGCAGGGAGATTTGATTCGAAACATCACATTGTTTGCAGTGTTAATTTATGAATTGTTTGGACCACTTTTCACAAAGATGGCATTAACAGCAGCAGGCGATATCAAGCCTATGTCAGAGGAAGTTAAGAATCGTCGTCAGACTAAGTTGGAAGAAGCAAAGAAACGTAATTAAGCTGAATAATAATTTTATAAAATATATGAAAAGAGATTGTAACATTACAAATTTTTGAAGTGTTACAATCTCTTTTTGTAATATTGGGAGATATAGAGTAAATTTATTGGCGTATCAGCCCAAAGGTTTTTGCCAGTTCCATTATCAAAATCGGAAGCACGATAAGTGAGAGGCCGATAATGTAATGGGGAATGGTAAGATATACCAATCCAAAGATTGTAGAAAGGGGTGTGAACAGCACCAGGCAGACCAATAGGATGGAGCTGAGTGCGGCCCAGTTTAATTTATAGTTACTAAAAATGCCGATGGCAAAAAGTGAGTGTTCGGAACGCATGTTGAAGGCTTGGATAACTTGAGATAGAGACAGTACCATAAAAGCCAATGTCTGCCCGGCTTCAAGTTCTCTCGTTGTATTTTTTCCGATGTGAAAAGCCAGTAAGGTGAGTATGCCGAACATTAGTCCTTGTAACACAATCTGAACGCCGAATCCACGGGAAAATAATCCCTCGTTTTTGGGTTTCGGACGTTGTTCCATAATATCCGATTCCACTGGTTCCATGCCCAAAGCGATGGCAGGGAGACTGTCTGTTACTAGATTAATCCAAAGCAGCTGCATGGATAAAAATGGTGACTCATGCCAAAGTAGCATAGCAGTAAAAACAGCCACAACTTCTCCAATATTCGTTCCTAATAAAAATCCTACAACTTTTTTAATGTTTGCGTAGATACCGCGACCTTCGCGAACTGCGTCAACTATTGTAGCAAAGTTGTCATCGGTCAAGGTCATATCAGAAGCACTTTTGGCAACATCCGTACCGGTAATACCCATAGCACAACCGATATCTGCGGCTTTTAAAGCTGGAGCATCGTTGACACCATCTCCGGTCATTGCTACTATATGCTCTTTTTGTTGCCATGCTTTTACAATGCGGATTTTATTTTCGGGAGAAACACGGGCGTATACAGAGATACGTTCGATTTGCAAATCCAGTTCGGAGTCTGTCATGGCATCGAGCTGGGTTCCGGTAATGGATTTATCGCCGGGAAGTAAAATACCTAATTCTTTTGCGATAGCAGAGGCGGTAATAACATGGTCGCCCGTAATCATAACTGGCTTGATACCCGCTTGACGGCATATTTTTACCGCTTCTTTTGCTTCATGACGTGGAGGATCTATCATACCGACCAAGCCGAGGAAGATAAGATTATTTTCCAAATCTTTTGAGTTTTGTTTGGGAAGGGTATCTAGTTTCTTGTAGGCTACAGCTAGGACTCGTAAAGCATGTTCACTCATTTGGTCGTTTATCAGACCGGCGGTTACTAAATCCCCGGCAACACATCGGGAAGCCAGTACATCAAAGGCTCCTTTTACAATAGCGGTAAGCTGACCATCTATATTGTGAACGGTAGTCATAAGTTTGCGGACTGAATCAAAAGGCAGTTCCATTAGACGAGGATAAGAGAGGTTAATACAGTCTTTATCAATTCCATTTTTGTGGGCGGCTAAAATGATGGCGGTTTCGGTCGGATCACCGATGTGCTCTTCTCTGTCTGGATGAAAAATAACTGTTCCATTGCAGCAGAGTGTAGCATAAGTGAGAAGTTTTTTTATATCAGAGGAATTGGAGGTGCAGATAGTCTCTGGAGATGAGAAACCATCTACATAGGCTTCCACTAGGGTCATACGATTCTGTGTCAGGGTACCGGTTTTGTCAGAGCAGATAACAGAGGCACTTCCTAATGTTTCTACAGCGGGAAGTTTTCGTATAATTGCGTTTTTGCTGACCATGCGTTGTACACCGATAGAAAGTACGATAGTAACAATGGCAGGAAGTCCTTCTGGAATTGCGGAAACGGCCAAGGATACGGCTGTCATAAAAATTTCAAGGGCTGGAATTCCATTGGATAATCCTACAACAAAAATGATACCGCAAGCGACTAGTGCTACGGAACCTAGAAGTTTGCCGAGTTGTGATAATTTTTTCTGTAAAGGAGTTTGAATCTCGGTTTCGCTATGCAAGAGGTTGGCAATTTTTCCTATTTCGGTATGCATGCCAGTGGCAGTTACAATCGCTGTGGCAGTTCCATAAGTAATGCTGCAACCGGAAAAAACCATGTTACTGCGATCTCCTAAAGGGGCATTCACGTCAGTGATAAGTCCGGCAAATTTTTCGGAAGGAATGGATTCGCCGGTAAGAGCTGATTCATCAGATTTCAGACTTACGCTTTTTAACAATCTTGCATCAGCAGGAATGAAGTCGCCTGCTTCTAAACGGATGATATCTCCGGGAACAATTCGGCCTGCATCTAATATAGTTTCTTTTCCATCTCTTAAAACACGAGCACTCGGAGCAGAAAGATTTTTTAACGCATCCAATGCTTTTTCTGCTTTAGTTTCTTGAATGACGCCCATAATTGCATTTAGTATTACAATCAAGAGAATCAGGATTGGTTCAAAAAAATCACGAGGATTTCCTTCTATCAATGCGATTGTGAAGGAAACGATGGCTGCGGCAATAAGAATGAGAATCATTACATCCTTAAACTGCTCGATAAATCGTTCGGGAAAGGTTTTTACTCGGTTTTCTTTGAGGCGATTTTTACCATATTTTTGCAGAGCATAGTCTGCATGTGTATTGCTTAAACCAAAAAACGCATCGCTGTTAAATGCTTTTAATATATTTTCTATGGGTTCATTATGAAAAATCAAATCAATTATCTCCTTTATATGTTAGTTGTTTTAAGTATAGTTAGAATAAGACATTTTTAGTCGTATTTTCTAAAATTTCTTTAGCTCTGAATAGTTACTAATTTGTCATTGCATGCGAAATAGACATATTTATTTTGCATTTTTTTAATTTGATTTTTATTGTATGGTCGGGTATAGTGTAGCTATAAGTAGGAAAGAGGAATGATATTAACGAGGAATTCATAAGTAGTATAGAATGAAAGAGATAGGAAAAAAGATATTGATAGTAGTGTTGTTGATTGGGGCAGTTGTGTTGGCATCGTGGATTGTCTGGGATAATGAAAGAATCGTGGTGACTTCATTTGAGGTAGAAAGCGAGCACTTGCCGGATGAATTTGCCGGATACCGCGTTGTGCAGATTTCGGACTTGCATAATGATGAGTTTGGAAAAGATAACGAAAAATTATTAGCATTAATAAAAGAAATAAAACCGGACATAATTGCCATTACTGGAGATTTGCTGGATTCTAGGCGTACTAGTGTGGAAAAAGCACTTAATTTTGCGACGCAGGCATCTCAGATTGCACCATGTTATTATGCTACAGGCAATCATGAATCTCGCATAGATGAAGAATTTGAACGATTAGAAGTGGCAATGATAGAAGCCGGGGTTTATGTTTTGCGTAACGAAAAAATGGTGTTGAAAAAAGATGGTGCGCAGATAACGATAGTAGGAATTGATGATCCAAGGTTTATAATAGATACAGACAAAGTGGAAAAAATGGAACCTGTGATGGGGGGAATTTTGAAAGGAATTTTGCAGGATGTGCCGAAGGAAGAGTTTGTGTTGTTGCTTTCTCATAGACCGGAGTTGTTTGATATGTATTGTAAGCAGGCGGTGGACGTGGTGTTGACAGGACATGTTCATGGTGGTCAGGTGAGAATACCATATATAGGTGGAATTATTGGACCTGGACAGGGTATTTTGCCGGATTATGATGCGGGATTATATGAAGCAGATGGTACGAAGATGGTACTAAGCAGAGGGTTAGGCCAGAGCATTATACCATTTCGTGTGAATAATCCACCGGAACTGGTTGTAGTGGAATTGCAAAACAAGAAATGAATCGAATAATCGGATGAGAATAAAGTGATAGTGCCATAGATGGAGGCAGAAAGAGAGGGACACATGTTAATAAGTATTTTAGTAACGTTGGTGGTTGGATTTATTTATTTTTATATCAATCTTCCGGCAGTGAACTTACATTCAGCAGAGTTTTACGCATTTGTAATTGTGCTTTGCGTGGTATATTGCGTATGTAGTTTGGTGGTAACCGGCTTTAAAGCAACGGGGTGGAAGGATTATTTCAGACATTTACTGAAGAAATGTACCATACCGGTTGTAGCAGCAGCTATCCTGATGGTGATAGCGTTAATCGGTAGTATTGTAGGTCACGTATTTTTCCGTGCAAAAGATTATGCATCGCTTTTGCCGATTGAACAAGGAGATTTTGCATCAGAAGTACAGGAAGTAAGTTGGGAACAGATTCCGAAGCTGGATTCTAATTCTGCAAGTGCATTGGCAAATAAGAAAATGGGAGAACTTTCGGATTTGGTTTCTCAGTTTGAAGTAAATACTAGTACGGTTCAGATTAATTATCAGGACAGGCCGGTAAGGGCGACATTTTTGGATTATGGAGATTTTATCAAATGGTTCAAAAATAGAGGCGAAGGTATTCCGGCGTATTTACTGATTGATATGGTGACGCAGGAAGTTACAGTTAAGCGTTTAGAGGAAGGAATGAAGTATTCGCCATCTGAGGTTTTTAATCGTAATATATATCGTCATTTGCGTTTTTGTTATCCGACGAAGATGTTCTACGCAGTGAATTTCGAGGTGGATGAAGAAGGTACACCATATTGGTGTGCAAGTGTAGTGTCAAAGACCATTGGTTTGTTTGGTGGTACGGATATTACAGGTGCGGTATTAGTGAATGCGGTTACGGGTGAACATGAGTATTATGATTTGGCAGATGTACCTACATGGGTAGACCGTGTATGTAGTGCCGATTTGATTATGCAGCAGTATGATTATCATGGTCTGTATCAGGGTGGTTTCTGGAACTCTATTTTAGGACAGAGTGGATGTACAGAGACGACATCCGGCTATAACTATATTGCAATGGATGATGATGTGTGGATGTACACAGGTGTGACTTCGGTGGCGGGAGATGAAAGTAATCTCGGTTTCATGCTGGTAAATCAGCGTACGAAAGAAGCACGTTACTATTCATGTGCCGGTGCGAATGAAGAAGCCGGTATGCACTCTGCACAGGGAGCTGTGCAGCAATACAGCTACAAAGCGACGTTCCCGATTTTGTTGAATGTGGGCGGTGAGCCGACATATTTTATGGCATTAAAAGATGCTTCACAACTTGTAAAAATGTATGCGATGGTGAATGTAAGCCAGTATCAGCTTGTTGCAACGGGAACTACAGTAGAAGAGTGTCAGGCGGCATATGCAGAGTTGATGATTAAAAATGGTATTGCAGAAGCTGAGCCTGAACCGGAAGTAGAGACCGCAGTTATAAATGGTGCGATTGAAGATATCCGTTCTTCTGTAATGGATGGAGATACATGGTATTTTATCCGTCTGGAGAATCAGCAGGTTTACTATTTGATTAATGGTAGCGAGTATCCGCTGGCAACGATTTTAAATGTGGGTGACAGAGTAAAGATTACCTATGAAGTGGGTGCTGGAGAATTGATAAAAGGCATTTTATTAGAGAGATAAAATAGAGCGGAAAGGACATCCTTATTTGTGGATAAGGATGTCCTTTTTTGGCAATTATGTGCATAAATGATAAAATCTAAAATTTAAAAACTTTTGCTTGCCCTCTAAGGAAAACATTAAATAAGCCGATAAATAACATGAAGGCTTTAAATAATATAGTGGAAGGAGATGCCTAATATGCGTATAGATGCTTATAATCAGATTACACAAATTTACAAAACCAACAAAGCTGGTAAGGTGAAAACAGCATCCTCTGCAGCAAACACAAGAGATGAAGTGCAGATTTCATCCTTCGGTCGTGATTACCAGATCGCAAAACAGGCAGTGCAGGAAGCTTCCGATATCCGAACAGACAAAGTAGCAGAATTGAAGACAAAAGTAACTGCTGGGAACTATCATGTTGATAACGGAGATTTTGCAAGCAAATTATTAGCAAAATATAATGCATTAGTGTAAAGTGAGGACGAACTTTGGCTAGTTTAATGGAAGACCTTTTGGATGTCTTGGAAAAAGAAGAAAAACAGTATCAGGATTTGATTGAATTGGGTTTAGAGAAGAAGGCAGCAGTAATTAAGGCAGATATAAAAGCTTTAGATGAGATTACTGCACGAGAAGGAGATGTAGCAAGTGTGTTGCAGAACCTTGCGAAGCACAGAACCAGAGTGTTAAATGATATGGCTACGGTTTTGGGAAAAGAACCCGGTGAGATGACCATCACAAAAATGATTGGTTATTTGGATGGGCAGCCGAAAGAACAGGAAAAGTTGTTGGAGATTAAGAAAAAGTTACTTGCGACAGGCAAGAAGATGAATAACATTAATCAGCAGAATGAAGTTCTTTTGAAACAAGCATTAGAGATGGTGGAGTTTGATTTGACGTTGCTTAAGAGTATGCGTCAGGCTCCGGAGACAGCCAATTATAACAGGAGAGCCTATAATACAGGCGACCTGTTAGGTGGAGGCGGATTTGACGCCAAACAGTAAAGCATAGAATAGATATAGAGGAATTTTTAAATGGGAAATGGATTTGGCAGTCTGTATGTCGGTTCAGGCGGTTTACAGAGCTCACAGAATGCATTAAATACAACAGCAAATAACTTGGCGAACGTAAATACCAAAGGGTATGTGCGTCAGCAGGTTTTATATACAGATCGTAACTATAACACGTTTGATACCACTGCGTCGATTAGTCCGCAGCAAGTAGGTTTAGGTGTTAAAATCGGGGATGTTGTTCACGCGAGAGATATTTTCTTAGATAAATCTTACCGAACAGAGTCAGGACGTCAGGCATTTTATGCTGCGACAGCAGAAGCGGTTAATGAAGTATACACCTTTTATCAGGAGTTAGAGGGTGAGGCTTTTCAGGATGCACTACAGGCATTATGGACCTCTTTCCAGGAGTTATCAAAAGATCCGGGAGATTCTGTAAATCAGAATTTAGTAATTCAGAAAGCAGGTCTTTTAGTATCGAGAGCATCAGCTGTATATAAAGGTCTTAATGATTATCAGAGAAATATCAATCAAAAGATATCTAATGATATTGATCGTATTAATGAGATTGGACAGCGTATTTTTGAATTAAATAAAGAGATACATCTTGTAGAGTCTAGTAAAGTGGAGAGTGCTATGACACTTCGTGATGAGCGAGATAATTGTCTGGATGAATTATCAAGTTATGTGGATATTACATACAAAGAGAATCCGGAAGGTATGGTAACTGTTAATATCGAGGGTATGGAATTCGTGGATGAAGCCCATGTGTACGAGATGGGTAAATTGGTAGAAGATATTACAGAGTTTGTAACACCATATTGGCCACATACTTCTACTCCGGCTAATGGCGATTATGACGAAGTATTTACTTATACGAACCCGATTTCATCAGAACTTAGTACAGATGTTGGTGAATTAAAAGCGTTGATTCTTGCACGTGGTGACAGAGTTGCTAATTATAACGATGTTGTTGGTGTAAGTCAGAAAGAATACAATCGTTCTACAGCAGAACATATTGGAACGGGCATGTCTGTTATGTTGCAGGCACAAGCACAGTTAGACCAGTTGTTCCATGGGATTGTTACTGCGGTAAATGATACATTATGTCCGAATATAGATGCTTCAGAAGTGATAGATTTTAACGGAGCTAAAAGCGTCGTTATCAAGGATAAGAATGGTGTGGAACATACCATTAAAGCAGATGATTTACTGTTAGATGCAGAGAATGCATCGGTAGGTATAGATGGGAAATTACCACCACAGGAATTGTTCAAACGCATTGGGACAGAACGTTACGAGACAATCGAAGCAGAGGATGGGAATGTATATTACAAATATATTCCGGAAGATCCGACAGAGACAGATATGCAGTATACCATTATCAGTGTAGAGGTGAATCATGCATTGATAGAACAGGAAACAAACATGCCGCATTTGAAACAGGATGGTCAGGTGAATTATGCTTTGGCAGAACAGTTGGCAGCTTTGTGGAATGTTGAAGGTTTGACAATTGATCCAAATGATGCGAATAAAGTAACTTATTTGGATTATTATTCGAATATGATAGGTGCGTTTGGTACATTGGGTTCTGTATATGAATCAACAGCATACAGTTTAAATGATACGGTAACATCTATTACGAATCAGAGATCACAGGTTATCGGAGTATCTTCCGATGAAGAACTTACAAAAATGATTAAATATCAGAATGCGTATAACGCATCCAGCCGTTTTATTAACGTAATAAATGAAATGGTGGAACATCTGATTACACAACTCGGTTAATAGACCGATAGCAGGAATATAAGGAGGACGTGATATGCCATCACAGTTTTTTGGATTAAACATAGCTTCATCTGGTTTAAGTGCATATCAGGCAGCATTAAATACAACAGCAAATAATATTTCGAATGTTAAGACAGTAGGTTATACAAGACAGGCAACTAACATGAGTTCATCAGCGGCACTTCGTGTTCATGCGACATATGGTAGTGCTGGTACCGGTGTACAGGTGGATTCTATTAAACAGGTACGTGATGAATATTATGATACTAAGTTTTGGGAAAATCAGAGTGCACTCGGATTATATGAGACGAAGTTGAATTATAGCCTTCAGATTGAGAATTTCTTTATCGATGATGATACAGCAAAAGGTTTTTCTACTATTTTAAATAACATGTTTAATTCTATGGACACATTAAAGAACTCGCCGGGAGATGTGAATAACCGTCAGCAGTTTATTGCACAGTCTAAGAATTTTACTACTTATTTCAATAGTGTTGCAATCGGCCTTGGTCAGATTCAAGATAGTGTAAACGAAGAAATTAAATCTACAGTAGCAAATATTAATTCGATTGCAGAAAAGATTTCTATTTTAAATAAACAGATTAACGTAATCGAATTGCAGGGAGGATATGCGAACGAACTTCGTGACCAAAGAGCGGTTTTGGTAGATGAACTGTCTACGATTGTGCCGACTTCTGTAACGGAGGTTCCTGTATCTAATTCAAATTATCCGGATATGCGATTAGGTTCTAACTATTATACAGTTAAGATTAATGGACAGACTTTGGTAGATTCTTATGAATATAATGAACTTTCTTGTATCGCAAGAGAAGTGCCTGTAAATCAGTCTGATATGGAAGGTCTTTATGATATCGTGTGGGCGAATACGGGAAGTACATTCCATGCCGGTTCTGAATATTCGGCAGGTTCTTTAAAAGGTTTATTAGATGTAAGAGATGGTAATAATGCAGAGCATTTTTCAGGAAAAATTACAGATATTTCAGCAGATGCGATTACATTGACAGACCAGCTTTCCATTACAAAAATTGGTTCAATGACTATGCCGGATGAGGGTGTGATTACCATTGACGGTGCAGACTATCGTTATAATGAATTTAGTTTTACAACGGATAAAGACGGCAATGTAGTAAGTTATACATTCCATTTAGAAAAAGCACTTACTGCAGAACAGCAGATTAAACTAAATGGTAAGACAGCAGAAATTGGCGAAGCCGTAGATGCAAAGGGTGTTCCATACTATATGTCACAGATGAACGAATTTCTTCGTTCCTTTGCACAGATGTTCAATGACATCATGATGGGTAAAGATAATCTTTACGGCGATGATGTAGATTTTTCATTCATTACAGCAAAGCATATGGTGACAGGTAAAGATACTACCTTTATGAACTTAGAGGGAGAAAACACATATACATCTTCTATGGATTGTTATTTTAAGCTGACATGTCGAAATGTATCTATAGATAGTAAGTGTATGAAAGATCCGGCACTGATTTCTACTACAGCAAATATCAAAGATGGTGTAGATAAATGTGAAGTTATCGAAGAATTAATGAAATTAAAATCAGATACAATCATGTATCGTGGTGGCGGTGCAGATGATTTCTTACAGTGTATGATTGCAGATATTTCTGTAGATACAGAAGAATCAAGAGTGTTTGCTGCAAATTATAAGAATGTAGCAACTGCGATTGATAATCAGAGACAGTCGATTTCTGGTGTAGATGAAGATGAAGAGGCATTGGATTTGGTTAAATTCCAAAATGCATACAATCTTTCTTCGAAAATGGTTTCTGTTTTAACAGAGATTTATGACCGATTAATATTAGAGACGGGAGTATAAAACGAAAAATAAAGTATTTTTCGTTTGGAAATTTGTGATAGAAGTTACAAGTTTCCGAGATGTAAGCGGAGGACATATGAGAATAACAAATAATATGATGTTAAAGACTACAATGTCGAATATTTATGGAAATAAGGAGAATGTAAACACTCTGAATAATCAGATGTCTTCACAGAAAAAGATTTCCAGACCTTCTGAAGATCCGGTAGTTGCAATTCGTGCACTTCGTCTCCGTAGTAATTTAAGTGAGATTAATCAATACTATGAGAAGAATATTCCGGATGCAGAGGCGTGGTTGGATGTAACAGAAACATCTTTGAGAAATATGGAAAGTATTCTTTCTGATATTCGTACACAGTGTACATATGGTGCAACTGGTACACTTACAGCAGATGACAGAGATGCGATATTAAAGAGTCTGACGCAGTTAAGGGAGCAGTTATATGCAGAAGGTAATGCAGATTATGCAGGACGTACTGTGTTTACAGGATTCCGTACAAATTGTAATCTTACATTTGATCAGGATGAGAAAAATACGTCTTATGATATCACACAGATGTTTAGTAAATTAGATATCGAAAAAGAACATCGTTATTATAAAGGAAATGCAGAAGTTCCTACGGATGATAATATTACACAGGGAGATGCTCCAGGTGAGTTAGAGCGTACAGATTGTGATCGTATTCGTTTTGCATATGATGGTCTGGATGTAGATAAGGATACAAAAGAGATTAAAAATTTAAAACTTCAGTATACCGATGGTACGATTGAAGATGGAAAGCTTGTGTATAACGATTTGGAAACAATGACTACTATAAATGGCGATCCTGTAACTGTGAAGAAGTATGCAACAATTCAGGAGTGGAAGGATGCCGCTAATTTTGAAGATGGTGTTGCTGATAATGAAATCGTTGTGATTGCTGAAACAGGTGAGATGCTTTTAGGTACTGATGTGACAACTACGATTGAATCGAAGAATTACTCATTGGGGGTATCTTATAGCAAAACGGGCTTTGCGAAAGGTGAACTTCGTCCGGAGTATTACTTTAATTGTACAGATACATCACCTCAGAATGAAGAGCCACTTGTATATAAAAAGTTTGATGATGAAGGCAATGAACTGACACAGGATATCAATTATATTGTAGCACAGAATCAGACATTGACAATTAACACGAATGCGGCTGATGTATTTAATGAGGATGCAGGGCGTGATGTGGATGAGATGATGGACGCTGTGAAGTATGCAATGGAGGCACATGATAAAGTAGACCGCATTGATAAAATGATGGGGTTGGAAGAGTATGCAAGTGAAGAAGACCAGGCGAAACTTCAGAAGTGGAAAGATGCAGCAACAAAAGAAGCTGATTATGCAGATGATAATTTAAAGAGATTATTTAATACTTATATTGCTAATTTTGATTCGTATTTGTCGGATGTGAATTTAGCACTTACAACAGTAGGTAGTAAGGGCGACCAGCTTGCATTGACAGAGACACGTATGTCAAATCAGCAGCAGACAATTACAGAATTGAAGTCATCGAATGAAGACAGAGAACTTTCTGATATTATTATTGAATATACTTCTGCTTATACTGCATATGAGGCGTCATTGCAGGCGGCTGGTAAGATTAATAAGAATACGTTATTAAATTATATATAAAAATTCAAAAACAAACAAATTTTACCAAAAACATGAATTATACTTGTATGAAAGAATGTTTTTGGTAAAAATTCTTTTACGAATAGATTCTGAATATGTGTATGTAATACAAAAAGGACCGTCGGAGACGGCCGGAAAACCAGGAGGAGAAATATGCGAGCAGAAACAAGATTATTTGGGGAAATTGATATTCCTGATGAAAAAGTAATCATTTTGGAAAATGGAATGATTGGATTTCCAGAAATGCAGCATTTTGCATTAATTTTTGATGCGGAAAAAGAGAATGGCGGTAAAATTAAATGGCTTCAGTCTATGGATGAGCCAACGATGGCATTTCCTGTAATGGATCCAACCATTATTAAAAAGGATTACCATCCATCTATTAATGATGAGATTTTGAAACCATTAGGAGAATTGTCGGATGATAATGTGTTTGTCTTGTCCACAGTTACAGTTCCAAAACAACTTGAAAATATGTCTATTAATTTGAAAGCACCAATTATAATTAATTCAGATACAATGAAGGGGGCTCAGATTATAGTGGATGATGATTTGCCTGTGAAATATATGATTTATGACTTGCTTAAAAATCGAAAAGAAAAGGCAGGTGAATAGGCATGTTGGCATTGACGAGAAAAAAGGGGGAGTCTCTTGTTGTAAACAATAATATCGAGATTACTGTTTTAGAGATTCGTGGAGACCAGATTAAAATTGGTATTCAGGCACCAAAGGATGTGCCTATTTATCGTAAAGAAGTATATTTGCAGATTCAAAAGGAAAATGAAGAAGCGATAGGAATTGACGGATTAGAAGTACTGAACAATTTGTTAGACTAAGGATAGGATTGCGTATGCCAGAGAATTATTTAATGATTATGATTCAGAGTCTGAAAAAGAAGATAGAGGTTCTTGATTGTATTATTGATGCAGATGAGAGACAAAAAATCGGTTTAGAGGACCCGAGTCTTGACCCGGATGATTTTGATAAAATTGTAGAAGAAAAAGCAAAATATATTGAGCATCTCGATCTGTTGGACCAGGGATTTGATAAGTTGTTTGAACGTGTCAAAGATCAATTGAATGATAATCGTGAACTCTATAAAGATGACATTAAAGAGATGCAGAAATTGATTACTACTGTGACGGAAAAGAGTAATAAGATTCAGGTGCAAGAAGCCAGAAACAAAGAGTTGATGACGCAGAAATTTGCAAAGGTGCATAAGCAGGCGCGTGATGTTCGAGCTAGTCAGCAGGCGGTGAATCAGTATTATCAGAATATGAAGAAAATTAATTATATTGATCCACAGTTTATGGATAACAAAAAGTAAAACGCAAATTGGCTGCTATCAAAGAAATGGACTTTGGTAGCAGCTTTTTATATAATGAAGAAATGAAGATGAAACAAACAATTATATTATTTAAAGGAATATATGATACGCTGGATCTTTTTAGTGACCAGTTAGAATCGGCGTTTGCAGAATGGAAGTATGAAATATTTGTTTATGATGCGGCGAATGTGGAGCAGAGTAAATCTCTTTTGCTAGAATTATTGAGAGAGAAAAAGGGAAATGCAACAGTAGTGACTTTTAATAACATGGGTTACAATTTAGAGATAGGTGGTCAAAATATATGGGAGGAATTTGATGTATCCTATATCAATATTTTAATGGATCATCCATTCCATTTTGAAAGGCAATTAAAGGATGCACCGTTAACGTCTGTTGTGCTATGTACCGATAGGAATCATGTGAAATATATAAGAAGATATCATAAAAACATCCGCCAGACGGATTTTTTGCCACACGCAGGAATTGAGCTGGGAAGGAAGCATAAGCCATTAAAAGAACGTGAAATAGATGTGCTTTATGCTGGAGCACTTCCAATCTATACTGTAGATAAAATGATACCAAATTTGGATGTTATGTATGGCTTGGATATGAGAGAATTGATGCAGGATGTTTTGCGGGAACTGGTGATACATCCGGATAAAACGACAGAGTGTGCCATTGAAGAATATGTGCGAGCTAATTATAAAAGTGGACAGGAATTAACGCCGGAAGAATTGCGAGGTTTGATTGTCCATATGCGTTTTATTGATTCTTATGCTACATCTTTTTATAGAGAACAGGCAGTTCGTATTTTAGTGGAAAACGGAATTTCTGTGACTGCTTATGGAGTGGGCTGGGATCAGTGTGAATGGAGTAGTAGCCCATACTTGAAATATGGAGGAAAAGTATTGGCCCCGCAGATATTGCCGTTGATGAATGATGCGAAAATTGTGCTAAATACGATGACATGGTTTAAAGCTGGTGCTCATGATCGGATTTTTAATGGAATGTTAGCAGGAGCGGCAGTAGTAACGGATGATTCGACATATTTGCAGAGAGAGTGTATCGATGGAAAAGAATTGGTAATGTTTAAACGAAAAGAGATTGTTACGTTGCCGGATCGTGTATGTGATTTGTTCGGTCACTTGGAACGTGCACAGGAAATAGCAGATTGTGGATATTCTTTTGCAAAGGAGAATCATACGTGGAAAAATCGAGCTGAATACATCATAGAGTGTTTCCTGGATGTGTAGGAGCATTTTGTGCGATGGATATATGATAATGTAATATGCGAATGGAAAGTATGGGAGAAAATATATGCATATATTGATGTATCGTTGGAAGGCATACAATTATAGAGATGTGGAAGAAACATTTAAATTGTTGGGGCACACCGTAGATAATATAGAGCAGAAATTAGGGAATTATGATATTGATACGGACTTTGAAGTGCTATTGAGAAATCAGTTGCATCAGGTGCATTACGATATGGTGTTTACGGTAAATTATTTTGCTGTCATTTCCAATATCTGTCAGGAGATGAGCGTAAAATATGTAAGCTGGACCTGTGATAATCCGCTTATTAGTATGTATCATCAGTCGGTATTTAACGATTGTAATTACATATTTACCTTTGATAAGACTAATTATCTGGAATTTAAAGCGATGGGGGTAAACCACATCTGGTATCTGCCATTGGCCGTGGATGCAGAACGGATGGATGCTGTAATTGATGGTCGGATTGTGTCAGCGGGTATGGACAAACGAGCATATGCCGGTGATGTAGCTTTTGTGGGAAGCCTTTATGAGCGTAACTCCTACGATAAATTAAAACATAAGCTGCCGGAGTATCTGCAGGGATATTTCGATGCAGTAATGGAAGCCCAGCTTAATATTAGTGGTGCAAATATAATCGAGCCGATGCTTACAACGGAGATTTTGGAACAGTTACAGAAGTATTTTAAATTAGAAAAATCCTCGGAAGAATCTTTTTCGGATTTGGGGTTGATATTTCAGACTACGGTATTAGGATTTAAGATAGCTGAGGTTCAGCGTAGAAGGGCTTTGATTGAATTATCAAAGTACTTTGATGTGAATGTATATAGCAATAGTGATGTTAGTGATTTGGTGCGTGTTCGGTATATGGGGTCTGTGGATTATTGGAGTGAAATGCCAAAAGTTTTTCGAGAGACAAAAATAAATCTGAATTTTACGATTCCAAATATTAAAAGCGGTATTCCGTTACGTGTATGGGATGTATTGGGCTCAGGGGGATTCCTGTTGACTAATTATCAGGCTGAGATGCCATATTACTTTGAGGAAGGAAAAGATTTGGTTTGTTTTGACGGCATAGAGGATTTGCGTCAAAAAGTAGCGTATTATTTGGAGCATGAAGAAGAACGAAAACAGATTGCGGCAAACGGATATAGAAAAGTAGCGGAACATCATACCTATGTACATCGTGTCAGAGAAATGTTGCGGGTAATAGAAGAAGTAGGGGATAAAAATAGAACATAGATAAGATATAGCTATTTGTGGTAAGGGTTAGAATATGTTGAAAAGGCCCTGTAGAAAAGTAAATGCTTCTGCATACTTAGCAGGAAAAATTTACTTTTCTACAGGGCTTTTGATATTGTATTAACAATACTGATCTAACATCATTCCGGAATAAATGGAAGTAATGTAAGGTGTTGCAAAGTTGCGCCCAGGATTCTTATAAGCGACAACCAGCTTGTTTACGTAATTCATTGGGTCGATAAAAGCCATAGTACTTCGTTCGTTTAAATCATCTTTAAAATCATTCAAAATAGAGAATGTCTCTTTGGCATCTGGTGCGGTGATAGCATCTGTCAACAGATTGCGATCGATGGTAAGGGTAGAGTCATCTTCTGTGTTAATTCCGATGGCTTCTAATTCGTTATGATAATTGCGGGCTACACTGCTCATGTCTCGAATCAATTTATTGGAATTGCGTGATTCGGTATGAGAATGAGCTAAATCAATAATATTATTGTAAGCAGAGATAAGACGCTGTACATTATCTGCAATTGCATCTGCGTTTGCTTTAAAATCGATTTTGGCAAAATTACCTTTTGAGTGAATACCACGTAAAGTAATATCAAAATGATTATCGACAGTGAAAGTATTAGAATAAGAAGAATGTTCTATACCATTCAATAAGAAGGAAGAACTCTTCGCTTCGGTTTCTATCTGATTGATTCCTAATACATGCATGGCTTTAGCTGAAGGTGCACCAGCAGAAGGAAGAATCTGGAACAGATAATCTTCGTTCTCTGAAATGCCGGTCTGTTTAGATGAAATACGTAAAGCAACGAAGCCATCTTCGTTTTTCTCTACAGTAGATGACAAACCGATACCGGCAGAATTCACCAGTTTCGAAAGCTTTCGTAAAACAGAAAGGTTTGTATCCTTATCGTTGACACTATATTGGAATTCGTAGGAACGAGTATTGGTATTAAGGTCAAAGCTATAAGAACCCGGCTCTACATCTAAAGATTCAGGGTTAAGAAAATTACCCTGATTAATCTGATTACTGGCTAATTGCTGTACCTGAATATCAAACCCTTTTGCATTTGAAGCATCTGATTCATCATTACCAATATATTCAGCAGTAACCACATCTTCATCGGAAGACTGGGCGATATGTTTTGCAAAAATGCCCTCAATGCCACCATCTAAAGATGCGATAACATTTTGGAGTGATTTCGTGTTTTCCTTAATATCAATTGCATATTTAGCAACATTCCCTACATCTTTAATCTTATAGAGAGGGGATTCTTTATTAATTTTAACTATACGGTTGTAAGTATCACGCAATTGACTTTTTTTATGAGTATCGTAGCGAGATACGGTAGAATTGCGATAAGTACTGAGGTAGTACTGATATGCACTGTCGATGATTGCCATGTGGCCCCCTCCTTTCTTGTCTAGATGCATATCCAAAAAACATCGGATATGAGGGGCATGTTTTTGATACTGTTCACTATGTGTTGGGTAATATTTGTAACACGTTCTTTCGCCATCCGACAGTAAATGTCTGATGGCTCTGTGAAAAGTAACTATAAGTCTATTTTAGTTATCTATATACTAGCATAAAAGGCAAAATTTGTCACTAGTTTCGAAGAGTTTAGCGTAAAAAGCTTGCGTAATACAATATATAGTGTTAAAATATTTTTTGTTGACTAATTAAAAAAATTAGTTGACGCTTAATAATGATTGTGATATATTAGACTAGCGATGGAAGTAGGTCTTTTTTTTATGCCTTTTTTTAGGTATGTCGCAAAAGCCTTAGGCATAAAGAAAAAACAAAAGAAATTAATTATGGAGGTGGAAGTTGTGCGCACAAAGATAACACTGGCATGTACAGAGTGCAAGAATCGTAACTACAACACGACAAAAGACAAAAAAGCTCATCCAGACAGAATGGAAACTAAGAAGTATTGTAGATTCTGCAGAACACACACAATGCACAAGGAAACAAAATAGTCAGAAAGCGAGGAAGTATTAAAATGGGCGAAACCGAAAAGTTAGAAAAAGCTCCGAAGAAGAGCTGGTTTGCTGGCCTCAAGGCTGAATTCAAAAAAATCATTTGGCCTAACAAACAATCGCTTACGAGACAGACTGTTGCGGTTATTGCTGCATCAGTGGCATTAGGTCTTTTGATTGCGCTGATGGATTATGTAATCGGATTCGGCGTAGAATTCCTTGTAGGTTTTAAGTTTTAATGGAGGCAAAGTGACTTATGGCAGAGGCACACTGGTATGTAGTTCATACCTACTCAGGTTATGAGAATAAGGTAAAAGCGAACATTGACAAAACAATTGAAAACAGACATTTGGAAGATCAGATTTTAGAGGTCAGAGTTCCAATGCAGGACGTTGTTGAGATGAAAAATGGCGCCAATAAGACAGTATCTAAGAAAATGTTCCCAGGATATGTTCTTATCCATATGGTTATGAATGACGACACATGGTATGTTGTCAGAAATACCCGTGGTGTCACCGGATTCGTTGGTCCGGGAAGCAAGCCGGTACCACTTACCGATATGGAAATGAAACCATTAGGAATCAAAACGACAACAGACGTTGAAGTGGACTTCGAAGAAGGCGATATGGTTACTGTAACAGGTGGTGTATGGAAGGATACCGTAGGCGTTATCCGCTCTATGAACCTCAGTAAACAGATTGTAACAATCAACGTAGAATTATTTGGTCGCGAAACACCAGTAGAGATAAGTTTCGCAGATGTTAAGAAGACAAATTAAGGAGGCAATTTCCAATGGCAAAGAAAGTAACAGGATATATTAAATTGCAGATTCCTGCCGGCAAGGCTACACCAGCTCCACCAGTTGGTCCAGCTCTTGGTCAGCATGGTGTAAACATTGTTGAATTTACAAAACAGTTCAACGCAAGAACCGCTGAAATGGGAGATACAGTTATCCCAGTAGTAATCACAGTATACGCAGACAGAAGCTTCAGCTTCATCACAAAGACACCACCAGCTCCAGTATTAATCAAAAAAGCATGTGGTATCAAGTCTGGTTCTGGTAAACCAAACAAACAGAAAGTTGCGGTTCTTCCAAAAGCTAAATTACAGGAAATCGCAGAATTAAAAATGAAAGACTTAAACGCAGCATCTTTAGAGGCAGCTATGAGCATGATCGAAGGTACAGCTAAGTCTATGGGTGTTACAATCGGCGAATAATCCGAGGCACTTTATTACATTATTGATTAAATTAGGAACAAGTTAACCATTATGTGGGAGGGACCTCTCCCGATAATACCACCAGGAGGTTTTTTAAAATGAAAAGAGGAAAGAAATATCAGGACGCTGTAAAATCTTACGATAAGTTAGCTCAGTACGATATCGCAGAAGCTATCGATTTAGTAAAGAAGAATGCTACAGCAAAATTTGATGAAACAATCGAACTTCACGTTAGAACAGGTTGTGATGGTCGTCACGCAGAACAGCAGATCCGTGGTGCGGTAGTATTACCACACGGTACAGGTAAAACTGTAAAAGTTTTAGTATTCGCTAAAGGTACAAAGTTAGATGAAGCACAGGCAGCAGGCGCTGATTTCGTTGGTGGAGAAGAATTAATTCCAAAGATCCAGAACGAAGGATGGTTTGATTTCGACGTTGTTGTTGCTACACCTGACATGATGGGTGTTGTTGGTCGTTTAGGTCGTGTACTTGGACCAAAAGGCTTAATGCCAAACCCAAAAGCTGGTACAGTTACTATGGACGTAACAAAAGCTGTTAACGACATCAAAGCTGGTAAGATTGAATATAGATTGGACAAAACAAACATTATCCACGTGCCAGTTGGAAAAGCTTCTTTTACAGAAGAACAGTTAAGCGACAACTTCCAGACCGTTATGGGAGCTATCAATAAAGCGAAACCAGCAAGCTTAAAAGGTCAGTACATTAAGAGTGCAGTTCTTGCATCCACAATGGGACCTGGTGTTAAATTAAATGTTAACAAAATTACAGGTTAATAAATTTTAAGATTGTTGGGAAGTTTTAGTTGACAAGCCCAATATATAATGCTATAATGCATAAGCATATTGCCGAAGACAGTAGGTGCCGTAAGGCATAAAGAGTAATCACCTACCGAGGAGATTATAATCATTGAAATGATTTCTACCTCTCTGTCTATGGGCAGAGAGGTTTTTTATAACCTCAGAGTCTTTTATGCAACATAAAAAATTAAAGGAGGTAAATATTCGTGGCAAAAGTAGAACTTAAACAGCCAATCGTTCAGGAAATTGCTGAAAACCTTAAAGATGCACAGTCATTAGTAGTTGTAGACTACCGTGGACTTACTGTTGCACAGGATACAGAACTTCGTAAAGCATTAAGAGAAGCTGGTGTTACTTATAAAGTATATAAGAATACATTAGTAAAACGTGCTATCGCTGGTACTGCATTCGAAAGTTTATCAGATTCCCTTGAAGGACCAAACGCATTCGCTATGCACGATACAGATGCAACAGCACCTGCAAGAGTATTAGCAGAATTCGCTAAAAAAGCACCAAAGCTTGAAATCAAAGCTGGTGTAGTTGAAGGAACATTCTATGATGAGAACGGCATGAAAGCTATCGCTGAAATCCCATCAAGAGAAGTACTTCTTGGAAGATTATTTGGCAGCATGCAGTCTCCTATCACAAACTTTGCTCGTGTTATTAAACAGATTGCAGAGAAAGATGGCGAAGTAGCAGCAGAATAATCTCAGATTTATTATTAAAAGAAAACAAGTGGCATAAGCCGAACATAATTAAATTTTAATGGAGGAAAATTAAAATGGCAAAATTAACAACAGCAGAATTTATTGAAGCTATCAAAGAGTTAAGCGTATTAGAATTAAACGAATTAGTAAAAGCATGTGAAGAAGAATTTGGTGTATCTGCAGCAGCAGGTGTTGTAGTAGCAGCAGCTGGCCCAGCAGCAGAAGTTGAAGAAAAGACAGAATTCGACGTTGAATTAACAGAAGTTGGTTCAGAAAAAGTTAAAGTTATCAAAGTTGTTCGTGAAGAGACAGGTTTAGGCTTAAAAGAAGCTAAAGAAGTTGTAGACAACGCTCCTAAGATGATCAAAGAAGCAGTTGACAAAGCAACAGCTGAAGCTATCAAAGCTAAATTAGAAGAAATCGGCGCTAAAGTTACAATTAAATAATAGCTACGAGAAGAGTGAAATTAATAAAGAGTCGCAGAGAGAAATTTATTTCTCGATGCGACTCTTTTTAATTTCATTCGGCGACAGCCGAGTGCTGCCAGGCTTTGCCTGGAAGACACTCGGCTGTCGCAATTAAGATTAATTAATTTTCCCATCTACAACTGCTTTTTGTACCCATAACTGTAGCGAGTCAACGGCCATGGCAATTTGAGCTAAATGATTTTGGATTCTTTCGAAATCTTCTTTCTCGTCCTCAGAGATAATGCCGTCTACGGTGATTTCGATGAGGCGAGATTTTTCTTTTTCGAGCGAGTTTAACGATGCGAGCATTTCTAATGTAATCTGTGACAAATCTTTCAATTTTACTTCCGGAACATATTCCTGACCGATTGGACACTCGTGTGAACAGTAGTAGTTACATAAGGTCGGGTTTTTATAGCAATCTGCCATTGCGAGAATTTCGTCCGGATGAGGAAGAGATTTTTCGCTCTCAATTTTCTCGATTCTGTCGGAGGAAATAAATTCTAATAATTCAGCAGCTGTCTCACGGGTGAATCCCATTTCTTCACGGCTAATTTGATAGATATTTTTGTTTTCTTTTGTTGATTTTCTTCCCATATATTAGAGATACCTTTCTGTTGCATGCAAGTAGTTGGTTGTTATGAGCACTTATTTGGCAATAAATATCTGTGTAAATAATCTTTGCATATTTTTGTATGTCGTAATTTAGAGCGAAATAGAGTGCTCTAAGTCGGACTTGCAATCCTTTTTATTAGGTTGATTCTATTATATACTGTAATTAAGTTAGAGGAAACGCTTTTTTGATAAAACAATAAAATGTTTAGTGTATATAAAATGATTTGGAGGCGAGAAAGGATGAGCGTAGAAATGAGGATACTAACGTGTAGATTACTAGAAAAAATGAAGGCTCACGAGGTGTATGGAAAACGGTTGGGATTAGAAGATGCATCACGGGTGCATGGAATACGAATAGAGAAAGGTGCCAAGGGTTTGGCAGAGAAAGGGTAGGGATTGATATGTTTAGTTTATTGGCAGGTTTAGGATTTTTGATGTTTATGTTGTGGTTAGGATTTAATATAACCGGTGCGTTGTTATCGGCTTGTTTTTGGTTGTTCATAGAGTTGCCATTAGCGTTTTGTGCTTGGGGCATTGGTTTGATTTTATGTTGTACCATTATTTTGCTTCCGGTAGGACTTTGGTTTTTTAAAGCTGGTTTCAAATTATTGTTGCCAGGTGTATAAATTAAAAAAAGGAAAATGGAGGAAATTATTATGATTATAACAACAACACCTTCTGTAGAGGGGAGAAGAATTGTAGAGTATAAAGGGATTGTATTCGGTGAAGTGGTTTCTGGTGTGAATTTTGTGAGAGATATTGCGGCACAGTTTAGTAACTTTCTTGGAGGACGCTCCGGGAGTTATGAGGAGGAACTTGTACATGCAAGGCAGAATGCACTTTATGAAATGGAGCAGAGAGCGGCATCTATGGGTGCAAACGCTGTGGTTGGAGTGGATATCGACTATGAAGTGCTTGGTGCGGATAATGGGATGTTGATGGTTACTGCTAGTGGAACGGCGGTTGTGGTACAGTGATACAAATGTTGACTATGGGATGATGCAATATGTGTTGTGGCATTGTGGAAGAAGAATTGAAACAGGATTATCTTGGGAAGATTGAATATAATATGAAGCGTTGGTAGGTATAAAAGCACTTTGGCGTCAAGCGATTGCCAAAGTGTCTTTTATTTTGCTGTAATAGTAATAATAACCGTCGGTATTTTGCCAATGGTGCCATGTAAGATGATATAAGACCACGGTATAATTAAAGTACATAGAAACCTATAAACGATTGAATTAATAGGAGGAGCAAAAGATGAGGAATGTTATGAAGAGAAGCTATTGATGAAAATCGGAACATGTACAAAAGAAGGAGGCGGACATGAAATATTGGAAAGTATTGAATATACGTAAATTGATTTGCAGAGAAAATTTAGTGAGGATATTGTTGGCAACATTTGTTGCGGTATTTTCATTTTGTGTACTGGCAAATAAAGTGCCGGAAGCTAAATGGATAGAAAATACGGTAGAAAGTCTGGATGAAAGCAAAAATACAATTATGGAGTTCTCGGGTGCCACTATAGCAACATCATTAGCGATATCGGCACTTCCGGATGATTTTGCAAGTCCGCTGGCAAATACCTTAACAGACATGAATAAATATTTTGTGTTTATTTTTGCAGTTTTGTTTGTGGAAAAATTAATCGTTGTGGAAGGGATTAAAATTTCCTTTGCGTATATGATACCAATAGCGTGTGTGTTATATGTGCTTTCGATTATGTCTCGAAAAACATTGTATAAGGAATTCGCAACAAAAATTGCAATTTTAGCTATCGCAGTTGTGGTAGTAGTTCCGTTTAGTACGCATTTTACAGAAACCATCTGTGATGATTATTTGGTGTACGTGGATGAGACCATAGCTGAAGCAGAGGCGGGAGCTGCGAAAGTTAATGATGTTATGATAGAAACTGGTGGAAATACAAACATTTTTGACAAGCTTTCGAAGGTATTTGAGACGGCGATAAAAGATGTGACGATGCTGTTGGATTATTTTAATAATGTTATAAAAAAATGTGTTAATTCTATTGCTATTATGATGGTAACTACATTTGTTTTGCCGTTGTTAATGTTGGCATTTTTTAAATGGTTGCTAAAAGAATTATTTAGTCTGAACTTAAATGTTTCGATATCAAAGATAAGAGAGTTCTGGACGAAGGAAGAACCAAATAAAGAGACCGGGCTAATATGCAAGGAGGATGAGTGATGAAGAAAAGAATGCTGAATATTATTTGCGTTACTTTGGGACTTGCAATTTTAGGCGTTTTGATATGGTATTATGGCAATGCGACACAGGCAGTTTTTAAAGGATATGAGGACGGGCTTCAACAGGTTGATTTAGATAGTATTAAGTTGGAAGATAGCGAGGTGACGGTTGATTTTGCTGATGTTATTGTGGGCAAACAGGAAGAGAGAAGATCTTTGATTGTAAGTTCTCAGGAAGCGACTGTATCAGTAGAACTCTCTGACAGACTAATTGAGAAACTGGATTTTGATTTTTTAAAGAAAACACAGAAAGTAAGTTACACGGGAACGGGTTATTTCATTGTAAATCTGGATAAAATCTCAAGGGCAGATGTCATTGATGATAAAGCCAATAAAATGATAACCATTTTAATTGAAAATGCCGAACTTCAGATTATCGAAATTGATCCGGATAAAATTATGATTGATGAGGTTAAGGAAGGCTTGCTTGCGAGAGGCAATATTGAAATGACAGTTTCGGATTATAATATGATAGAAAAAGAATTGAGAAATAAGCTTGAAGCGAAGTTTGATACAGTAAAGAATGGTCAGGAGGCTAATGAGATTGCATTGAGAATGGTAAGAGAAATTTACGAACCGATTATCAAGACAATTGATTCTAGGTATAGTGTACGAGTAGAGTTTAAATAAATCTTGTAAACTATGGAAAATGAGACGGGGAAAGTGTGGACTTTATTACCTGTATAGGTGAATAAGTTCGCACTTTTTGTATTTTGAAAAATTTCCAACTTTTTCAAATTAACACTTGACATCTCTATTGACGTTGTGATACTATATACAGTGCACTATTATGGTGCTTTGCGTTCATTCCGCAGTTTTTTATTGTGGAATGACGTAGTTTCTCCCACATTATCTTGTGGTTGGGACAGATTTATATCTGGGGCAGAATGCTTTGGAATAAAAGTGTTTTGAGGCAGTTTGTTCTAGTGAAAACATAAAAAAGTGTGTAAATATACTTTTTTGTGTAGGAAATATAAAAAACGAGAGGTGAAACGTCAATGGAGAAAAACAGAATACGTCCGGTCAAAGCCGGCAAGAGCATGCGTATGAGTTACTCAAGACAGAAAGAGGTATTGGAAATGCCGAACCTGATTGAAGTTCAGAAGGACTCCTATCAGTGGTTTTTAAAAGAGGGCTTAAAAGAAGTATTAGACGATATCTCACCAATCGCTGACTACAGCGGTCATTTGAGTTTAGAATTTGTTGATTTTACATTATGCGAAGATGATGTGAAGTATACAATTCCGGAATGCAAAGAAAGAGATGCTACTTACGCAGCACCTTTAAAAGTGAAGGTAAGACTTCATAACAAAGAGACAGATGAGATTAATGAACATGAAATCTTCATGGGTGATCTTCCTTTGATGACAGAGACAGGTACCTTCGTAATTAACGGTGCAGAACGAGTAATCGTTTCACAGTTAGTACGTTCTCCTGGCATCTATTATGGTATTGCACACGATAAAGTGGGTAAGACTTTATATTCTTGTACCGTAATTCCTAACCGTGGTGCATGGTTAGAGTACGAGACAGACTCCAATGACGTATTCTATGTTCGTGTAGATAGAACCAGAAAGGTGCCGATTACAGTTTTAATTCGTGCACTTGGTGTTGGTAGCAATCAGGAAATCATCGATATGTTCGGTGAAGAACCAAAGATTTTAGCAAGCTTTGGTAAGGACGTTGCTACTAATTATGAAGAAGGTCTTCTTGAATTATATAAGAAAATCAGACCGGGTGAACCACTTTCTGTAGAAAGTGCTGAGTCGCTTATCTCTATGATGTTCTTTGATCCAAGAAGATACGACCTTGCAAAAGTTGGTCGTTATAAGTTCAATAAGAAGTTGGCTCTTAGAAACCGTATTAACGGACATGTTCTTGCTGAGGATGTTGTGGATGTTACAACTGGTGAAATTATTGCAGAGGCTGGTACAGAGGTTACTCGTGAACTGGCAGATGCTATCCAGAATGCAGCAGTTCCATTTGTATGGATACAGGGTGAAGCAAGAAATATCAAAGTGTTGTCTTCTTTAATGGTTGATTTAGAACACTATGTAGACTGTGATGCTAAGGAACTTGGTATTAATGAAATGGTATATTATCCAATCCTTGCACAGTTGATGGAAGAATACACAGATTTAGAAGAGTTAAAAGATGCTATTAAACGTAATGTGCATGATTTGATTCCAAAGCATATTACAAAAGATGATATTTTCGCATCTATTAACTACAATATGCATTTAGAATATGGTATTGGACATGATGACGATATCGACCACTTAGGAAACAGACGTATCCGTGCGGTTGGTGAGTTATTACAAAATCAGTATCGTATTGGTCTTTCCCGTATGGAAAGAGTAGTTCGTGAGAGAATGACAACACTTGACTTAGATGGTATTTCTCCACAGAGCTTAATCAATATCAAACCAGTAACTGCAGCTGTTAAGGAATTCTTCGGTTCTTCTCAGTTGTCACAGTTTATGGATCAGAACAACCCACTTGGTGAGTTGACACATAAGAGACGTTTATCAGCATTAGGTCCTGGTGGTCTTTCAAGAGATCGTGCCGGATTCGAGGTTCGAGACGTTCATTACTCACACTATGGTCGTATGTGTCCTATCGAGACACCTGAAGGTCCTAACATCGGTTTGATTAACTCATTAGCAAGCTATGCTAGAATCAACGAGTATGGTTTCATTGAAGCACCATACCGTAAAATTGATAAAACAGATCCTAAAAATCCTCGTGTAACAGACGAAGTTGTTTACATGACAGCGGATGAAGAGGATAACTACCATGTAGCACAGGCGAACGAGGCATTAGATGCAGAAGGACATTTTGTACGTAATTCTGTATCAGGTCGTTACCTGGATGAGACACAGGAATATGAGAAATCTATGTTTGATTACATGGACGTATCGCCTAAGATGGTATTCTCAGTGGCTACAGCCCTGATTCCATTCTTGCAGAATGACGACGCGAACCGTGCCCTCATGGGATCTAACATGCAGCGTCAGGCCGTTCCACTTCTTACAACAGATGCACCTGTTGTAGGTACAGGTATGGAAACAAAAGCAGCAGTTGACTCTGGTGTGTGTGTAGTTGCAAAAAATGCAGGTACAGTTGAGAGTGCAGAGTCGAACCAGATTGTAATCCGTAACACAGACGGTGGCAGAGATGTTTACAAACTTGCTAAGTTTACAAGAAGTAACCAGTCTAACTGCTACAATCAGAGACCAGTTGTATTCAAGGGTGATAAAGTGGAAGCAGGCGATGTAATCGCAGATGGTCCATCTACATCAAAAGGTGAATTGGCTCTTGGTAAGAACCCATTAATCGGTTTCATGACATGGGAAGGTTACAATTACGAAGATGCTGTATTATTAAGTGAAAGATTAGTACAGGATGATGTTTATACATCTATTCATATCGAAGAATACGAAGCAGAAGCTCGTGACACCAAATTAGGACCAGAAGAAATCACTCGTGATGTTCCTGGTGTTGGTGATGATGCGTTAAAAGATCTTGATGAAAGAGGTATTATCCGCATCGGTGCTGAGGTTCGTGCCGGCGATATTCTTGTTGGTAAAGTAACTCCTAAGGGAGAGACAGAGCTTACAGCAGAAGAAAGACTTCTTCGTGCAATCTTTGGTGAGAAGGCAAGAGAAGTTCGTGATACTTCATTAAAAGTACCACATGGTGAATATGGTATCGTTGTTGATGCAAAAGTATTCACAAGAGAAAATGGTGATGAATTATCACCAGGTGTAAATCAGGCAGTTCGTATTTATATCGCTCAGAAGAGAAAAATCTCTGTAGGTGATAAGATGGCTGGTCGTCACGGTAACAAGGGTGTAGTTTCCCGTGTATTACCTGTAGAAGATATGCCATTCCTTCCAAACGGACGTCCGCTTGATATCGTATTGAACCCATTGGGCGTACCTTCCCGTATGAACATTGGTCAGGTCCTTGAAATTCATTTAAGTCTTGCTGCAAAAGCATTAGGATTTAATATTGCAACACCTGTATTCGATGGTGCGAAGGAAATTGATATCCAGGATACATTAGAGTTAGCAAACGACTATGTAAACTGGGAATGGGAAGAATTCGAAGCAAAATACAAAGATGTATTAGCGGAAGATGTTATGCAGTATTTGTGGGATAACAGAGAACACAGAGCATTATGGAAAGGTGTTCCAATTTCCCGTGACGGTAAAGTTCAGTTGCGTGATGGACGTACCGGTGAACCATTTGACTCACCAGTAACCATCGGACACATGCATTACTTGAAACTTCACCACTTAGTAGATGATAAGATCCATGCACGTTCAACTGGTCCTTACTCATTAGTAACCCAGCAGCCACTTGGCGGTAAAGCACAGTTCGGTGGACAGCGTTTCGGTGAAATGGAAGTTTGGGCATTGGAAGCATATGGTGCAGCTTACACATTACAGGAAATTTTAACAGTGAAGTCTGACGATGTTGTAGGACGTGTGAAGACTTACGAAGCAATTATCAAGGGTGATAACGTTCCTGAACCAGGTATTCCGGAGTCATTTAAGGTATTGTTAAAAGAACTTCAGTCATTAGGTTTAGATGTAAAAGTACTTGATGATGAAGGACAGGAAGTAGAATTAATCGAGACCAGCGAATATGGTAACACAGATTTGAACTCTATCATTTCTGGTGATAAGGATTTTGCTTTTGAAGACAGCGAGTCATTTGCAAGAGCAGGATTCACAAAACAGGAATTTGACGTTGAAAACGAAGAGCTGGTTAACGTAGAAGAAGAGGACTTTGATGATTCTGATTTCTATGATGACATGGCAGATGAAGGGTTTGACGAAGACTAATTAGGAAGGGAGTGCCATAAATGCCAGAAACAATGAATAAAGAGGCTATGAACCAGACTGTAACATTCGATGCAGTACGTATCGGTTTAGCATCTCCGGAGAAAATCAGAGAATGGTCAAACGGCGAAGTAAAAAAACCTGAGACCATTAACTACAGAACATTGAAACCTGAAAAAGATGGTTTGTTCTGTGAGAAAATCTTTGGACCTAGCAAAGACTGGGAATGCCACTGTGGTAAATATAAGAAAATTCGTTACAAAGGTGTCGTTTGTGACCGTTGTGGCGTAGAAATTACAAAAGCAAGCGTTCGTAGAGAACGTATGGGACACATTGAGCTTGCAGCTCCGGTATCTCACATCTGGTATTTCAAGGGTATCCCATCCCGTATGGGCTTAATCCTTGACTTATCTCCAAGAACATTGGAAAAAGTATTGTATTTTGCTTCTTATATCGTATTGGATGGCGGTAATACTGCCCTCCAGTACAAACAGGTACTTAGCGAAAGCGAGTATCAGGATGCAAGAGAACAGTATGGCAATGCATTCCGTGTTGGTATGGGTGCAGAAGCTATTCAGGAATTATTACAAGCAATCGATCTTGAAAAAGATTCTGCTGAATTAAAGGCAGAGTTAGAAGATGCGACAGGTCAGAAACGTGCACGTATCATCAAGAGATTAGAGGTTGTAGAAGCATTCCGTGAATCTGGTAACAAGCCAGATTGGATGATTATGACAGTAGTTCCTGTTATTCCGCCAGATTTACGTCCAATGGTACAGTTGGATGGCGGACGTTTTGCAACATCTGACTTAAATGATTTATATAGAAGAATTATCAACAGAAATAACCGTTTGAGAAGACTTCTTGACTTAGGTGCTCCGGACATCATCGTTCGTAACGAAAAACGTATGTTACAGGAAGCGGTTGATGCGTTAATCGATAATGGTCGTCGTGGACGTCCGGTTACAGGTCCTGGTAACAGAGCACTTAAATCATTATCAGATATGCTTAAAGGTAAGTCAGGACGTTTCCGTCAGAACTTACTTGGTAAGCGAGTTGACTACTCAGGACGTTCTGTTATCTGTGTAGAACCAAAATTGAAAATTTATCAGTGTGGTCTTCCAAAAGAAATGGCAATCGAATTATTCAAGCCTTTCGTTATGAAAGAACTCGTTGCTAACGGAACTGCACATAACATTAAGAGTGCTAAGAAGATGGTAGAAAGACTTCAGACAGAAGTTTGGGACGTTTTAGAAGACGTCATTAAAGAGCATCCAGTTATGCTTAACCGTGCTCCTACACTTCACCGTCTTGGTATTCAGGCATTCGAGCCAATCTTAGTAGAAGGTAAAGCTATCAAGTTACATCCATTAGTATGTACTGCGTTCAACGCCGACTTCGACGGTGACCAGATGGCTGTGCATCTTCCATTATCAGTAGAGGCTCAGGCAGAATGTAGATTTATGCTTTTATCTCCGAACAACTTATTGAAACCATCTGACGGTGGTCTTGTAGCTGTTCCTTCACAGGATATGGTTCTCGGTATCTACTACTTAACACAGGAGAGACCGGGTGCTAAGGGAGAAGGCAAATTCTTCAAGAACATTAACGAAGCAATCCTTGCTTACGAAAACGGTGCAATCACACTTCATGCACGTATTAAAGTTCGTGTAACTAAGAAGATGGCAGATGGCACAGAATTAACAGGAACTGTAGAATCTACATTGGGACGTTTCATCTTTAATGAAATCATTCCTCAGGACTTAGGTTTTGTTGACAGAACCATCCCAGGTAATGAATTAAAATTAGAGGTAGATTTCCTTGTTGCTAAGAAACAGAACAAACAGATTCTTGAAAAAGTAATTAACATCCACGGTGCTACAAAGACTGCAGAAGTATTAGATGCAGTTAAGGCAATGGGTTATAAATACTCTACAAGAGCTGCTATGACAGTATCTATTTCAGATATGACAGTGCCACCTCAGAAACCAGAGTTAATCGCAGCTGCTGAACAGACAGTTGACAAGATTACAAAACAGTACAAACGTGGTTTGATTACTGAGGAAGAGCGTTACAAAGAAGTAGTAGAAACATGGAAAGAGACTGACGACGAGTTAACTCGTGCACTTCTTTCAGGTTTAGATAAATACAACAACATCTTCATGATGGCTGATTCCGGTGCCCGTGGTTCCGATAAGCAGATTAAACAGTTAGCAGGTATGCGTGGTTTGATGGCTGATACAACAGGTCGTACAATCGAGTTACCAATCAAGTCTAACTTCCGTGAAGGTCTTGACGTATTGGAGTACTTCATGTCAGCGCATGGTGCTCGTAAAGGTCTTTCCGATACAGCGTTACGTACAGCCGACTCTGGTTACTTAACAAGACGTTTGGTTGACGTATCACAGCATATGATTATTCGTGAATCTGATTGTTGTGAAGGAACAGACAGAGAAACTCCAGGTATGTGGGTAACTGCATTCATGGATGGCAGAGAAGTAATTGAAAGCTTACAGGAACGTATTACAGGACGTTTCTCATGCAATACAATCTGTGATAAAGATGGTAATGTTATCGTAAAAGCAAACCATATGATTACACCAAAACGTGCTGCAGCAGTTATGAGCAAGGGTGTTGATGAAAACGGCGAACCAATCAGCAAGGTAAAAATCCGTACTGTATTATCTTGTCGTTCACATATGGGTGTATGTGCAAAATGTTATGGTGCAAACATGGCTACAGGTCAGGCAGTACAGGTTGGTGAAGCAGTTGGTATCATCGCGGCTCAGTCTATCGGTGAACCGGGTACACAGCTTACTATGCGTACTTTCCATACCGGTGGTGTTGCCGGAAACGATATCACACAAGGTCTTCCTCGTGTCGAAGAAATTTTCGAAGCAAGAAAACCAAAGGGTCTTGCTATCATCACAGAATTTGGCGGCGTAGCTCAGATTAAAGATACTAAGAAGAAACGAGAAATCGTTGTTACAAATAATGAAACCGGTGAGACAAAGGCATATCTTATCCCATACGGTTCAAGAATCAAGATTGCAGATGGTGCTATTCTTGAAGCTGGTGACGAATTGACAGAAGGTTCTGTAAATCCACATGACATCTTAAAGATTAAAGGTGTTCGTGCTGTTCAGGACTACATGCTCCGCGAAGTTCAGCGAGTATATCGTCTCCAAGGTGTAGATATCAACGACAAGCATATCGAGTTGATTGTACGCCAGATGTTACAGAAGGTTCGTGTTGAGACAAATGGTGATTCTGATATGCTTCCAGGCACATTAGTAGATACACTTGATTTTGAAGATACAAACGAACTTCTTGCAAAAGAAGGCAAAGAGGTTGCAGATGGTAAACAAGTATTACTTGGTATCACAAAAGCGTCCCTTGCTACAAATTCATTCTTATCAGCAGCTTCCTTCCAGGAGACAACAAAAGTTCTTACTGAGGCGGCAATTAAAGGTAAGGTTGACCCATTGATTGGTATGAAAGAAAACGTAATCATTGGTCAGTTAATTCCAGCTGGTACAGGTATGAAGAGATATCGTAAAGTTAAACTTGATACAGAAGTAAACGAAACAGAAGAAGTGTTCTATGAAGATTTCGCAGAGTTCGATGATTTTGAAGAGTTTAATGAAGATGCATATGCAGATGATGAATTTGAAGATGCATTAGTAGAAGAATAAAAATTACAGGCAGACCGGCTCTTTTGAGCTGGTCTGTTTTTGTATAGTACTAGAGTTTTATATAATTTTAGCGGTTGCTTAAAAAATTTTTTGCAAGAATTGAATAAATAGTACTTTAGATGTAAAAAATGTTGGAAAAGTGCTTGACAAAGGAAAAATGCGTTTGTATAATGATTTAGCGTGCATTAGAAGGTGCGTTTTATTTTATGTAAAAAACAATAAATACAGGAGGTGAAAATAATGCCAACATTCAACCAGTTAGTAAGAAAAGGACGTCAGACTGCAGTTAAAAAGTCTACAGCACCAGCTCTTCAGAAGGGTTACAACTCTTTACAGAAGAGACCAACAGATGCTTCTGCTCCACAGAAGAGAGGTGTATGTACAGCTGTTAAGACAGCTACTCCTAAAAAACCTAACTCAGCTCTTAGAAAGATCGCCAGAGTACGTTTATCTAACGGAATCGAAGTAACAAGCTACATCCCAGGTGAAGGACACAATCTTCAGGAACATAGCGTTGTTTTAATCCGTGGTGGTCGTGTTAAGGACTTACCAGGTACAAGATACCACATCATCCGTGGTACACTTGATACAGCAGGTGTCGCTAACAGAAAACAGGCTCGTTCAAAATACGGCGCTAAGAGACCAAAAGCAGGTAAATAATTAATTTTACCAAACCAATAGTATCACATAACAGAACTATAGGTTAGTGTTGGGATTATTATCACGTTAAGGCGTTTCGTTTACGAAACTTTAGAATCCTCCCGGAGGGGATCTTGAGTTTCTTGAAACGAAAGATATGAAGTTCCGCGCGAAACACTAAGGGGAAATGTTTTAGGGACATTTCGAGATAAGATTTTCTTGTCTTACACATTGTGAGTACCGTTGATTTAATCGAATGAAGTTCGTCGTCATAGTAGCGATGAGCTACTACGAGAACCGGTAAGCCGGTCACGGCAAATGCAGGCATAGAGCCTGTATAGTAAATAATGATTAAGGAGGGAAGAACCGTGCCACGTAAAGGACATACTCAGAAAAGAGACGTATTAGCAGATCCAATGTACAATAACAAAGTGGTTACAAAGCTTATCAACAACATTATGTTAGATGGTAAGAAAGGTGTTGCACAGAAGATTGTATATGGAGCTTTCGCAAGAGTAGAGGCTAAGACAGAAAAGCCAGCTCTTGAAGTATTTGAAGAAGCAATGAACAACGTTATGCCAGTACTTGAAGTAAAGGCTAGACGTATTGGTGGAGCAACATACCAGGTGCCAATCGAAGTTAGAGCAGATCGTCGTCAGACATTAGCTCTTCGTTGGTTAACAATGTTCTCTCGTAAGAGAGGCGAGAAAACTATGGAAGAAAAGCTCGCTAACGAAATTATGGATGCATACAACAACACAGGTGCATCTGTAAAGAGAAAAGAAGAAATGCACAGAATGGCAGAAGCAAACAAAGCTTTCGCTCACTATCGTTTCTAATTTTTTGCGAATAGTTGCTTCATGCACTGCCCGTGTGGTGTGTGCATGAATGCATAGTAAATATAGGAGGAAAAACCTTTGGCTGGAAGAGAATATCCATTAGAGAGAACCAGAAACATTGGTATTATGGCGCATATTGATGCTGGTAAAACTACCACAACAGAGCGTATCTTATACTATACCGGTGTTAACTATAAGATTGGTGATACTCATGAAGGTACTGCTACAATGGACTGGATGGAACAGGAGCAGGAAAGAGGTATCACAATTACTTCAGCAGCTACAACATGTCACTGGACATTACAGGAACAGACTAAAGTGAAACCAGGCGCTTTAGAACACCGTATCAACATCATTGATACTCCTGGACACGTAGACTTTACAGTTGAAGTAGAGCGTTCACTTCGTGTACTTGACGGCGCTGTTGGTGTTTTCTGTGCAAAAGGTGGTGTAGAACCACAGTCAGAAAACGTTTGGAGACAGGCTGACACATACCAGGTACCACGTATGGCTTACATCAACAAGATGGACATCCTTGGTGCAAACTTCTACGGATGTGTAGACCAGATTCGTACAAGATTAGGTAAGAACGCTATTTGTCTTCAGTTACCAATTGGTAAAGAAGATGAATTCAAAGGAATCATCGACTTATTCGAAATGAAAGCATACATCTACAACGATGATAAGGGTGATGATATCACTGTTACAGACGATTTAGGTGATATGGCTGACGAAGCAGAATTATATCGTTCAGAATTAATAGAGAAAATCTGCGAATTAGATGACGAATTAATGATGATGTATTTAGAAGGTGAAGAACCTTCTGTAGAAGAATTAAAAGCTGCATTAAGAAAAGCTACATGTAACTGTGAAGCAATTCCAGTTTGTTGTGGTACTTCTTATAGAAATAAAGGTGTTCAGAAACTTCTTGACGCTGTTATCGAATTTATGCCAGCTCCAACAGATATCCCTGCTATTAAGGGTGTTGATATGGATGGTAACGATATCGAAAGAAAGTCATCTGACGAAGAACCATTCTCAGCTTTAGCATTCAAGATTATGACAGACCCATTCGTAGGTAAGCTTGCTTACTTCCGTGTATACTCAGGAACATGTAAATCAGGTTCTTATGTATTAAACGCTACAAAGGGCAAAAAAGAACGTGTTGGCCGTATCCTTCAGATGCACGCTAACAAACGTGAAGAATTAGATATCGTATATTCAGGTGATATCGCTGCTGCTGTAGGTTTCAAAGTAACATCAACAGGTGATACAATTTGTGACGAACAGCACCCAGTAATCCTTGAATCTATGGAATTCCCAGAACCAGTTATCCAGCTCGCTATCGAGCCAAAAACAAAAGCTGGTCAGGGCAAGATGGGTGAAGCTCTTGCAAAACTTGCAGAAGAAGATCCAACATTCCGTGCTCATACAGATCAGGAAACTGGTCAGACAATCATCGCTGGTATGGGTGAGTTACACTTAGAGATCATCGTAGACCGTCTCCTTCGTGAATTCAAGGTAGAAGCTAACGTTGGTGCTCCACAGGTAGCATACAGAGAAACATTTACAAAACCAGTTGATGTTGAATACAAATATGCAAAACAGTCTGGTGGTCGTGGTCAGTACGGTCACTGTAAAGTTAAATTTGCTCCAATGGATGCCAACGGTGAAGAATTATTCAAATTCGAATCAACAGTTGTTGGTGGTGCTATTCCTAAGGAATATATCCCAGCAGTTGGTGAAGGTATCGAAGAAGCAACTAAAGCTGGTAACTTAGGTGGATTCCCAGTAGTAGGTGTATACGCTAACGTATACGATGGATCTTACCATGAAGTTGACTCTTCTGAAATGGCATTCAAGATTGCAGGTTCTATGTGTTTCAAAGAAGCTATGGCAAAAGCTGGCTGTGTATTACTTGAGCCAATCATGAAAGTAGAAGTTACTATGCCAGAAGAATACATGGGCGACGTTATTGGTGATATCAACTCACGTCGTGGACGTATCGAAGGTATGGATGACCTTGGCGGTGGTAAGATCGTTCGTGGTTATGTTCCACTTGCTGAAATGTTTGGTTACTCTACAGACTTACGTTCTAAGACACAGGGACGTGGTAACTACTCAATGTTCTTCGAGAAATATGAGCCAGTACCAAAGTCTGTACAGGAAAAAGTACTTGCTGACAAAGCAAAATAAATTTTACCCACAAAATAAATTTGTTGTAAAATAAGTTTTTTTGGTAAAAAGTGTAAAAATGAACAGAATTCCCTAATTTTAGGGGATTCTGTTATAAAAATAACTTGAAAATATGCGAATTATTTAATATAATCATTGTTAGCGAGTTATTTTATAATAAAAAGCATATAGCCCCTTTGGGGGCAGTAATTTAAGGAGGATTATTCAAATGGCAAAGGCTAAATTTGAAAGAACAAAAGCTCATTGTAACATTGGTACTATCGGACACGTAGACCATGGTAAAACAACAACAACAGCAGCTATCACAAAAGTATTAGCTGAAAGAGTAGCTGGTAACGAAAAAGTAGATTTCGAAAACATCGACAAAGCTCCAGAAGAAAGAGAACGTGGTATCACAATCTCTACAGCTCACGTTGAATACCAGACAGAAAACAGACACTACGCTCACGTAGACTGTCCTGGACATGCTGACTACGTTAAGAACATGATCACAGGTGCTGCTCAGATGGACGGTGCTATCTTAATCGTAGCTGCTACTGATGGTGTAATGGCTCAGACAAAAGAGCATATCTTATTATCTCGTCAGGTAGGTGTACCATACATCGTTGTATTCATGAACAAATGTGATATGGTTGATGACGAAGAATTATTAGAATTAGTAGAAATGGAAATCACAGAACAGTTAGAAGAGTATGGCTTCAATGATTGTCCAATCATCAGAGGTTCAGGTCTTAAAGCTCTTGAAGATCCAATGGGACCATGGGGCGACAAGATTATGGAACTTATGGCAACTGTTGACTCATTCATTCCAGATCCAGAACGTGATACAGATAAGCCATTCTTAATGCCAGTAGAAGACGTATTCACAATCACAGGTCGTGGTACAGTTGCTACAGGTAGAGTAGAACGTGGTACTCTTCACCTTGGTGATGAATTAGAAATCATCGGTATCAAAGAAGAATCTAAGAAAACAACTGTAACTGGTATCGAAATGTTCCGTAAGATGTTAGACGAAGCTTTCGCTGGTGATAACATTGGTGCATTACTTCGTGGTGTAAACCGTGACGAAATCCAGAGAGGACAGTGTCTTGTTAAACCAGGTTCTGTAAAATGCCATAGCAAATTTACAGCTCAGGTTTACGTATTAACAAAAGACGAAGGTGGTCGTCATACACCATTCTTCAACAACTACCGTCCACAGTTCTACTTCAGAACAACAGACGTTACAGGTGTTTGCCGCTTACCAGAAGGCACAGAAATGTGTATGCCAGGCGATAACATCGAAATGACAATCGAATTAATTCATCCAGTAGCTATGGAACAGGGTCTTACATTCGCTATCCGTGAAGGTGGACGTACTGTAGGTTCTGGTAGAGTTGCTACTATCGTTGAATAATTTCAATTGATAGTGTCACAAAGCTAGTAAAAATCAAGGCTCTCGAGGTTTTCCTCGGGAGCCTTTTTACATGCTTTTATGTAGTTAAGTAAAATCGAAAAGTTCTAAAAAGTTCTGTTTCCCTATTCGGAGGATATTCTGTATAATAGGTATATAAAGATGAATGGTTAAACAGTTCGACAAATTCTTTAGGTTAGAATCGATGATGGTGTAAACGAAAAAGCAATGTTGGTATTTCCAATGAATTGCCCTTTCGTTTGCACCATTTTCGATTTAGCCTAATTGAACAAAGTAAGCGTCCCTTAGTTGTAGACTATGGACTTTTAATCTGTTGTTCTTGTCTATGATTATACTGGAATCATTTATGAATTGCGAGAAATTCCATAACTTTTCTAGATATAATTGCACAACAATAAAACCTCAGTATCTGAGGCACTAAAAAAATATGAAATTCCAGTTTTTAACATCGTAATGGTAATCGCTTTTGTGGTTTACCAAGGTGTCCACCACATGTCTTACATATGCAGGCTTTGATTCCGTAAAGATGTTCCAGCATCTGTGGCATTTCCATTTCACGCAGCTTTGAAAGATACTTCTGGCAGCCAAGAAGATTTCTGCAAATGGTAAGTTTTTTGTTTTTGGTGCGTGAGCATAACAGTCCATAGTGTCGGATGCGTACAAAACGTTTTGGTGGTACGTGCATTAAAAAGCGGCGAATAAATTCTATCCCGGATAAGGTTAGATTTTTCCACTTTCCTTCATTGTGATAATCTTTTACGGAAAAAGTAACTGTTTGTTCATCCATGCTGATAATACGGTAATTGCTGATGGCAATACGGTGCGTGTATTTCCCAAGATAATTGATTACTGACTGGGCACCATTAAAAGTCTTCTTGCAATAAGGAACCCATTCCATCGTATAGCATGTATCGAGCAGTTCCTGAAAAACATAGTGGTTGCGGTATTTTTCAGAAGAACCATAAAACTGAAGTTTTTCTTCTTTCCAAAGTAATTTCAATTCATCTAAATATTTTCCGCGGAATACTTTTGAAATGACTTGTATAGGAAGAAAAAAGTCATTCCCGTTATCTTTCCACTGATTTTTTGCTGTCAGACCACCACCGAGCAGGATGGTATGGATATGGGGATGAAAATTCATTTCGGAACCCCAGGTATGTAAAATACAGATATATCCTACTTTTGCACCAAGATATTTGGTGTCGGTAGCAAGTTCATCGATTGTTGCGGAAGCTGCATGGTAAAGTGCATCATACAACAGTTTCTGATTACTGAGAATAACTGGATTTAAAATATCAGGAACAGTAAATACAAGATGGAAATACGGAGCATCCAGTACATCTTCCCTTCGTGCATCCATCCATAATTCCTTCGGAATTGCCTGACACATAGGGCAACAGCGGTTTCGGCAGGAGTTATGATGGATATGTATTTTTCCACAGTCTTCGCAGATGCTTATATTGGAACCATATGCACCGGTTTTGCAGTTGATTATGTTATGGGCTGTCTTCATCTGTATGGCAGATGGCGAATACTGTTCAATATACGCAGGATAAAATCGGTTGAAAATATCCTGAACGGTTGGTTTATTCATGGGAAGCACTTACCTCCCTGTCAAAAGGACTGCGGACGCCCATAAGAGTTTTGTTGCTGACATGAAGGTATACTTCAGTGGATTTTGGATCACGATGTCCAAGTAGGGCCTGTATATTTCTTTGCTCTACACCCTGTTCCATGAGGTGAGTGGCAAAACTGTGTCGTAGACAATGAGGAGTAGCTTTGCCAGGAAGACCGGCATTTGTAACAGCTCTACGCATGGCCTGTTCTACTGCTCGTATTGAAAGATACTGTCCAGTAAATTTATTTGGGAAAAGAATTTCTCGGGGTTTGCCTTTGCAGAACCAGTATTCTGTTAGTATTTCAAGATTTCTTTCCGAAAGAATGGTGTATCTGTCCATACGGTTCTTGGTATCTCGGATGTGAATCTGCATGTTTGTGCGTGAAATATCATCATAATGAAGATGAATAACTTCGGAGACACGCATTCCAGAAGAATACATGGTTGCAAACATGGCTCTGTATTTTAGATCTTTTGTAGCATTCAGGAGTCTGTCAATTTCTGCTGCGGAAAGTACCACAGGAAGTTTGTGTTCTATCATCATACGAGGAACAGTGATATCATCCCAAAGTATGTGAAGAACGTTGCGGAAGAAGAAACGGATTGCTGAATTATAAAGATTCAGTGTAGTTGCTTTGAGTCCTTCCTCTTTTTTGAGAAGAAGAAACTTTCTGACGTCCTGACAGGTAAGTTCTTCTGGATTTTTATTCATATATCTCAGAAAATAAGAAACATAGCTTTTATAGCCGTCAATAGTACGTTGTTTGAGATTGCGGATTTTTCCGGCTTCTTCAAGTTGTAATAAATAGTTGTTATACATAAAAACCTCCATGAATTAAGATAGTGAAATAAAATCAACTACCAATCCTGGAGGTGCATTAATAAAATAAAACTGCTTGTGAAAGCAGCCTAAAGATGATATTCTTTTCATAGGCAGTTGCTGGGACGAAGCCCGTGTTTGAAGTTTGTTTTTGGTCGTGCTTTAACAATACTATCTTGGGACAATCCTGTCACTGCCTATTTTTGAAAAATAGAAAAACTGCGCCACAGCCTTGGCAGGCCATCGCGCAGCGATTTTGTTCAATTTGAATTTTACGAATAAGCGGAGGTATCACAACGGAATGATAAAAGCAGTGTTTATAGATTTTTATGGTACTGTCGTACATGAGGATGGAGAAGTAATTAAACAGATATCACAAGAAATATACAGTACAGGAGAAGTGAAAGATAAATCAGAGATAGGTGCATATTGGTGGAATGACTTTCAAAAGGCATTTAATTCAGCCTATGGAGATAGTTTTGAAACACAGCGGAAATTGGAATATCAGTCATTGAAGAAAACAATAGAGTATTTTAAGTCGACTGCTAATGCACAAGAATTAAGTGATTTGATGTTTGCACATTGGATAAAGCCGCCTATTTTTGAGGAATCAAAGCAGTTTTTTGAAATGTGTCCAGTGCCAATTTATGTTGTATCTAACATAGATAGGGATGATGTTTTAAAAGCAATAGAATATCATGGATTGAAACCTGATGGAATCTTTACGAGTGAAGATGCTAAATCATACAAACCAAGAAAAGAACTTTTTGAGTTTGCACTAAATAGTACGGGATTGTCCGCTGAACAGGTGGTACATATTGGTGATTCGTTAAGTAGTGATGTTAAAGGGGCTGCCATGGTTGGAATAAGTGCAATATGGATAAATCGAAGTAAAAGGGAAGTTCCGAACGGAGTTGTTGCTGTTGAAAACTTATTAGAGGTATATAATACTGAATATTTTAAATGAGATTTATACTTTATTTAGTAAGTACAAGCACTCGCAACTTTCAGTCTCACAGCGAGATTGAAAGCGCGCGGTTATTTGAATTTGGTGGTGTTATATATGGAAAGACAATATACAAGAATTGATGCTGTTAGAAACGTTCTTGATAATGATATTAAGGCGATTAAAGACGAAGAAGTTAAAAGATGTGCATATGTACATCTGTATGGGGTAGGACAGGCGGCTGCCTTTATTGCTATGAAAAGAGGATATGATAGAGTGGCTGCTGAACTTGCAGAGGTGGCAGGAATGCTCCACGATTATACCAAATATATGTATGATAAAGAGGAAAGTCATGCTGAGGAATCTGCTTTATGTGCAAAAAATATTTTGATGAAAATGGAGATGTTTTCAGAGGATGAGATTGAATTAATATGTAGGGCAATCGGCTGTCACAGTAATAAAAAGCAAGAGGATACGTATTTTGATGAAATATTAAAAGATGCTGATGAGATGCAGCACTATTTCAGAAATCCTATGGAGGAATATTACTTGCAAAAGGAAAGAACGCAGAAATTAATAAGTGAGTTAGGAGTAAGACTATAGGGTGGCTTGAAAATTTCAGCTTTGTGAAGAGTTGAAAGCATGCAAGAATTTGAATTTTCCAAATACATTACAACTCTACGTGGCGTAGAAACCGCTAAAATTCACCATATTCTACGTTCCGTGGGTGTAAAAACAAAATGGAAATCCATACAATAAATCCGGAAAGGAGGACACGAACCTATGGATCAAATTAAGATCGGTAAATTT
>JAFYVJ010000040.1 GCA_017549185.1 Roseburia sp. | reverse complement strand
TTTTTAAAAATCACCGGTTCTTTTGTATACACAATTTTTAGAAACAATCTGATGAAATCTTAGGATAAAAGTGAAAAAACAGAGAAAAGGATTTAGAAATAATTTGAGGTTTAAATTAGGGATAAAGTGCAGTTTTACAATCAAATACCTGTTTCACATCTGTTTGAAATACTTCTGTATTTTCAAATTTACGAATATCAATCACATTGATATTATAATTGGGCACCATATTTTGTAATATCGGCGGGATATCTGCAAAATTCAACATATCATGCAGACAATTCGGTCCTTCCCATGTCTCCTTTCCGGAATACAAAATAAAAGTAACTAACGGATTTAGCTTGCTGTCTTTCTTAAATCCATACATATATTCTCCCGGTTCCAAACCTTTCGCATCCGACCGAACCACTTTACGAATTTTTGCCATCTGCTTCTGATAATTTGTAACATCATAGTGCATATTACGTAGTGGCAATTCATAATCTCTCTCATCTTGATTTTCAATACCAACAATTACAAAATTCATACCTAATGCCGCTTTCCGCAGCAGATCCCGGTGCTTCTTTTTTGAAGCAGTATCTACCTCTGTCAAATCAGTATCTTTTACTACCTGCATGCCACCACAGCCGATGCCGTTGATAATGTCGGCATACCGATGATTATCCTCAAAAAAGGACTTCCATTCTACATCTTTTCCCATAGGGCTCCTTCCTGTAGCCTATGTAGAAACTGTCTGTAAAAATTATACGAAAAAAGAGCAACAGACAATGTGCTACTATAAAATAAGATTTAAAAATAAATGATTCATAAATTGGAATATTTTCCAGAACTGGAAAGATTCTAATTTTGATTATCCAAGCAGACTGCTTGAATATAAGGCACCTGAAAACACCTTGATAAAATCGTATAACCATACAGACAATTTTCTACATTCATTGTCTGTATGGTTATACTAATACAAATAATGTTTCATTGCAAGTCTATTTACTTCACGTTTGCTACTAATTTATCACCTTCTGTATCAATGAAAATGGTATCACCCTCTCCTACTTCATCCGCTAAAATCAACTTCGCAGATAAAGTCTCTACATGCTTCTGCAAGTAACGCTTTAACGGTCTTGCCCCGTAGATTGGGTCATATCCGTTTTCTACAATAAATGCTTTTGCAGCATCGCTTAATTCTATCGAAATATTACGGTCTGCTAAGCGATTATTTAATTCTGCCATCAATAATGTGATGATATTTCCGATATTACTCTTCGTCAGAGGCTTAAACAAAATGATTTCATCCAAACGGTTCAAAAATTCTGGACGAAAATGACCACGAAGTTCACTCATCACTGCATTTTCACACATCGGATTAATATCACCATTTTCATCAATGCCCTCTAATAAATGAGCAGAGCCCAAATTAGAAGTCATGATAATAATCGTATTTTTAAAGTCAACAGTACGTCCTTGCGAGTCAGTAATTCGACCATCATCAAGTACCTGTAATAGCACGTTAAATACATCTGGATGTGCTTTTTCCACTTCATCAAAAAGAACGACAGAATATGGTTTTCTACGAACTGCCTCTGTAAGCTGTCCGCCCTCATCATAGCCTACATATCCCGGAGGTGCTCCGATTAAACGGGATACGGAATACTTCTCCATGTACTCACTCATGTCAAGTCGTACCATATTAGATTCATCATCAAAAAGACTTGCTGCCAAAGCTTTTGCCAATTCTGTTTTTCCAACACCTGTTGGTCCTAAGAAAAGGAAAGAACCGATGGGCTTACTTGGGTCTTTGATACCTGCTTTAGAACGGATGATTGCTTCTGTCACCTTGGTAACGCCCTCGTCCTGTCCAATCACACGTTTGTGCAATTCCTCATCCAAATGTAACGTCTTGTTACGCTCACTTTCGGTTAATTTTGCAACCGGAATTCCAGTCCAACGGGAAATAATTTTCGCTATTTCTTCTTCACTGACGTTCTCATGAACCAGTGACATTTCGCGTTTCTTTACTTCCTCTTCCTCTATTTCCAACTGTTTCTGCAACTGCGGTAATTTGCCATACTGCAATTCCGCAGCCTTCTCTAAATCATAGTTTTGCTGAGCTGTCTTGATGTCGTTTTTCACAACCTCAATCTCTTCACGCAGCTTCTGCACACGCTCCACAGAAGTCTTTTCATTCTCCCACTGTGCTTTCTGCGTACTAAACAGGTCTTTTAATTCTGCAAGTTCTTTCTGCAGATTCGCCAAACGTTCCTGGCTAAGACGGTCATCTTCTTTTTTCAGTGCAGTTTCTTCAATCTCCATCTGCATGATACGACGATTTAATTCATCCAACTCGGTCGGCATAGAATCAAGTTCTGTCTTAATCAATGCACACGCCTCATCCACAAGGTCAATCGCCTTATCCGGCAAAAATCTATCCGAAATATATCTGTTAGACAGCACTGCTGCGGAAACCAGTGCACCGTCTGTAATCTTTACACCATGGAATACTTCATAGCGTTCCTTTAATCCTCGCAAAATCGAAATCGTATCTTCTACGGTCGGCTCATCCACCATGACCGGCTGGAATCTTCGTTCCAATGCCGCGTCTTTTTCGATGTACTCACGGTATTCGTCTAAGGTTGTAGCACCGATACAGTGAAGTTCACCACGAGCAAGCATTGGTTTTAATAACTGGCCTGCATCCATGGCACCGTCTGTCTTTCCGGCACCCACGATAGTATGAAGTTCATCGATGAAAAGAATGATTTCACCGTCAGAATTTTTGATATCATCCAGCACTGCTTTTAAACGCTCTTCAAACTCCCCTCGATATTTTGCACCTGCTACAAGTGCCCCCATATCAAGGGCAAATAACTTTTTATTCTTTAATCCTTCCGGTACGTCTCCACGGACAATTCGCTGTGCCAGTCCTTCAACTGCTGCCGTTTTACCGACACCCGGCTCACCGATTAAGACAGGATTATTTTTCGTTTTTCTGGATAAAATGCGGATGACATTTCTGATTTCTGCATCACGCCCGATAACAGGGTCTAACTTTTGGTTGCGGGCACGTTCCACCATGTCATAACCATATTTTTCTAATGTATCGTAAGTTGCTTCCGGGTTATCGGAAGTCACTCTTTGGTTGCCACGAACCGTTGAAAGTGCCAGTAAGAAACGGTCTCTAGTGATGCCATACTCCTTAAAAAGCTCCTTCATCGCTCTGTTTGGATATTTCAATAAGCAAAGGAACAAATGCTCCACAGAAACATACTCATCTCCCATCTGCTTCGCTTCGTCTTCTGCATGAATCAGCACTTTATTAAGTTCCTGACCTACAAAAACCTGTCCGCCGGACACTTTTACACGTGCTGCCAGTTTTCGGATAGCGTTATCCTTAAAATGTTCTCTCTGGATTTCCATTTTTTCAATCAGTTTCAAAATCAGACCATCTTCCTGCTGTAACAGTGCAACTAATAAATGCTCCTGTTCAATCTCCTGATTGCCATATTCGTAGGCAAGCTTTTCACAGTCATTGATAGCCTGCACTGACTTTTGTGTAAATTTCTGAATGTTCATAGCGTTACCTCTCTTTCTTTACCAATGTCTTCTGGTCAGTATGTACGCTTCCGCAAGCTCTCATTCGTACCAGAAGTTTTTCCCTCATTACATTTTTAGTTATAACACGAATTGTTAGCACTTTCAACAGGTGAGTGCTAATTTATTTCTTAAAAAAATATAAACTATTCCTTTGAATACAAAAACGTCCCGAGTACCATGCTCGAGACGTTTCCATATTTTTATCTATTGCACTTTAATAATCACTTTTTCATCTGTCCACACATTCGCAGTATATTCTAACTCTATTTCTGCTGCATCTGCCGGCACAACATAATGTGTTTCAAACGATACATTTCTTCCCGAAGAAATATTTCCATTTACAAAATCGCCATTGAAATAGTATGTCTGATCACATAATGTACCATCTGCATAGCAGTCAAAGTCATAAATACTTACATATGCATCTGTATCATCATTATTTTGATATGTAAATGATACCATAATATACTTTGTTCCTTCTTCCGGGGTATACAGATTATAGGTATCTTCATAATCTGTAAAATCTGTACTAATCTCATTTATCGTTATGACAAGACCATTCACTTCAAAAGATTCGCCTGCAACAAAAAACTCTTTTGTTTCTGTTACTTGAGAACTCACATCCTCTGCCACATCACTAGTTTCTGTTGTTACAACCTGCGGTTCTGAAATGTTCTGGTTAGTGACATCTTTTACTGTTGATGACTCTTCTTCATCACCTCCAAATAAGCCAATAACAAAAATAACCACTATCGCAATTCCTACCCATTTTAAAATTCCCCCCTGCTTTTTTCTACAATTCGGGCAAACTTTTGCATCTTTTGCTATTTCACTTTTACAATGCCTACATAATTTTGTTTTTCCTGCCATGATAATTTCTCCTTTTGTATATAAATCATTTCTCCCACATATATATTGTGCATATATGCTATGACACAAATTATACACTTTCAAGGTTTTGTTTGCAACACTTTTAAAGTTTTATTTTTATTTTATTACAATTGGTAAAATACTATGCAGGAAAGGATGTGGGTGTATGAAAAATCTAAAATTGTTACGAACACAGCACAATTTAAGCCAACAAAAATTAGCTGACATTTTACACATCAGCCAACAGTCAGTTTACAAATATGAAAATAGTATCACCGTTCCTGATATTGAAACTCTTACACGCATGGCAGATTATTTCAATACTTCTATTGACTACCTCGTAGAATATACCGATATACCTCACAAAATTGAACCTGTTCAAGCCAATATGCTCAACGCTGAAGAATTTACATTGATAGAAAAATATCGTCACTTATCTTCTTCTCAGAAAAAGGCTATTCAAACGGTAATTGATAGTTACAAATAAATCCGAGCAGAAATGCTCCGACAAAATATCGGGGCATTTCTGCTCGGATTTTCTACATAAATTATAAACAATATTCTTTTAAATAATCTGTAAAATAAGGCAACGCCAATGAAATATACGCCTGGCGCGATTCCAAAATTCCCCGTTTTAACAAACGATCTCTATACATAGAATAATTACCTGCACGCTCCCCCATAAGTTTCAGTACTTCTTCTCTCTTATAGTCTGTTTTTTCTATCAAAAGACTCACTAAAAAACGATCCGCCTCCGTCATTTCTTCCCAAATCTTTTCGTAAGAATAAGCAAACAACTCTGCCTTTAATTCCGGAATTAAATCCTCTAAACATTCCGTTTTTTTCTTTTTAAAATATAAGGATCCCAGCTTTTGAAAAGCATACGCGTACCCCTTCGTACATTTTGCCATTTCACGCGCTTCTTCAGCCTTAATATTAAGTCTATTTTTATACATTTCAGACATTCTCACTATATTAAGCGGCTCCGTTTTTATCGTTGTTGCTCTTCTAAAAAACGTAAGATTTTTCACATTGCAGACTTCCTGTATATTCTCATAAAGACCTGTACATACAAGATATACCGGATAATTCGCTCTAAGCCATCTTCCATATTCAGATGCAAATTTTATCATTTCCGATGTCTTTGAGACCTCATCAATTCCAATAAGAATCTTCTTTCCTTTTTCTTGCGCCTGCTTAATCATAGATTCTACTTCAACTCCCATGTCAAAAAAAAGATCTTCTTTTTCAGAAGCATATCCTACTCCACCACCAGAACCAAGCACGGTCGCCGAAATGGTTACGCTCCTATTCTTTATATCATTTTTCCCAAATCCCTCTTTATGAAGCATTGCCGCTATCTGTCCAAGCATATCTCTCGTAGGGTTTAAATCAAAAACAAGCCATCCGTTTTCCTTATTAAAATCATTTCTTAATTCTTCCTCAACCTTAGCAAGAATTACTGTTTTCCCGGAACCTCTAACTCCTGTAATCTTATACACAGATTCAGAAGGATTCTGATAACTAAAATTCTCCAAAATTTCATCTATTTTATTTGTAGCAATATAAGTATACTCTGGTGCCTTACTAAAAGTTGTTGTAAAAGGATTCTGCATAAAAAATCTCCTCTTTATACTTTTGATTATTCTTTATACTTTTATTTTTATTTTATAACTCTTTATACTTTTTTACAATAGTAAAAATATGATACTTGCCCTGCCACTTTTCATCGGGTTCTTCCCTTGGTGGTGAATACCTTGCGAAGTTCTATTTTCAAAAACGAAGATGTTGTATGATATCTATTTTTATCTACTTTAGAAACATAAAAAATACTCCCTTTCCGGTAACAAGTTACTATTATTTCACTTATCTACCAAAAAGGGAGCAACTACACCCCGCCTGGGCTTATTATTATTTCATTCTACGTGCTTTAAACGCCTCTACTATCTCAATCATCTCCTGTGAAGGATTAGAGATTACAGCAGAAGCAAAAATCTCGCAAGTTCTATTCTCTTTCACATGTTCTATGGCAGCTGAAACCGCTGATACACTTCCTGTCACAAATACCAATGCATGACCACCGCACTTAGTATCATGTGTCACGTAAGAAACTTCCGCAATTTTAAGAAGCTGATCCGTCACAATCACAGCATTGGCTGAGCCAAGGACTTCCACTAATCCGAATGCACTATATGACATATATATACCTCCTGAATCTTACTTGTTGATCGTCATGGCAGCAGCCATTTCGGTTCCATCTGTAGGTGCTGCAATGATGGTGTGTGAATAAATCTTGGAAATTGGTGCAGCCGTTTCCAAAGCAACCTCCATGGCAGCTTTTACATCTGAAATGCTTCCTCTCATTTTCACACAGGCACCCGATTTCAAACGATTTCTCTCAACCGATTGTATTTTAACTGAAGCTGCTTTTGCTGCAGCATCCAAAGCTACAAAACAGGCACATTCACTGTCTAACTCAAACACACCGATAGCCATCCCGTTGTATTCATTACTCATAATCGTCTCCGTTCCGCCACAAAAAACTGCAGCTTACATAGTAATAGCGAACAAAAATTTATATTTTAAATCATACCATACTCCATAAGAAATAAAAAGGCTTTTAGCAAAAAATCCACATTTCTTTCCATTTTATCCCTTGCTCTCCTCTCCACAACTTGCTATATTACAATTAAACGGAGGCTTACTATGAAAAACTTAACAGAAGGAAAACCATTAAAACTAATTTTACAATTTGCCCTACCGCTCTTCATCGGTCAATTGTTTCAATTATTCTATAGCTTAGTAGACACTCGAATTGTCGGCGAAACATTAGGGGAATCTGCACTTGCCGCAGTAGGTGCGACATCCACATTAAGCGATCTATTGATGAGCTTACTAATCGGTATCTTAAATGGCTTTGGAATTGTAATCGCCACTTATTTTGGTGCCAAAAATGAGATTAATATGAAAAAAGCCATTGCCAGCACGATTCTCTTTGGCACTGGTATGGCTGTCATTATTAGTATTCTTGGTTTAATTTTCTTAGCACCGATTTTAAAATTTTTAAATGTATCTACTGACTTACTTCCAAATGCAAACGCATATATCAGCGTTATTTTGACCGGATTAGTAATCGCTACACTTTATAACGTATGTGCTTCCATTCTCCGTGCTATCGGCGATAGCTTTACGCCACTGTTATTTTTGATTTTATCAGCGATACTGAATATTCTTTTAGACTATGCCTTTATTTTAAATCTACACCTAGGCGTAGCAGGTGCAGCCTATGCAACTGTGCTCTCGCAGGCTGTTTCCGCTGTGCTTTGTTTTCTTTATATGTGGAAAAAATATCCTAACCTACATCTTTGCCATGATGACTTCTGCATTGACCGCGAAGTCTGCAATCGCATGTTTGCAACCGGTTTGTCCATGGCATTTATGTCGGCATTTGTACAATTCGGAACATTTGCATTGCAGACTAGTATCAACACCTTTGGTACATATATCATCGTAGCACATACTGCCGCCCGTAAGGCGTCCTCCATCTTTATGATGCCTTGGAGTGCATTAGGAACTACACTTGCCACATTCTGTGGTCAAAACCTCGGTGCCGGAAAATACTCCCGTATTAAAATAGCCATGCGAGATACTACACTTTTAGGATGGGCATGGTCACTTTTTGTCATTTTATTAGCAAATACGATTTCTCCACAGATTATACAGGCAATCACTGCCACCACAGAAACAGAAATTATTGAAACTGCAACCCTTTATCTTAGAGTAGATACTGCATTTTACTTTGTGCCAACCGTCATCTGCTTATTCCGCAATTCCATGCAAGGATTTGGTGATAGCAAAACACCGGTATTTTCAAGTGCACTCGAATTAATCACAAAAGTACTCGTGGCATTCCTTTTTGCTCCGGTCATGGGTTACTGGGGTATCATCATCTGCGAACCGATTGCATGGATTATCATGGTCATTCCACTAGTGGTAAACACACTTCGCAACCCTATTTTTAAGAAGAACGACATTATATAAGAGCCGCCAAATTTGGAGTTGTGGTGATCTTTATACCGTTCTGACAGCTGTTTTATAGGATTTATTCAGTATAATGCTTCTAAAAATTGTGTGCTGGGCATATACAGATTTTTTGTTCTGTATTGCCCCGTTTTAAGTACAAATTTGTCTGCAAAATGAGCTAAATGGGCATATAGAATATTTTTAAAGTCTACCGCCCCATTTTTTCAAAATATTGAGGCATAGGGACAATATTTTTTGCTATATGGAAAATATGATAGTTTTTTGATTAGAATAACAGACGCACCTGGGCAGCAATTAACAATTTTTTGATATACGGCCAAAAAGTATCATTTATCTCCAAGTTACCCGTAACAATGTATATTCACAAATCCCAACTTGTATATCGCTTTACAAATCTATTTTTATCCAAGAAAAAGGCATACCCATAAAAGTATGCCTTTTTAATATTCTTTAACTATAAAATCATCCAACCCATAATTTTATTCAATACTCTTTAGTGCCTCCACCGGGTTAATCTTATTAAGCGACTTATTTGTCATAAGATTTACCAGCAATGCAAATACAATTGCAATAATTGCCGAATATGCATAACTTTCCGGATAAAGGGTTGTATAGAAGTAAATAGACGGCATTTCAAGAATACTCATCAACCACTCACCCATAAGCTTGCCTATCGGCATACCTAAAATAATACCTAGTCCGGTCAGAATCAGTGTCTCCTTATTTACATAGGAATGCACCTCTACATCATAGAAACCTAACACCTTAATCGTCGCCAACTCTCGCTCTCGCTCTGAAATATTGGTCGTTGCCAATGTAAATAATACTACAAATGCCAATGCACCCGCCAAAACAATGACAATATACACAACCATATTAATAATGTACATCGCACTGTTGAATCCTTCCATCATATCACGATATCCCATAACAGTAAGGATACCATCTTCTGCTTCCAGATCTTCTACGAATCCATCCTGTTTTTCATCCTTAAGATTCAATAAAATATAGGCTGCATTCGGTTCAAATTTCTCTTCAAAACTATCCTCATACATAGTTTCTGTCATATAGATGCTATTGCCGAGATAATTCATGACTATCTTAGTTACTTCCACATCCGCCTGCACTAAATTCATGTTCTGCATGAGGAGAAAATCTTCTTCCTCAAAATCCATAACCACACTTAAGTTTGTAGTTACGAACACATCTTCATCTGTCAGTTTCTGTCGCTCTCCATCCATGTCATAAAGCCGAATAAAACGGGAAATATTTTCCTCATCCGGAATAACCACTAACTGAACAGTTTCTTCCTTGCCATTTTCAGCAATCAATTTTACATTCGTAACCATCGTATTGATATACTTGCGAACATCGCTTCGTTCTTCCAGACACTCCAACAATTTCTCATTGTCCTGTGCCACTACCATGACATCATAACGATAAGTCTCCTCATACTGAAGTGGCAACAACTCAACCACCGTGTCCTTAATGGTAAAACCAGTCAATAGCAACGCCGTACATCCCGCTATACCAAACAAAGTCATAAATAAACGCTTTTTATAACGGAACAGGTTACGTGCAGTTACTTTATTTAAGAATGATAGTCTGCTCCAAATCGGCGTAATACGTTCTAACAAAACACGAGAACCGGAACTTGGTGGTTTTGCACGCATTAACATCGCTGGTGTACTTCTTAAAACAGAATTACAAGATACGTATGCCGCCCCTACAATACCTGCCACGAACATTACGATACCGCCGATTCCATAGAAAAGATCAAACGTATAGATATATTCCGGCACTTGATACATAACATCAAATACAATAAACAGAATCTCTGCCAACACAATATACGCCAAAAAGTCACCCAAAATACCACCGATAATACAAGCAATCAACGCATACAATACATACTTGCGCCGAATCTCATCATCTGAAAAACCAAGAGCTTTATATGTGCCAATAAGTCCTCGGTCTTCTTCAATCATACGGCTCATAGTTGTAAGACTTATTAAAATTGCAATCGTCATGAAAAGAACCGGGAATGCCTGACCGATGGCTTCGATACAGTCTGCATCTGTCTTGATATTATTATAACCACTTAGCGAAGTACGTGTCGTAATATACCACTCTGTCATTTTAATATCTGCTATATCTTTCTTCGCATCGCCAATTTCCTGTAGAGCATCTGCTTTTTCAGATTCATATTCTGCTACATTCTCATCCAGTTCAATCTGTCCATCTTCTAATTCTTTGACAGCATCTTCGATTTCATCCCAACCTTTGAAAATTTCCTGCTCGCCATCTGTGAGTTCTTTCCAACCATCCGTAATCTCCTTCCAGCCATCATCTAACTTCTTACGGGCATCATCAAGCTCTACTTTAGCATCTGCCAGTTCCTGTTTACCTTTCTTGAGTTCGGAACGGTTTTTCTTAATCTCCTTACGTCCATCCGCAATTTCTTTACGGGCATTTTCAATCTCTATATAACCATTTGCAATCTCTTCTCTTGCAGTGGTTTCTTCCTCTACCATATCAGCTCTAGCATCTTCAAGCTGTTTTAACTCGTCCTCTAGCAATGTCTGCTTTTCCGTATCACCAGCTTCCCCCGCCTCTTTTATCGCAAGCTTTTTCTGTGCAATCTGGTTATCCAGATAAGCAATCGCTGCCGGATACTCCTCATCTAATTGCTTTTCGGATTCCTTTAACTGTGCTTCGGATTCATCTAATGTCTTTTCCGACTCATCCAAGGTACTCTCTGCTTCTTTTAACGCCTGCTCTCCGGCCTCTACTTCTGCTTTCGCCGCTTCATACTGTGCCAAGCCACTCGCATACTCGGTCTCACCCTGCGTCAGTTCTCGTTCCCCGGCATCTAAATCGCGTTCCGCTTTTGCCAAATCACGCTCAGCCTGCTTTAACTCATTCTCCGCATCAGTCAGTTCTGCCCATCCGTCTGCAATCTCATCAACCGCATCTGCAATTTCTGATTCTGCTTCTTCAAATGCTTCCCACATTTCTTCTTCTGCATCTGCAATCTCATCTAATGCATCACCAATTATCTTGTCATAACGAGCCTGTTCTCTATCCTCTTTTATCTCCTCTTCTAAAAGAGTGACAATTTCGTCTACTTTCTGCTCATAAGCATCTGTATAACAAGCCAGCTCATCCGTGCCCTGAAGTGTCAAATACATGGCTGTATACACATCAGATTTTACCGCACCCTTATGCACATAAAAGATATAATCCGTAGTCGAATTGTTACGGAATGCAACAGCACCTTCACTACTGTTAATATCCATTACATCGATTGCGACACCCACAATCCGATAATATCGGAAAATGAAGTTCGGTTCCTCTATGTCTTCGTCTTCATCCTCTTCATCGTCATCTTCTTCGACGCTGATATCCTCTTCGATAGAAACCATATCACCCACTTTTTTGCCGGACTCTTCGATATACTTAAGCGTCACTAGAACTTCTGTTGCCTGTTCTGGCAATTTGCCTTCCAGCAAATAAGGCATGTTGATACCCTTTTCGCTTAGCACTTTCATCGTAGCCTGCTTACGTGAACCATCATTCAAATCCGTATACACATCTTCGGTATATGTGCCTTCTACAGCCTCAACACCTTCCATCCCGGAAACTGCCTTGACATCATCCTCTGTCAAGCCCAGTGTCGATACAATGGAAATATCATATAAATTCTGTTCATCAAAAAATACATCCGCTGAATATCTTAAATCATCACAACCCGCTTTAATGCCACAAAACATACACACTCCTAATGCCGTAATCAGCATGAGTGCAAAAAAGCGTTTTCGTCCTTTCACAATCGAGCGAATGACGTCCTTCGTATATGCTTTCATTTCGCTCCTTACTACCACTCAATATCCGCAATGGACATTGGATTTTCATTTTTTGTCATCTGAACCACTTTCCCACTTTTAAAACGAATCAAACGATCCGCCATAGGTGCGATTGCCGAGTTATGTGTAATCAAAATTACTGTAATATTTTCTTTTCGGCAAGTATCCTGTAATAACTGTAAAATCTGTTTTCCTGTATTGTAATCTAAGGCACCGGTTGGTTCATCACACAACAGAAGTTTTGGATTTTTTGCCAAAGCTCTTGCAATAGATACTCGCTGCTGTTCCCCTCCAGAAAGCTGTGCAGGGAAGTTATTCTTACGCTCTGCAAGTCCTACTTTATCTAAGGTCTCAGACGCATCCAACGCATTCTTACAAACCTGTACCGCCAGCTCCACATTCTCAAGTGCAGTTAAGTTCGGCACCAGATTATAAAACTGGAATACGAATCCAATATCTGTTCTACGATATCCAACTAACTGCTTCTGGTTATAATTGGTAATGTTATTACCATCTACAATAATCTGACCGCTGCTTGGCACATCCATGCCACCAAGAATATTTAACGCTGTTGTTTTACCTGCCCCAGACGTACCTAACACTACCGCCAATTCTCCCTGCTCAACAACAAAACTAGCGTCATCTAATGCCTTTATGCTGGTTTCACCCGCCTGATATACTTTTGAAATATTATTAAACTCTATAAATGCCATTATGGCCTCCTGCCTTAAAATTCGCCTAATATAACAGGATACATTATATCACAGAACCAATGCTTCCGCACTGGTTTTTAGACTTCTTTTGGAAAAATTTATCTCTTAAATCATGTTCTTACGTAGCAAATCAGTAAATGATTAGCTGCTGAGTGAACGGTAACGATTTATCTTTATGCCTTCCTTATTTTAATACTTCCCGTAACCGCAACAGAATTTTTCGTTCTAATCTACTTATCTGTACTTGCGACATTCCCATCACTCTTGCCACTTCACATTGTGTTTTATTTTCAAAATAACGTAATTTAATTACTTTCTGCTCATTTTCATCCAAGGTCTTTAATAACTGTGCTACTAAGAGTTCATTCAAAACCGCCTCTTTCTCCGGTTCTTCATAAATACTATCTGTATTGGTTAACTGATCCTCTAACAATATTTCATCTCCGTCACTTCCGGCTACTGGCTGATAAATAGATTCCACGTCACGATTCGCCTCCATCGCCAAAACAATTTCTTCTCTACTCAGCTCGGTTAATGCCTCTATTTCCAAAATACTAGGTTCCCGTCCCAGTTCATTGGTAAGTAATTCTCTTGCTTTACTAATTTTATATCCATTTTCCTTTAAGGTTCGACTCACTTTTACCATGCCGTCATCCCTTATGAAACGCCTTATCTCTCCCATAATCATAGGTACCGCATAAGTTGAAAACGCCAACTGTAATGATAAATCAAATTTTTCAATCGCTTTTATCAATCCAATACATCCTATTTGAAACAGTTCTTCCCTATCGCATCCCCGTTTTTCAAATCTTCTCACAATACTGTGCACTAAGCCAAGATTCTCAGAAACCATCCTATCTTTTGCCGCTTTATCTCCCTCCTGTGCCTGTCTGATAAGGTCTGCCATATCCCTCATAAAACTACACTTCCTGTTTCCCAATTTCTTTTCTCATAATCACTTTTGTGCCTTCACCCAACGCAGAAATAACCTCTACTTCATCCATGAAAGCCTCCATAAATGCAAATCCCATTCCTGAGCGTTCTAATTCCGGTTTTGTGGTAAAAAAAGGTTCTCTGGCCTTTTCTACATCTGAAATTCCAACACCATCGTCTTCTATCCTGATATGTATCTGCCTACCTTTCACTTCACAAAACAATCGAACCTGTCCTTCTCCGCCTTGGTATCCATGAATAATCGCATTTGTAACCGCTTCTGATACTGCTGTTTTCACATCTGCTATCTCATCTAATGTAGGATTTAATTCTGCAAAAAAAGCTGCTACTGCTACTCTCGCGAAACTTTCATTGACAGACTTCGCATCAAACTGTAACTGCATTCGATTTGTTCTCATTCTTTTCCATCCTCCGAAATCACATAGATTATTTTTCCAAGTCCACTGGCTTTAAAAATTTTCTTTACCCGACCATTTAGATTTCTTGCATATACTACCCCATTGCAAAACCCTAAATTTCGACTCCTGCCAATTAGCACTCCGATTCCAGAGCTATCCATAAAATCTGTCTGTTCGAAATCAAATACTAAATTTTTCACACGATACACCTGAATCAACATCTCCACTTCTGCACGTAAAATATCTGCATGGTGATGGTCTAATTCTCTTGGTACCCATACAACTAATCCCAAATCCTCTAATTCATATTTTGTTTGCATTGCTCCTCCTTTCTAGCGCAGCTTTTGTTCCGCGCGCGTAGCTGCTCATCGTTTGCACGTAGTGCTTCTATTCTATAGGAAAGTCATAGACTTTCCTCGTATAGAATAAAAAGACGCCTAGGATGTTAATCCTGACGTCTTTTGTAAAATCAATATAACTCTTCAGTACCTTCATAGTTACGATTCGCAACCCCATTAAAAATCAGCTACGCTGATGGAGTTTGCTCACTCTCGACTCATTTTCTCACGGTCTGTGCAACAAATGCACAGACCTACTGAATAATTACAAATCAATATTCTATTCTGCATATCTAGCTGCAGTAGCTGCACGTTCTGTATTTGGAAACAGCTCTACAAACTTCTGATAATATGGTTTTGCACTCTCTAAATCCCCGCTCTTACGATATGCCTGTGCCAAGTAATACAACGCATTACCATTCTGATAAGAAATATCTATCTCTACTGCCTTAAGTAAATGCTCAATGGCAGCTTCATAGTCCTCACTACTGTATGCGTTATAACCATCTTTATAAAGAATATCCAAATATTCTTCGTTTACCTTTCCATTAATCGTATTATAAACCTGCAATGCCGCTTCACTTAAATGCGCTTGCTGTACCATACCCAAAGCAGTACCTGCCGCATCAACATCACCATTCTCATTGCAAATATATGCCTGCAAAAGCTGGTCATAACTATTCACCTGAGAGGTTACATCCTCTCCTGCAATCTGCATATTTGTAATCTGTCCTGCCAACTCCTCTATCTCGGCCTCCAAAGATGCTATGGACTGATTCTTAGACGAAATTATATTATTTGCATCTAAAACAGCTTTATTTGCATCTTCCTGAGCACTTCTTCTAACACCTGGCACTACTAAAAATCCGGTAATAGCCACACCAATTACAATGCCTATTATCATATTCACAATTGTACCAAACGCAGAAGTATCCTTCAGATATTTTGGCTGAATGATAGTCTCATTACCACTTTGGTAAGAAACCAATTCATCACTTTTCTGCTTTTTATTACTATTCTGTTCTCTTAATCCCAAATTAGCTTCTTTTAAATATCGAAGTGTAACTTTGTTATTAACATCAATCTTACCGGCATTTCGAAGAGATTTTTTTGCTAATTCGTATTTTTTCTCCTGTATGTATAAAAGTGCTAAAAGTTGATGTCCCACAACAAGTTTTGGATTTAACGACAATACTTTTTTCAACTGAATAATAGCTAAATCTCTGCTATTTTGTTTACAATATAATAATGCCTGATTGTATTTTTTAATAGTCTGATTAACAGCTTCTAACTTACCTTTATTCTGCTGAATCTCATCCAAATAAAAACTGGCTCTATTGTCTTTAGGTTGATAATTCTTACTAATTACCCACTCCGTGAGTGCTGCAACTACTTCACCCATTTCACAATATACAAGTCCCAATAGATTTCTTGCATCTGTATTTCGTTTGTTAAAACGTAAACTCATTTTAAGACTATCAATCGCACCTGACAAATCTCGAACACTTGCTTTTTCCAATCCTGCATTATAATATGCATTAGATGCCATAATAATTTTCTTATATAGTTTTATCTTGGTTCCACAATTTGGACAACTCTCAGAAGAATCCAACTGTGCACCGCACTTATAACATATCATTTCTATGAAACCTTTCTAATCGTCCTTTACATTGTTACTATTTACACGTTCTGCCTCATCAATCAGCAAGTGATTGGCGTATGTGAAATGTAACCTTAAATCCCCTGTTTAATCTCGTGAAGCATCTCCTGCATCATATCTGTCATATCTACCAATTCATGGTTATAAATAGCCTGTTCTGCTTCTTCCACTTCAAGAGACGGTTTAAAATTCTTTAATTCCTCTTCAAAATTAATCATAATTCTGTAATCTCCTTTATCTATGCAAAAATTATTTAGAGCCACGCTCCAAAGCATATATACTTCCTCGCTTTGTTTTCTCCCCCAAAAATTTTCATAAAAATAACCATGTCCTTCCTATACCTGCAAACTTTGGGCCACAGGCACAAAATTGCATGTGAAAATTTATTTTTCACACTAAACTCGTTCCTGCAAGCATCACATGTTCTTTTATAAAAATTGCCTTGGCTCTGAATAATATAAAATCACCACTACATTAGCATATTATAATATAGTGGTGAGATAATCAAGTTTTTTTCTTTTAAGTTTTTCTAAAATAATCGCGTATTTCCGGTTTTTTTGACATTTAGCTTGCAGGCTTCGTACGAATCTTATTCTCTAATAAATAAAACTCCACATTAGTCGCCTCATTCTGAATCTTCATTCTCTCAATACCGATATTAATGCGAACCCCTGGGTGCACCATATTCAATACCTTTATCGAAGCTCCTACAGAACGGGACATTAACTCCTGCAATCTGTAAAGTTCTGTTTCAGCCTCTGCAATTGCTGCATTATTTCTAATACGAATACGAAGCAGTGCCATGCGTCTTGGGTCATTTGCATAACTTATATTTTTCTCGCGTTCAAGAGTCTTAAACTGTTCTATACCATGCTCGACTTTTGAAAGTTCTTCCCGCAGTTCACTAACTTTTTTCTCTAACATCGCAATATTGGTATGCATATCCGGCTCTGCACCGGCATAAATATATGTCTTAGTCTCTGCATCATTGCCAAGATTCATAACTTCGAATCCTTCAATTGCATGGACTTCACCGCCGATTATACTAGCACGGCGTCCACCTAAGATGATCTTTCCTTTACAATCTACATCGCAATTCATCAGTACATCTGCCTGTATATTGCCATCTGCTTCAATGGTTGTATTCTCGAAGAATTTTGCAAAAATATTACCTTTCGTCTTAACAGATGCTTTATGACCACCTAACATACCTCGACGTAAAATAATATCTTTACCTGCATTTAATGTGCAAGCTTCTACTGTGCCATCGATAGTAATAGAACCAGTAGCATTAATGACAATACCATTCTCTACATTACCATGAACTACAACATCTCCCCTGAAATCGATGTTACCCGTAGAAATATCTGCATCTCCGGCAACTTCGTGAATAGCTAAGACCATAATACGGTCACCTTGCATCTCTATCTTACCATCGACTTCTGCTGTATAAGTACTGCCATCTTCACTTCTAAGGAATCCTTTTCCTTTTAGCATAGGCTGATCCTTGCCACGCTTTGCTAATACACTAACTCCACGTACATTGATACCATCTTTTCCTTGTATCGGTGGATGATACTTTGCAATTACGTCACCAGCCACCACAGACTGAATACTGTTTACAGACCAATAATCTACAGAACCATCCTCTTTCATCTGTGGTTTAGTATCTTTTTGCGTTTTAAAATTAAATTCATAATGACCATCTATACCATCTACTGCTGGAGTACCTGTCGCAACCAAAATAGGCTGATTATAAATTTCTCCATCAATAATATTCTTTAAGGTATCCTTTTTTATGCCATGACGTATTCCATACTGTTCTAGCAAAGTTTCTAAATATCCTATTGTATAATTCTCTTCGTTCTCTGGAGTAGGAACCTGCAAATACGCTTCCATCTCACTATTACTAGTCTGAACGAATGCATTCGGTCTTGTACTTTCTGCCATATACTTCTCCTAATACACCGTAATTATAGTCTCCACTAGTTTAATTATACTAATACTTTCGTAATTTTTCAAGTCCTGATATAAGACTTTTCCCATTCAGCCTGCTAGAAAAGTTACTGTTCACCCGTACCTCGTAAACAGTAATCTAGAAAATACTCCTCCCAAAAAAGATGACACGACAAAGAATTTATTTTCAACCGTCTCTTTATCTTAAAACTTTAAGCTTCCGCTATTTCTTAAAATATTTTCACTATATAAAAATAAGACATCGTGGTACTCGCTAAGTTCTAAAAGTTGTGGCAGATAATCCGCCTTCATATAACGCAAATCAACTAATGTAATTTCTTCATATCCCTCTAGGAGCAATGGTGCTATACTGCTCCCAAAAGAATCTCGGAATAATAATAATTTCTTCCCATTCTCACATAATGGATTCTCCATTGTCAAAAGGGCTCTTGCTCCCCAAAGGTAATAATCATACGCATCCGTTCCATCAATTTTTTCCGGTGCATAAACAGAAGTCTCTTTATTACTCTCAAAATCATAAACTACTGCATTTTCTATTACCTCACTTGTTAACCCATAAAGTTCATCCGGTGTGGTCTGATACGCCGCAGCACCTGCATAAGCACCAAAAAACTCAGATGTAATTAGTGTCTCTGTATAATTATCTCTGTTCCATTCCGTGCCTCTCATCTGACTAAGCAGTACTTCTGCTACATCTAAAATAGACTCCTGTTTCCAATGCAAATCCGTCTTATAATAATCCTGAAGCGACAGATATGGATATAAATCAATATAAGATGCCTCTTTCAAATGTTCCTTTAACTGAGTCAAAATAAATCCACCATTTCCTACCGGATATTCTTCCTCGGATAAAAAAGATGATTTATCTGGAATTACTGCATAGTATACCTGTACATCTGAAAAATGCAATTTCTGCAATTTTGCAAACTCCTCTGCTGTTTTACTTACCTGCTTTTTACTCCAATCATAATCCAGTTCAAACAGTATATCATCCACTTTTACATAATTATTCGCATCTTTTTTTCCAAAAAAGGATGTTTCAATCTCTGTTTTTGCTATTCTAAATGAATCTCGTCCAACAAACTGATCCAGCAAATAATCTTCCATATCCCGCATATAGCTTCCATCCATTACATTTGCTAACGACCACTCTGGCATCTGTGCATAATACCTGCGTTCCGATTTAGAGATTTCTTTGTCCGGTGTCCCAATCGCAGCAATAGCAAACCCTGTCAGTAAAAGGAAAAAACTACATACAACTACCCCGCTATACATTCTATGACTCCAACTTTTCTGCATAACATTCTCCTTTCCTGCTTAAAACCTAAAATATAAAAATGGGTGCACAGAGCTCTGTATTAAAAATGCTGTAACCACTAGCATCAGCACTAGATATACAACCGGTGCTACTATGTTTTTTAACGTCACTCCCCATGTTTTTTCTGTTATTTTTCCCAAAATCCATTTCGGGATTCCCAGTGCAATCACTACTGACACACCAATTAAAAAGACATAATTCCTAAACTGATACATGCCAAGAGAAATACCTACCGTATCTGTAGTTTTCTCTAAACCAAATCCAAACATTCCCGCAAGAAAAGTTCCTGCTGCTTTTATGCTCTCTAGTCTGAAAATCACAAAACTTATTACAACCAGAATAATTGCATACAAATGCTGTAATACTTTCGGCAAACGCTCCAACAGACTCTTTAAAAACAGTTTTTCTAATGCCAATATAATGCCGAAATATACTCCCCACAGAACAAAATTCCAGCTTGCCCCATGCCAAAGTCCGCTTAAAAACCATACTACAAATACATTCCGTATCCATCTAAACATACTTACTCGGTTACCGCCCAAAGGAATATAAACATAATCCCTAAACCAGCCACCTAATGTCATGTGCCATCTACGCCAAAATTCTGTAATACTTCTAGATATATACGGATAATCGAAATTCTCTGGAAAATGAAAGCCCAGCATCAGCCCCAAACCAATGGCCATATCGCTATATCCTGAAAAATCGAAATAAATCTGCATCGCATAAGCAAGTGCCACCATCCACAATAGAAACGCACTATTCTTCGGTGCCAAATCCATCGCTGCCACAAACTCACCCAGCAAATCTGCAATTAGTACCTTTTTTGATAACCCCATCACAAAACGGCCTATGCCTTTTGCAATCTTATCTACAGCAATCGTGCGCTCTCTCATCTCCTGCTGAACCGTAGAAAATCTTACAATAGGTCCCGCAATCAGCTGCGGAAACATTACTACATACGCCCCAAAATTAATAATATTTTTTTCAACCTCTACATCTTTGCGATAGACATCTACCACATAACTTAAAATCTGAAAAGTATAAAAACTAATACCGATTGGAAGTGCAAGTTTTACCAATGGAATCGCACTTCCTACTAGCCCGTTTACAGTAGATATACCAAAATCAATGTATTTAAATATCGCCAGAAAACCAAGTAAAACAGCAACTGTAACTACCATTACAATCTTAGCAAAAACATTTTTTTCTAATTCCTGCATTCTTCCAACGACAATACCTCCCACATAACCTGTCAATATAGATACCACCATCAACAGACTATATTTCGGTTCTCCCCAAAAATAAAAAAACATGCTCGCCAAAAACAATATTGTATTTTTTAACTTTTTGGGAACTGCAAAATAAAGCAGCATTACTACCGGAAGAAAATAATATAAAAATAAGATACTGGAAAACAGCATACAAATTCCTCCCAAACAAAGAGGCTGCCCCAAAACCATGCTTTCTTCATCAGTCATAGTGGCGGGTCAGCCTCATCCTTCTCATTTCGTAATTATTCAGTACCTTCATAATTACGATACAAAAATCCATAAAAAATTGCTTCGCAATGGGATTTTTGCACTCCTGAATCATGTTCTTACGCTCAAAACAGCAAGTGTTTTGAGCTGTCCTGAACAATTACTTCATTTCCATTTACATGAACTTTCATTAGCGAACGTAATCAAGTTCTGCACCACAAGCAGCTGCAAACGCATCTACAATACTCTGTGCTGTTACAGCGTCTGCGTATTCTACGTCAACCATCATTAACATAACGATGTCACCAAATGTAGCCACCATTTTGTCACCAGCTTCTACACAGATCCATTTACGCTGGTCAATGTTATCGTACATTTCATCAGCTACAGCCTGTGCATCAGCAGCATCAGCTACTTTTACAACTACTAAAGAGTAAGCCTGTGAACCCATCATTGTTTCAGAACGAACTGCCTCTACAAGTTTTTCACCGCTTGTTAAACCTGTGTTGTATGTTAAATCATCCACATCTGCTACATTTACAGGAATTGTTCCAAGCATTAACTCGATTGGTGCATGATTTTCGTAAATAGAATTTACGATTCCTTCTAATTCACTTGCTTCTACTACTTCGTCTTCTACAAACTCTTCTGTATCTACAACTACTTCTGTGTCTACAACAGCTTCTGTATTTACCTCTGTATTAACTTCTGTGTTTGCACCTGCATTATCCTTAGAACCACATGCTGTCATAGTTCCAACAACCATAATACCTGTTAATAAAAATAATAAAGCTTTTTTCATAATATTTTTCTCCTTGTTTTCAATAAACTAAATTTGTCGACTTGGCTATTATAGCATACTGCTTTTTAAAATGCAGTAACTCGCACTCATTTACAAAGTATTACCAGTATTACCAGTTTTGAATCATTTTCCTACGCAACATATCACAAATAATTAGCTACTGTAGGAATAGTTATTCAAAACTTGTATACAAGCAATATTGCTAAGTGATTGTCTTATAAAATCAATGATTTGTCAAGCACCTTTTTTTCATCTTAAGAATTTTTTAAAATTTTCCACTCCCACGTACCGTAAATAACTGCGAATTGTAAGATTCGTGTATTCTATTTTTTTAGAAATAAGCAGAAGCGTGGTTATTGTAAAACAGACATCTTAATACCACAAACTTTCGTTTGTAGTATTAAGATGCTTATTCTACAATAACCACGCTTCCGCTTATTTCAAAATATATAATATACAAATTTTACAATTCGCAGTTGTTTACAGTACGTGGGAATGGAATAACGTCACGAATATTTGTCATACCTGTTAAATACATAACGCAACGTTCAAAACCAAGACCAAATCCTGCATGTCTTGCAGAACCGTATTTACGAAGATCTAAATAGAAGTCATAATCTTCTTCCTTTAATCCCATTTCCTGAATACGAGCGAGGAGTTTATCGTAATCATCCTCTCTCTGGCTACCACCGATGATTTCACCGATGCCTGGTACTAAACAGTCTACTGCTGCTACTGTCTTGCCATCTTCATTCAACTTCATATAGAAAGCTTTGATATCCTTTGGATAATCTGTCACGAAAACAGGACGTTTAAATACCTGCTCTGTTAAGTAACGCTCATGCTCTGTCTGTAAATCACAGCCCCATGATACCTTGTAATCGAATTTATCGTTGTTCTTAGATAAAATATCAATAGCTTCTGTATAAGTTACTCTAGCAAAATCAGAGTTTGCTACATTATGAAGACGCTCTAATAAACCTTTATCAATAAAGTTATTGAAGAATGCCATCTCTTCTGGAGCATTCTCTAATACATAGTTAATCACGTATTTTAACATGCTTTCAGCAAGCATCATATTATCCTGTAAATCAGCAAATGCGATTTCCGGCTCAATCATCCAGAACTCTGCCGCATGACGTGTGGTATTAGAATTCTCTGCACGGAAGGTTGGCCCAAATGTGTAAATATTCTTAAATGCCATCGCATAAGTTTCACCATTAAGCTGACCACTTACTGTAAGGTTGGTTGGCTTATTGAAGAAATCCTGTTTGAAATCAACTTTGCCATCTTCTGTCATTGGAACATTTGCTAAATCCAATGTAGTAACCTGGAACATTTCACCTGCACCTTCACAGTCACTACCGGTGATAAGTGGTGTATGAACATATACAAAATCTCTCTCCTGGAAGAATTTGTGAATTGCATATGCACATAAAGAACGAACACGGAATACAGCTTCAAATGTATTGGTTCTTGCTCTTAAGTGTGAAATAGTTCTTAAATATTCAAATGTATGTTTTTTCTTCTGTAATGGATAATCAGGTGTAGATGGTCCTTCTACTTCTACTGCCTCTGCCTGAATCTCAAATGGCTGCTTAGAGCCCGGTGTAGGTACAACTCGTCCTGTTACGATAATCGCTGCACCAACGTTTAATTTCTCTACTTCTTCAAAATTGGAGAGTACGTCAGAATATACTACCTGTACAGGTTCAAAGAATGTTCCATCATTCACAACGATAAAACCAAAATTCTTAGAATTACGAATATTTCTAACCCATCCGCCAATTGTAACTACCTGATCTGCGTACTGTTCCTGGTTACGGAACAAGTCTCTTACATTTACCAAATCCATAACTTTCCTCCAAATTAATTATTAATTTCCTCGATATTACCGAATCATATAATAATATCATAATAGCTATCTGTCCCAAAAAAATCAATCTTTTTTTGTAACTATTCAGAGCCAAGGCAATTTTTATAAAAAGCAGATGTTCAGCTTGCTGAAACAAATGCTTTTTATAAAATTTCTTTGGCGAGAAGCCAACATGAGCAAAAGCAAAGCCTCAAAGAGGCGATTTTGCGAATGGTGCTCTGAATAGTTATCTTTTTATTCAGAAACCATTTCTGTAGACTCTACTGTTTCTTCTACTGGTTCTGCAATTGTAACAATCGCTGTCTCTGTCAATTTTTCAAGAACATCGCTCTGAAGATGCATTTCTTTCATACGTTTCTCACCAAATACTACATCACCATATCCATAAGACTCAAAAAGCTGATCCGCAGACTCTAAACCATAGTAAGCAACGTACTCAGAAAGTTCTGATTCATATCTGTCTGTATCTAATTCTACACCCATTTCACGTGCAATGGCACCTAAAATGAATTCTGTCTTAACTTCTGTTGTAACTACTTCTTTCCATGATTCTTCTGCCTGTTCTAATGTCATCTGATACTCTGTACTTAAAACTTCTTCTAATTTAGATTCATCACCTTCACAGAACTGATTAATGAACATATTGCGATATCCTTCTAATCTATCTGCAAAATAATCTGCTGGAATCTCTACTGTACAGTTATCAAGTAAATACTGCTGAATCTCCTTGGTACTATCTTCCATTTTGTAATAGACATTCTCTTCTTCCATACCTTTACGAACCATTTCGTACATTGCTTCTTTTGACTCTGCACCGGCATTTACCTTAGCAAACTCATCATCGATTTCTTCAAATGACATTTCTCTCTGGATAGAATTTACTGTAAACGTAAACACTACCGCTTTCCCTGCCAAATCAGTAGCTCCGTAATTCTCTGGAAATGTTACGTCACAGTCTACTTCTGTACCTACCTGTGCACCGAGAAGTCCTGCTGTAAAACCATCAATATAAGATGTACCTCCTCCTGCTGCACAATTCCCTGATACGTCAATATTCTGATTTGGTGCTGTTCCACCATCAAATGCCACACCATCTAACTTACCTACATAGTCAACATTAACGATATCACCTTCTGCAACAACCGTCTTTGTCTCATCTGCTGTATAAAATGGTCCGTAATATTCAAACCACTCTAAAAGATAAGTCTCCACATCCTCATCAGTTACTTCATATGTCTCTGCCAATTCAATCGGAATTGCACTATAATCTGCCAATGTCACATAATCTGCATAGTTAAACTCATATTTTGCCAAACCTGTTGTCGACGTCATAACTTCTGTCGAAGGACTTTCTGTATCCTCTGCTACGTTTTTGTCAGATCCACATGCTGTCATACTTAATACCGTTGTCATGCACAATAAAAATGCCAATAATCTCTTTTTCATATTTCCCTCTCTACTTTCTAAATACACAAAATTTGCAAATCCCTATTAACATACCACAGTTTTTCATAAAAATAAAGGGATTTTAGCCGAGTTCACAATAAATTCACATTGCTTTTTACCAAAATCAATGCTACAATATATGTCGAATCGCATTTTAGGAGGTTTTTATCGTGACAACAGGACAAATTGTATTATTAGTAGTTTTGGTAGTATTGATTGCTGCCATGATTGCATTATATTTTCTTGGTAAGAAAGCTCAGAAACGTAAAGAAGAACAGGACTCTCAGATGGCAGCCGTTGCTCAGGTCGTTCCAATGCTTATCATTGACAAGAAACGTTTGAAGATTAAAGATTCCGGTCTTCCACAGGCGGTGATTGATCAGACACCAAAAATGATGCGTTGGTCAAAACTCCCAATCGTAAAAGCCAAAGTCGGACCAAAGATTATGACATTAATCGCAGACGAAACTGTTTTTGATATGATTCCATTAAAAAAAGAAGTAAAAGCAACTGTCAGCGGCCTTTACATCACAAAAGTAACAGGAGTTCGTGGTGCGTTAGAGAAACCGGAAAAATTAACTTGGAGAGCTAAATTAAAAAAGAAATATAACAAATTGAGCTCTGAAGCCGCAGAAGCATCAAAGAACACATCTGATAAAAAGAAAAAATAATACATAAGAAATAAAACCCTCACCGGTATGGTGGGGGTTTTTATTTCTTAATCAAAAAAGATCTGATTCATATCACACTTTAGTATATCACACAATCCAATCAGACAAGATACCGTCGGATTCTGTGTACCCTTCTCAATTCTATTATAAGAATAAATAGAGATATCTACACCTCTTAACTGCAACTGTTTTACAATATCCGTCTGTCTTATCTTCTGTTCCTCTCTAATCTTTCGAATGGAACTTCCTATATTTTTATCTTTAATCTGTATGACTCTAAACTCTGTATCTGTTCGCTTCATTTTTCACACCTCGTGCAATAATTCTATGTTATTTACACATTTATCTATTGCATTTTGGTGCAATTTGATGTAGGATTTTATCAGACACTTGTAGAAAGATTATTCAAATAAAAAAGATGACTAATGAACATTTTTTTCAAACTACTAGCAACCGTATATGGGATTAGCTGGATCTTCATGCTAAGAAAAGGTATTTTTATGCTCATTCCTGCTATTAAATGCCGTGACAAGAAGCAATGCAAAAAAGATGACTGCCCTTTCCGAAAATATTGCCATCACACTGCTCTCAGTGATACTGAAAAATCTATCATTCAGGAAAAAATAGATAGCCTCTAAAGTTAAAAGCCTTTAAACCCATAATTTTCATCGTTGGTTTAAAGGCTTTCTTTTTATAATTTAAAATCTTTGGCTTCCTTTGATTTCACATCTACTGTAATGTGACACTCTGCAACATGCTCATAATTTATCTCAAGTCCATAATTTACCTTCACGTTAATATCCAAATCACTTTCATCCACTTGAATCGATTTTGCATCAATACCAATCAGAAGATTGCCGAATGGTGTCCGATAATAAGACACATTCTTTTTATCCTTTTCAAACACCATATGTACAGAAGCAGGACCTTTCCTAGTAACTTCCATGGAATCCGTACCGATTTTTATCACATTTTTAGTAATTTCGGTACTCCCTTCCATCACTTCATCATATAACACATAATGTTTATTATTCTTTTTATAATAAGTTCCAGCAGTAATCACTTCAATGGAATCATTATCTTCTTCCCCCGCGAACTGAAGTCCACTGATTTTTACAAGTACATCTTTTGTCATCATATCCTCCTTGTTTTGTAAAACAAAATGCGAACCCACTGGTGAGCAGAGGATTTATCCTCCTTGTTTTGCGAAGCAAAATGCGAACCCACACCTATGATATATTAACTGCTTTCTGTCAACTTCGCAAGGACTTCTTTTATCGAAAAATCTCCAACAACCAAAATCGCACCTCATACTTTCCCGAATTTAAAACTGCCTGATACTCCTCTTCATCCAAAACTGCCCGTAAATTTTCTTCTGATTCTTCATTCACTACCTCATACATGCTATTTTCAAAACACATATTAGGATACATAACACACCACCAATTCTGACCTCTTCCTTTTCCTATCGTAACCTTTAAGGCATCGTACTTCCCTGCCGGGAACGTATAATCCCCATAAGTCTTTATCGGAAATTTACATTTTTTCAGTTCTGCGTGAACTTCGTAAGAATAACCGGCTTCTTTTATCACCTGCTCTGCTACATCCTCAATTTCTGATATCTGCTCTATTACCATATTTTCACATGCCGTTTTAGATTCCAGATTCCTCGTCTTTTCCTGCATAAACCCACCTACGGCATCTCTTACTGCTAATTTTAAATTCTGATCATCTATGGAATCACTATTTGCCAGCACATGAAATCGCAATACTTTTTCTGCCAGTTGCTGCTGTAACTGATACTGTTTTTTACATCCCATCCCCGTAAGCAAAAGCATTGTTACAATTATTCCTGTTATTATGTATCTGGTAACCTGTTTCATTATTTTTCCTCATTCTTTCATTATAAAATTATAACAGTTCAGCCCACGCCACATTTCTGTTACACAAAATCAGTATTACCAGTGTTTTCTTGTTTTAATCAATCCAATCAATATCTATATCAAAAATAATCTCTATATCCTGCTCATAAAAATTTGGAGACTGCGTGTAGTATAAATACCACTCCCTTTCTTTGCCTAGTTTTTTAAAGCTGTTTGTGATATCTATTCCACTCTCCAATGCCTTTGCCGCCTTTTTATTCATATAATCTTTTATCTGTGCCTCTAACCATTCCTCCACGTTTTCCTGTTCGACATCATAGACATGTCGCAGTATTTTTCCATCACACTCTATTTCTACTTTCACCTGCTTTTTTAAAAGACCAGAATTTTCCCGCACCTCATGAATAACAATCTCATTTCGTGCATTCGACAACCGCACATAATTATTCACATCTAGTTGTAACACATACTCCTTCATCTGATTTCCGACAAAAAAAGATAATAACGCCACATCACTGCTCACTTGTCCCACTGCGGCCCCACGCTTATATACCTCGTAAGAAGTAATCTCCGGCTTTTTTTCTACCATATCAATAGTCGGAATATATATTGTTTCCATTCGGTTTTCTGCTTCCTGATAAAGCAAACCAATCGTTGGATAAGTTTCTTTTTTCATCGTATCTGCATGTTCTAGTAACTCCTCCAAATAATCTCCCAACGGTTTTTCTAATTCTTTTTCACCCTCTTTTAATTCTTTAAGTTTCTCCGTCGTTACCACATAAGCATTTAACGGTACATTCTTATCATCTTTTAAAACACCCAGCATTTCCGCCATAGACTCTTCGTTTTCTAAAAATCCACGTTCGACCAATATTACTTTCAAATGATTATAGTCCACCTTTTTTGTCCCTTCCTGCAGACCATCCAACCATTCTCTGGTAAAATCAGACTCTGCCGCTACCGTTAGAATCGTTGGAAACTCTCTGTTTTCTAACTCTGTAGAAGCACAACCACTTAATAAAAAGCAGAGCAATACCGGTACAATCACTATGAATGGTGTTCCAACGTAGTAAAAGAATTTCTCACACAACATCTTAAATCCCTCCGAATAATAAAAAGTATTTGCCAGCAAATACACCACTAGTATTTCTCCCAATAACCAGACATTTCTCCGCCCTTTTCCATGTGACCACAGCTTTTCTGCAAAAAAAACCATGCTGTTCAACAACGCATACAATGTAAAAAACCAGATACCAAACATAAATGTATCTGTTCTTTTCAAAAAACCTCCAGTTATCTGAATCCGACTCATCATAGTTACTACCGGATAGTCTAATGTCCCCAATGCATTCTTTCCAAACAACCCAAGCAAAATCAAGTAAAGTGCCGCCAGAATGCCCCCTGTCCACATTAAAGCCCGTTTTGCACTATCATACACTTGCTCTTTCTCTTTGACATACTCAGACACAAATGGTACCAAAAATAAAACTGATATACATAAAAACACCCGATAGCTCCCCTGTAAAATTGTAAACGTATTTTCTAGCATCACAGGAAGCCAATAATCAGTATCTACCCCCGGTAGTGCAAATAACATCATCACAAACAAAGGAATCAACAAAATCCAAAACAATATTTCATATATCCGTGCTCTGCCTTCAATCCCTCCAGACACGCCATAATATACCAACACCATGATAAGAAATATAATGACACGAAACTGTTTTTCCAGTAGCTCACTTACCACTAGTTCACCCAATATTGCAGCCACTCTGCCTGCCAGCAAAAGAAAATAGATACTATAACCTGCTTTTACCAGATTCCCCCCTATACTGCCAAAACATTTTCTAAGACACTCGCTATAACTCCCATCCATCCGGCAAATGAGCTTTTTTAATAACCTTAAATATATGAATCCAGCCAACACGCCAAATATTATAGAAAAAACACCTGACCTGCCTGCAGTCCTCGCCAATTCTGCCGGAATCAGCAATGCACTATAGCCAAGCATATCAAACAGCAACAGTCTTGCTGTCTGTCTGCCAGATATCTGATTATTTGTCGCAAACATTTCCCTTTTCCTCCGTCTTAAATTCCAGCCTTGTCCGTTCCTTCTCATTCGCATAAATTGGCCGTTTTCTCAGATAACGAAGAGGCATACGCCACAGTACATCCCGTTCATCCTGATAATGATTCAAATCTGCCCCTACGAATGGTGACAGGTACGGATTTCCAAAACTAGTCAAATGAGATAAATGGATTAAAATACCCAATAAGCCAATCAACATACCAAAATATCCCAGCCCTGCACTAAGTCCAATCAATACAAACTTAAGTAACCGAAATGCCGTCGCAAATTCTTCATTTGGCACAGCAAACGAGCACAATGCAGTGAACGCTACCACAATCACCACAATCGGACTTACCAGATTTGCTTCTACTGCCGCCTGACCAATAATCAAACCACCTACGATGCCAATGGTGCTTCCTATATTCCCCGGTATCCGTACTCCAGCCTCGCGAAGCAGCTCAAAAGCAAGCTCCATTAAAATCACTTCGAATACTGCCGGAAAAGGCACCCCCTGTCTAGCTTTGGCAAACGACAACAACAAAGACGTTGGCAGAATCTGTGTATGGTAATTTGTAACTGCCAGATAAAATCCAGGCAGTGTCAATGCAAAAAAGGATGCCACGTAGCGAATCATTCTCGCAAATGTAGCAATCTCCCATCGATTATAGTAATCATCGCTCGTTTTAATAAATGAATTATAATCCGTAGGCAATAGTAAACCCACCGGAGAGTTATCGGATAATACAACCACTCTTCCTTCTAACAACGCCATACTTGCCCTGTCTACCCGTTCGGTAGTCTGGAATTGCGGAAAAGGCGAATACCAGTCCTTTTCTGCAAGTTGTTCTAAAATACCGCTGTCTAATACACCATCTATCTCAAAATTTTTTAACCGCTTTTCAATCTCCTTTACAAGTTCCGTTTTGGCTAAATCCTCAATATACATCACATAGACATTTGTATTCGATCTCACACCTATTTTTAACTGCTTCGCCTTTACCTTAGGAGAGCGGATTCTCCGTCTTATTAAAGCCGCGTTCTGTTTTACAGAATCACATAATCCTTCGTTAGAACCCCGTACCACTTTTTCTGAGTCTGTTTCTGAAATTCCCATAGAAGGATATCCTCCATCTGGGATTTTCAATGCTTTATCAAATCCATCTACGAAAAGAATCGCTTCTCCTGTCAGTACCCCATCTATCGCCTCCTCAATCGTCTCAAAAAAGGTCGCATCCGGAATTGCCAATGCATTATGATACAATATTGACAATATCTCCTGCCTATCTTTTTCATTTAAAAACCGCAGTGTCTGACCAAGTACAGAAATCGTCGTATCTACCGTTACTTCAATATAAATCAAATATGCATCCACATCCTGATTCTTTCCAAACTTCATTGGTTTCTTCTTCAAATCTGCGCAATCAAAAAAAGCCTTCTCCATCTGGTCTATATTGAATTTTATCCGCTTCGATATATTTGTTTTTATCATGATTCTGTCTCCTATGCACACAGTGCTGTTAACGCATAGGAAATTCCTGTGCGTTAACAAAAAAGGATAGGCGTTTGCCTATCCTTTTTTAGTATTTCTTATTCACTATTCTTTTATTCTTGATTTCGAATCATGGTTTTAACTGCTACCGCCTGGTTCTCCACATGTCTACACATGCTATCCGTCACCAGTTCTTTATTTCTTTCTACAAATCCTTGAAAAATCTCACGATGCTCTTTTAATAAAACAGGATAATTCTTCTCATCCTTTAGATACTCTACACGATAACGATACATCTGTTCTCGAAGATTATTTAAAATCATTACCAGCTTCGGATTCCTTGTAGCCTGGTAAATAAGGTCATGAAATACCATATCCGTATCCGCGATGCTCTTTATATTCTGTGTATGAACTGCCTCTTCAAAATCATACATGGCCTGTTCTAACCGCTGTAGTTCTTCCTTCGTAATACATTCACATGCTATACTCGCCGCAAGTCTATCTAGTGCTTCTCGCACCTGCAAAACATCCTGCATGTCTTTTTCAGTCATTTTGGCAACTTCTGCCCCTCGACGAGGTACCGTAACTGCCAATCCCTCCTGCTCTAACATACGAATGGCCTCTCGAATCGGAGTACGACTCACTCCCAATTTTGAAGCCAGCTGCAATTCCATCAAACGTTCTCCCGGCTTTAATTCGCCTTTTAAAATCGCTTCTCGCAGTGTATTAAAAACAACATCCCGAAGTGGCAGATATGCATCCATATTCAGGGTTAAATTATCTGTCATAAAACCTACATCTCCTATCCTATATTATACCATATCCTTACACCCAAACTACTAATGAAACAATCTGTTGCACCCTCATCATTATCTCACAGTATTATATACTGTAGTCAGATATACCTGTTTCGCAAGATCAGTCTTTTTGATTGCTTCATATGCAGTTTCTGCTGTTTTCTCATCTTCGAACAAGCCAAACACAGTAGGACCGCTTCCGCTCATCATAGCACCTACCGCACCATGATTCATCATATGTTCTTTAATATCCGCAATAATAGGATATGCCGGAATCGTTACAGACTCTAAAACATTACCCATATGTGCTGCAATACCGTGCAAATCCTTCGCTTTAATATCTGCAACCAACTGTTGCATATCCGGATGTGTTACTGTATCCAGCTTCAAATTCTCATACACAAACTTTGTGGACACATTAATCGCTGGTTTCGCTATCAAAATCGGACATTTCACCATCGGAGACAACTGCGTCAGTTTCTCACCGATGCCTTCTGCCAAAGCAGTACCTCGCATAATGCAATATGGTACATCAGCACCGATTTTCACACCGCGCTCCATTAACTGCCTCGTAGTAAGTCCCAAATCAAACATCTTATTCACACCATATAAAACTGCTGCTGCATCGGTACTTCCACCTGCCATACCCGCTGCAACAGGAATACGTTTCTGCAAGTTCACATGAATACCATCTTTGATACCGAATTCATCACATAATAATTTTGCAGCTTTATATACCAAATTATTCTCATTTGTTGGCAAAAAAGCCAGATTGGTCTCCATTGTAATCTGACCGGACTGATTTTTCACAATATCCAAACGGTCATATAAATGAATAGTCTGCATTACCATACATACATCATGATAACCATCTTCACGTCTTCTAAGTACATCCAAACCCAAATTAATTTTCGCCAAAGCTTTTACTGAAATATCGTTCATAGTTCTCACCTGATTATTCGTTACTGTTCACTTACTTTCGTTGTTTTGCTTTCCAAACAGCAACGATTGTTCCTCTATGTTTTTTGTATACAACATCCATCTTATCATTTCTTTAGAATATGGTCAACCATCACTAAAGATTTATACGATATCTGCCGATGTAAATAATAAGAGACTATATTGATTGTGCAACCCACGGATTGGGTCGAAAGGATTAGGTGATCATATGGACATGAACGCAATTAACAAAATAACTACTCCATCTTCTACAAAGCCTACAACATCTACAAAAAAAGCCGTAGAAGAATCAAAGGACGTAAAAACTAACAAAGCAGAAGAACTTGGTGTTGTATACGAAAAAAGCTCTGACAATGACAAAGTTACTTCTACCAAAGATAACAAAGCAATTATCGCCAAATTAAAAGCTGACGCAGAAGAGAGAACTTCACAGCTTAGAAGTATCGTAGAACAGTTAATCACCAAACAGGGAACTGCTTTTGGTAAAGCAACTGATGATGAAATGTGGAAATTCTTAGCAAAAGGTGATTTTACTGTATCTGCAGATGTAAAAGCTCAGGCACAGGCAGATATCGCTGAAGATGGATACTGGGGTGTAGAACAGACCTCTGAACGTATCTTAGACTTCGCTAAAGCATTAGCAGGCAATGACCCTGATAAAGCAGAAGAAATGTTAGACGCTTTCAAAAAAGGTTTCAAACAGGCTACTAAGGCATGGGGCGATGAACTTCCAGAGATTTCTCAGAAAACTTACGATGCAGTTCTTGAGAAATTCGACGCATGGAAGAATGGAGAAGAAACTACTACTGAGACTGTATAACCATGATATATATTATGTGCTCCTGTTGGTGCACATAAAAATAAGGCGTTCCTGTGCGGAAACGCCTTATTTTTTGTACAAAGAATCTATTAACTCTCTTGTAAAATAACAGCGCGAATGATATACTGAAAACATTCAGTAATATTCATACTGTTTTAATTCTACTGACTTGTCAGTATCTTTACCTCTTTATGTGGTGTTAATCCATCTTTTATCCAAAATCATCCAAAACAAAAATCATTGAGGTACCTAATAATACAGACACATGGGAATATTTGTTGTTTTTATACTTTTAAATTGCTATAATAAATGTAGCGTCTTTTCCATGTGTTTCTTTTTCAGAAAGGAAACCTTTATGGAACATACCAATGCGAAGACATTGACAACTGCGGTTGTCACAAATCAACATGTAAAGGACAGCGGTGCCAAATTAATTTTTAAAGACCCTATTTTATGTGCAGAATTTTTAAGAGGATACGTAGATGTTGATATTCTAAAAAATGTACAGCCAGAAGATATTGAAGACATTTCTGAACGCTTTATTCCGATGTGGCAAGAAGAACGTGACTCTGACAGCGTAAAGAAAATTCGTATCAAAGATACTTCACTTTTTGTAATTGCAATTGTAGAACACCAATCCAAAGTACATTATGACATGTCGTTTCGGATGCTTCGTTATATCGTTATGGTATTGACTGATTACGAAGCCGAGCAGGAACGCCTTCGCGAAGGAATTACTAAGACAAAGGATTTTAAATATCCCCCGGTTATTCCTATTATCTATTACGAAGGATCTGAGAATTGGACTGCCGTATGTAACTTCAAAGATCGCGTACATTTAAGTGACATACTTAGTGATTACATTCCAAATTTTGAATATATTGTAGTACCGTTGCGCAACTATTCAAACGACGATATCATCGCCAAAAAAGATGAATTATCACTTGTAATGCTGATTAATAAGCTAAAAACTTCGGACGAATTTAAATTGTTAAAAGACATTCCACCCGAGTACTTAAAAAATCTGGAAAATAATACCCCAGAATATTTACTAAAGCTTATCAGTAAAATTATATCCGTACTACTTTATCGTATCAATATACCACAAGGCGAAGTGGAATCCTTTACAGACCAAATCATGCGGAGGGAATTTTCTATGTTATTTGATAGTTTTGAAGCATATGATGTGCAGGCAGTACGAAAAGAAAGCAAAATCCAAACCTATATTGAAAATATTCTCTCACTTCTCGAAGACCTTGGGCCTGTACCGGATGAGTTACAACTATTGTTAGAAAAAGAGACTGATTTGAATACTTTAAAAATCTGGATTAAACTTGCTGCCAAATCTGATAGTTTAGAAGAATTTCAATCGAACATCCATAAATAAACTAACCCTTAATAAAATAATACGCTAACAAAATCAGCAAGTTCTTTCCAAACAAAAAGAGACTTGAATATCTCCACTGTGAAATATCCTTGTCTCTTTCTAATATCATATTAACTTTCCTCTATTCTTCTACCGCTACTTCTTCCGGCATCTCAGCCAATAATTTCTTAATACTTGCAAGTTTTACACAGAGTACAAAAATTTCTGTAGCAGTACGCAAATTCTCTACACTTGGATAAGATGGTGCGATACGGATAACGGTATCTCTTGGATCTTTTCCATAAGGGAATGGTGCACCTGCAGTCGTCATAGTTACACCCGCTTTTTGCATTCTGGCTACTACATCTTTTGCACAGCCTTCTAATGTCTCGTATGCAATAAAGTAACCTCCCTTTGGTGTATACCAGCTTCCTACTCCAAGATCACCTAATTCTCTGGTAAATATATCTGTAATCATCTCAAACTTTGGACGTAAGATAGCTGCATGTTTTCTCATATGCTCTGTAATACCATGAATATCTTTAAAATAACGCACATGACGCAACTGATTTACCTTATCAAAACCGATGGTCTGATTCTGTAACTGCTTCTTGATATCTACTAAGTTATTTGGCGAAGTAGCAATCGCAGCCACACCGGAACCTGGGAAACAGATTTTACTTGTAGATGCAAACTTGTAAACCATATCCGGATTACCTGCTCTCTTACACTCTGCCAAAATCTCAATTAAATGATCCTGATTAATGTCATATAAATGATGTACGCAATATGCATTATCCCAGTAAATACGGAAATCTTTTGCAGCCGGCTGTAATCTTGCAAAACGGCGCACTGTCTCATCAGAGTATGTAATACCCTGTGGATTTGAATATTTTGGTACACACCAGATTCCCTTAATCGCTTCATCATTACGTACCAATTCTTCTATCATATCCATATCCGGACCTGTTGGTAACATTGGCACATTAATCATTTCAATACCAAAGTACTCTGTAATCGCAAAATGTCTGTCATATCCCGGTACCGGACATAAAAATTTTACTTTATCTAACTTGCACCATGGTGTATTTCCCATAACACCATGTGTTACTGAACGGGAAATAGTCTCATACATAACATTTAAGCTGGAGTTACCATAGATAATAATATTATCCGGATTTACCTCCATCATATCACCTAATAACTGTTTTGCTTCCTGAATACCATCTAAAACACCATAGTTACGGCAATCTGTACCGTCGTCACAAGTAAGGTCTGCCGAAGAAGACAATACATCCATCAATTCCATTGATAAATCAAGCTGTTCCTGTGATGGCTTACCACGTGACATATCAAGGTGTAAATCTTTTGCCTGATATTTTTTATACTCTGCCTTTAACACTTCTTTTTCTGCTAAAAGTTCTTCTCTTGTCATTTCCTGATATGACTTCATAATTTTTTCCTCCTACTTTCTATCTACATCGTAAACTTTAAGGAATTTATGTTACTATTCACTCGTACCTCGTAAACAGTAACGAATTTATTCTTCCTCTTTCAGCCAACGAAAATGCTCTTTTATTTTTCTCTCATATCCATTGTCGGACGGACTGTAAAAGACCTTATCGGTCAAACCATCCGGCAGATACTGTTGCTTTACATAATGTTTCGGGTACGCATGGGCATATTTATAACCATCACCATGTCCTAATTTGCCAGCCCCTTTATAATGAGCATCCTGCAAATGCACCGGAATAGGTGCCGTCTTGGTATTCCGTACCACATCCATCGCATCAAAAATCGCATTACATGCCGCATTACTTTTCGGAGCACATGCCACATAACTTGCCGCCTGTGACAAAATAATCTGTGCTTCCGGCATACCGATTCGTTCAATCGCCTGTGATGCAGATGTTGCAACCACTAATGCCATCGGATCGGCATTCCCCACATCTTCTGATGCACAAATCATAATTCTTCTAGCAATAAACTTAATATCTTCACCTGCATAAAGCATTCTTGCCAGATAATAAACTGCTGCATCTGGATCGGAACCTCTCATACTTTTAATAAAAGCAGAAATGGTATCATAGTGATTATCACCGGTTTTATCATAACGCACGACACGTTTTTGGATACATTCACTTGCAACTTCTAATGTAATATGAATCTTCCCATCTTCACTACGCTCAGTCGTCAAAATACCAAGCTCTATGGCTGTTAACGCTGCTCTTGCATCCCCATTCGATACATCCGCCAGAAATTCCAACGCATCATCCTCTATAACAGCATTGTAAGAGCCCATACCTTTTTCCACATCATTTACTGCACGAAGTAAAAGTGTCTTAATATCTTCTATCGAAAGATTCTTTAATTCAAAAATAATCGAACGGGACAATAACGCTCCATTCACTTCAAAGTACGGATTCTCTGTGGTAGCACCGATTAATATCACCGTTCCGTCCTCTACAAACGGAAGCAGATAATCCTGCTGCCCCTTATTAAAACGATGAATTTCATCAATGAACAGTATCGTCTTCTTACCGTACATACCCTGGTTATTCTTCGCCTGCTCTACTACTTCTTCCATATCCTTCTTCCCAGCAGAAGTCGCATTAATCTGTAAAAATTCCGCACTAGTAGTATTCGCAATCACCTTTGCCAAAGTAGTCTTACCGGTTCCCGGAGGTCCATATAAAATAATGGAGCTTAATTTGTCCGCCTTAATCGCACGGTACAAAAGCTTATCTTTTCCTATAATATGCTGCTGTCCCACTACCTCTTCCAACCGGGTCGGACGGAGTCTTGATGCTAATGGCGATTCTTTTTCCTGATTCTGCTCTCTCATGTACTCAAATAAATCCATGGTATTCTCCATCGTAATTTGTACTTTCGTTTTACCTTACATGAAACTTACCATTTTGACAAGTCTAAAATGCATAAATTATCATTCTTTTTCGTTATAATATATATTCTCTAACACATTTCCTCCAAATGCAACTCATCTATCGCTTTTGCACCTTTAAACTTCTAAGATATTCCTTCGTCTCTTTATCTATCTGATAACTTTCAATCGCTTTTTGAATCGCTTTATTGTGCGTCCAGGCTGACATTACCTGCTTTTGCAGATAAGGAATCGTCGCATCATACTGTTTTACTAAAGCCATGCTAAAATACCAAGCCACCGCCATCTTTATATAATATTCCTCCGAATCAATTCCTGCTACTAACTCTAACATCTCCGGCAAAAATGCATCCTCTAAAAAATATCCCAGCAGTGTCACAATACCAAAACGAACCGTATACGTATCTCCACTGACAATCCATTGCTTTACATATTCATAAACCAAAGGCAAATTCTTTTTAAATACCTTCGGTCCCATCATATCACAAGTTGCCCAATTATCAATATATGGAAGGAATTTTTCCACTTCATGCAGATAACTTTCCACATCCTTATAGAGTAAGCCTAAGAGTGCACCATGCAGGTTATTTTCTTCATAATAAGTATGCGGTAATTCCTGCAAGAATGCATATGCTTCCGGTCTCTTTGCCATTTCTTTTGCGTAACTGCGAAGTATCGGTGTACGAACTCCTATGATAGTCTCCTCCGGGATTTCCGGAATTAATTTTTTATGAAAATTAAAATACGCTTCATCCCGTAACGCAAATAATTCTTTTGTAATAGACTTCATATTTCCTCCACACTAACTGACTTGGCATCAATTCAACACAAGTTCTTCCACTGTCACAAACTGATAACCCTCTGCCTGCAAACAATCAATAATCTGTAATGCAGCTTCAACCGAAGAACTAGAAGCATCGTGTAATAAAATAATATCACCATCTTTTACATTTTTCACTACTCTTTTTACAATGCTCCCCGTATTATCCGTGCACCAGTCTTTTGGGTCAACATCCCAAAGAACCTCTATCATTGTAATATTATAATCCAACTCTTTTTTCCAACACCCAAACGGCGGTCTGATAAACTGTGGACATTCCCCTGTAACTTTTTCAATTAATTGATTGGTCATTACGATTTGCTCTACCGCCTTTTCATCTGTCAAATTACATAGATTTACATGCTGATAAGAATGTGTTCCTATTAAATGCCCATCTGTATATATCTGCTTTACAAGTTCCGGATATTTCTCTACTTCTGTACCTAACAAAAAGAACGTGGCAAGCACTCCACGTTCCTTTAATCCTTCTAGTAACTTCGCTGTATGATTCTCATTTGGTCCATCGTCAAACGTAATTGCGACTTTCTTCTCTGTCACGAATGCTGCGGTCGGCAATTCCTTCCATAACACTACTGCTCTGTACAAATATCCTATCATCACAATGAGAACTGCCAAATATATCCTTATCGCAACTTTCTTTTTCTGCATAAAAACTCTTATAGCTAGTTTTAAATTTGTTTTATTGTATGCAGTATAAATTGATTTATGATTTTTTTAATATAACTATTCCGTCTCTTCTTAGTTACCTTATTAATACAGTTTCACACCACTTTTAATCGGTTCACAAGTTAAATCTACACCTAATCGTTTGAAAATTTTAACATCTACTTCTGACAGCATAACAGATGTATGCACCTGACATCCTTTTAGCTTTGGAAGCTGTTCTAATGCATTTTTAGCATCCTGATTGTTAAGTCCCGCAAGTGACAATGCAATCAATACTTCATCTGTATGAAGTCTAGGATTCTTTCCCCCTAAGAAACGAACCTTCAAATCCTGAATCGGTTCTATTGCTTCTGGGCTGATTAATTTCACATCATGATCAATCCCTGCTAAATATTTCACTGCATTTAATAATAACGCTGCTGAAGCTCCAAGAAAATCTGTAGTTTTTGAAGTAATAATCGTTCCATCAGCAAGTTCAATTGCGGCAGTTGGAACCCCTAATTCCAACGCACGGTTCTTTGCTGCAACCGTAACTTTTCGATCATCTGTACTAATCTTTGCCTGTTTCATCAGAAGTTCAATTTTATATACTTCTGTCTCTGCATCATCGCCTTTTGCAGTTCGATTCAACGCACCATAATAGCGTCTGATAATCTCCATCTTAGATGCATCGCAACATGCTTCATCATCTATAATACAGTTACCAACCATATTAACACCCATATCGGTCGGTGATTTATAATAAGTATTTTCGCCATAGATTCCTTCGAAAATAGCATTTAATACCGGATAAATTTCAATATCACGATTATAGTTTACCGCTGTCTCTCCATATGCTTCCAAATGGAACGGATCAATCATATTCACATCATCCAAATCAGCTGTAGCAGCTTCATAAGCTAAATTCACTGGATGTTTAAGTGGAATATTCCAAATTGGGAATGTCTCAAACTTTGCATAGCCAGCTTTAATGCCACGAACATTCTCATGATATAACTGCGAAAGACAGGTTGCCATTTTCCCACTTCCCGGTCCCGGTGCTGTAATGACAACTAATGGTCTGGTCGTCTCAATATATTCATTTTTTCCAAATCCGTCTTCACTGACAATTAATGGTATATTCGCAGGGTAACCTGGAATGATATAGTGATAATATACTTTACGGCCTTTTTTCTCTAAACGTGATTTAAACTGTTCCGCAGACTGCTGTCCTGTAAACTGCGTAATAACAACACTGCCCACATAGAGGCCCTTTTTCTCAAATTCTTCAATGAGGCGGAGTACATCTACATCATACGTAATACCTAAATCTCCACGCACCTTGTTTTTCTCGATATCCGACGCACTGATTACAATTACAATCTCTGCCATATCAGATAACTGTAATAACATCTGAAGTTTACTGTCCGGTGCAAATCCTGGAAGTACTCTTGCAGCATGATAGTCATCAAACAATTTGCCTCCAAACTCTAAGTATAATTTATCACCAAACTGATTGATTCGCTCACGAATATGCTCTGATTGAATTTTAAGGTACTTGTCATTATCAAATCCGATTCTCATAGTGTCTCCTCATAGTCTCTTCCTTTTATCAATACCAACTACAAAATTATACTCCTACTTCGCCAAAATTTCCATATGCAAATTGTGCTAAATTTAAAAAAGAACGGAAAAGATTTCCGTTCTCTTTATGTTTAAATTATTTTACAGTTACAGTTGTGATGTGAGGATTTACACCTTCATACCAGTATAAGAAACCTTCCATATCGATAACATCTCCGATCTGTAAGTTCTTTACTGTATTATAAACTTCTGTTGTATTGTCACATAAGTAAGACTCTACTGTGAATGTATATGTCTGTCCATTGATAGATGCGTTGAAGTATAAGTCATTACCATCTTCACCAGATCCATCCCAGTTATACAAGAATGCAACATCATTGCCATCTGCATCTTTCGAAGCTTCTACTGTTAAACCATTGAAAGCTACATACCGGTTCTGAAGATTGATTAATTCATCTGTACCAAGTAATTCTGTTACATCGGTAGCTGATGCTACATAGTTACCTTCTAAGATTTCGAATGTTGCATCAATGATTTCTACTTCACCAGCCCATTCAGCTTTGTAACCTGTTACGCGGATTTTTGTCCCCTGAGTTAATTTCTCATAGTCTTCTGCAGAACATGCCATGTCATATAAGAAGTATGCACCGTTTTCATCCTGTGTATAAACAGTTGCTTTGTCTTCCCACCATGACTGCTTTGCCTGTACATAAGTCTCTACTACAACTTTGCTGTCAAGCTCTGCTGCTGCATATTCAGCATATGTCATAACAGCTACATCATCTGCTACAACTTCTGTGTCAGCAGCTTCTTCTGTACTTACTACAGTTTCTGTGTTCACTACGTTTTCTGTGTTTGCTTCATTTCCTGCATCAGCGTTTCCACCTGCACAGCCTGCAAGACTTAATACAAGTGAAAGGCTTAAACCTAAAGCTAATAATTTCTTCATAATCGTTTTTCCTCCCTAAAACAATTTATAAAAACAAGGCTATTATACCTCTATTTCAAAATAAATCAATATTTTTTTTATTACTCCATAAATCACATATATGCCCATTAAAATCCAGACTCCTGCCAAAATAGTCAGTAGCACTACGGACTCTGTCGGAAGTTTTCCTAACGCTTTGCTTTCTCCCTGATTCTCTATCTGATCCAAACGATATAACGAATTCATTTCTGCAAACAAATCTGTAAAATATGCATCATTGATTTCCTCTTTTCGCTTTACAGATTTTGTCGTATTCTCTATCATTTGTCCGGCTGCATTTCTAAGAGATGCGGAACCGTTAAATACCGGTGTTACAAACGTGTCCTCAACATTATCCAACACTAATTTAGACGCCTTGATTTTCACATCATAATACAACGCATTATCTTCCCCAATCCGTGACAGATAATCCTTGTATTCTACTGAATCCTGTGCTTTTTCCGTAACCGGAACATACCCTTCTGTCCGGGCATAGGCAATCTGTACTTCATTGGTCAGCAAATACTGGGCAAACAACCAGCTTGCAAGTACTTCCTGCGAATCAGCTTTATTAAACACACATACGGATGGTCCCTGTGAAATCATCTTTGGATTTTCCGTATCAAACTGCGGAATCGGCATAACTGCCGTTTCAAATTCTACGAACTTGTCCTCGCTAATATCAGAAAGCGGTGCGTGACTTCCCATCCATGTTGCTCCGGCGGTTGAGTCAATTGCAAAAATACACTGTCCCGCATTCAAAAAGTTCGCCGGATAACTGGATATCTTAAATGTAGAAAATGCTCCTGTTTTGGCATGCTCTGCCACCGTATATAGCATCTGTTTTGTAACATCGTTAAAAATCTGTATCTCTCCACTATCCTCAGAATATCCACCGCCACTTTGCTTTAACATCTGAATCATCATGTTATCCGTAGACTTATAGATAAATGGTATCATGACTTTCTGTCCGTTCAACAGATAATTACCTTCGGCATCTTTTTTCGTCGCAGCTTCTGCCACTTCCCATACAAAGTCCCATGTCAAAACTTCCGGCAACGTGTAACCTAACGCCTCCACATAGGTCTTGTTTATATAGCAGGCTTCCGTAGAACGCATGTAAGGAATGGCATAATAATGTTCTCCTATCATGCATTCTTTCAAAAATTCAGGAACAATCTCCTCCTTAACCGGTGAATCAAACCGCACCTCACTTCCACCAAGACCATATTTTTCATTCACAAACAACTCATCTAATGCCACAACACTATTCGTTCCAGTCAGATAAGTAGCGATATGGTCGGGATAAGTAATACACACATTTGGTGTCGTATCAGTAGAAATATTAGTGATAACGTCATTATAAATTCTGCCGTAGTCCGTATACAAACGCAGATTTACTTTTATATTTGGATACAGTGTCTCAAAATCTGCTATCGCCTGTTCATATATTCCGGTCTGTGTTTTATTCGTATCATTCTTTGCCCAGAAAGTAATCTCATACTCTTTTGTTGTATCAAAACTCTCCGGCACTTCAAATGCTTCCCTCTCTTTAGAGCCATGACAGCCTGTTAAAAATACCAGTGCCAAAAGCAGTAAATACTTCCCCATCTTTCTCATCCTTTGGTACCTCCTCTTGACACACCTTCCATAATCTTTTTATGGAAAATCAAAAACAGAATCAATAACGGCACAGAAATTACCACGACTGCCGCCATCATCGCTGGAATATTTTCTCGTCCAAAACCATTTTCACGAATCTCCTGTATACCATTTGATACTAAAAAGTATGCCTCTTCATCGGTTACCAGTCGTGGCCACACATAAGAATTCCAGCATTCAATTATCTTTAAAATCGTAATCGTAATCAGTGTTGGCTTACATATCGGTATCAACACCTTAAACAAATATTTCAAATCCGAAGTACCATCTACTTTTGCAGCATAATACAACTCATCCGGCACCTGTGCAAAATTTTCTTTTAACAGATAAATGTAAAACACCGATGCCACGGATGGCAGAATCAATCCCATAAATGTATTACGCATATCCAGATTCGTAATCGTCACATAGTTTGTAATAATTACCAATTCATTCGGAATCATCATCAACGCTAAAAACAATGTGAATGCTACATTCTTTCCACGGAACTCCAGTCTCGCAAATGCAAACGCTGCAAGAACAGTAACGATTAACATCAGCACCGTCGTAACTACCGTAAAAATCAATGTATTTAGAAAATATCCTGCTAACGGAACCATCGTGAATGCATCTTTATAATTCTGCAAAGTTGGTGATACGGCAATTAACTGTGGTATGTACTCGGAGTTATACAAACTGTAACTTTTTACGGACGTCAAAATCATCCAGTAAAACGGAAACAGTACTACAAATGCCCATATGGTCAACAATACATAAATAATCGTATTGATCACATTTTTCCGTACCTTTGCAGACTTTTCAATCTTTTCATAATCAACTTGTTTTCCCATATATGAAGTCCTCATCAATAATGTACATGCTTTTTGCTCACCAACAGATTGATGCACGTAATCGTCAGAATAATCACAAATAATATAATCGCTGCTGCTGATGCATAAGACGGATATCCGCCACTGTCACCATAAAGCATATCATAAATATATCCTACGATTGTGTTCATCTCTGCTGCATTCAGGTTTGTGCCAAATAACGCGACAGCATCACTATACGCCTTAAACGCCCCGATAAATCCGGTGATAATCAGATAAAACACTGATGGTGAAATCATAGGCAGTGTAATTTTCCAAAAAATACGCCATGCCGGAGTTCCATCTACTTTTGCGGCGTTATAATAACTCTGGTTTACCGATGCAAGGGCACTGGTTAAAATCAGTATTTTAAACGGCAATACTACCCAAATCGTGTAAAAACACAACACGAACATCTTTGCCCAATATGGACCATCCATAAAATCAATAGTTCCGCCACCAAAGAAATGAAGTACCATATTCGCCAGACCATCCGTATAGGGTGTCTTTTTAAACAAAATCATAAATACCAGACCGACCGCTAACGTATTTGTCACATATGGCAAAAAGTAAATCGTCTGATACAATTCCCGCAGTGGCTTAATCGAAACCAAACCTGCCGAAATCAATAATGCCAGTCCCGTCGATAACGGAACCGTTATCATTACCAAAATAAATGTATTCTTAAGCGCCTGTAAAAAATACGGATCACGCAGTACGTAAGCATAATTATAGCTTCCTACACCCTGATACGTCTGGGACGCAAAATTATATCCTTCCTCGATGGAATAAATCAATACATCAATCAGAGGATATACCATGAAGATTCCCAAAAAAAACATTGCCGGCAATAGATACAGCCATGCTTTCCAATTTTTTGTTTCCATTATTAACCTCCCTGTTTTGTAAAGCAAAATGTAGCTCCACTCTCAGAAGTTATCCTCCTGACGAACAGATACTTTTATCCCCCTTAAAATCGGATTCTTTCTCCGGTATCAACTTTAAACAAATATACCTTTTCACGTTTTAACGCAAAATGAACCCTATCTGCCTCAGTATCCACCTGATTTTCCGAACTGATAATCGACCTTATCTCTACATCTATAGAGTTCTCGTGCTCCGAAACCACAGTAATATCACGCCCCATGACTTCCACACCTTTTAATTCACAACATAACGCCCCATCTTCATCCAACACAAACCCTTCCGGACGTACCCCTACTACTACCTTTTGATTTGGCACATTCTGTACCAGCATCACATCACTCTCCCCGATATAAAGTTTTCCATCCGTTACCTCACCTTCGAAAAGATTAATCGGCGGTGTTCCTAAGAATTTCGCTACAAACTGATTCACTGGATTATCATATACTTCCTGCGGCTTACCAATCTGCTGAATCACACCATCTTTCATCACCACAATCATATCCGATATACTCATAGCTTCTTCTTGATCATGCGTTACAAAAATCGTAGTGATTCCCGTTTTTTTCTGAATCCTTCGAATCTCTTCTCTTGTCTGTAAACGTAATCTTGCATCCAAATTAGAAAGCGGCTCATCCATCAAAAGAATCCTCGGCATTTTCACAAGTGCTCTCGCAATCGCTACTCGCTGCTGCTGACCACCGGAAAGTTCACTTGGTTTTCTATCCATCAACGTATCAATCTGCACTAATTTCGCCACTTCATACGCCTTTTCTGACATCTGCTCTTTTGTCAGTTTGTCTACTCCTTTTAAATTCTCTAGTGGAAAAATAATGTTCTGCTTTACAGTCAAATGCGGATAGAGGGCGTAATTCTGAAATACCATTCCAACACCCCTATTCTCCACCGGCAGACTTGTCACATCATCCTCGCCAAAATAAATTTTACCACTGGTAGGTTTTAATAAACCGCACAACAAATTAAGTGCCGTACTTTTACCGCAACCTGATGGTCCTAATAAGCCAATCAGTTTCCCATCCGGAATCTCAATATTAAAATCATTCACCGCAATCACATCCGGCTGCTTTTTATTACGGTTTGGAAATTTTTTCGTTAAATGTTTCAATACAACTTTCATCTTCGTTCACCCTTTTGTATTTCTTACAGAATTGATAATGCTATATTATAGCACAGCATTTAACAACACTCAAACGTAATTATTCGACGGTTTAAATTCTTCTATCTTTAAAATATCGCATAAATCTACAATCTCGCTTTTACTCATTCCGCCAAGCTTATCTATTATTATATCTACTAAACAGTTCTTGGGGTTCAAAAAATACATTTACATTTGAACTTGCACAAGACGATAGCGAAATATATTTTAATCGTACAGATGGCGGATATGATCTAGTTTTATTCAAAGACGAAGCAACAGGTCAATGGACAAAACCAACCGAAATAAATAATCAGCAAGGACATGAAATCAATGAAGAGACCATCACATATAATGGAAAAGAATATAAAAAATCGGAATTATGCAATGCAACATTACAATGGTTAGAATTATCTTCGCAGGAAAAATGTTGTCCTCGTATTTACCACCGGAATTTTTTGTTTCTGAAAAAACTTGGGAGTTACTTTAACTGCGACCAATATCACTCCAACAAGTCTTACTCTTAAATGCACGCAATCTAGCGTAACATCAAAAAGAACGGCTACCCAGTCTCCCAAAGATTGGATAGTTTTTTCTTATGCTCTGAAAAATGTTATCACTCCTCAAATAAAATTTATTATGTTTTTTTTCTAATATTTGATAAACTATCCAAAAAAGAAATGGAGCTGATTTTATGAACTTAAAAGAATATACTGAAAAGTACCTGCATTATTGTCACGATCAAAAAAGGCTGGATAACAAAACACTAAAAGCCTATACCATAGAAGCCAAAACTAAATCTTCTTTTACATCTACCGTCTCTACAGCATACTGGCTGATTATAACTGCGGTCTTCCTTTCCATGACTCTTTCAACAAACGAATGGTCTCAAACCATTTATATATGGCCGGTAGCAGGCATACTCTTCCCTGCTGTACTCGCACTGGTAAAATATTTTGATAAAAACTAACCGCAAACTTAGCAAAACAGTCATGACCACTACCTCAACAGTAACAATTGTCATGACTGTTTTATCATTTTCCCTTAATTCCGCAACATTTCAAATGACCGATACACATCCAGCGTGCCATATCCCCACTCCGGATTCGGAAATTCCCGTTGTACCGGTTTTCCAGTTCCCCGAATAAGCATATTTTTGATACCGATATTCGAAATCGTTGGTGAATTTCGTTCTACAATCGCCCACTGCATTATCTGTGCTACTGCACCTGCTGTAATGGCTGCCGCTACACTAGTTCCGGTCTGTCTCACATAATTCCCTCTTGTTCCCGGACCATACACATTCACACCCGGAGCCACAAAATCCGGTTTTACCTCGCCTGTTGTCAGATAGCCTCTTCCAGAATCTACAAAAATTCCTCCGTTTGCCGCGTTATATGCCCCTACTGATATGACCTGTGGCGCAGAACTTGGTATCGTAAGTGTCGTATCCGGATTAGAGCGTAAGAAAAATACCTCCCCACTCGTGAACTGTTGCAATGGCAGCCACATATGATAATCTCCTACCACAATACTTTGTGGATAAACACGAATTCTCCAAATACCGGCACTCGGATTTTGAAAACGCAAGTAGATAAGCAGACTTGCTGTACGCCTAGCCTCAATTCGATAATCCACACTTACGATCGTTCGCTCAAATATAAAATCATACACGGTAGTGCGGCCTTCTCGCACAGGAACACGTGGCATCTCCTCTCCTGTCGGGGAAAAAACTGCAACCTCCAAAAGTTCAGGTGCTCCTGCCCAAAGTTCTATGAAAAATCCTTCTACTCCATCCCCCACATTAATCTCTACATCTTCGTACGCCGCCTCTTCCGTAAACTGCCCCAGATAATGCCGTCTCACTCCGGCTTCATTTCCGGTTGCTGACACAACCGCCCGCCTCCTTCTGTTACAGATGCGATTCAAATAAGTTGACAAATTACTATTTCCAGCTCTGCTTCCATTCGCACTTCCCACACCGATACAGATTACCAAAGGCAAGTTTAACATATTTGCCAGTCCATCTAAATACGCCACCGCCATCATGATATCATTCTCCTGATAAGCAGGTACTCCCTCCTTAACAAAAAAGAAATCCTTCAAGTATTGCTTTGCCTCTTTTAACTTCACTACTGCAATCTGTACATCGGGTGCCGCTCCGATAAAATCATTCTGAATATCTAGACCTCCACAAGCCACTCCAGCTAAAAAAGTACCATGTCCATTGGTATCTCTAGATGGCACTATTTCATATGGATTTTCCGTCATAAGTGCCTCATTAATCTGAGTTTGATTATAATTTGCACCATAAAAAATACCCGGAGGTGGTGTACCATCTTCTATGGACTGATCCCAAATTTGCACAATCCTACTACTTCCATCTTCATACCTAAAAATCGGATTGGTATAATCAATCCCCGTATCAATAAATCCCATTAAAACACCGTTTCCCGTCAATCGTAATGTCGGTTGATTCTGCATTCGCAAGATGCCGCTCACCTCTAATGCAGTTTGGTCTAATAACCCAAAACATTTCGGAATACTGGAATACGTATAATCCCCAATATTAAGCGGAGGCATCCCCTCTCTCGCATAATATAAAATATCATAATCCTCATCCACTCTCTGAATACATGTCCCCGGTGGTGACACCGTATAAGCTTCTCCATATGGAATAATAAAATCAAAATAATCGTTTGAATATACCTGTTCTCTACATATAGGCATAAAAATACCCCATCATCTATTTCTACTAATAAATGATGAGGTTTCTTTTTTGCTACTAATCATTGCGTTTCTGTCTCGATAATACTATTTTGCATGATACGTATCCAAAAAGTGATGTCTGACTCCATCTTTCTTATACGCGATGACTGTATTCACATTCACATTCTCCACGCTCCGAAAAATATTCATCTCTATATACGGACTGCGTTTCCTAAGTTCCTTTATTAATTCTTTTACTTCTGCACGTTTTGATACCTGTCCCACATCATCATAGGAATCTCTTTTTTCCGTAAAACGACAGGCACAACGGATAAATTCCAATTCATTCTCCTCACACCAACGCATAATATCTTCTTCTCGAATCAGATACATCGGACGGATTAATTCCATCCCTTCAAAATTCGTACTATGAAGCTTCGGCATCATCGTCTGAATCTGTGCTCCATACATCATCCCCATAACAATCGTTTCGATAACATCATCAAAATGATGTCCTAATGCAATTTTATTACATCCCAACTCCTGTGCCTTGCTATAAAGATAACCACGACGCATTCTCGCACACAGATAGCATGGCGAGTCATCCTCATCTGCCACTACATCAAAAATCTCTGATTCAAATATCGTAATTGGAATCTCAAGCAGTTTGGCATTCTTTATAATTTGATCATAATTCACCTGATTGTAGCCTGGATTCATTACTAAATATTCCACTTCAAAATCAATCTTACCATGGCGTTTTAACTCTTGAAAAAGTTTCGCCATCAGCATCGAATCTTTACCACCGGAAATGCAGACTGCAATCTTATCTCCATCTGAAATCATTTCATATTCGTTAATCGCCTTTGTAAATCTGCACCAGATATCTTTATGGAACTTTTTACGAAGACTTCGCTCTACCTGTTTATAAAATTCTTCCGTTTTCTTTTCTTTTTTATTCTCTTTT
>JAFYVJ010000039.1 GCA_017549185.1 Roseburia sp. | reverse complement strand
TTTGTTCGTAGTAATCTTTGAAAATGTTCTGAAGTATGTTGCTCATAAGATTATTATGAAAGAAAAAGAGAAAGAAAACAACCCCCTAATTCCCTCAAGATTGAGGGCTAGGGAGTTGAGGTGTCGAAGACACTTTTTTAACATTTGGTCTTATTGTTGTTATGGTAGAAATTAAAAAAGTTTTAAGATTTCCCTACTATAAAAATAAACTTTTTATTGATACAATATCGGTATAATTATGGAAAGATACATACAAATGGTTCTAACAGAGGAAAGAAAGGAGTATACCATGCAGACTATTTTGGTGTGTGATGATGATAGAGAAATTGTAGAGGCGATAGATATTTATTTGCAGCAGGAAGGTTACAATGTATTGAAAGCTTATGATGGAGAAGAAGCTCTTTTGATTTTGCAGAGTAATGATGTACATTTGTTAATTATGGATGTCATGATGCCGCGTTTGGATGGTATTCGAGCTACATTAAAAATTCGTGAAAATAGCAGTATTCCGATTATCATATTGTCTGCAAAGACAGAAGATTCGGACAAGATTTTAGGGTTAAATGTTGGAGCAGATGATTATCTTGGAAAGCCGTTTAATCCATTGGAGTTGGTGGCGAGAGTGAAATCTCAGCTTCGTCGATACACCATGCTTGGTAATGTAGCAGAAAAGAGTGATTCGGTATATGAAGTGGGTGGACTATCCATCAATGATGATTTAAAGGAAGTAACAGTGGATGGTGATGTAGTGAAGTTGACACCGATTGAGTATAATATTTTACTTCTTTTAGTAAAAAATCAGGGGAAAGTATTTTCTATTAATCAAATATATGAAAATATTTGGAATGAGGATGCTATTGGTGCAGATAATACGGTTGCAGTACATATTCGTCATATTCGAGAAAAGATTGAGATTAATCCAAAGGAACCACGCTACTTAAAGGTAGTTTGGGGAGTAGGCTATAAGATTGAGAAAAATGATCAATAGAAAAAGTGAGAACATATGGAAAATAAATCGTATTCTTATGGTGTGAAAATTACAGGTGTGATACTACACTTTTTTTTCACTATTATTTTAACATTGTCCTTATTTTTGTTAGGGGCATTAATTAGTAAAAATATATTTGAGTTTTCGGATATAGGAACGAGAAACTTTTTAAATTCTGGTTATTATACACAGACCATTCAGGAAAAGTGTGACCATTTGGGTGAATATATGTATCTTCGAGGTAAAGGAGATGAGCGGACGGCAGAGGAGAATCGTAAGTATTTGCAGTATACGGATGAGTTCAAGGCAGAGGATACAAATTTTTGTTTTTGGTATAAATTAAAGGATCTGTGGATTACCAATCAACCGGATACATATGAAGGACAAAGTTTTGATCCGGAACTGTTAATGATGCAGGCTCGGACGATGGGGAATTACCTGCTTTATGATATGGAGAATAAAGAGTTTGGTACAGATATCAAAAAGTTGGCAACATATTTTTTTGAAAGCACGAATACGCAGATGTACTGGCCGACGGATGATGTGATTTTGATAATTGGTGTGGATACTCAGTTTTCTGCAATGGATGATTTGTATTATGCCAGCGAAGAGTATCATCAGATGTATCCGTGGATTAAAACAGCGATTACGGCAGCATTAATGAGTCTGATTGGTTGGATTCTGACATTGATTTATCTGACGTTAGCAGCAGGTCGCAGAGTGGGTGATGCAGAGATTCATCTTACAGCTTTTGATAAAATTAAAACAGAAATTTTATTTGTGGGTTTTATAGCAATTGCAGCAGAGCTGGTATATATTATTGTCCGGGTCAGTGATCAGGAGTGGGAATTGTCTGGGTTGTTGGCGGCAGCAGGAACCGTAAGTTTTGTAATGGATGTTCTGTTTTTGGTGTTCTATTTAAGTATTGTAAAATTAATGAAGGCGGAATGCTTGTGGAAAAACAGTTTGGTCTATTGGGTTAAAAATGGTATTTTAAAAGTTATGAATAATCAGAAGGCTACAACGAATATGTTGATAATTTTTATGTGTCATTTGGTAATAGGTTTTGTGCTGGCATTGGGGACATTTCGTTATAAAAATCGATTAAGCATGTTGTTGTTATTAATGTTCTGTGGTATAGAAGGTTATCTTTTGCTTCGTCAGGCGCTGGAAAAATACTATATCATGGAAGGGGTAAAACGTATCAAAGAAGGTGCCTTGGATACCAAAATTGATTTGGAAGAGTTGCGGGGTGAAAATCGTATTTTGGCTGAGGATATTAACAATATCGGTGCAGGTTTGGAATTTGCAGTAGAGGAAAGTACTAAGAATGAGCGAATGAAAGCGGATTTGATTACCAATGTTTCGCATGATATTAAAACTCCGCTAACATCTATAGTGAATTATGTGAATTTGTTGAAAAGAGAGGATATCGAAAACGAACGAGCGTTAGGGTATATTCGGATTTTAGATGAGAAAGCAGAACGATTAAAGCAATTGACGGAGGATTTGGTGGAAGCGTCAAAGGTTAGCTCTGGGAATGTAAAACTGGATATGCAGACCATTGATTTGGTAGAGCTAGTGTATCAGACTGCCGGAGAATTCGATGAAAAGTTTGAGAGGAAACGATTAACAATCGTGACAAAATTGCCAAATGTGCCGGTTTATATTTGGGCAGACGGAAGACAGTTATATCGTGTCATTGAGAATTTATATAATAACGTAGCGAAATATGCAATGGAAAGTACCCGTGTGTATGTGGAAATTATGGTAAAAGAAGAACGTGTTATTTTTTCAATTAAAAATGTATCAGAAAAATCTTTGGCACAGGAAAATAGTCAGGCAGGAGACTTAACAGAGCGCTTTACCAGAGGAGATTCTTCGCGTACTACGGAGGGGAGTGGTTTGGGGCTTTCTATAGCCAAAAATCTTACATGCCTTATGGGTGGAACTTTTAATATCAGTGTGGATGGAGATCTATTTAGGGCTACATTGATATTTTTAAATCAGTCATCCATAGAAAAAGTGATTGATATTGGCAAAATTTAGTGTACTAAAGTGGAAAAGTGCTTGCTTTTTATGCCAGAGAATTATATAATCGAAACAAGTTTTATATTGAAAAGTAGAAAGTGATATGACAGGAGGAATTATGAAATTATATAATGGTGGTGCTTATCTGGTAAATGGAACAGAGCTTGTTGCCGATTCACCGGAAGCAGAAGCACAGGTACAAAAATTAAGTGGGTGTGCAGTTGCAAAAGAAGATGCAAAGAAAGAGACAATTGCATATGGTATTTTACAGAAACATAATACGTCGGGAAATATGGACAAGCTTCAGGTGCGTTTTGATAAGTTGACTTCTCATGATATTACATTTGTAGGAATCATTCAGACAGCTAGAGCATCAGGGTTAGAGAAATTTCCTATGCCATATGTATTAACAAACTGTCATAACAGTTTGTGTGCAGTTGGTGGAACAATTAATGAAGATGACCACATGTTTGGTTTGACTTGTGCGAAAAAATATGGTGGTGTGTATGTGCCACCGCATCAGGCGGTTATTCACCAGTTTGCCAGAGAAATGTTGGCAGAAGGTGGAGCAATGATTTTAGGTTCTGATTCGCATACACGTTATGGTGCACTCGGTACGATGGCAGTGGGTGAAGGCGGACCGGAACTTGTAAAACAGTTATTGAATAAGACATATGATATCGATATGCCGGGCGTGGTGGGTGTGTACTTAACAGGTACACCTGCAATTGGTGTAGGACCTCAAGACGTAGCACTTGCAATTATCGGTGAGGTATTTGACAAAGGTTATGTAAAGAATAAAGTAATGGAATTTGTGGGACCGGGTGTGTCAAACTTAAGTGTAGACTTCCGTATCGGTATCGACGTTATGACCACAGAAACAACTTGTTTATCGTCTATTTGGAGAACAGATGCAAAGGTTGCAGACTTCTATGCTATTCATGGCAGACCGGCAGCTTATAAAGAGTTAAATCCGGGTGCGGTTGTATATTATGATGGTATGATTGAGATTGACTTAAGCCAGATTAAGCCAATGATTGCTATGCCGTTCCATCCAAGCAATACTTATACAATTGAAGAGTTAAACGCTAATTTAATGGATATTTTAGATGACTGCGAGAAACGTGCACAGGTAAGCTTTGATGGTGCTGTAGATTTGGATTTGAAGAGCAAAGTTAGAAATGGCAGATTGTATGTAGATCAGGGTATCATTGCAGGTTGTGCAGGTGGTGGCTATGAAAATATTTGTGCAGCAGCAGATATATTAAAGGGTGCAAGCATCGGACCAGATGAGTTCACATTAAGTGTATATCCGGCAAGTACACCGGTTTATATGGAACTTGTGAAAAATGGTTCAGTAGCCACTTTGATGGAGACAGGTGCAATTGTGAAGACTGCATTCTGTGGACCGTGCTTTGGTGCAGGAGATACACCTGCAAATAATGCATTTTCTATCCGTCACTCTACGAGAAATTTCCCTAATCGTGAAGGCTCTAAGGTACAGAAAGGTCAGGTTGCTTCTGTTGCACTTATGGATGCACGTTCTATTGCAGCTACAGCTGCGAATAGGGGCTATTTGACGGCTGCGACAGACATGGATGTAAATTATACCAATCCGGAGTATTTCTTTGATGGTAGAATCTATGCAAACCGTGTGTTTGACAGCAAAGGTGTTGCAGATCCAAGCGTAGAAATTCAGTTCGGACCAAATATCAAAGACTGGCCGGCTATGAGTGCATTACCTGAAAATATGGTATTAAAAGTAGTATCTGAAATCCATGATCCGGTTACAACAACAGATGAGTTAATTCCATCCGGTGAGACATCATCTTTCCGTTCGAATCCATTGGGATTGGCAGAATTTGCTCTTTCCAGAAAGGATCCACAGTACGTAGGTCGTGCAAAAGAGATCCAGAAAGCACAGAAAGCAGTAGAAGAAGGAACTTGTCCATTAGAAGTGGTAGAAGAGTTGAAAGATGTTATGGCAACAATTCATACGCAGTTTGCAGAAGTTGGTGAAGGAAACATAGGATTTGGTAGTACAATTTTTGCAGTGAAACCAGGAGATGGTTCGGCACGTGAACAGGCAGCATCTTGTCAGAAGGTGCTTGGTGGTTGGGCGAATATTGCAAATGAATATGCTACAAAGCGTTATCGTTCGAATCTTATTAACTGGGGTATGCTTCCATTTATTATTCCAGATGGTGAATTACCATTTGAGAATTTGGATTATCTCTTTATTCCGGGCATTCGCAAAGCGATAGAAGAGAATCAGTCTGACATGAAGGCATATGTGGTAAAGGATGGTACATTAAAGGAATTTAATTTGCATATTGACGCTTTGACAGATGATGAGAGAGAGATTATTTTAAAAGGATGTTTAATTAACTATTATAAAGGTTAAATATTATGAAAGAGGAGACCATAGCAGAAGTATTAAAAATATTTTGCTTTGGTCTCTTTGCAAATTCAAAACTTCCGTGTACAATGATACTATAGGCTTTTATGGGAGGAATCACTGTGAGTGAGGAAAAAAAAACAGAACAATTTTTACATGAGAAAAAAGAGGAAGAAGTGAAGAGACAGGGGCAGAAGCGTAATCAAGTGATAACGGTATCGGTGGCTGCTTTTTTAACATTTTGTTGCTGTTCACTGTTTTTCTTTTTCCTGTTGCGGAATCAGGAGCTTACTGCGTATAGAGACCAGATTTTTACTATTTTGCAACCGATTATAATTGGTATTGTGTTGGCGTATCTGTTGAATCCGATTATGGTATTTGTTGAAATTCGCGCAACAAAGGTACTGAATAAATATATAAAAAATGAGAAACGGCTAAAGAGTTTAAGCCGTATAATAGGAATTGCAGGGGCATGGTTGTTTTTTGCAATAAGCATTATTATACTGATAGCATCTATTCTGCCGACAATTACAGATAGTATTATGAGTATGATACGCAGTTTTCCAGATGCAGTGAATAATCTTTTGGCATGGTTGAATGAAGTGGTGGAGGACGGAAGTGAATTAGAGGTATTTCTTAATGATGTAATTGTGAATGTATCAGCATGGTTCCAGACTTGGCTGAAAGAGACGCTTCTTCCGGAATTAGAGAATTATATTGCATCCATTATGAGCGGAGCTGTTGCCGGAGTAAGGCTGGTTTTGAATATCTTTATTGGAGTTGTGGTATCTGTATATGTGCTTACATCGAAAGATACTTTTTCGGGACAGGCTAAAAAGATGGTGTATGCCTTTTTTAAACCAGCTCATGCAAATGTTATTATCGATACGGTTCGTAAGAGTCATGAATTATTTGGTGGATTTATTTCTGGTAAATTACTAGATTCATTAATTATTGGTATTTTGGCATATATCGTACTGTCTATTATGAAGATGCCATATACTATGTTGGTGTCTGTAATTGTAGGCGTAACCAATGTTATTCCGTTTTTTGGTCCATTTATCGGAGCGATACCATCGTTTTTTATTATATTGTTACAGGATCCGATGAAGAGTCTGTATTTTTTAGTTTTTATTCTTATTTTGCAACAGATCGATGGAAATATTATCGGACCAAAGATTTTGGGTAATACGACGGGTATTTCGGCGTTTTGGATTGTGTTTTCAACGACATTTTTTGGTGGATTATGGGGATTCCCGGGAATGGTACTGGGTGTGCCACTGACTGCAGTGATACTTCATATTGCGAGTCGTATCCTAGGGTATATGTTAAAAAAACGTGGAATTCCAGTGGATACGAAAGACTATATTAAGCTGAGGGAAATTGACAAATACACAAACGAACCAATTTATGGTAAATCAAGGAAAAAACAAGGGGAAAGTGCGTCGTAAGAGCATGTAATTTTTGACATCTATCAGAGGGTATGTTAAACTAAAGGGTAGAACAAAAGTGACAAATTCCAGGGTTTGAGGTGGAAAATTGGATAAATACGAATACAATTTAAAGCTAGATCAGATGAAAGCTTTGGTTGCTGAAGGTGATTATTTGACAGCAGCAACGATTGCAGATACTATCAACTGGCGTAAGATAAAAAATGTAACAGCATTGGTTAGAGCTGGAGAAATATATGAACAGGTAGGGCGTTATGAGGAGAGTAGAGATATTCTTTTAATGGCATATGATCGTTCACCGATTGGTAGAATGATTATTTATCGTCTGACTTGTGTTGCAATTAAGATGGCTGAGTATGATGAGGCCAAGGAATATTATAAAGAGTTTGAGGCAATCGCTCCACATGATAATCTCAAATATGTTTTAAAATATGAGATAAATAAGGCACAAGGAGCGGATTATAAGATTCTGATTGCTAATTTAGAAGAGCTGAAGGAGCAGGAGTTTTCAGAAGAATGGGGTTATGAATTAGCATACTTGTATCATCAGGCAGGAATGGCGGAGCAGTGTGTTGAGATTTGCAATGATTTGATTCTTTATTTCGGACAAGGGGTATATGTGGAGAAAGCGTTGGAATTAAAGATGCTATATCAGCCACTTACACCTTTGCAGGAGGAAAAGTATAGACAGTTTAGACAGAAGAACGAGGGAATTATTGAAGTGTGTCCGGATGATATATTAGAGTCCGGAGAGATTGTGGAAAGTGTAGTTCAGATTCCACAAATAAAGATGTCCCCAGAGCGTTTTAATACACAGAATCTGCAGGAGGCTCTTCAGGAGAGTATGCAGAAGATTATGGATGCTACAGAGAAAGAAACTGTGGAAGATCATATGGACGCCATTAAGAAAATGGTGGAAGAGATTCCATATTTGCAGATTCCGGTTGAAAAAGAGAGAGATAAAGAAGAGATACATATTATTACGGATCAGGAAATTGATGATTCACTAAGGTTAAACTTTCAGGAATTGTTAAACGAAGAATATGATGGACAGATGCAGATTTTGGTTCCGGATTGTGGCGTTTACGAGCCACAGATTCACGGACAGATGACCATCGAGGAAGTTTTGGCTGAGTGGGAAAAGACTAGATATGCAGCGGCAGTAGCATTACAGGAGGCAGAACAGAGGAAGTTAGAATCAGCGAAAGCTAGAGCCTTACAAGAGGCCGGAGATATAATGGAACGTTTGGTAGATGTGATTCCTAAATTAGATGCGGGAATTACGCCACAGGAATTGTTAAAAGAACAGTATCTCTCTGGAGCGGAGCTAGAAGATGATCATACTGCGCAGATGGTTGCAAATATGAATCAGTTGTTGCAAAAGGAAATTGATCGCTTAAGTACAGAGAATGCACAGATAGATGAACAATTAGCAGTGGCACAGGAACAGATTGCGACACAGGAATTAGAAGCGTCTATCATCGAGGAAATGGAAGATAACGATCTTTCGGAAGAATTTTTAGAAGAAGTTACAGAGGCTGTTTCCGAAGAGATTCCTGAAGTAGCAACAGAAGAGGTTTTGGAAGAGATTATAGTACCAGAAGTGTCATTGCAGGAGGAGTTTGCAGTAAGTGTATCCGTAGAAGAGGTGGAGGAAGAACTTCTTGTCGGAATGGCATCGGGGCTGGCTGCTATGGTACAGGAAGAAGTTGCACAAGAAACATTTGATGCAGAAACACCGGAGGTAGAAGTGCTTCCGGAGATAGAACTACCGCCGGATTTAAACATGACAGTTAAGATAGCATCCTTTACTGAGGAGCAGAGAGAGATGTTTTCGTATTTTACTTCTGTTAAAGGCATGGAAGAGCAGATTTGTTTGGCATTAAGCGGAATTGCAAGCCGATTGGAAAGCGGTCAAAGTGCAAGGACAGGGAATCTGATTGTGCAAGGCGGTTCTGGGACAGGGAAAACTGTTTTTGCTACGAATTTTATCAAGGCATTGCAGAAACTGACAGGAAAGCCAAATGGTAAGATTGGTAAAGTAGAAGCAGATGTTTTGAATAAAAAAGATATCGGAAAGCTGTACACAAAGATTGCAGGGGGCTGTCTAATTATTGAAGGTGTTGGCGAATTAAGTAAGGATTCTTTAGTGAAGTTAGGAACTCTTTTAGCAGATGATACACTGGGTACATTAGTTATCATTGAAGATGTTAAACAGGGTATCGAAAAGGCTTTAATACGTGATGAAGTATTTGCATCGATGTTTACGGAAAGAATTATTATTCCGGTTTTTACAAGTGACGAACTAGTGAATTTCGGAAAAGCATATGCGAGAGAGAATGGTTATTGCATTGATGAGATGGGAGTGCTGGCATTATATAATTGTATCAGTAATATTCAGAAGCTGGATAAAGAAACTACGATAGCAGAAGTAAAGGAAATTGTAGATGATGCAATTGCACATGTAGAAAGCGGTACTTTTAGAAAAGCATTTAGTATTCTTATGTCGTCACGTTTTGACGAGGATGATTACGTTATTTTACATGAAAAGGATTTTAATATTTAAGGATATAACGATTTAAACGAAAGGGGTTACATACAATGGCAAACTTTACAGAACTTGACCGTTATTTGTTCGGGCAGGGAACACACTATGACATTTATAAGAAGTTGGGAGCACACATCTGTGTGCAGGATGGTTTCAAAGGCGTATGTTTTGATTTGTGGGCACCAAATGCTAGTAGAGTATGGGTAATCGGTAGCTTCAATGATTGGAATGAAACAGCGGATGAAATGAAACGATTAGAGCCTGAATCCATGGGAATTTATGAGTTGTTTATTCCGGGATTGGAAGAAGGAGAATTGTACAAGTACTTGATCGAAACAAAAGATGGTAAACGTCTTTATAAAGCAGACCCATATGCAAACTTTTCAGAACTTCGTCCGGGAAATGCTTCTCGTGTTGCAGACATTTATAATTTTAAGTGGTCAGATAAAAAATGGCTAGAAGAACGTGCAGAGGTTGATCCGTTCGAGCGTCCAATGGCGATTTATGAAGTACATCCGGGTTCTTGGAGACGTCATCCAGGCAGAGAGGATGATGGTTTCTATAGTTATAAAGAATTAGAGAAGTCTTTAATCCCATATGTAAAAGAAATGGGTTATACACATATTGAGTTAATGGGTATTTCTGAATATCCATTTGATGGTTCATGGGGCTATCAGGTGACAGGCTATTATGCACCAACGTCACGTTATGGAACACCAAAAGAATTTGCACACTTTATCAATGAGTGTCACAAAAATAAAATCGGTGTTATTTTAGACTGGGTGCCGGCACATTTTCCAAGAGATGCACACGGCTTAGCTGAGTTTGATGGAACATGTCTTTATGAGTATGCTGATACTAGAAAAGGCGAACATCCGGATTGGGGTACTAAGATTTTTGACTATGCTAAGACAGAAGTAAAGAACTTCTTAATCGGTAGTGCGTTGATGTGGATTGAGCATTATCACATTGATGGTTTACGTGTAGACGCGGTTGCTTCTATGCTTTATTTGGATTATGGTAAGCAAGATGGACAGTGGGTTGCGAATAAGTATGGTGGAAATGAGAATTTAGAAGCAATTGAGTTCTTTAAGCATATTAATACATTAATTACCGGTAGAAATAAAGGTGCACTTATGATTGCAGAGGAGTCTACAGCATGGCCAAAGGTAACCGGTAGTGTAGAGGAAGATGGTTTGAACTTTACGTATAAGTGGAATATGGGATGGATGCATGATTTCTTAACTTACATGAAGTTAGATCCATATTTCCGTAAAAATAACCACAATAAGATGACGTTTGCAATGAGCTATAACGAATATGAGAAATATATTTTAGTATTATCTCATGACGAAGTTGTACATTTGAAATGTTCATTGTTAAATAAGATGCCGGGGCTTGGAATTGATAAGTTTAGAAATCTTATGGTAGCTTATGCTTATATGATGGGACATCCAGGTAAGAAACTTTTATTTATGGGTCAGGAATTTGCACAGTTACAGGAATGGAGTGAGGAAAGAGAATTAGATTGGTACTTGCTTGAGAATCCGGAACATCAGCATATCCAGAACTGGATGAAAGCATTGTTGAATATTTATCAAAAGAATCCGGCTATGTATGAATTAGATCACAGTTGGGAAGGCTTTGAGTGGATTAATGCAAACGATTGTGATAGAAGTATCTTTAGTTTTGTAAGAAAGAGCAAAGACGGTAAGAATAATCTTTTATTTGTATGTAACTTCACACCTATGGAACGTGTAGATTACCGTGTGGGTGTTCCGAAAAAGAAAACTTATAAGCTCATCTTAGATAGCAATGCAAAAGAGTTTGGTGGTACAGGTGCAGATAAACCAACCAGTTACAAGGCAGAAAAGAGTGAATGTGATGGTAAGGAATTCTCATTTGAGTATCCGTTGGCACCATATGGAGTAGCTGTTTTTAAATTCTAAAGTTAATAAAAATGCTGGATAGACCGATATATATACCAGCGAAAGAATGGCACATTTTTTCGACATGTCGAGAAGATGTGCCTTTTTTCTTTATGAATTATAAATAGGAGATCTTATATGCGTATCGAACAGCAGAATAACATTTTAGAAATGTTACAACAGAATACGAACGTAGATGGCAAAGGGAGTAATGGACTTTTTGCAGAAAAAGCTAAGGTTGCAAAGTCAAAGTATTCGGATAATCAGTCCGTATTAATCAAGGATTCTACTTATTTGAATCCTGCGTTAGAGGATAGAGATGAGCTTACAGATGTCTTGAAAGGAAGTACAGCGTTGGATGCTACAGACCGTAAAAATCAGATGGCGGTACTTTCACATACTACATCAGAAGAAGATTTTGCCAAAATGCAGGAAGAAGGATTTTCTCTGAATGAGACAACAGGTAATACAATCGTTACAGTGACAGATAAAATTAAGCTGCAGATAGCAAAGGGCGGTGGAGATGTTTCCTGTTTTGGAGATGATTTAAGTAAGGCACAATTAGAAGAATTGACAGGAAGTACCGCATTGGCACAACACTTAGAGCAGAAACTAAAAGCGTCTGACTTGCCGGCAACAGGAGAAAATGTGGCAGCGTGTGAGCTGGCATATAAACAGGCAGAATCCGTGGGACCGCTGACAGACGGAAGTATAAAATATCTTTTAGACAATCAGTTGGCACCAACAATTGAGAATTTTTATAAGGCAGCACATGTCGGTGGCGGATGTTATACTACATCTGGAAATGATGTGAATATTAAAAGCATGCAGACTCAGATAATGGGAATTATTAAAGGGGCAGGCATAGAGGTTAACGAGCAGGCGGTTTCTGATAGTAAATGGTTGATAGCAAATGGTATCGCGTTAACAACCGATAATCTAAGTTATTTGAGCGATTTGAGAAACTATAACGGAGAGTTGGCAGAAGAAGAATTAACAGATGCTATTATGACAGCACTGATGGAGGGAAAGGCACCGACTGATGCACTTTTATTATCCGGTTATGATTATTTTAGTCGTGCAAAGGATGCTTTTTCGGTAATTAATAATGCGACGGATGCAGATATTCGTTTTATAGTAGATAATGGTTTGGAGTTAACCATTAAGAATTTAAAATCAGCAGCAGGCGACTATGAGGCGAGTCAGGATACAAATCCAAAGCAAAAAGATGATTATGCAGTGGTAGATCGCGAGATGCGTTTGCTGACAGCACATCGTCAGTTAGAAGAAGCTAGACTTGTTATGACAGTGGAGGCAAACTATTCTCTTCTTAAGAGGGGAATGTCAATTGATACAAAACCTTTAGTCGAGTTGGTAGAAGCATTAAAAAAAGAAGAGAGTCAGTACTATGCTAGTCTTTTAGAATCTCAGGGCATGGAGGTTACGGAAGAAAAGGTATCTGTATTTGCAGAGACACAAGAGAAATTGTCAGCTATTAAGTCTGTACCAGCATATGTTTTAGGTATGTCTCAGGCTGAAGTAGATAATATAAAGGGTGTATATGTCAATGGTATGGCATTAAAGGCAGCAATGGAAAAAGCGAATCAGAGCTATGAGCCATTGATGACGGCACCAAGAAGTGATTTGGGAGATTCTTATAGCAAGGCATTTCAGAATGTAGATGATATTTTAAGGGACCTAGACCTTGGTCTTACGGAAGCAAATCGTAGAGCAGTACGCATTTTGGCATATAACCAGCTAGAGATTACGGCAGATGCCGTTCTTAAAATGAAAGCAGCGGATAAAGAAGTACAGCGTGCATTTAAAAATCTGACACCTCGTGTTGTAATGGAAATGTTGCATAAAGGCGAAAATCCTTTGGATATGGACTTTGGTATGCTAAATAAGAGGGCAGAAATGCTTAAGCAAGAGTTAAATAGTGACGACACAGAGCGTTTTAGTGAATTCTTGTGGAAGATGGAACAAAATAAGGCTATTACAGAAGAAGAGAGAAGTTCTTTCATTGGTGTATATCGTCTCTTACATCAAGTGGAGCAGACGGATGGAGCTGCGATTGGAGCTGTATTGAATCAGGGAGCAGATTTAACATTAAAGAATCTGTTGACAGCAGTTCGTAGTGCAAATAAACAGAAAAAAATGGATATTACTGTAGACGATAGTTTTGGTGAAAAAGAGAAATCAAATGGATATACGAATTCTATCACAGATCAGATTATGGCGGGATATCAGAATAATTGCGTAAGTGAAGCGAAAGAAGCATTAACACCGGGACGATTAGTGACTTTAGAAAAACAGGGAACCAATTGGATGGAAATGACACCGGAGCAGCTAGCAGAAGTGTTACAGCAGGTGGACGCAGAAGATACAGGAGTTTTACAGGAGTATGCAAGAGAACAGTTGAATGGATTCAGGCAGTGTGCTAACACGTCAGCAGAAGTATATCAGATGTTAGAGCAGTATGATATACCAAATTCTGTACAGAATATTTTGGCTATGGAGGCAATGATGTCAGATCGTAACCAGCTGTTTAAGCAGATTTTAGGAGATCGTAACCAGCAGGATAATGACTCGTTAGTAGAGGATGGTATATTGCCGCAGGAGGAAATTGCAAGCATTAAGCAGCAGTTAATTGAAGATTTTGGCAAAGCAGTAACAGAGCCAAAGGAGATGGCAGAGGCACAGGAAGCTCTTGGAAAATTGGCGGAAAATGTCATGAAAACAATGATTGAAAGTGACGAGGTAACTTATATCGATATTAAAGAAGCGAAACTGCTGCGTGCTCAGCTTTCCATTCAGAAGAAGATGTCTCAAAAAGAGACTTATTCTGTACCTGTGTTAGTAGGAGATGAAGTCACAAATGTTACTTTGAAAATTGTACGTGGTGTAGAGAAACGAGGCATGGTTGACATTCTGTTAGAGTCTCAGTTGTCGGGTAAAATAGCGGCAACGTTCCAGGCAAAAGAAAAAGGAATTAGTGGTATGATTGCAACGGATAATCCAGATACGAAGGACGATATGTTAAAGCGTTTGGATCAGTTTGCAAAAGCATTGCAAGGCGAGGATATAGAGTCAGCAGATATAAAAGTTGCATATATTACAGATTTAGATTTGAATCATTTTTCGAATACGCCGGTATCAAAAGATAGTGCAGATGTTGCGGGCAAAACAGAAGCATCGGCAGATACCGATGCTTATCAGATTCAGACAACACGCTTATATGGATTGGCAGAGGCTTTTATACGTGTTGTAAAAGAAATTTATAAATAGTTTTTTTCTTTCAGGTATTCTATCATACCTAGATAGATTGCATGAACGACTTTTTCCTGATATTCAGGAGTACAAAGCAAAGCAGATTCACTAGGGCTGCTAAGAAACCCACACTCTACAATAACAGTAGGTGTGGGTGTTTTTTTTAGTAAATAATAACTGTCATTTGCTTTTGCTTGTCTGGTGTTGGATGGGTCCAGGTTAGAAATAAGGCTCTTTTGTAATGTAGTTGCTAAGTTTTTTGATTCCTCAGAATGGGTAAAATAAAATACTTGAGCACCGGTAACATTTTCAGAAGGATAGCTGTTTTGATGAATACTTATAGTAAAAACCGGATGAGTTTCAGTAATGATCTGATTGCGGTTTCGCATATCGGCAGATTTAAAATTAGAGGCACCGCCAGCTAAGTCTGTATCAGTATCTCTGGTTAGGATGACGGAGATGCCAGAGGATTCCAGCTTTTGAGCGAGTAAGAGGGCAATGGAGAGGTTTAGGTCTTTTTCCAGAATACCGGTTATTCCCACCTTACCGGGGTCGGCACCGCCATGACCGGCATCTATAACAATACAAAAAGAAGACATAGAGGAATGTTCAGTAGATTCTGTTGAGGTATTTTTTTCGGTAGTAACAGAAGACAGAAAATGCTCTCTGTCTTTTGATGTTTGCTTTTGTACAAAAATAGCACCCCATCTGGCAAGTGAAACGGCACAGACTAAAAGTGCTATGGACATAAAGAGTTCTATTTTTTTATTCATAAAAAATCCCTTGTTCGTTTCTATATCTTATTCACGAGCAAGGGATTTTATGATGTTATTAATTAATATATTTGATGATAGTATCCCATACGGACGATTGTTCTAAGCCAAGTTTCCAGAAGGCACCACCAGCCAGTTTAAAAGAATCCATAACTTTTAATTTGGCTTCGATTGAAGTTGCATCTTCCATCCAAATCTGGTAGATAGAGCCACTGTTTTTGTATTCGACATAATATTGGCCGACTTCGTCAGACCAAACCGGTGTTATACCATTTGCATTTGCTAATTGTTTCTGCTCTCCCATGCTTGCAGAATAACAACTGATATCAAAGTTAGTAAAACTATCAATTACGGAACCATCTTCTGGTAAGGTCTCACCATCTGCAGGTGTAAGGCACCATACTCTTGCATAGAATGGCATGCCTAGGATAATCTGATCAGCAGGAACTTCCTTCATGGTATTTTCAATACCTTCAGTTACCCAACCAATAGATGCTACAGAACCTGGTTCAGAGCCAGAATGGTGTTCATCATAAGCCATAATAACAACATAGTCTGCAAAAAGTGCCTGTTCCGAACGATTATAAAAAGCAGTATATGCAGTTGGCACATAATTGTCTACAGAAAGAACAATTCCATTATTCGCACATTTTAAGGATAATTCTCTTATAAACTGAATGTAAGAATCTCCGACTGCCGGGTCAACAGACTCAAAGTCGATGTTGATACCGTCTAGATTGTATTGGATGGCAGAAGAGATTAAATTATTAACCAGATTGTCACGGCTGGATGTGTGGGTTAAAATGGATGTCAAATCAGGATTTTCGAGTCCCTGATCTTTGGCACCGAAGTTACTTACCAGAGCCCATACTTCTACATTGTGCTGATGACAATAGTTTACATAATCTGTACTTGCGAGAGAGCCTATACCGCCATTGTTATCTTTTAGGTAGAACCAGGATGGTGAAATTACATTTAGCCCCTTGGTACTTTGGAGCACAGAGGAAATATTACTATTGGCAGAGCGATTAAATACTTGATGCCATGCCATATTAATTTCAAAATCCTTTTTAATATGAGTAAATTCTTCTGGTACATAATCACTGGTAAGTGTTTTGGTAGAGTTGTTACCTAAATTCTTAGATTTTACATATCCGATAATACCATCGTTGGTAATAACTTCTGTCCAGGTTTCTAACTCTTCTAAGATAGTAAGTTCTTCTCCTTTTTTGAGGTTGTCAAGAATAGGACTTTTAATTCCGCCGAGGATTCTAAGTTCGGTGTCTTTTTTGGTGATGGTAGTAGTGTAATTACCCCAGGCAGTGGTGATTACTACACGGTTTGGTTCTTTAAAAATTTCATATGCAAAATCGGAATAAGTTTTAACAAAATCAATAGCTATATATGCAGTTTCAGCATCTGCTTTTACAATAATGTGATCCAAGGAATGAGAATCTTTTGTAATGGTGTAATTGGTACTTTCAGCAGGAACAGATATTAAATCTGTTGCAGTTGTATATCGTAATATATTTTCATTTGCATCCCAGTAAAAGCGGTCATTTATGTAGTTCTTTACAGTATCTACACGTAGATAAACCACGTCATTTAAAAGTTTTGCTTTTGCTTCAATCAATTCGTTATTATAGATAATGGCGACTTCCTCTTCTGAGGTGATGCCATAATGTATGCCTAAATCCTGTTGTTCATCTGTTGGCGAATATTTGTCAATTATTTTGCCTAGAATCATAAATAAAATAACTACAAGAATAAATATTAGCGCAGCAATAACAGGAAGAATTTTCTTTTTCATTCGGAGATTCCTTTCTTATATAACAAGTAAAATCTGGCAAAAAACTATGCCATTCTATAAAATATTTTAGCATACCATATTCCAAATGCAAAGGTAAAAAGATTTCTAAAATCTTAAAGTTTCATGAAGATAAAAGTATTAGTCATAGGGGGACTGTCCAAAACTCAGTCCCCCACACCATCTTTTATTACATTTAACAAATGTCAGATTTATCGAGCATTGAGGAACTCGAAACTCCTGATAGACTCATTATTTTAGTCTTCGTTCTCAATTTTATTAAAATGAACTTCTTTCAACCTCCCTTCATCGAAGATATAGTCACGCATATACAAATTCTCGTCGTGAATGTCTAAACGGCTGGCCACATGCAAAGAATCGCTTGGGTATCCTTCCAGCCATATAGTAATTCCCTGGTCTTCCAGAGAAGACAACTCCATATAGAGTTGTTGTTTTCCTGTTATTTTCATATTGAGTTTCCTCCTTAAATGCAAAATTTGCGGAGCAACCAAAAGGACAACGCATAATGATTTAGTGATATGTGATATATTATAAAAATCCGTTGCCTTGCATTTTGCATGAATCGTAGACCGAGAGTATAGCAATCATTGCCAAATAGGTGAGGTTTTTTGAGAAATGGTATATTAAAGTCCGCATCTAATCACAAAAAAATCCCTTTTGTATTGTAAATATAACCAGTTCAGAGAAAACCTCTGTTGTCGTGAAAATGTGGTTAATTCATTTTGACTTTGGTAATAATCAATAATACAGATAGTGCATAGATAATAAAAAAGAAAACGATACTGTGCAATCTGCCCATAAAAAAGAAATACCATAACCTGGTAGGCTAACAGACCACAAATAGTTCTCTTTTGTGAGAGACTGGAAAAAGCACTTGTCTGTTTCATGCATAAAAATATTGGAATAATTTACCGGAACAGATAAAACATAGTGTTCCGCTGATATGTTTGTTGATGGTTCACAAACGTGTCCAATGAGTAAAAAGAAGTTTGACCAAGGAAGGATGTAGGACACCCTTGGGAGATAGCCAGGATAAGAGCTAATATGTCAAACATTAATTGAAAAATATGATACTGCAAAACTCTCTTTGCGTGTCAGTTCCATATCTCTTGCATATGTTTATAGCATGAAGGAAAAGTCATTACAAGTACCTAAAAAATTTTTGGACACTTTTCACAAAAGCTACTACAAAAGCAGAGTTTATCGATTTTTAATAAAATGGCATACTTTACATCAATAGGTCATTTGATTATAATAGATGTACAGTTTACGAGGTTTTCTGGATGAAGGATGTGATGATAGAATGAAGATAGAAAAAATTAACGAGAATCAGATTCGTTGTACGTTGACGAAGCAGGATTTGGCAGAACGTCAGATTAAGCTTAGTGAACTTGCATATGGAACGGAAAAGGTGAAAATGCTGTTTCGTGATATGATGCAGCAAGCGGCCTATGAGTTTGGATTTGAAGCAGAAGATGTTCCGTTGATGATAGAGGCGATTCCATTGTCTGCGGATACAATCATTTTAGTAGTAACAAAGGTAGAATATCCGGAAGAGCTTGATACACGTTTTTCTAAGTTCTCGAATCCGGATCCGGAATATATGGAAGAGGATATGCTACTGACAGATAGTCAGAATCCGCCGATAGAAGGTGCAGATGATATTCTTGGTTTATTCAAAAAAATTCAGGAAGAGCGGAAAAAACTTTTAGAGAAACAAAAACAGGATAGCTTTATTCCATTAAAAGAACTAAAGAAAAAGACGGAAGAAGAAACATCGGTTCAGGTATTTGTAGATATTACAAAACTGTATGTTTTTCAGAGTTTAGAAGAAGTTTCTAGAGTGGCAGGAGTTTTAAAAGGCTTTTATGCTGGCAGGAATGATTTATATAAAAATGCCGTTACGCATAAATATTATCTGTTAGTAAGTAAGAGTTCAGAGACGCCGGAAAAGTTCAATAAGGTATGCAATATTTTATCTGAATATGCAGTACAACAAACCTATACCCCGGGTACAGAAGCATTTTTAAAGGAGCATTATCAAGTGCTACTGGCAGGAAATGCACTTCAGACTTTAGCTGAGTTATAAAAAAGAGAGGTTTTCACGATGCACTATTTGCAAGGTGAGAACCTCTTCTTTAATTCATAGAAATTCTTAGATTATGCAAGATCCTTTGCAAGGAAATCGTTGATTGTCTGAACTAGTTCGTCTGCGTCGATTCCGTGAACCATAGCTGCTTCTTCGATAGTCTCCATCTGTGAAGATGGGCATCCGAGGCAGTGCATACCAATATTTAAAAGAATTGGTGCAACATTTTGGTCAATTCTTAATAAGTCACCAATCATAGTCTCTTTTGAAACCTGTACCATAATAATTCTCCTTTACATTTTGTATTTTAGCTTATCCTAAAGCCTCACTTATTATAATACGATTTATAAAAGAATGCAAGTAAAGCAAAATTTTACTAAGGAAATTGAGTTTTTGTGTCGATATACTTTTCAGTAAAAGCCACGGATGGCTTAAATTGGCAGGGACGCAATGAAAGCGAGAGAATAACAATGAAAATCAACGCAAATATACCAGCATTTATAACAAATAAACAATTGCTTCGCATAGAAGGCAATCTATCTACTTCTATGGAGCGTCTTTCGTCCGGTTTAAAAATAAACCGTGCAAAGGACAATCCGGCAGGTATGGCAATTTCCAATAAAATGCGTGCACAGATTGCAGGCTTGGACAGAGCATCTAATAATGCCTCAGATGCGATTGCAGCAATTCGTATTGCGGACGGAGCATTAAATGAGACTAGCAGCATTATGCAGCGTATGAGAGAACTTGCTGTACAGGCGGCAAACGACACAAACGGATTAGAGGATAGACAGGCGATTCAGCAAGAAATAGAAGCATTAAAAGCAGAGGTGGATCGTATTTCAAGAGATACGGAATACAACGAAATGCCAATCTTAGATGGTTCTTTAAGTGCTAGAGTATATGCAGAGAATGTAAGCAGAATTAGTACTACTAGTACAGTAAGTGCAGGAAATTATCAGGTAGAAGTAGAGGAAGAAGCTACACAGGCTGTAACAACAGGGGATGATGCTACTCTGTTAGCAGATCCGGCAGGAACTACAGTGTCCGGAATAGAGGGATCTGTGAGCGTAAATGGATACAGCATTGAGATTTCGGCGACAGATACAGCAGCAGAAATTTTCGGAAAACTTCGTGAGGCAGCAGAGGTTGGTGGAGCAACGCTTGAGAAGAATGCAAATGGTGCGTTAGAATTTACTACAAAAGGGTATGGTCAGGAAATGGCTTTGAAAATAGGTTTTTCAAGCCAGCAGTTAGCAGCTGATTTGGGATTTGATACGGTAGAGTTGAATGACGAGAGCGGCACATGGGAAACAGAGTTAGTAACAGGAAAGGATGCGAAAGTGTCTTTAACAACTCATTCAGAAGCTCCGGAAGCATCAGAGTTCAGTGATACTGCAACGGTCCGTACAAATGGTAATAAGGTTATGATTACAGATCATGCCGGTTTTGAAATGAGCTTTTTAATTGATGAAGAATTTACGATAGGTATGCTTGATTTAGAAGTAACAGACATCGGTACTATGACGGTTCATATTGGTGCAAATACAAATCAGAATATGGTGATTAGTGTACCGGAAGTTTCCGCAGAAAGTTTATATATTGATGATATTGATGTAACAACAATGGGGGGAGCAGGTGTAGCAATCAGCCGTTTAGACGAAGCACTTGCAAAAGTTTCAAGCGCGCGTAGTACTCTTGGTGCGTATGAAAATCGTTTGGATTATTCAGTTTCCAGCTTAGATGCGTTTGAGGAAAATATGACAGAAGCACAGTCGCGTCTTACAGATACTGATATGGCACAGGAAATGACGAATTATACACAGCAGAATGTATTGAATCAGGCAGCTATCTCTGTATTGTCACAAGCAAATGATATGCCACAGCAGGTATTACAGTTATTACAGTAAGATTGAGGAGTTGTAATGCAAAAAGAGCAGATACAGGAATTTATCAGTAAAATAACATTGAGTAATCGTACAGGACTTACTGTTGTAACCTACGAGATTCTTTTTGTGTATCTTGCGGATACCAAGAGTGCATTAAAAGAAGAGAGATGGGATGATTATAAGCTCTCTCTTCGGAAAGCACAGAAATGTATCACAGAACTGATGGAGACATTAAATTATACATATGATTTGTCAAAGGAGTTACATCGCATTTATGGATATGCTAAAGAATTGTTGGCAAAAGCAATGTATAAACGTAGTGAGATGGAGATTACGGAGTGTGAGACACTTTTGAGAATGCTTTATGAGAGTTTTGTAAAAGTTGCGGAAACGGATAAGTCGCCGGTTCTGATGCAGAATACGGAGCAGGTTTATGCAGGTTATACTTATGGACGAAATGATGTAAATAGCAGTTCGGACGTGAATCCATCTAGAGGATTTTTTGTATAAAAGAATAGTAGAACGATAAAATGGAGAAAAACCTCCCTTACGGAAGGCTTTCCTCCATTTTTTTTATGGTTGCCAGAAGGAATTTATAGCGCATTTGAACGGCGTTCAATTCATATATATAGCAATCTATGAGGTCTGGTTCTATGGCATTTTCTAAATTGCTATAAGCATCTTGTATATCCTGTGCAGTTCGGTGAAGATCTTTTTTTAGGAGTGTATAATACGTATCTTCATTGGTGTTTTTTTGAAAAATACGAATCATAAGTCTCATCCTCGATTCTATTATTCTTGTTATAAGTATAGACAGTATATGGTAAAAGTATACAAAAAAATTTTTGTTGTTGTTTTTGTACTAGTTTAAAATGGGATTTCATAGGATAAAAGAAAAGGAAAATGTTATGGATATAAAGATGTCGATGCAGATATTAGCAGGAGTATGCGGAGTGGTTTTAATCATACTTTTACTAAAGCGAAAATTGCAGGTTTTTTTAGAGTTTCTGATACGTGCAGGTGTAGGAGTGGCTATGATTTTATGGATAAATCATATTCTTTTGCAGCAAGGAATTCTTTTGGCAGTAGGGGTCAATTTTTGGAGTCTTTTGACATCTGGAACCCTTGGAATTCCTGGGGTTGCACTTCTTTTTGCGATAATGGCAGTGCAAAATTTGTGAGAAGTTACTAAATCTGAAAAAACATGTGACAAATTCTAGACATGGTTTAACGAGACTTGCTATAATCCGGGTTACAAACAAAAGGGGTGGTGAGTTGAATGTAGTGAATTGGATACTGCTAGGTTTGTTAATGCATGCAGTGTGTACGGACATGATCCAGACGAGAATCAGTAACCGGCTGATTGTTCTGGGACTGGCATTGGGTTTTCTTTTTCGTTTTATGACGGAGGGAAGCAAGGGTGTTTTATTCTTTGTGGTGAATATTTCTATTCCGGTTATCTTATTATATCTTTTATTTCAAATGCGTGCCCTTGGGGCAGGCGATATCAAGTTGTTTTCCATGATAGGAGCATTTATATCTACAAAACAATTGCTAAGGTTAATGGGATTAGCATTTTTTGTTGGGGCGATGTTAGGTATTGGTAAAATCATTTATCATTTTATTTTTCTTAAAACAGAAAGAGGAACCTTAACAAAGATTCATTTTTCACCAGCGATTTTAATGGCATATTTAATGATTATTTGGAGGTGAGGTATGGCGAGAATAAAAGTTGCAATTTTTGATACGGACAAGACTTATCGAGAGAGGTTTACAGATTATCTGATGGAGTATAAGGCAACAGAAATGGAGTTGTCAGTTTTTACAAACTGCACGTTCTTTTTTGAAGCATTGAATGTGGATAACTTTCATTTATTTGTGCTTGGTAGTGGACATAAGGAGGTATTGTCAAAGGTTAGCGAAAAACGGGTTCCTATTCTGATTTTAACTGAGTCAGTTCAAAGTTATGTAAAGGAGTCGGTCGAGATGCTTGAGGAAGAAATTGCATATGTATCAAAATATCAGTCTATGGATGGAATAACGAGGCAGATGCAGAGGATGACAGAAACAATGTGGGGATGTAAAGAAGAACAAATAAACAAAGATGTGGAGGTAATAGGAGTATTTTCACCGGTGAAACACGAAATGCAGATGTTGTTTTCTTTGCTGTATGCGAAGAATGAAGGGCGAAGGAATAAAGTGCTTTATGTAAATTTGTTGGAGTTTTCTGGATTTTCGGAAATATTTGGGGAATCAGAATATGATATAGGAGATGTAGTCCTGCAAGTGAGAGATGGGAATGTAAGAAGAGAATTCTTGTTAGCGAGCATATATGAAACAGAAGGATTTTCTTATATAGCACCTCTTACAAACCCAGAAAGGGTTATGGAGGTTACAGGAGAAGATATAAGAAAGGTGTTGGAATGGATTAGCAGAGAGACTGATTTTCGGACGATTATTTTGGACGTGGGGATTAATGTAAAGGGTTTTCTAGATGTATTATCGGTTTGCTCAAAAATTTATTGTTTGGGGAAAAAGGGATATTTATATGAAGTTCAGATGCGGCAGTTTTTAACTTATTTGGAACGAATAGTAGATGTGACTTTTTTTGAACATATGGAGAAGATGGAACTACCTAGTCAGATGAAGGTAATTAGTGGCGGAATAAGTCTTTTGGATCAGTTGGACTGGGGTGAATTTGGTGATTTTGTAAGGAGAAAGATGTGACGGATGAAAAAATATTTCAGGAACTGAAAGACTTAGTGTTAGATGAGACCGATCTTAGCCGAGAAGTAGGAGATGACGAGATAAAGGAACTGATTCGCAGACATTGCAGGCGTTACGCGAAAGAGCACATGCTGACATTGCAAAAACAGACAGAATGGGAGCAGTTTTTGTTTCATTCTCTTCGAAAATTGGATGTTTTGCAGGAACTTTTAGATGATGAACAAATTACGGAGATTATGGTAAATGGCACGGAACATATTTTTTATGAAAAGCATGGAAAGCTATATGAGTTTGAAAAGTCATTTACTTCAAAGGAAAAGTTAGAAGATATTATTCAACAGATAGTAGGCGATAATAACCGGATGGTGAATCTTGCGAATCCGATTGTGGATACAAGACTATTAGATGGTTCTAGAGTAAATATTGTTCTATCACCTATTTCTATTGATGGTTCTGCAATTTCTATACGTAAATTCCCAAGAAATCCTTATGAAATGCCAGAGTTGATACAGATGGGAGCAATATCGGAAGAGGCGGCAGATTTTTTGAAAAAGCTAATATTGGCACGGTATAACATTTTTATTTCCGGAGGAACCGGTTCTGGTAAAACCACATTTTTAAATGCATTATCGCAGTTTATCCCCGCAGAAGAGAGAATTATTACAATTGAAGATTCGGCAGAGTTGCAATTGATAGGAAAAAATAATCTGGTAAGATTGGAAACTCGAAATGCCAATACGGATGGAGTAACAGCTATTTCTATTAGAGATTTGATAAGAGCTGCTTTACGTATGCGACCGTCGTTGATTATCGTAGGAGAATGCAGAGGCGGAGAAGCACTGGATGTACTACAGGCGATGAATACAGGGCATGATGGAAGTCTTTCCACAGGGCATGCGAATTCCTGTAAAGATATGATTTCTAGATTGGAAACCATGGTGTTAATGGGAAATGTTGAGTTGCCGCTTGCTGCTATTCGAAGTCAGATTGCGTCTGGAATAGATATTTTTGTACATTTGGGACGATTGCGTGATAAGAGTCGGAAAGTTCTTTCGATTACAGAGGTAGTTGGGATGGAAAATGGGGAAATAGTTTTAAATGAGCTATTCCATTTTTATGAAAGGATGGAGGTAGAAGGACATGTTAAGGGAGAATTGAAAAAAGTAGGCAGTTTAAAAAATGAGGAGAAACTTAGAAATGCAGGAATGTGTTAATTATGGAGATTATCATTTTTCATTTAACGATATAACAAGGTGCTTGGGAACATCTTTATTACTGTCTGGAATAGCTGCCTGGATTTTGTATCAAAGTATATGGGGGCTTTTATTAGAAATTATTATTTTTCCACTTTGCTGCAACAATTATAAAAATATACAAATCAATAAAAGAAAAAAAGAATTATTGATTCAGTTTAAAGATGGAATGCAAAGCATGTCGGTTGCACTTGTAGCAGGATTTTCGATAGAAAACGCATGGAGGGAAGCGTTAAAAGAGATGGAGGAACTATATGGAAAAGAGGCGTATATGGTGGAAGAGATGCGACAGATGAATGCCGGAATTCGAATGAACCAGCCGATAGAACAACTTTTGTATCAGTTTGCAGTTCGGAGTGAGTGCGAAGATATTATGGAATTTGCAGAGGTATTTCGCTTTGCGAAAAGAAGTGGAGGTAATTTTGGGAAAATTATACAACGTACGATAGGACATATATCTGAAAAAATGGAAGTTGAGCGAGCAATAGAAACTGTGATATCAGGAAAAAAGATGGAGCAGAAAATAATGAATATAGTTCCGCTATTGCTATTGTCGTATCTTAATCTGACATCGGAAGAGTTTTTAGCTCCACTCTATGGGAACATATTTGGAGTCTGTATTATGTCAGGGGCGTTTCTTGCATATATAGGAGCTCTTTTGCTGGCGGATAAAATGATAAATATTAAAGTCTGAAAAGATGGGAATTACCGGAGATGAAAAGAGGGAGCCAAATTAAAAAATATATGATGGGAACGGGAGTGGTTTTGGTTGTTACCATTTTAGTATGGTACACAAAGCGGGGAGAAGGTGTTTTATCAGAAAACGGAAATCTAGTACGGAAAGAATGGGGAATGGGAGAATACGAAGCAGAGTTAATATTAGAGATTGATGGAGCTAAGCACTCAGAATTGGCAATTACCGTTCCAGAACAGCATCTGACACTGGATGAGGAAGAGTTATACTTGGCACTTGCTGTAGAGGAAATTCGGGAAAGCTTTCTTGGAGTAAATGAATCCTTAGAAGCTATTAGAGAAACTGTGTTTGTGAGTAGTGTTTATCAGGAAGGAAAAGTATTGGCGGACTGGAACTTTAGTAATTCCGAATTGATTGCGGTAGATGGAACGATTCACGATGCGGTTATGGAGGAGGACAAAGAAGAAGTAATAGCAACCGTGTATCTGACTTGCGAAGATAGTAGTTTGATACATGAGTTTGGTTTTACGGTTTATAAGGAAGAAAAGGGAGAAGAAGAACTATTTTATGAAAAACTTTATCTGCTTATAGCAGAAAGTGGAGAGAAGGAAGGGACGGAACTATTATCGCTTCCGATGGAGATAAATGGGCATACACTGGTTTGGAAGAATAAAGAGTCAAGGCTTCCGATACAGGTTTTTCTTTTAGGAATGATGATAGTGTGTCTTTGGCCGGCAATAGAAAAGGAACGTGAAAAGGAAGCAAAAGAAAAGCGACGAGTACAGTTAATGAGAGAATATTCGGACATGGTGAATAAACTGGCATTACTATTGGGAGCAGGAATGACTTTACAAGGTGCATGGAGACAGATTACAAAAAACTATAGTGAAGAAAAGACAAAGAAGCGTGGAGTTGAAAGAATTGTATATGAAGAAATGTTGATAACACAACGCGAAATCGAGAATGGAAAAGGTGAAATAAAAGCATATGAATCTTTTGCAAGGCGGTGTGAATTGCAAAAATATCGTAAGCTGAGTAGTTATCTGGTGCAGAATTTAAAAAAAGGAAACAAAGGTCTTTGTGAACTTTTAGAGAGGGAGGCAGCAGAGACATTTTCGGAACGTAAGAACATGGCACAGCAATTAGGAGAAGAATTAGGAACAAAGCTTTTGTTTCCGATGCTGTTAATGTTGGGGATTGTTATTTTAATAATAATGGTTCCGGCAGTTCTTTCATTTCAAACCGGAATATCGTAAGAAAGGAAGGATATTATGAGAAGTATTAAAGAATTTATGAAAGAAGAAACAGGACTTGGAACGGTAGAAATGATACTGATTTTAGTGGTATTAATTGGACTAGTTATTATTTTTAAACAGGAAATAACGGAATTGGTAAATAGTATATTTAAAAGTATAACAAATAAAGCCGGACAGATTATATGAGGCGAGGAAGTATTACGCCGTTTTGTGCAGTGTCTCTTATGTTGATTACATCCCTACTATTTGTGTTGCTTGAGGGAGCTAGAGTGTACGGGTTGGATTGTTATGCAGATATGAAAGCTGAAGCGGGAATGGATTCTGTGTGTGGAGAGTATCAGCCGTTTCTTTGGCAGCAGTATGGCTTGCTATTTTTAGATGGAGCATATGGAACGGAGTTTTTTTCGATAAATTACATTACGGAAAGCCTAGAGAATCATTTGGCTGCGAATTGTGATACGAGTGGATGGTTACAAGAGGGGCTTGGTTTGGATTTGTTTCAGTTGAGAATGGATGAGCTTTTGGTGGAAGGATATTCGCTTGCCACAGATGAGGATGGGGAAGTTTTTTTAAAGTATGTCGCAGAACGAGCGAAGGAGAATCTACCACTTGGAATAGCAGAGGACTTGTATGAGAATTATCAAGCAGCAGAAAATTTAGAAAAGCAGCATGGTGGTGTAGAAGAATCTATCTGGGAAGCAAAAACGGTGTTAGCAGAAGTAGAAGCTGAATGGGAGCTAAAACAGGAAGAGAATACAGGAGCAGAGGGAGAGAGCTCAGAGGAAGAGATAGAAAAACCGGATATTTCTGCATTGACAAATGTTTTGGATAATGCCCGCAGAATGCAAAATAGCAGCATGCTGAATATGATATTTGCGGATTTATCAGCAATATCGAAAAAGGAAGATTCACTGTCTGTTGATTTGCAACATCGAAAAAGAGAAGAAGGTACATTGCATTTTGACGGAGATAGTGGTTGGTATCAAAAGCTACTGGTGTTACATTATATGGAAGATTTTTTTTCTAATTATTTTAACACAAAAGAAGGACATTTTCTAAATTATGAGATGGAATATGTAGCATGTGGAAAAGATAGTGATTGGAAAAATTTAGAAGGTGTACTAAAAAAAATAATGATAATTAGGGAAGCTTCTAATGTAGCATATTTATTACAAGATGAAGAAAAAATGGCATTGGCAGGAGAGTTAGCAGGAATGGTGGGGCTTATGGCAGGAGAAAATCCGAGTGTAGTAAAGGTGATTCAAATAGGAATAATCGGAGCCTGGGCGTATATGGAGAGCGTATTGGATATAAGAGCACTCGTTGCCGGTGAAAGGATTCCTCTTATGAAGAAGGAGAGGGAATGGACAACAGAACTTACAAATCTTTGGTCAGTGTTTGATAAAGAGACGAAAGCAAAAATGTGTGAAGAGGGACTTAGCTATGTTGATTATTTAAAGCAACTACTTTTTACAACGGATAATCAAAAACTGGCATATCGCATGATGGAAGTTATGGAAATAGGGATGCGACAAGTAAAGGCATATGAAAATTGCAGAATGGACCAAATGCTTGTGGCATTACAGTATAAGGTGAGATTTCGCAGTCAGCCAGTGTTTGCGTTGTTGGTATCAGTCGGGGAAAAGTATGAGGGAAATTATTATTTTTCAAAAAACGTAAAACGTTCCTATATTCCGTGAAAGGCAGGTGTATAAGGGTGTCTCTTTTAAGAAAATTTATAAAGCTTTTTTTCAATAACAAGACTAAAAAATCTCTCCCCGGAGTTCAGGAAGTCTTATTTTGTTCTCATATGCACAATAAGAGAGAGACACCCTTATGCATCTGTCAGAAAGGATCTATTACGATTGAGACCTCTGTTATTTTACCGTTATTTGTAGGTTTTTTTGTGGCGTTGTTGTTTTTTTTTCGAATCATGCAGGTACAGTTAGTGATTCAAGGGGCATTAGAAGAGACTGGGCGAAGTTTGGCAGTTCTGTCTGTGAAAGAATTAGAAGAGGCGGAAACGGATATAGATTATCTGGGATTAGCAAAAACGATGGTTTATTTGAACCTAAGGGAAGAAAAATTGGTTGAGCAATATGTAATAGGTGGTGCAGTTGGAGTTAGCCTGCTAGCATCCGAATTTAAGGAAGATTATATTTTATTAAATGCTAATTATGTTATGAATCTTCCTATAAGATTGTTTGGAAGAACAGATTTTTTGCTTTCACAGAGAACTAGATATCGGAAATGGAATGGCTGGCATTGTCGTGTTGATGGAGAGGGGTTAGAAGAGTGGGTATATGTAACGGAGTATGGAGAGGTTTGTCATATGCGAAGAACTTGTCCTTATTTAGAACTTTCCATACAAAAAATATATACATATGAATTGGGCACAAAAAGAAATTTGCGTGGTGAAACATACGAGGCATGTGAGCGGTGTGGAACAGAACAATTTTCTGAGATGGTCTATATAACGGACTATGGAGATAAATACCATTATTCGTTAGAGTGTGGAGGGTTAAAAAGAATTATATACAAGAAGAGACGTTCGGAAGTTGGAGAGATGGAGGCATGTAAGAAATGTTCGAAATAGTATCAAAGCTGGTGTTACTTTTCTTTTTGTTTGTAATTGCATGGAAAGATTACAAAACACAGTTAATAGAGATACGGCAATTGGTAATAATGGGTGTTTTTGGCATTGTATCATGTGGAAGTTGGGAGGCGGTGTATCAGGCTATAGGTGGAGCTGTTAGCGGATGTATAATTTTGCTTATAGCTTGGTGTTCAAAGGAATGTGTTGGTTTGGGGGATGGCTATCTTTTTATGATAACTGGTATTTTTTTAGGGTTTATACAAAATATTACATTGCTTATGGCAAGCCTACTTCTTGCCGGAAGTTTTGCAATAGGATGTCTTGTTTTAAAAAAGAAAAAAGGGGACGATAGGATGGCGTTAGGACCTTTCGTGTTGACGGCATATGTTTTATTTATTTTATGAGAGCATATAAGGGAAGTTTTACCATTGAGGCGGCGTGTGTTTTTCCAATAATATTGTTTTGTATTTGTATTACGATGGATGTAGGAATAGCTTTTTATCTAGAGATAAAGCAGGAAGCGATGAGTCAAATGGAAAATGAAAAGTTAGATCTGATAAGCGTTATGTATAGAAGGGAACTTGTAAAGGAGCTTTTTGAGGAAGAATATGAAGATTGAATATGTGCGAAATGTACAGTCGGGATATATGAGGATTATAATGTCCGAATCCTTAAAGAAAATGGAAGAAGAGATGCTTATGCGGAATACAATAGAAGGAATTCTGCCGGTTTGCTGGCAAAAAGAAGATGATAAATATCTGCTTCGCTATGATATTACAGGGAAGCAGGCATTGGATGTACTGTTAGAAAGTACACTGATGGATGAAAATATTATGCGAAGTTTGTTAGTGGGAATCTGTGTAGCTGTGAAGCAGTTGGAAAAATATCTGCTTTGGTCGGAAGGGCTTTTGTTGTTACCGGAAACTATTTTTTGGGATGCAAAGTCGGAAACAATTTATTTTTGTTACTGCCCGGAAGTGGATGAACCATTACAGTTGAGACTTACAAGACTAATGGAGTATATTCTGGCAAAAACAGACCATAAAAATGTTGTAGCCGTGCAGTTGGTATATGGAGTATATGAGGAAGTGCAGAAAATAACATTTTCTATTCAGGGATTACGGGAATATATGTGGACGATGGCAGCAACAGAGAAGGAGCAGAAGTTAGAAATGTGTAGGGAGGAAATTGTTGACGAAGAAATTATACTGGATACATATGAAATGCAATTGCAGAAGAAGAACATTGTGGAAGAGATTGTGAGTCGAATAAAGGAAAAGATAAGGAATGTGTTGCAGAAAAAACGACAAGATAAGAAAGTGTTTTTTGAATCAGAAGAAGCATCTGATGAATGGATGCAAACGAAGATGTTGAATATATCAGAGGATGCGGTTTGGGGTGTTTTAAAATACGAGGGGACAAATCTATTGCCAGATATTACGATATCAGATGTGCCATTTACGATAGGAGCAGCAAAAGACTGTGATGGGGTCATTAAATGTTCGGCGATTAGCCGATATCATGCGAAGATTACCTTGACAGATGGAATATATTTTATTGAGGATTTGAATTCTACAAATGGTACGAAAGTGAATGGTGGTTTGTTGAGTTACAGGACTAGAGTAAGTCTTAAGAAAAACGAGAAAATCTATTTTGCAAATGAGCCTTATCGGTTTCTATAAATCAGGATGCTAGGAAAACTCGCAAAAAGATTGATTTTGTCTGCGAAAATCTATATACTAAAAGAAGTAAAATGTTGTAAAGAAATAGCAGATTAAAGCGAGGATAGTACATGAAAGTGAATATTTATTATGGCGGCAGAGGCGTTTTAGATGATCCGACATTATATGTATTAAATAAAATGGAAGAAGTATTAAAGGAACTTAGAGTTTCTGTAGAAAGAATTAATATTGTAGAACATAAAAATGAGATTACTACTTTACCACAAACTTTAAAGGATGCAGATGGTATAATTTTAGGAACTACGGTAGAGTGGCTTGGAATCGGTGGCTATATGCAACAGTTTTTAGATGCGTGTTGGTTGTATGCGGATAAGGAGAAGATAAAAACTACGTATATGCAACCGATTGTTATGTCGACTACATATGGAGAGAGAGAAGGCGAATTAACACTTGCAAATGCGTGGGAGATTTTAGGTGGTTTGCCATGTGCAGGTCTTAGTGGTTATGTAGAAGACTTGGTGAATTTTGAGATGAATGAGGAGTACAATCTGATTATTGAGAAAAAGGCTGAGAATTTGTATCGTACAATCTCTCAGAAATTAAAAAGCCTTCCAAGTAGTAATCAGGCTGTAAAACAGAATGTCTTACGTACAACGCAGATGCTTTTAACGCCACAAGAAAGTGAACAGCTTTCTAAATATGTATCGGATGATAGTTATGTTAAGAAACAGAAAGAGGATATTGAAGAGCTGGCTTCTATGTTTAAAGACATGTTGGGCAAAAAAGATTCTGATGCAGAAGAATTATATATTGATGATTTGAAAAAGGTTTTCCAACCGGAAATGGATTTCTCTGCAAGATATTTATTTATGATTGATGGAATAAAGAAACCATTGTTTATAGGAGTAAAGAGGGAAAAGCTGGATATTCATTATGGGCAGGAAGAGGACATAGATGTATTGGCAAGAGCGACAATGAATATCATGCAGAATATTATTTCAGGTCAGATGACATTTCAGAGAGCTTTTATGATGGGCCAGATGACAGCAAAAGGGAATTTTAAGACATTGAAGATGTTGGATAATTTATTCCCATTTTCTGAATAGGATGTGTCTGTAATATACAAGAGCAAATAAAGCGAATAAAGGAGAGTTAGCAATGGCAGATTGTATTTTTTGTAAAATTATAGCAGGAGAAATTCCATCTTATACGATTTACGAAGACGATGATTTTAGAGTATTTTTGGATGTTAATCCAGCAAGTAAAGGACATGCATTGATTGTACCAAAGGTACATTATGCAAATTTATATGATATTGATGAGGAAGTGGTGGCAAAAGCGATGAAGCTGGCTAAAAAACTTGCCATTCGTATGACAGATGTATTAGGGTGTGATGGATTCAATATTCTTCAGAATAATAATGAGGCGGCAGGTCAGACGGTATTCCATTTTCATATACATTTGATTCCAAGATATAAAAATGCATCTATGAATAAAGATATTCTTGTGTGGAATCATGAAACATATACAGCAGAAGAGTTTATAGAGATTAAGAATGCACTTGCAGAATAATTAGGAACAAAAGTGCATACACAGACGTAAGGTTTGTGTATGCACTAAAATTATTTTTTAGCTACCATTTCAATTAATTCAACGATAGTCTGAATAGAGTCTTTACTCTGACTATTGTTCATTGCTTCGATATAAGTATCTTTTTTATCCCAAACATGTGTAATTGCACTCAGAAGAGAAGCTGTAGTAAGATTTTCTTCTTCTAATACATAACTATAACCAGAAGCTTTAAAAGAATTTGCATTTAAAATCTGGTCTCCGCGGCTTGCGGCAGCAGAAAGTGGAATAAGAATATTTGGCTTTCGTAATGCCAGTAATTCGCAGATGGCATTTGCTCCGGCACGAGAAATTACAAAATCAGATAATGCAAATAAATCAGCAAGCTCTTTTCCGATATATTCAAATTGTAAATAACCTTCGATATTATTCAAAGAGGTATCTAAGTTATTTTTTCCACAAAGATGAATAATAATATAGTTTTCTAATAATTGAGGAAGTGCGTCTCTTATAGCGTTGTTAATAACCATTGAACCGGTGCTTCCACCTATAATTAATAAAACAGGTTTGTTCTTTTCGGAAAGTTTACAAAAACATAAAGCGTCATTGGCATTTCCATGTAAAAGTTCTTGACGAATTGGAGAACCTGTGTAGATGGCTTTTTCTGAAGGTAAGTATTTTAAAGTTTCTGGGAAGTTACAACACACTTTTGTAGCACCGGGAATAGCTAATTTATTTGCAAGACCTGGAGTAATGTCTGATTCGTGGATAATAGCAGGAATCTTGCAAAGTCGTGCAGCCAGAACAACCGGTACGGAAACAAAACCACCTTTTGAAAATACAATGTCAGGTTTGAGCTTTTTTAAAAGTCCTATCGATTGTCCTAACCCTTTTACAACTTTAAATGGGTCAGAGAAATTTTTTGGATCAAAATAGCGTCTAAGTTTTCCGGAAGAGATTCCATAATAAGGAATATTCTGTTCCTCGATTAAACGTTTTTCGATACCATCATAAGAACCAATATAAGAAACTTCGTAACCAGCTTTTTTCAATGCAGGCAATAACGCAATGTTAGGTGTTACGTGTCCTGCCGTTCCACCGCCCGTCATAAGGATTTTTTTCATAAAGTACCGCCTTTCCAAAGAGCAGATAATCATAAAGTATGTTTTCCCTATTTATAATACCCTTATGCGTAAAAGTCAAGAAAAGACTGCAAAGAAATCAAAGTTTTTGTCGAAACTTGCGATGAAAAGTCCTGGCACAATACTTTAAAAAAAGAATCAGAAAACTTATAATTGAGGTTAGTTTTAGAATGAAGAAAGGGGATCTAAACTATGGAAGTTTTACTGGGAATGATTATGCTCTTGCAGGTGTTTGTGTCAATACAAATTATGCTTGCACATAAGCAGGTGTTACAACGATTGAAAAAAATGGAGAATTCTATTAAAGAGACATTAGAAAAAGATGTAATAGAGGAAGAAGAAAATAGTTCAGATTTGTGTGGAGATGAGAAAAGTACGGAGAAAGTACTTTTTTTAGAATGTGACCAGGAAGAAAAAAAGTTTGAGACGTATAAAAAAGAAGCACCTGAAAGCTTAATAAATGAAGTCCTTTCGGAAGTTTTTCCTTAAAGACGAGATGAAAAACATGATTAATTATTATAAAGTATGATGGAAATAGTGCTTTTTTACCGTGTAAATTTGCCAAAACTTACCAAACATTTTTGAAAAGTCCCGAAAACCTTGACTTTGCGGTGGTGCTTTGCTATAATCGCAGTCGTAACAAATCTGTAACAATTGTAACAAATACGAATAAATTGAAATAAATGTGTAATACTATTAGGTATAAACATATATGGAGGGGTTTATGAGCTTGAGAAATAAAGCTGTGAAAAATGCAGTTACAGTTGCACTTGGTTTTGGAATTTTGTGTGCCATTGCAGGAACTGCAAGCATTACGGGAAGAGTAAACGACGCAGCGTCGCAACAGGTCACAATAGAGGATAGTGTTAAGGGAAGAACCGCAGGGGTAGTTCTTTCGTTAAATGAATTAGAAGAGTTGGCATTGACAGAAGTTCAGAAAGTAGAGTATGCACAGCTGGAAATGGTTGTTGTAACAGCTGCAGAAGAAGCGATTGCATCTATACCGGATGGACCGATACTTACAGAAGAAGAGCAGTTATGGCAGAATCGTGTGATGGCAGATGTTGAAGATAAGATGAATGTCAGAGCAGAGGCTTCTAAAGATTCTGAAATTGTTGGTCGCATGAGAAAAGGTGATGTGGCAGAAGTTGTTGAAATTGGTGAGGAGTGGACTCATATCAAATCCGGTAATGTGGATGGTTATGTAAAGAATGAGTATTGTGTCTATGGATTGGATGCATTAGCTTATGCGAATACCAATATTGATATCAGGGCAACTATTACGGGAACAGGAATTCGTGTGAGAAGTGAAGCTTCAACGGACAGTAGTATTGTTGCTTCGGTTTCAAAAGGTACAGTATTAATCGTAGAACCGGATGCAGAGCAAGTAGACGGTTGGTTGGCAGTACGTTATACGGGAAAGACAAGATATATTAGTGCTGATTATGCAGAAGTAACACATGCAACTACAGAGGCAATTACAATTGCTGAAGAAAAAGAAATTGCTCGTAAAAAAGCAGAAGAGGAAGCAAAGAGAAGAGCAGCACAGACTACAGAAATAACGGTTGTGCAGAATGCATCTTTTAATGCATCTACAGATGAGGTTCTTCTTTTGGCGGCATTAATTCAGTGTGAAGCGGGTGGAGAGTGCTATGAAGGTAAGGTTGCAGTTGGTGCAGCTGTAATGAATCGTGTTCGAAGCGGCAGATATCCAAACTCAATCACAGAAGTTATTTATGCACCGGGACAGTTTTCGCCAGCAGGAAATGGTAAAGTGGCAAGTGTGGTGGCAAATGGTCCTAAAGCCTCTTGTATTCAGGCAGCACAGGAAGCAATAAATGGGGTAGATAATACAAATGGAGCGATAAGTTTTAGACTGGCAAAGTCAGGACATGCTGGTTTGGTAATTGGTAATCACGTTTTCTTTTAAAAAATGTAAAGAAGTGTCGGCATAAAAGCCGGCACTTTTTCTGTTTATGAAATATTTCTCTTATTGTAATATAAGTGCAAATATAGTAATATTAAGATAGTTATTTTGGTAAAATATTACTTAGAACTAAATATTTATAATGAGGGAGGAATTTATATGCCATTTTTGATTCCATTTTTAGTAATTTTAGTACTTGCACTTGTGTTAGCATCTTCTTGTATTAAAATAGTACCACAAGCACAGGCAGTTGTAGTCGAACGTTTGGGAGGCTATTTGACTACATGGTCAGTAGGTATTCATTTTAAGGTGCCTTTTGTTGATCGCATGGCGAAACGTGTTGTTTTAAAAGAGCAGGTAGTGGATTTTCCTCCGCAGCCGGTTATTACAAAAGATAATGTAACTATGCAGATTGATACAGTTGTCTTTTTCCAGATTACAGATCCTAAGTTGTATGCGTATGGTGTGGAGAATCCAATCATGGCGATTGAGAATTTAACAGCGACGACACTTCGTAATATTATAGGTGATTTGGAATTAGATGAAACTTTGACATCCAGAGAGACAATTAATACACAGATGCGAGCATCTCTTGATATTGCAACAGATCCATGGGGCATTAAGGTTAACCGTGTAGAATTGAAAAATATTATTCCGCCAGCAGCTATCCAGGATGCAATGGAGAAGCAGATGAAGGCAGAGCGTGAACGTCGAGAAGCAATTCTTCGTGCAGAAGGAGAGAAAACATCGACTATTCTTGTGGCAGAAGGTAAAAAGGAATCTGCAATCTTAGATGCAGAAGCTGAGAAACAGGCGGCAATTCTTCGTGCAGAAGCAAAGAAGGAAGCAACAATACGCGAAGCGGAAGGTCAGGCAGAAGCGATTCTTAAAATTCAGCAGGCGAATGCAGATGGTCTTCGTATGTTGAAAGAAGCGGCACCGGACGCAAATGTTATTCAGTTAAAGAGTTTGGAAGCATTTGCAAAAGCAGCAGATGGAAAAGCAACCAAGATTATTATTCCATCAGAGATTCAAGGTTTAGCTGGGTTGGCAAAATCTGTAGTTGAAGTTGGAAAAGAAAATTAATGAAGCTGAAAACGAGCTGCCACTAATCTGGCAGCTCAATTCAATACATAGAGAAAAGGTGGAGATTAGTTATGAATTTAAAAGGACGTCATTTTTTAACATTAAAAGATTATACAGCAGAAGAAATCAATTACTTAATTGATTTGGCAGCTGAGTTAAAAGAGAAGAAGAAACAGGGAATTGCACATGATGAATTAAGAGGAAAAAACATCGCACTTATTTTTGAAAAGACTAGTACACGTACACGTTGCTCTTTCGAGGTGGCAGCTTATGATTTGGGTATGCATACTACATACTTAGATCCGACAGCATCACAGTTCGGAAAAAAGGAAAGTGTAGCAGATTCTGCACGCGTGCTCGGACGTATGTATGATGGAATCGAGTATCGTGGATTTGGCCAGGAAATCGTAGAAGAGCTTGCAAAGTATGCAGGTGTGCCTGTTTGGAATGGTCTTACAAATGAATTCCATCCGACACAGATGATAGCAGATATGCTGACAATTAAGGAAAAATTCGGGACACTGGAAGGTTTGAAATTTGTATATATGGGAGACGGCAGATATAATATGGCCAACTCGCTTATGGTAACTTGTGCAAAGCTTGGTATCGATTATGTGGTTTGTACCTGTCCAAAATATTTTCCGGATGCAAAACTTGTTCAGTATGCAAAAGAAGTGGCTGCCTTGTCTGGTTCTACAATTACGATTGAAGAGAATGTTGCGTTAGCCACAAAGGATGCCGATGTAATCTATACAGATGTATGGGTATCGATGGGTGAGCCAGAAGAAGTATGGGCTGAACGTTTGACAGATTTGATGCCATATCAGGTAAATGAAGCGGCATTTGTTAATGCGAAGCCAACAGCTATTTTTATGCATTGTCTACCAGCATTTCATGATTTGAATACTAAAATCGGCCGGGATGTTTATGAAAAGTTTGGTTATACAGAGCTAGAAGTAACAAATGAGGTGTTTGAAGGACCTCGTTCCGTTGTGTTTGACGAGGCAGAAAATCGTATGCACAGTATAAAAGCAATTATGTATGCAACATTGAAGTAAACGATGGAGGAAGCCTGTGAGAACAGAATTGTTAACCATGTTAAGGGAGACAAATGAATATGTATCGGGGCAAAAGATATGTGAGACGCTTGGCGTTTCGAGAACTGCTGTCTGGAAAGCGGTTAACCAACTCCGGAAAAGTGGATACGAGATAGAAGCGGTATCTAATAAGGGGTATCGCTTGATTTCCATTCCGGATATTTTAAATTTGCACGAACTGCTAAGTCGTCGGAAAACAAAGTGGATTGGAGTAGATACCCTTTGTTATGAGACAATTGATTCAACGAATGCACAGGCAAAACGTCTGGCAGAAGAAGGGTATGATAATGGTACTCTTATTGTGGCGGATTGTCAGAATGCCGGAAAAGGACGACGGGGGAGAAGTTGGGAATCACCAGCGGGCACCACAATTTCTATGACGTTGTTATTAAAGCCGGATATAAATCCGAATAACGCATCTATGATTACGTTGGTGGCGGCGTTGGCAGTGTCTAAAGCGATTACGAAGTTGACGGGTGTACCAGCAGGAATCAAATGGCCAAATGATATTGTAATGAATGGTAAAAAGGTGTGTGGCATCCTTACAGAGATGAGTGCACAGTTTGATTATGTCAATCACATTGTTGTAGGAATTGGGATTAACGTAAGTACAGAGAGTTTTCCAGAAGAGATTCGGGATATCGCGACCTCATTACGGCTTGAGACGGGAAAACTTATTAGTCGTGCAGAATTAATAGAAACGGTCTGGGAGTACTTTGAAGAGGATTATGAGACTTATTTACAGACACAGGATTTGCAGAATCTGGTAAAAGATTATAATGCAAGACTTGTAAACATGCATCAGCGAGTGAAAGTTTTAGATCCGAAGGAGCCATTTGAGGGCAATGCAAGGGGGATTACGCCAAAAGGAGAGTTGATGGTAGATACCTGGGAAAGTAGAAAATTGGTGTCTTCCGGAGAGGTATCCGTTCGCGGAATTTACGGATATGTATAAAAATAAGGAAATCCTGTCGCCATGCGAAAATGAATTTGAAGGTATAGAAGATTTATAAATTGGAGAAAAATATGAGAGAACTTGTACTTTGCGGAGCAAGCGCATATACAAAAAAATTTTACATTGATCAGAATTTTGAGAATATTCCAAAAGAAATAAAAGACGAGTTGAAGATTATGTGTGTACTGTTTACAGAAGATATTGGCGGTACATTGGAATTGGTTTTTAACGAAGAAGGAGAATTAGAGTTTCGGGCATCCTGTGATGAGGGAGACCTTTTGTATGATGATATTGGAAGTGGTCTTAAGATGCGTAAGCTTCAGAGAGAAAATCAGGAATTGCTGTCGGCGTTAGAATTATACTATCAAGTCATGATAGGGGCGTTTGACGAGGACTAGGCATATAGATTATACTAAAAAGATGGAATATTGCTAGATGTAGAAGTGAGAGGAAACAATATGTTAATTACAATAGATGTCGGGAATACCAATATAACAGTAGGAGTATTTGATGGTGATGACATTAAAGCGACTTTCCGTATTACGACTAAAATGCCAAGAACTTCAGATGAGTATGGTATGCTACTGTTGAATTTGTTAGAGCAGAATGAGATATCTTCGAAGGAAATTGATGATGTCATTATTGCATCGGTTGTTCCGAAAGTGATGCATTCATTGGAAGCGGCTATTATAAAATATTTGCATATTAGTCCAATCAATATTGAACCAGGTATTAAGACTGGTATTCGGATTGCGATAGACAATCCAAAACAGGTGGGAGCGGACCGTATTGTAGATGCGGCTGCGGCATATGGTTTATATGGAGGACCTGTGCTCGTGTTGGATTTTGGCACTGCCACTACCTATGATTTGATAGATGCAAACGGAACATTTGTTACCGGTATCACTGCACCAGGTATTCAGACTTCTGCTACTGCACTCTGGGAAGAGGCTGCAAAACTACCGGAGATAGAAATTAAAAAACCGGAGAGTATTTTGGCGAAGGATACAATTTCTAGTATGCAGGCAGGGCTTATTTATGGTCAGATAGGGCAGACGGAATATATTATCAAAGAGATAAAAAAGGAAGCAAAACTGGGTGAGATAAAAGTAGTAGCAACCGGTGGTCTGGGTCGTATCATTGCTAACGAAACAAAAGCAATTGATATTTTTGATTCGGCGTTGACATTAAAAGGAATGCTTCTTATTTATAAAAAGCAGAATCGTAAAACGGGAAAGATTTCATGATAAAGGAATTACAGATAGGAAACGTAACATTACAAAATAATTTAATATTAGCACCAATGGCAGGGGTAACAGACCTGCCATTTCGCTTGCTTTGTAAAGAGCAGGGAGCAGGGCTTTTGTGCATGGAAATGGTTAGTGCAAAGGCTATTTTATATAAGAATAAAAACACGGAGGAACTGTTAAGTATTGACCCAAGGGAGAATCCGGTATCATTGCAGCTTTTTGGTTCAGATCCGGTTATTATGGGTGAGATTGCTAAACAGATTGAGGAACGACCATTTGATATCTTAGATATCAACATGGGATGTCCTGTACCAAAGGTAGTAAATAACGGTGATGGTTCTGCGTTAATGAAGAATCCGATTCTTGCTGGAAAGATTATTGAAGCTACGGCAAAAGCAATTAAGAAGCCGGTTACTGTCAAAATTAGAAAAGGATTTGATGATGATCATGTAAATGCAGTGGAGATGGCAAGAATTGCACAGGAGAGTGGTGCGGCGGCTGTAGCAGTTCATGGACGTACAAGAGAGCAGTATTATTCTGGAAAAGCAGACTGGGATATTATACGTCAGGTGAAAGAAGCTGTATCTATACCGGTTATTGGGAATGGCGATATTTTAACTGCACGGGATGTTATACGTATGAGAGAGCAGACTGGATGTGACGGGTTTATGATTGCCAGAGGTGCAGAAGGTAATCCATGGATTTTTAAACAAATTCTGCATTATTTTGAAACAGGTGAAGAATTGGGCAAACCGGATTTTATAGAGGTGAGAGATATGATTCTTCGTCATGCGAGAATGCAGATTGACTTTAAAGGGGAATACACTGCTATTCGGGAAATGAGAAAACATGCTGCGTGGTATACGGCTGGATATAAAAATTCTTCCAAACTTCGGGCTCGTGTTTGTGAAGTGGAGACGTATGAGGGGCTAGAAGAGTTATTTAATGAGGTTTTAGAGCGGATAGGAAATGAAGAATGAGGAATGTTTGAGGAGTTGCCAACATATAATATCCTAAATTACTTCAATGACAGTTGGGAAGTGTCACTCAGAGATTAAGGTATAGAATATGGCATTTGAGAATCCTTATTTAGTAGAGTTTGCTCCTATTTTCTTTTGTGTTATAAAAGAAAAGGGTATCAATCTGGCAAAAGCAGAACTCATTATCTTTGACGAAGAGGTAGAAGAACCACATCTTTTTGAACAAGCTGATGCGTTGGACGTGCTGAATCAGTTAAAAGAAAATATTAATTCGTTAACAGTATATACGGATCGGAAGGAGTATTATTTCGAGTTCGCAGAATGTGCATATGAGGAAAATGGACTGGTTACAGCGATAATGCCTAAAAAGGAACAAAAGTGGGTAGGCAGATTAAATTCCGAGGGGAAATTTAAAATAATTTTGGATTTTGAATGGAGTGGACGGTGCTATCATTTGGGCGGAGTAACAAATTGCGGTTATATTCCCATCCACAAAAAACCTTGGGAAATAAGGGAAAACCTTGACATAGTAGTGCCGTTCGGTTATAATACTGTGATTGTCAAGGGTAAACACACAAATGACAGAAAATACGTAAGAGACAGATTTGAAGAGGGTTTTTACAGGGACGAATAATTTTACAAAGAAGGGTAGAATGAAATGACAAAGAAGAATATTTTGACTTATGAGGGACTTAAAAAGTTAGAAGATGAATTACAGGAATTAAAAGTCGTTAAGAGAAAAGAAGTTGCTGATAAAATCAAAGAAGCCAGAGAGCAAGGAGACCTTTCTGAAAATGCAGAATATGATGCAGCAAAAGATGAGCAGAGAGACATTGAAGCTCGTATTGAGGAAATTGAGAAAATCTTAAAGAATGCAGAAGTTGTAGTAGAAGACGATGTAAACTTAGACCAGATTAATATTGGTTGTAGTGTTCGTATCTATGACATGGAATTTGAAGAAGAATTAGAATACAAAATCGTAGGTAGTACAGAAGCGAATAGCTTAAAAGGAAAAATCTCTAACGAGTCACCAGTAGGAAAAGCTCTTATGGGCAAAAAAGTTGGAGATATAGTAACAGTAGCGACACAAGCTGGCGAGATTTCATATAAAGTACTTGAAATTTACAAAGCAAACTAATTACAGAAGAACAGAAGGTACACCGTAACAAGCGGAAGAATTAAGGAGGAAAACATGGCAGAGCAGAATAACAATGGCGGACAGCAGCAGGATATTAACCAGTTGATTCAGGTTCGTTACGACAAATTGCATGAATTGCAGGCAAATGGAAAGGACCCATTTGTAATCACAAAATATGATGTAACACATCACAGCATGGATATCAAAAATGATTTTGACGCTTTAGAAGGTCAGGTTGCAACTATCGCAGGTCGTATGATGTTAAAACGTGTCATGGGTAAAGCTTCTTTCTGCAACATTCAGGATAAAGAAGGCAACATTCAGGTATACGTTGCTCGTGACGAAATCGGTGAAGAAAGCTACAAAGATTTCAAAAAATATGATGTAGGCGATATCTTAGGGGTTAAGGGTAAAGTTTTCAGAACTCAGAAGGGCGAGATTTCTATCCATGCAGAAGAAGTAACACTTCTTTCTAAGAGCTTACAGATTTTACCAGAAAAATATCATGGGCTTACAGATACAGATACCAGATATCGTCAGAGATATGTGGACTTAATTATGAACGAAGAGGTAAAGGATACTTTCATCAAACGTTCAAAAGTATTAAAGAGCATTCGTAACTACTTAGATGGACAGGGCTTCATGGAAGTAGAGACACCAATGTTAGTATCTAACGCAGGTGGTGCAGCAGCAAGACCATTTGAGACACATTTCAACGCCTTAAACGAAGACTTAAAACTTCGTATTTCTCTTGAATTATATTTAAAGAGACTTATCGTAGGTGGTTTGGAACGTGTTTATGAAATCGGACGTGTATTCCGTAACGAAGGTTTAGATACTAGACACAATCCAGAATTTACATTAATGGAATTATATCAGGCATATACAGATTATCACGGTATGATGGATTTAACAGAAAACTTATACCGCTATGTTGCTCAGGAGGTAAATGGTTCTCTCGTGCTTACATATGGCGAGCACACAATGGATTTGTCAAAACCATTCGAGCGTATTACAATGGTAGATGCTGTTAAGAAATATGCGAACGTAGATTGGAATGAAGTAGCAGACTTAGAAGCTGCACGTGCACTTGCAAAAGAGCACCACATTGAGTTTGAAGAACACCACAAGAAAGGTGATATCTTAAATCTCTTCTTCGAAACATACGTAGAAGATCACTTAATCCAGCCAACATTTGTAATGGATCATCCAATCGAGATTTCTCCATTAACAAAGAAGAAACCAGAGAATCCAGAATATGTAGAACGTTTCGAGTTCTTTATGAATGGTTGGGAAATGGCAAATGCATATTCAGAGCTTAATGATCCAGAAGATCAGAGAAAACGTTTCGAAGCACAGGAAGAATTGTTTGCAGCTGGTGATGATGAAGCAAACCACACAGATGAAGACTTCCTTAATGCACTTGCAGTTGGTATGCCACCAACAGGCGGTATCGGATATGGTATCGACCGTATGACAATGCTCATGACAAACTCACCAGCGATTAGGGATGTATTGTTATTCCCAACGATGAAGTCATTGGACAAATAAAGCTAGGAAAATCAAGGGTTTGAAGGACTTTTAACTGTATTGTACGACAAGAGTACGACAAAATAATCTCTTTTAAAGGGTTTTAATAAATGATTTTAAATTAAAATCGAGTCAGTCCAAGTTAATATTTTGTACTATAAGGACATTTTTCTAAAAGAAATTTTAGAGAAATGTCCTTTTTTGCATTTCAAAATAAGCCAATGTGTTATGGTCAAAATTTAAGAATTGGAGGAAAAAAGAGAATGAACAGTACAGCGTTAGGAGCAGAAAAAGAACAGAACATCAATTTTATTAGTGAAGCACATGAGAAATTTTATTACGAAAAATTAGAGCAGGTACGTTGTCAGGACGTATATCATAAGGCGTTGGTTTACTGCCTCGGTATCAACGCAGATACAAGAAGATATGTGGATAACATTTACGATTTTGAGACCGGCTGTGTAAAAACAGAGTGTTTAAGAGAAGGCTGGCAGACAAGCGGAAGTGTAAAAGTGGTAAGAATGGCATTTAATCTTTATTGCAATGGAACTCCGAGTGTTTTGGATTATGAAGATGCAGAAGAACAGTTAAGTGAGTGCAGCCAATATAGTGTAGAAGAATTGTTTTCTTGTTCTTATGCACCATTCTTTTGGCAGGCAATACAAATTCGGTATCCGGAGTATGCAACTTATAACAGGAAGCTGTATGCCATGTTTGGAGGACAGGATTAATGTTAAAAGTCAGATTGATGGGAACGAAGAACGATATTAAGTGGTTTGAACGAATTTTAGACAGAATCCCGAAAATAGAGGTCTTGGAATTTTCGGATATGTATCTGAATAAGGGAACGGACAAATATTACAGGGTTTATGTGGTAATCAAGCGATTGAGCGAAAAGGAATAGCAGCCACGATTACATAGGTCTGTGCTGTTTCGGCACAGACCGAAGAAGACAGATTTCAGAAAAGTGAGGAAAAATCATGTGTGGAACAGATAAAATGTGTCATGTTATGGCTATCGCCTGCCAAAAAGGTGGAACCGGAAAAACAACCACAGCCGGAAATTTGGGTGTAGGTTTAGCGAAAATGGGAAAAAAGGTACTTTTAGTAGATGCAGATGCACAGGGCAGTCTTACAGCAAGTTTGGGTTATCGTGAACCGGATAAACTGGAGATTACATTGGCAAGCATTATGGGAAAGATAATTAACGAGCAAGAAGTAGATTCCGCAGAGGGAATTTTGCACCATGAAGAAGGTGTGGATTTAATGCCTGCAAATATTGAACTGTCGGGATTGGAAGTATCTCTTGTAAATGTGATGGGCAGAGAACGGATTATGCAGGATTACATAGAGAAAATGAAACCGTATTATGACTGGATTTTGATAGATTGCTCTCCATCGCTTGGCATGATTACGATAAATGCGTTAGCCTGTGCAGACAGCGTACTGATTCCGTTGCAGGCTGCGTATCTTCCGGTAAAGGGACTGGAGCAGTTGATTAAAACGATTGGGAAAGTAAAACGTCAGATTAATCCGAAACTTCAGATTGAGGGAATTTTGCTTACGATGGTAAACAGCCGGACGAATTATGCAAGAGATATTAGTGTAATGGTAAGAGAAAATTATGGAAGTAAAGTGAAGATATTTGCAAACAGCATACCGGAATCCGTGAGAGCTGCGGAGATTTCAGCAGAGGGAATCAGTATTTTTAAGCATGATCCGAAAGGAAAGGTTGCGGTGGCATATCTTTCACTTACAGAGGAAGTGCTTGGGATAGAGTGTGAGTCCGATTTGCAGAGTGAAGCAATAGAGGTGGCTGTTCATCAGCGTACCGTGGAAAATGGAGGTACGGAATGAGCAGTGGAAGAAAAGGGAGTGCTTCCAAAATCCAGTTAAACAGTTTTGACAATTTATTTGGATTTGGAAATGAGATAAAACAGGAAACAAGTACATCGGAGCAGGTTATGGAGCTTGCTCTCGATGATTTACATATATTTAAAAACCATCCATTTCGTGTGTTAGATGATGCGAAGATGGAAGAAACCGTGGAAAGCATTAGAAAACATGGTGTGTTAATGCCGGGGATTGCAAGACCACGGGCAGAGGGCGGTTATGAGATTATTGCCGGACATCGCAGAAAACGGGCAAGCGAGCTGGCTGGAAAAACAACTATGCCAATGTTTGTGCGGAATTATACCGATGATGAAGCAACTGTGATTATGGTTGACACAAATATTCAGCGTGAGGATATTCTGCCAAGTGAAAAAGCGAAAGCATACCGCATGAAATTTGAAGCGGTAAAGCATCAAGGGAAACGAACCGGAGGAAACAGTTTTGATGAAATCGGAGAAACTGCCGGTGAAAGCGGGAAGACGGTACAGCGGTATATTTGGCTGTCGAGACTTAACGAAGAATTACTTGCGATGGTGGATAATAAGAAATTAGGAATTGTGCAGGGAACGGATATTTCTTTTTTGGCAGAAGATGAGCAGGAATGGGTGGTACAGCTGCTTGTGGAACAGAAAGTAAATGTAAGCACGGAACAGTCCGGCAAGTTGAAAGAATATGCCAAAAAAGGAGAACTTACAAAGGCGATGGCAGAATTAATTTTGTCAGAACAGAAGCCGAAGGAACGGAAGCTGACCATTAAGGCAGAGAAAGTAAGCCAGTATTTTCCGGAAGATTATACGGAGAAGGAAATGGAAGCTGTCATTTTAGAACTGCTGGAAGAATGGAAAGGCAGAGGATAAAAGCGGGGGTGTAGCAGACATGGATGAGAAGTTGAAATTTGATTATTATTATGGAATAGAGGCGGAACAGTTTTCTTTTTACAGAGTTCCACGTTTGCTGATAAAAGATAAACGTTTCAAAGAATTGTCTAGTGATGCAAAGCTTCTTTACGGATTAATGTTGGACAGAATGGCATTGTCGATGAAAAACGGGTGGTTTGACAGTGAGAACAGGGCATATATTCATTATACATTAGAAAATATTATGGAAGATTTGAATTGTGCAAAAGAGAAATGTTCTAAGATTTTGGCAGAGCTCGATAGTAAAAAGGGAATTGGTCTAATAGAGAAAAAGAGACAGGGGTTAGGAAAACCGGATATCATTTATGTGAAGAATTTTGCTGTAGTGGAAGCAGAAGAAATAACGGAAACAGTAGCAAAATCGAACATCCAGAAGTTCGAAAATCAAACTTCAAGAAGTTCGGAAATCGAACATCAGGAAATCGAAAAAGTAGAATTTGTAGGGGATTTTGAAAACCGAACTTCAAGAAGTCGGGAAATCGAACATCCAGAAGTTCGAAAATCGAACTTCAAGAAGTCGGAAAATCGAACTTCAAGAGGTTCGGAAATCGAACTTCAAGAAGACCGAAAATCGAACTTCAGGAGGTTCGGAAATCGAACTTCAAGAGGTTCGAAAATCGAACTCTAATTATACTAATAATAACTATACTGATAATAGTTATAACAATCTTATCTATCAATCATCGGAATGCAATGCAGATGGAATGGATGAGATAAATGCTTATATGCAGATTATCCGTGAAAATATTGAGTATGATTATTATATGAATTATGCTCAAAAGCATGAAAGAGAACTGGCAGAGGAACTTTACCAGCTTATTTGTGATGTCGTTTGTGTGAAACGTACCAGCATACGCATTGGCGGGGAAGATTATCCTTATGAGCTTGTAAAAGCAAAATTTTTAAAATTAAATCAGGGACATATTGAGTATGTAATGGAGTGCATGAAAAATACCACAAGCAAAATAGGAAATATTCGCTCATATTTGATTACTACACTTTATAACGCTCCAAATACAATGAATTACTATTATCAGCAGGAAGTTCAGCATGATTTGTATGGCGGAAATGAATATGGAGTAGTTGGACAAGCACTTTAGGACATTGTGTCCAAAAGTTGACAGATGGAAATACAGGGAGGAATTTTTGTGGAAAGAAAATTAAAGATAAATGCTACAAGTGGATATAAATATCAGGACGTACCTACGTTACAGGTAAAAGGAAAATATTTAGAAGAGTTTGGTTTTCCAATTGGAACAAAGGTGTCAGTAAGTTTAGAACAGGGCAGAATTATTATTACACCACTTATTGTAGCAGAAACAGTAGATTATGCAGGTTTGAAAAAATAAAACAAGAAAGGCATCAGGATTATTTTATAATGGTATGCTGAGTAGGCATTATTTTCACAAGTGAAGTGACAAAAGCATACTGTTTTGATAAAAATTTACACAGCGTAAGGCAGCTATGAATCAGAAGAAACGATTTATGGCTGCCTTTTTGTGTTTTTGGACTTTAGGACACAATGTCCAAAAGTGGAAAGGAATCATATGAATTATTTATTGCACAGGCTGTTTGTTCCACCATAAAAAATAGGAGCAGACGACAGAAGGAGGCGGAAAATGCAGGAAGAAGTGACACAGAAGACGATTGCCCTTGCGGTGAGGACTTCCAAACTGACAGCGGAAGTGCTTCGGAAAGTGATGAAGATGTATCTTGAAAGCCAAAAGCAGCGGGCGAATCAGCCGAAGCATGGGAAACAGTCAATAAAGGAACTTGTCGGACAGAACGCAGGTGTGTCAAATATTGAAATCAGCGATGGCAATATTCGAGCGTTTGAACGTGTGGCGAAAAAGTATAAGGTTGATTTTGCTGTCACAAAGGATAAAAGCGTAATGCCGCCAAAATATCTAGTGTTTTTCAAAGGCAGGGATGCCGATGTGCTGACGCAGGCATTTAAGGAATTTGTGCGTGGCGGTGAGAAAAAGAAAGGAAAGAAACGTGTTTCTGCAAAGCAGAAATTAGCACAGTTTAAAGAAGTGCTGGAAGCAGGCAGGGGACAGAAGCATATAAAGGAACATCAGAAAGACAGGGAACGGTCATTATGAGCAGGATTGCAGAAAAGATTTCAAAAATTGCAAAGAACGCAGTCCGAAATGCCGGAAATAAAATCCGAAAGCTGAAATGGAAAAAGATTCTCGTTATACATGGTCCTTATTTTCTGCTAGGTTATGTTTTTGATAAATTGGCATGGCTTTACCATGAAAGTAGTGCAGAAACGGAGCTTGAGAAATTTGTGGATGCAGTAAATCGGATGGGTGAGGCATTTACAAATCCCCTGCCAAGTTTACGGACGCAAGATTTGCTTTTCGGTGTGACAGGCTCCTTTGTTATTTGGCTCATTGTTTGCAGCAAATCAAAAAATGGAAAGAAGTACCGCAATGGCAGAGAGTATGGTTCGGCACGTTGGGGAACAGAGAAGGATATTGCTCCTTACATAGACGAGGTTTTTGAAAACAATATCATACTGACAGCAACGGAATTTTTAACGATGTCCAGCAGAATGAAGCTTGCAAAATTAGCAAGAAACAAGCATGTGATTATTATCGGCGGTTCGGGTTCCGGAAAGACGAGATTTTATCTGAAACCAAATCTGATGCAGATGCATGGTTCCTATGTGGTTACTGATCCAAAGGGAACGGTTTTAATTGAATGCGGCAAAATGTTAGCGAAAAACGGATATAAGATAAAAATTATCAACACCATTAATTTTGCAAAATCCATGCACTACAATCCGTTTGCTTACATCCGAAATGAGAAAGATATTATTTCGCTGGTGAATATTCTTGTTATCAATACGGGAAATGGAAATAAATCGGGTGAAGATTTTTGGGTGAACGCAGAGAAGCTTTTGTACATGGCACTCATCGGCTATATCTATTACGAATGTGTGGAGGAGGAACAAAATTTTGCCACCCTGCTTGACATGATAAATGCCAGCGAAGTAAGGGAAGATGACGAAGATTTTAAAAATCCGGTGGATTTGATGTTTGAGGAGCTGGAGAAAGAAAATCCGAAACATTTTGCGGTAAGGCAGTATAAAAAATTTAAACTTGCGGCGGGAGTTATAAACTATAGAAGACTTCTTAATCAATATAATTATAAAAAAGCCGTAGCATAGCATTTGCTAGGATTGGCAGAAAGGGGGAAATGATTATGAGTCACGAATTTACAGCACTATATGAACGATTGAGCCATGATGATGAGTTGCAGGGCGAAAGTAATAGTATTTCTAATCAAAAAGTTATGTTAGAAGATTATGCAAGAAAGAATGGGTTTGTAGGGATACGTCATTTTACAGATGATGGTATTTCAGGAACTACTTTTGAGCGAGATGGACTACAAGCCATGCTTTCTGAAGTGGAAAGAGGCAATATTGGAACGATTATTGTAAAAGATATGAGCCGATTGGGTAGAAATTATGTGCAGATGGGAATTTTGCGAGAACAGTTACGCAGAGCAAATGTCAGATTGATTGCAGTCAATGAGGGTGTGGACACTGGTTCGGGATTTGATGATGATTTTCTTCCATTTCGAGATGTTATTAACGAATACTATGCAAAAGATATTAGTAAGAAAATTAAGTCCACATTTAAGGCAAAAGGCGAAAGTGGAAAACATGTTGCAAGTAGTCCACCTTATGGTTATTTGAAAGACAGTAAAGATAAAAATAAATGGGTGATTGATGAAGTGGCAGCACCGATTGTCAAACGTATTTTCCGAATGACATTGGAAGGTTATGGTCCGTATCAGATTGCGAAGCGATTGTCAGAAGAACATATTCCAGTTCCTGCGTATCACCAAGCACAGTTAGGTGTAGGATTGTGGCAGAGTAGAGAAATCAAAAATCCTTATAAATGGGGAAGTTCTACTATCGCACATATTTTGCAGAAATATGAATATTTGGGACATACTGTAAATTTCAAGACACGCAAACATTTTAAAGATAAAAAAAGTCATTATGTGAGCAAAGACCAATGGTTAATTTTTGAAAATACACATGAGGCGATTATTGATTTAGAAACTTTTGACAACGTGCAACGTATCCGAGGGCAGGTCAGACGATATCCGGATGGGTGGGGTGAAGCACATCCATTGACAGGCATCATGTATTGTGCAGATTGTGGTGGCAAATTGTATGTTCATAGAGTAAACAATGGAAAACGTATTCCAATGTATGTGTGTGGAAATTATGGGAAGCAACCAGTGGGAACATTGTGCAAGTCAGCACATCGTATTAAAGCCGATCATGTAATGGAATTGGTAGAAAAAACAATACAAGAAGTTATTCGATATGCGAACTTTGATAAAGAGCAGTTTGCAAAAGAAATACAATCCCACATGAAAGATAGACAAGTGGTAGATTTTAGTGAACAGAAGAAACGCATGACAGTTTGTGAGAAACGCATCGAAGAATTAGAACTTCTAATTGCAAAAATTTATGAAGATAACGCATTGGGAAGATTACCAGATAAACGATATACCATGCTTTACAATCAATATGATAGTGAGCAAGAACAATTGCAAAAGGAATTGGATAGTTATAAAACAGAGCAAATACAGTATGAAAATGATAGAAAATCGGCTACACGTTTCTTAAAATTGGTGGAACGATACAGTAATGCTGAAGAATTTTCAATCGTCATGTTGAACGAATTTGTGGAAAAAATCGTAGTGCATGAACGTGACCGAAAAGGAAGTCAAGATACCACACAAAAAATAGAAATTTATTTTAATTTTATTGGAGAATACATACCACCAACAATGGAAACTAAAGAACTAACCACCGAAGAAGTGGAAGAACTGCGTAAAAAAGAAGCAAGAAAAGATAGATTACATCAAAATTATCTGAAACGAAAAGCAAACGGAAAGCAAAAAGAATATGAAGAACGCACGAAAGCCAAGAGAAAGGCAGAAATAGAAAGCAAAAAGGAACAGATGAGAGCCGAAGATAGAGAAAAAGGGATATATTTTCATGTAGGAGTACCGAATATACCACGAGCAGATAAACAAGTTGTAACATAAAACAAAATAAGGCAGAGAAAGGCTATGACGAAAGGTTATAGTCTTTTTTGATACGATAGTTATCGTAAAAAATGAAATGGTATTTTAATGGGCAGAAAAATATTTATTTAAGATATTTTGTAAGAAAATTTTACGATAATTAACGAGAGAAAAAACAGAAAAATAGTATGTGTAAATTGAAGAATGTGTAGCATTTCTTATAGTTCCCATGGATGATTATGAAGCAGAGTATAATGTGTATTGTCAGCAAATGAGTTGTACCACAGGCTAAAGAGTGGAAATGAGCAATCTAACAAAGTAAGTTGTTCTTGTGATTTGTGTAAAATGTCCATTATTCAAAATGTAAAAAGAAATTACATAAAATGTATTTACTTTTTACATTTCATGTGATACTTTATACTAAAGAGAGAGGTGAAATATGGAAAATAGTAGTATTATGGAATGTATAGACATGATATGTGATACCCTTCCTCAATTAAGAAATGCCTTGAATCTCACGCAGGAAGAATTTTCTAAAGTAATAGGTGTTTCTCGACAGTCTGTTATTAATATGGAACATAAGGAAAAGAAATTAACAAGGTCAATAGTAATATCTATAGTTTCTTTCTTTTCATTAAGGTATGAGACAGCAAGGATTCTTTATGAACAAGGGTTATATGATAATGATTTTGTCAAAAATATTGGATTTTCCGAAGATATCTTATTTAAAATTCACGAATGGAGAAAATGAATAATATGAAGAAAGAAGAATTTTATTTTCAATGGCATTTTATGAATAGTTGCAATTTAAGATGTGCTCATTGTTATCAAGAGGGATATCATTATGAAGATTTACCTTTAGATAAGTTGATGCAAATCGGAAATCAAATAGTTGTAGCTTTAAGAAAATGGAATATGTTGGGGCGAATTTCTTTAACAGGTGGCGAACCTTTTCTTAGTCCTCATATACTCACATTGATTGATTTTTTAGAGAAATCTGATGAGATTAAACAGTTTGATATTTTGACAAATGGTACATGTATTACGGACGAACACATTAACTCATTAGTCAAATCAAAGAAATTACATCAGATTCAGATTTCTTTGGATGGACCAATAGAGGAAATTCACGACAATGTTAGAGGTAAAGGAACTTTCAATAAAGTATTAAAAACAATAAAGAAGCTTCAAGAACATGATATTGAAGTATCATTCATGTTTACTTTGATGCGTCAAAACAAAGAGTATGCGATACAGATTATTGACTTTGCAGAACAATGTAATGTAAATGCTGTAACGATTGAGAGGGTTACCCCATGTGGGCATAGTAGTTTAGCTGATATTTTGAGCAAAGAAGAAATTAAAGAGATTTATGAGGGAATTACCTTACGTGCAAACAGCATTAACTCAAAACTTAGTGTTAGACGTTTGAGACCACTATGGATTAACACAGCACATTTGGATTGTACAAATAATGAAAAAATAGGCGGTTTTTGCCCGGTAGGGTTAACATCGTTAGCAATCTTATGGGATGGTACAGTGTTACCATGTCGGCGCCTTGAAATACCTATCGGTAACATCCTTGAAGAAGGGTTGTTTAAAATTTGGTATGATAGCGATGTCTTGTGGAAAATAAGAGACAAAAATAATTTGAAAGGCAAATGTCATGGTTGTGTAAATATTGAACGCTGTGGTGGATGCAGAGCAATTGCATATGAAACAACTGGCGACTATATGGAGGAGGATATTCAATGTTGGATTTAAACAAAAAATATCAGATAAATGATAAAATCGTTTTAAGAAAAATTGATACTAAATGTTGGGCGTTAAATATAGAAAATGGCAATCAATATCGGCTGAACGATGTTTCATATTTTATTTTAGATTCGTTCAGAGAGGTTGCTTCAGTTATAGATGTAATTTCGCTCATGCAGAAAGAGTATTCGGTTGATAAAGAACGATTAATTGCAGACTGTTCTTCTATGTTACAGACTGCCGTTAATAAAAATATTCTAAAGGAGGTATAACCATGAAAGAGTATTCTACACCTATCATTCAGGAAGAAGACGAAATGCTTTTTACTAAAGATGTTTGGGAAAATTTTAGTGAAGGTAATTGGTGCTTCGGTTGTACAAACTGTAATTGCAATTAAACCACAATGGGAAGGGGGGCTCTTGTGTAAAGAGTCCCCTTTCTATGCATGAAAGGAGGCAATAAGAAATGATATTAATTGACGCACATATGCATATAGGTAAAAGTTCTTTTTGTGATGTTGAAAATAGTGATTTTAGATACAATCTTTGTTCTACTTACGACGAGATAATTGAAGTGATGGACATGAATAATGTTGATAAGGCTATTGTTCTTCCAATTCCGCATAAAGATTTTAATATCAAAATGACTAACAACTATGTTTTTGAAGCATATGAAAAATATCCTGACAGATTAATTCCTTTTTGCAGAATTGATGAACATTTGGAGGAGAATTTAAAAAAAGGATTTCGAGGAGTTAAATTGCATCTTCTTTATGAGGGCATTGACATTAAGAATATAAAAAAGCAATTACAAATAATTGAAGATGCAAACATTCCTCTTATCGTTCATGCTAAATTTGCAAATAAAGTTAAACAAATTGAGCAGATATTTAAATATGCCCCAAATATGCATATTATTTTGGCACATATGGGTAGAGGTCATTTGTACACTGGAGAGCAGACAATGGATAATGCGTTAGCTCTAAGGAAGTATTCTAATTTATATATGGACTTATCTACTGTTGGTGATTTACAATCCATAATAAATGTCTGTGAAGTTATTGGTTATGATCGAGTGATATATGCTTCAGATTACCCGTTTGGTAAAAATTGCTTGGGGGAAAGTTATAATTATTCGGATGAAATTAATATTCTTAAACGACATTTAAGCGATGAAAACAGGGAATGTATATTTTACAAAAATATAGAGAGATTGTTAAGTCTCAAAGAAGATGTGTTTGTTCGTAGAGTGAAGAAAACGGATGTTGATTCTATAATGGAGATATTTAATTCCATAAGCAGTGAAGATAAAAAATTTTTGGCATACAATAATAAGGTGTCTTTGATAAAACAAATGATCAGAAGTGAAAGACATTGCTATGTAGCTATAGATAAGACCAGAATTGTTGGATTTTTAAGAGAAAGTGGAAGACCAGAAGGTTTCTCGTTGTTGGAGGAAATAGTTGTGCTTCCGGAATGCAGAGGAAAAGGTATTGCTAATAAATTGCTGAAATACTATCATCGAGCATTTTATAAAAACATGGCAAAAACAAATGCATCCAATTACAAGATGATAAGTATGCTATATAAACATGGATACTCAGCAAAAAATCCAGATGCCCCAAGAATAATTAACTGGGTGAGAAACGGAGAATAAAATGATTACAGATAATGCATATTATTGGAAAATAACGGATAAAAAAAGACAAGCAGTTATTGTAAGAAGCGAAATAGAATACTTTACAAGTAAATTTTTTTTTGATAGAGATTTTGTCTTTGTTGAGCCTCCTGTTCTGCATGAGGCAATTCCAAACAAAAAGGCAGAGATATATGTTCCACTCTATGATGGAAAATATTCATTATCTTCTAGCAATGCATTATTTATGGGGATGTATGCCTCTGAGTTTGGTAAAGTATTTACTATTTCAAAGTGTTTTCGTGATGAAAGTGACACTCTCAACCATTTGGTGGAATTTGAAATTTTAGAGGTTGAGATGCTGAATTGTACGTTTGATGATATGTTGGAAATTATTAAATCATATCTAGAATTTATTTTAGAACGACTGCTAGAATCAAATTTAATAAAGGCGTATGCTGAATTGGTGGAAAGAATAGAACAGCTTCGTTATGATTTTGTACCTCGAATTATAACATATGATGATTTTGTAGAAGATTTATCCAGTCTTGATTATAATAAAAACTTAGATATCAGTGATATAGATTATTTAATTTCCAAACAGTTGAAGGAAGTTGTCATAATAGTTGATTATCCAACTAAATTTGCTACATGGACTTCTAAAAAAAAGGAAAACGGAAAAAGTATAGCAATGAATATATTGCTTCCAGAGTCATATGGCGAATTGTGTGAAGGTTGTGAACGAACTAATGATATTGACTTGCTTCAAAATAAACTTCGATTTGCAAAAGCTGATGCAATTCAATGGTATGTTGATTCTGTAAAAAAAATAAATGATGATAGATGTGGATTTGGATTAGGAATTGACAGACTTGTTAGATGGATTGTTGGGGCTGATAGAATTAGCGATACACGTTTTTTTCCAAGAATAAAACAGGAGGGTAAAGATGTCTAAATATGCGAATAGAGCGATAATGTCGCTACTAAATATGTGTAATGAGATGTTCAGAAAAAATATTGAAATTCGTCGTATAACTAAAACTTGTGCGTTACTTGTTATGTCGGGGTTATCTCCCAATGATATTCCTAAAAAAATTGTTGATAAGTGTTTGTTTTCTCAGAAAGATGATGGAGGATTTATTGGTAACACAGATACTTTATGGAATATTAAATTTTTAGAGTTTTACCCGCAGTATGAGAGAGAACGCAATCGTGCGATAGAATGGTTTTTAGCGGATAATGGCGATGAAGAAGGATTCGGACGTAGCAAAAGAGATATGCATCGCATTCCGGTAACAGGTCTTGCTCTTTATTTGCTACCAGAGATTGCAACAGAAAAAAATCTAGAATGGTTAGAGAACACATGGAATTCAGAATTAAATTCGTTAACTTATAAGGCAGCATATACGATTTTGGCGTTTAATAAAAATCAATATAAGCCTAAAAAAAATAACAATCTTATTCATGAGACGGCGTCTTGGTTAAGAGAACAACAGGAAACAAGCGGTGGTTTTGCACCATGGCTTAATCATCCCGTTGGGGAAAATGTTTATTGTACAGCAGTTGCGTTGCTTGCCTTAATTAGTATGCAAGACGAGGCTTATACAGAGACAATTGAGAGAGCATATACTTATTTGTGTACTACTCAATTAAAGAGTGGAATATGGGCATACCATGAGATTGAAGATGGTGCTTCATGGGGATTATATGCGTTGTCTCAAGCTGAAAAATACTTGGAGGTATAGGGCATTATGAATATTCTTGTGATTTATCCACAACCAGACAAATTAAAAAAGTCACGATTTGGTTTTTCGTATGAAATGCTAACAATTTCTACGGTTTTAGAAAAATATCATAATGTGCATATAAAAGATTTTTCATGTGAATCTTTTGATATATTTGATTTTGTAGAATATATCCGCAGTGAGAATATTGATATTGCTTTAATTGAGTGTGATTCCTATGCTTTAAAGCGTTCTCAGAATATTTTACATGCAGCGAAAATTATTGATATATTAAATCAATATGTTCCAACAATCGCTTATGGGAACTATTGCTATATAACAAAAAGAAACTTTGGAAATGCAAAGTATACAATTATAGAAAATGAAATTAATAATATTATCAATTGCATAAATCAGTTTGGAAAGGATAATATTGTCCCTTATATAGATGCATATGATGAGATTCCATATATCAACAGAGATATACTTTTAAAAATCCCATATTATCAAGAGAATAAACGGAATACATTATTGCAAACATCTAAAGGCTGTGAGAATACTTGCATCTTTTGTCAAAGAAAAGGCTGGCAAAGTTGTTATTTTCCACATTCAGATGACTATGTATTGGGAGAAATAAAAGAGATTAAGAGGAAGGGGTATCAAAATGTATGGATTACTGATGAAAACTTCACATTTAACCTTTTTCGTGCTAAAAGATTATTAAATAAAATCATGCAGGCAAATTTGCATGAAAATCTCTGTTTTTTTATTAGCAGTTGGGCAAATATTGACGAAGAATTTTTAAATCTGGCAAAGGAATGTAATATAAGAATTATTAGCTTCGGTATTGAAAGCGGTAATAAAGAAATATTGCAGTTTTATAAAAAGAACATTAATATAAATAAAGTGCCTAGCATTATTCAGTATGCTAACTCGATAGGCATATTTACAGTTGGTAATTTCATTATTGGTGCTCCAATGGAAACAGAGGACACGATTAACGAAACATTTGAACTTATAAAAAAATGTGAGTTCGATCAGATTAATATAAAAAATCTTGATTATATGATAGGTTCTGCTTTATATGAATCACTTAATGATGAACTGAAGACCGAAGATCATATATTTGCTTGTTTTGAAAATGGGTTAAACAAGTTTAGATTGAATGATATAAAAAAGAAAAAAGATACATTCTTATCAGAGTATTACAAATTACACAGATTAGTCATTGAAAAAAAAATCAAGATTTATGGAACACCGTTTTAAGAAAAGGAAAAAGTAAAAAATGAATCTATTTAGATGGTGGAAAAGAAAGAAATCTGACAGAAGAGTAAATCCACAGTTTGACAAAGAAGACAAGAATATTTGTCCAAAGTGTAGTGGACAAGGTTATAGCATCAATGATTATCATTATCTTACAGTTAATGATGATTATGAAAGGAGACATTCAAGTTGTAGTAGGTGTAGCGGAATTGGACGTTATCACAAAAACATGGATGATTATTTAACTTGAGAAGGTAAAATAATGAATAAGAATCTATATCTCCCTATTTGAAATGTGACAGTAACTTTTGTTTCAATAAGTATTATAGAAAGAATACTTATTGAAAAAACCAATTGCCTACAAATATATAAAGTTAGGAAGTATTTATTATTTCAAAAATTTAATAACAATTTTTATGTCAGCAGGAGCATTCAAAAAGAGTGTTCCTGTTTTTATTTACAGCGTTATGGGCAGAAAGGAGATAGGAGTAAATTGCAGAAATAAAAATAAAAATGAATAAAGGTAGGATTACAAGCAGTAGAAATACTGCTATTTTTAATGAAAAAATGAAAGAAAGGACTCTAAAATGAGAGAAATTAATCAACCAAATAGCAAGGAAATGGAAAGTGCCTTAAAGGCATTGGAACAAGCAAAGGCAAGAGTTGCAAATGAACGAAAGAAATTGAATGAGCAAAGACGAAAAGAAGAAAACCATCACAAGTATCTGATGGGTGGAATTATTGTGAAATATTTTCCAGAATGTTATCAGTTTGATGAGGTGGAATTAAATCAGATTTTGCGTACTGCACTTGCCACCCAAGAATGTGAGCAGATTATCCAAATTATTAAGAGTGAAAATGCTAAAAATCTTTCACAAAATGTAATAGAAGATAAGGTTACGGAAGGGAATGGAGCGAATGGATAAAGCAAACCGAGGTTTTTCACCCCACTTGTGGGGTGCGCACAGATATACCACCATAGGTGGTACTGTGCGTCCTTCGGAGACTCTTGCAGAGGGCTGTGCGACAAAAGCGGTCGCACATGGGGGACTTACATTCCCCCAACGTGGGCAAAATCAGCCCACTTCCCCCTTGTGTACTTTGCGTGTAGAGAAAGGCGAAAAGACTGCCTTTCTCTGCCCACAAAGTTTGTGTATATTTTTCCAAATTTTACTTGAGAAATGCAGGTGGTTGGTATGGCAGGTGTGACGAAACAGGCAAGCACACGTTTTTCTATTGTAAAACGGAGTAAAGGGCAATCGGCAGTAGATAAGGCTTCTTATATTAGTAGAAGTATTTTGAAAAGCGAGTATGATGGACAAATGTATCGACCAAAATACCATGAAGATTTGGTTCATAGTGAAATCAGTTTGCCGGTTTATGCCCCAAAGGAATATGAAAACAGAGCCATACTTTGGAACGCAGTAGAACTTGCAGAAAAAAGTCAAAACGCCCAACTTGCACGAATGTTAAAAGCCTCTTTACCAAATGAATGGAGTTATGCACTTGCTGAAGAAGTAGTACGGGATTATGTGCAGCGAAATTTTGTGGATAAGGGAATGTGTGCCGATTGGGCAATCCACGACAGCGAAAATGAAAAAGGAGAACGAAATTTGCATATCCATGTGTTACTTACTATGCGACCGATTATGGAAAATGGGACATGGGGAGCAAAGACGAAAAAAGAGTATCTTTTGGATGAAAATGGGGAACGTATTCCACTCATAGATAGAAAGACTGGTAGGCAAAAAGTAGATAAGCAGAATCGAAAACAATGGAAATGCAAAACCATAGAAAGCACCGATTGGAACAGTAAGGAAAATGCAAAAAAGTGGCGAAAAGATTTGGCAGATACCATCAATGCCACAAATGAGCAGTTAGGGATAGGAGTGTATTGGGAACATCGTTCGTTTCGTGAGCAGGGGATGGAGAAACAACCGACCATTCATATCGGAGCAGTTGCCAATGCACTAGAACGCAAAGGCATACGAACTGAAAGAGGAAATATCAATCGTGAAATTATTCGGCAGAACCTAAAATTAGAGCAGGCGATGGAACAACTTGCTTTTGCCAATCAAGAACTTGAAAACATACAAAATTCCTATACCGAAAATTTTGCAACCGATAATGAAGTGTTGGATATGATTGCAAAGGTAGAGAAACGAAAAGGCAGATTAGATTTACCGATTGTAAGTGGCAAACATCTTAGAAGAATTTCCGACAGAACGGCATTACAATCCGTTACCAATGTAAAAACATTTGTCACAACAAGAAAGATAGACAGTTTTGATACACTTGCAACATTTACAGCCGAAAGAGAGTATAGTTATCAACAGTTGGAAAACGTGCAGTTGTCCAAATGGCAAAGATTAAACCGATTAAAAGAACTGTCGAAAAGGTATGCACTTTATGAGCCGATACAAGCGACCTATAAAGAAAGTCAATCCCTAAAAGGTTTTGCAAAAATGAAATACGATAGGGAACATAAAGAAAGTTTGTCAAAATATGCCGAATTGAGAGAACGTATGTTAAGCCTTTTACAACAAGGCGAGAAGATAACTCCGAAGCAATGGAAAGCAGAAATCCGTTCTTTGCAAACAGAATATGAAACTATCAGCAAGGAAAAATCAACTGTTGCAACGGAACTGGCTTATGCCGAGGTAATTCATTACAATAAAAAGAATTTGGAACGAGAACTTCAGAATGAGAGCCGGCAACACATGAAGTTCAAAGCAAAGCAACGGACGGAAGAAATTTAATGGCAATTTTATTGTAAAGAAATGTGTTTTTCTGTATAATAAAAATATACGAAATGGATATGAAATGAGGTGGTAAGATGGTGGAGAGTACGCCAAAGCGTAAAATCAAAGACAGCGTATTTACAGATTTATTTCAGGATAAAAAATATCTGCTTCAATTATACAAGGCATTGCATCCGGAAGACAGCGATGTAACGGAAGATGAGCTTGCAGATATTACGATTAAGCATGTACTGATAGACGGAGATTATAATGATTTAGGATTTTCCGTTGGTAACAGACTTATGGTATTAGTGGAAAGTCAGTCCACATGGACATACAATATTATTATTCGTGCGTTGATGTATCTGGTGCAGACATATCACGATTATTTTAAACGTACCAATCAAAACTTATACGGAAGCAAAAAGGTAAATATGCCAAAGCCGGAGCTGTATGTGATATATACGGGAGACAGAAAAAAAGTTCCGGATAGTGTTTCTTTATCGAAAGAATTTTTTGCAGGAGAAAAAATTTCCATTGATGCCGAAGTGCAAGTATTATATCAGGAGAATGAAAACGATATTATTGGACAGTATATTATTTTCTCAAAAGTATATAATGAACAGAGAAAGTTGCATGGAGCAACAAAAAAAGCGATATTAGAAACTATTCGTATTTGCAAAGATAGAAATATACTGAAAGAATATCTTGAGAGCAGAGAAAAGGAGGTCGTGGATATGATGATGACATTGTTTGATGACGAACAGATTTTAAAGGCTTATACAAAAGATATTGAAGATAATGTAGAAAGAAGAACAGCAATACAAATGATTAAAGATGGTGAAATGTCACTTGAAAAAATTGCACGTTATGTACCATCTTTATCAATGGAAGAATTGAAAGAGTTGGAAGCCGAAGTGTTACAGTTAGCATAACCAATCAAAATTTAATATTACAATAACAGCGAAAAGGCACATGGGATATATAAAAATGTAATCCATGTGTCTTTTTTTCGTTTGAAAGGAGAAAAATGAACGAGCATATGCAGGATAATATTACAGGGCATACACCGCCCTGTTTAGAGCAGAAAATCGACAAGACAACGTATATGGTGGAGGTGCATTTTTCAGAGAAAAGTACGCAAAATTTAGAAGATAAGTTGAAACGTGTCATTCTTCATGATTTAGAGTATGGAAAGTAATAAAAATCAAGAAAAAGTAAAAGTGATGAAAAAGTCATTGACAAGTTGTAACAGGCAAAACGGCTAAGAGTATTCTTATTTCCTGTGGAGCAAGACTGGCGGCATTTGATATCGAGGAGATGCGTGAAATGACACGGTATGACGAACTGGAGCTTGACCGGCTCGGCGAAGAAAAAAGTGCATTGTTTGTTATTATATCGGACACCGATGATACGTTTAATTTTATCGTATCTATCATGTATTCGCAGATGTTTAATCTGCTCTGCGATAAAGCATTGGAGGTATATGACGGAACGCTTCCGGTGCATGTACGTCTGCTCTTGGACGAATTTGCAAACATCGGACAGATCCCAAACTTTGACAAGCTGCTTGCAACCATGCGAAGCAGGGAAATATCAGCATCCATTGTGCTGCAGTCGAAGTCACAGCTGAAAGCACTTTACAAAGAAACGGCAGACGGAATCGAATCCAACTGTGACACGATTCTGTTTCTTGGTGGAAAAGACAGGGAAACTACGAAAGAACTGACAGAGATTCTCGGAAAAGAAACAATTGATTTGTTTACCAATTCCGATACAAAAGGTTCATCGCCATCTTCTTCAACAAATTATCAAAAAACCGGACGGGATTTGATGACACCGGACGAAATTGCCGTTATGGATGGCGGAAAGTGTATCATGCAGATTCGTGGTGTACGTCCGTTTTTATCAGATAAATTCGATATTACAAAGCATAAGCAGTACCACTTGTTATCGGATTATGATAAAAAGAATGCTTTTGACATCGGAAAATATGTAAAGAAAAAGGCACGTTTAAAATTAAAACCGGATATGGAGGTGGATGAAGTATTTGACGCAGGGGAAACAGAAGCATAGCTTTAGGACATAATGTCCAAAAGTAGGAAATCAAAACTTCAGGACACAATGTCCAAAAGCAAGAAGCAAAACTTTAGGACACAATGTCCAAAAGTGAGAAAGCGAAACTTTAGGACACAATGTCCAAAGGTAGAAAAGCAAAACTTTAGGACACAATGTCCAAAGGTAGGAAAGCGAAACTTTAAGACACAATGTCCAAAAGTAAGAAAGTGTAACATTAGGACACGATGTCTAAAAGTGAGAAAGCAAAACTTTAGGACACGATGTCCAAAAGTGAGAAAGCAAAACTTTAGGACACGATGTCCAAAGGTAAGAAGATATAACTTTAGGGCACGGTGTCCAAAAGTGGATTTGAAAAAGAAAGGAAATAGAGATATGGCATTTTTTACAGCAACAGTAACAGGATTAAAAGTAGTAGTAACAGCGGTAGGCTGTGGATTCGGTGTTTGGGGCGTTATCAATCTGCTTGAAGGCTATGGTAGTGAAAGCGGTGCTTCCAAGTCACAGGGCGTAAAGCAGCTTATGGCAGGCGGCGGTATTGTAATTATCGCACAGACAGTTATTCCACAGCTCACCACGCTGTTTTCTTAAGCAATGGGCGGAATTACGGAAAAGATTGCGGAGTTTATAAAGGAGATTTTAAGAGGCTGGATAGAAGCAAACCTTACGGGAATGTTTACCGATTTGAATGAGAAAGTCGGAACAATAGCAGATGAAGTTGGAAGGACACCGCAGACGTGGAACGGAAGCATTTTTAACATGGTAAGGGGATTGTCGGAAACGGTAATGATACCGATTGCAGGCATGGTGATTTCAGCGGTGCTTTGCTATGAACTGGTTTCAATGGTGATGGAGAAAAATAACATGCACGAATTTGATACAGGATTATTTTTCCGCTATCTGTTTAAAGCGGCATTGGCTGCATGGCTTCTCGGTAATTGTTTTGACATGACAATGGCGGTATTCGATGTTGGAAGCCACGCCGTGTCATCGGCGGGGCAGTACATTACCGGAACAACCAGCCTTGATGTGGAAACAGCGTTAAAAACGATGTTTGAAAATTCCATTGATCTGATGGGAATTGGTGAGATGCTCGGTCTTGGAATGGAAACAATGTTTTTAAGTTTTGCAATGAAAATCATGTCCGTTTTAATTACGGTGATTTTGTATGGAAGAATCATTGAAATTTATCTTTATATCTCGGCAGCCCCGGTTCCGTGTAAGACTACAAATTCTAATACTTATCTAACGACACTAAACACACATATTATTTTTAAATATCTTGTAAAACTTAGTAAAAATCTGCATAATAAAAAGCAGATTACAATTAGACGGCTCCATCATCAGCCATCTGTAAT
>JAFYVJ010000038.1 GCA_017549185.1 Roseburia sp. | reverse complement strand
TACAGATGGCTGATGATGGAGCCGTCTAATTGTAATCTGCTTTTTATTATGCAGATTTTTACTAAGTTTTACAAGATATTTAAAAATAATATGTGTGTTTAGTGTCGTTAGATAAGTATTAGAATTTGTAGTCTTACAACTTATATGAAAAGAATACTACGAATTGGAATGGATGTCCACAGCACAAATTACACTTTATGCGCAATTGAACCAGTACTTGGAGAAAAAGAAATAATTTATGCAAATATTAAGGTAACACCGGATCCGGATAACATTGTACAGTTTATTGAAAATCTGAAATCGAAAATTAAAGATGATTGCGACATTCTTTGCGGATACGAAGCAGGCTGTTTAGGCTTTTCTTTGTATCACGAGCTGACAAAGAAGGGAATCCGCTGTGTAATTCTTGCTCCGACTACTATGCTGACACAGCAGGGAAAAAGAATAAAAACAGATAAACGGGATGCGCTTATGATTGCACAGTGTCTTGCTTACGGTGGATATCATGCAGTACACATTCCGACAGATAAAGATGATGATGTAAAAGTATATCTTCGTATGAGGGATGACCATAAGCAGGATTTGAAGAAAACCAAGCAGAGAATAGGTGCATTCTGTCTGAGTCAGGGATTTCACTATGGCGGAGGAAAATGGACACAGGCACACTTAAAATGGCTGAAAAGTCTTGAACTTAGTGAACTGGACAGAGAAACCTTGAATGAATATCTGATTACCTATGAATATCAGAGCAATCGAATAGAGATGTTTGATAAGAGGATAGAGGAACTGGCATCAGAAACACAGTATGTGGAAAAAGTTAAGAGATTGGTATGTTTTTTGGGAATAAAAACTCATACAGCATTATCCTGTCTTGTGGAAACCGGAGATTTCCGTAGATTTGCAAAAGGAAACATTTATTCTGCCTATCTGGGATTGGTGCCAGGAGAAGATTCAAGCAGTGATAACATTAACAGACTTTCCATTACAAAAGCAGGGAATAGTCATCTGCGAAAACTACTGATAGAAGCATCAAAAGGAATATGCAAGGGTGCAATAGGGCATAAATCAAAAGATTTAAAAGCAAGGCAGAGCGGAAATGTGCCGGAGGTAATTGCGTATACAGATAAGGCGAATGAGAGACTAAGAAGAAAGTATTACAAAATGATAAGACATGGCAAAAAGAAAAATGTTGCAGTAACAGCTGTTGCAAGAGAACTTGCGTGTTTCATATGGGGCCTGATGACGGATAACATTGTTGTAGTGTGATATCAGACCGCCATCCGTCCGTCAAGGGTAAATAAACTGCTGTGCAGCCCTTGACAGCCGGCTGTCACTCTGATGGGAGATAATCAAGCTGATTAAGCAGGCACAGCTGCATAATCAGCAGTAACTATTAACAAAGAAAAACTGGAGATATCTTGAAGGAGTCTTTTGAAACTTCAAGGTTCGGGTAATCAGCGGCACCTCCTTGTCGGCAGTGCGAAAGCATTGAACCACGTTCTAGGACAGCTGAACCCACGGCGGACCATTGACCTGTAGGTAACCAATCCACGAATAACGGAGTGGCCAAATGCCGGGAACTGTTAAGCAAAGGACTTCTCCAAGATATCTTCAGAAAACAAATGTGGGTTTTGTCAGAGGATTTATGATTATAAAAAATTTCTTCTTGACAAAAGTCACTTCATAACGGAGGTACGTTTTGCGTGGCAGATGTATTAAGGATAGTAGACCGGCTTATGATAACTGGAAGAGGTCCGGTGTATATGGTGAAGCATTGTAAAAATACGATAATTCATGTGGGTGATACATTCTATGATCTTAGGGGTAAAAAATTTGTAGTTAAAGGAATAGAGATGATTCGTAGAATGATTCTTGAGGACGTTGATATAGAGGATTTGTCTATTGGATTATTGTTTGATATGATTGATGGCGTGGAAGCACATGGCAGTATATTAGTTGGAGATATTTCAGAAATTAATTTTTTGTTTTGTAACCATCCGCTGTATTCGCGGAAGGTAGATCCAGATTATGAGCTGGAATATTGTGAAGCAATGAAAAACCATAAATGCGCATTATTTAGCTATGAAGATTTGGAAAATGGAAAATTGTCTTTGTACAATGATGAAATTTCAGGTTTGACTATATATCGAGGCTGGATGATGAAACCGGAAATGTATAAAAGGTTTTATAGCCTTTTAGATGAAAAAGGGATTGTGCTAATCAATTCTCCTGAGGAATATGAGAAGTATCATACTTTGCCAGGCTGGTATCACGAATTTCGTGATTGTACAGCAGAGTCAGTGTGGGAAACGGATGGTAGTATAAGTGCCATTATGGAAAAAGGAGCGGTTCTTGAGGGTGGTTATATCGTCAAGGATTATGTGAAGAGCAGGAAACATGAATGGTATGATGCATGTTATATTCCAAATATCAGAGATAAAGCTAATGCTGAAAAAGTTATTGCGAATTTTGTGGAGCGTCAAGGAGATTCGCTGGTTGGAGGCATTGTTCTTAGAAAGTATGAAAAACTCCGGCAGATAGGTTTTCATGATAGGAGTGGTATGCCGATATCAGAGGAGTATAGAGTTTTTGATTTTGCTGGGAAGATTCAAATCATGGATAACTACTGGGAAAAGGATAGAGAAGTAAAGCTTTCGGAAGAAGAACTCAGATGGTTAGATGGTATCGCAGCTAAAATTAGAAGTAATTTTGTCACTATTGATTTGGCAAGACGAGAGGATGGGACGCTTATTATTATGGAATTAGGAGATGGGCAGGTGTCTGGATTACAAGAGATTCAACCTAAAAATTTTTATGAAGCTTTTATTGGATAAATTAAGGAGGAATCATGCGGAAGAAATACGTAGGAATCACGGATGAGTTATCTCTAATCAATGGGAAAGTCTATGAAATATTGGATGTAAGCCGTGGATGGTATCGAATTGTCGATGAAAGTGGGGAAGATTATTTATATCCACCACAATTCTTTGTAGATGAAGAGGAAGACGGTTATGTTGATAGCACGCCGTCAGATTATATCAGGGGCCATATTGTTGGGGAAATTACAGATATAGAAGTTGTTGAATAGGAGCCGAATATGATTTTATGGACAATACAACATAAAGCTGCATATGAGGACATGCTGCGAACTGGCGTGCTACGAGCGAATCCAGAGTATATATTGGAGGAATTCTTTCGAGCTCCATATGAGTGGATGGCAGAGCAAATGAAGAAGAGAATTGGTACTCCACCTGAGGGGGCAGAATTACCGGTATGGGCTTGGTATCAGTGGGAAGGCAAACGAAAGCGACCGGATATGAGAAGCCATGGATGTTCAAGTGATAAAGGAGTACCCATTGTCTTACTAACAATTGATGTTCCGGAGGAGTGTGTATTATTGTCAGATTTTGATTACTGGCATGTGGTGTTGAACGATGGGGAACTTATATTCCCATTTGATGAGAATGCGGTATATTCCAAAGAAGAACGGCAGGAAAGCTGGGAGAAGATATTCGATTATGAATGTTCTTTTGATGATGAAGATAGGTGCATCGGATTATCGACACAGGCTACTTTGTGGGAGATAAAGGCAGAGTGGGTACTGAAAGCGGAATACTTTAAGACGAGGTGATAAAAGCAACCGATAGTTGCATAGAGAGCAATAAATGGTTGGTGGATTATTTGTGATGCATATCGTATGATTGTGCTATCAAATGAAGGAGGTATACCGAATGGGATTTGCAGAGAAATTAGTGATGTATAGAAAAGCAGCTAACATTACGCAGGAATCTCTTGCTGAAAGATGTAATGTAACAAGACAAGCTGTTGCAAAATGGGAAAAAGGTGAATCGCTTCCGGATGTATATTTAATTGCAAGGATGGCAAGTATGTTTGGGATAGCTATAGTGGTGCTGAAGGATACTGTAACGATATTCTGAAAGTATATCCAGATAGTGCAGATATTCATTTCTGGAGGATTGTGGCACTTTATAAGCAAGGACATATTGATTCTGTAAAAGGAATAGATGAAAACTTGAAGGATGTCATGGATGAGCGAGCATATTCGATTTTGTGTAGGAGATTGCAGTTGGAATTGAATATTTCAGAGGAACCAAGTGGTGAGAAGCAAAAATCAAACGTTATTTTCCTGCGAGTAGATGATGAAAAAAGGCGATGTAAGGTACACAGTTATTAAAAAGAAAGAATATGAAAGATTAAAAACGGAAAACACGTTGATAATTTTAAGAAAAGAGGATATAATAGCAGTATGTAGAGATTAAAAACGGAAAACGCGTAAATAATCCGGAGGTGTATTATGAAGGTTCTTAGAATTACGGCGAAAGGGTTGCCATTATTTAAGGAAGAATTAGATATTTCTTTTTTTGCACAACAGAGAGTTGCAGATGATGATAAGGATTTGCTACATTTGCTTTTTTCGAATGTATATATGAATTGTTCCAATGCATTTATTGGAATTAATGCTGCAGGAAAAACTTCTGTACTTAAGGTTGTTTTGCTTGCTTTGAATTTATTGAATAATCAGCCAATTAATCATATTGAAACGAAGGATATCTTGGGAGATACGGACGAAGCAGTTATTAATATTTACTTTCAGTCAGAGTCAAAGGAAATTGGTAGACTAGAAACTGTTATTGTATCAGAAAAATCAAAAACGGAAGCAACACATTACAAGATAACAAAAGAATGCCTTTGGACAAAGCCACAAGATGCAGTGGCTGCAAGAAAGAATTTGACGGATTTTTCGGCATACGAACCGGTAGCTGTTCGTAAAGATGAAGAATTCTTGTCTGATGATGTAAGTATTATCATTGCGTATAACAAAAAGAAAAAGGAGCATATGGATATTGTTAGTTTGCTATCTTTTACTAATGTTAATATTTTTCCTTTTTCAGATGAAATTCCTGTGGAGGTTATTTCTTTTCTTGATCCTACGGTTGAGAAGTTGTGTTTTGACAAAACAGAGAATAAAACATTGATTCATTTACAGTTTAAAGGAAGAGAAGAGATTGTATTAAATAATCCGATCGATTTAAATCACTATCTATCATCAGGAACAATAAAAGGTATTGTGGCGTTCTCTTTGGCGAGAGAAGTATTGAAATCGGGTGGATATTTGGTGATGGATGAGATTGAGAACCATTTCAATAAGGAAATAGTTTCAACTTTATTACGATTTTTTATGGATACAAGACTTAACAAAAATGGTGGTACATTGATTTTTACAACACATTACCCAGAATTATTGGATGAATATGATAGAAATGATAGTATTCATATTATTCGCAATCGAAACGGAATTACAGTGGAAAATCTTGCAAACATATTAAAACGTAATGATATTAAGAAGAGTGAGGCGTACCAAAGTGGATTCCTTGAAGGGACGACACCGTTGTATGAGTCATATATGCGATTAAAAAAGAGCATCGCAGATTCTATTTAAAGATAGGAGGATTGCGATGGAATTAGCAAAAATCAAGGCATGCATTTGTGAAGGTGCTGCAGAGGCTGCAATTATAGATGTATTGCTGGATAACAATCTACTGATTTTTCAGAGGGAAGAAATGTTAGATGAAGGGGTGATTCGTTGCCGAGATGGAAAAACGTTTGAAACAAGATACTTGAGAAAAGGTTTTAGTGAGATGATATCGGTTATTCGAATACTGGATTCTAGAAGAGAGAATTTTAAACTCAGTAAAGCATATGAGAGTAAGGTGGATGTGATTAACGTTATCACAGCTCCGGAAATTGAAATGCTGATTATATTCAATGAGAATAAATACAATGAGTTTAAGAAGTCTGGTAAAAAGCCAAGTAGTTTCTGTAAGGAAAATTTGAAAATGTCTAGTGTGAAATCATACGATTTTGTTAAAGATTATTTTTCGAGTTCGGAAATACTTGTGCAGGCAATTAAAACATATAATCAAATGTCAAAAATAAGAAAAGACGAGTATACATTATTGGATTTATTGAAATAGGGTAGAACAGGGGCTTATCAGTCAATGATAGGCTCCTTTTTTCATACTGGCGAACGAAATGAGGCAATATAAGAAAAATATCGTGGGCTTTCTGGCAGAAATTATACCATATTGCATTGGTATAATTTTTCTGGAAGACCCAAAATTGTGGAAAAACAGAAGGGTTATGATATATTAACACTAAGCCATGTCATAGCTCTTTGAAAGGAGAATTATTATGAGTAATGCAAAGAGACGTGACAGTAAAGGTAGAGTACTTCAGATGGGGGAAAACCAGTTGGACGATGGACGTTACGTGTATCGTTATACTAACCCATATGGTCAGAGAAAAACGGTTTACAGTTGGTGACTTACTGCTTCGGACCCTATGTCGGCAGGAAAGCGCAAAGACAAATCCTTGAGAGAAAAGATTAAGGAAATTGAAAAAAACTAAGATTAGAAATTTGCTGTGAGGATATTACGGTTTGTGAATTGGTAGAGAAATATCTAATGACAAAAACCGGAGTAAAACACAGTACTCAGATCGGATACAAATTTGTGCAAAATATATTGGCAAAAGAACCCTTTGGACAAAGGAAGATTGCTAGTATCAAAACATCGGATGCAAAGATTTTTTTAATCAAAATGCAAGAAGCAGGCAAAGGCTATAGCACTATTTGTAGTGTGCGAGGAGTTCTTCGTCCTGCATTTCAGATGGCGGCGGATGATGATATGATTGTCAAGAATCCATTTCAGTTTGAACTTCACACGGTAGTAGTGAATGACAGTGTCAAAAGGGATGCGCTCACGAGAGAACAGGAGAGAAAGTTCCTGCAGTTCATTTTGGAGGACAATCATTATAGCCAGTACTATGATGCAATTTATATCTTGTTCAAGACCGGGCTTCGTATCAGTGAGTTTTGCGGTTTGACGATTAAGGATATTGATTTTAAGAAGAAACTCGTCAAGGTTAATCACCAGCTACAGCGTACTAGCGATATGAGGTATATCTGTGAGAAAACAAAAACAGAGAATGGAGTTCGTGAGGTGCCGATGACGCCGGATGTAATGGATGCATTTAAGAGAATTATCAAGATGCGACCAAAGCCAAAGATTGAACCGGTTATAGACGGGTATTCGGGATTTCTATTTTTAGACAAGAACGGTAAACCCAAAGTAGCACTGCATTGGGAGAAATATTTCCAGCTTTCTGTTGCAAAGTATAATAAGATTTATCGTGTGCAGTTACCTCAGATTACGCCACATGTGTGCAGACATACGTTTTGTACGAATATGGCGAAGTCAGGGATGAATCCTAAAGTGCTGCAGTATATCATGGGACATGGAGACATTTCTGTAACGCTTGATACATATACGCATATCAAATCGGAGGATGCAATTGCAGAGATGGAGAGGCTTGATTACTTGAAAACAAAGGAAGCGTGAAAAAAGCAAGTTGCCATATGTGGTAAAATCGTGGTATAAATCGAGGTTTTTCCGGCTTGAAACTAGGCGTTTTTGATGTGTTAATTTGCCATGGAACGCCTCAAAAAGCCAGTGATTATGCGGGTTCGCGAAAATTTATACCACTAAAATTTACTGGTATAAATTTTTAAAAATATACCAATTTATATACCACTTGACCGAGAAAATATGCTCTATTTTGAGAAGAAATGAGAAAACAGCATAAAAACGAAAAACTCCACAAACCCAGTATTTACGGGCTTTTGAAAGGATTTGAGAACCTATGAAAGAAAAGATAAAAGTGCTCATGGTGTGCCACGGCAATTTATAATAAAATTGAGAAAAGCCAGAAAAATAGGGAAGTTGAGAGATTTTGGATTAATGTTTTACTTAAGATTTACTTATTTCATCTGGTATTTTTTAAAAGTAAAAATAGATTAATATAATGTTTGATGAAATAAAAAAACCCGGGTAGCTAATCCGGGTTTTTGCTGTTATCTTGTTAGGTGTTACTAAGATGTAAGCACTATGTATGTCAGTATAACGCATGCGATACTGAATATCTTAGGATTACATTTTTTCACGTACTTAAAAATCACTTCGTAAAATGGAATTCCAAGTAATCCTAACATGAATACAGCGAAGTCCGTTTTAGCTATCGTCTCGAAGATATTGAACATATCGACTCCTCCTTATTCATTATTATAGGGTCTTACATCACAAGTGAATGCCCGGAGGAGTGAGAGATAACTAAAACTTTTGGAGTTGATATGTCGGAGTTCGAGACGATAGCTTAAATCCTGAGAATTATTATACTACGATGAGTATGAAGTCTTTTCTTAGTGTTTGCCATTGTGTTCTCCTTTCATGTTTAACCTCCAAATTTGTCTTTCGACAAATGTATTATATCAAAGGTGCATTGAGAAATCAAGAGTACAGTTAGAATAAATTTTAATATACACAGACCGTCACTTCGTACATTATATGTTATAATCTCCGGCTAATCCCACCATAGAATAAATAGTGTAACTCCGATACAATCCCCCCACTAAAAAAGTGTGGAGGGACATTGTTATGAAGGTATATGCTTTTACTAAGAAAAAAGAGTACATTATGGAGATTGAGAATACGTTGGAAGCCAAGCAGGCGTTTGTTGGCGGTCTCATTCAGTCAGTAAGTCTTACAGATGAACTGGATTTGATATGCAATGATGAGGGGAAATTAGGCACAGCGGTTCCTATGGCTGCATGGATAGAAGATGGAGAAGTCGTTGACATTATTTTTGGTAACTTTTTGGTGTGCCGTTATAACAATGTGGGGGAATTTGTAAGCATTAAAGAGTCAGATGTTAAAGTCATTAGAGAAAAGCTGAAACCTATTTCTCTTCTTATCAACAATACAGTATATATAAAATCACGAAAAGAAGATTAAATAACAAGTAGCAGGTAGGGTAACACTTACTTGCTATTTTTTGTACATAGAGTTGGCAGTACATGTACAAGAAAAATGGCATGATAAGTATTTATATATGTACTTACTCAAAATACATGAATAGTGAGAGAAATTGAGGAGGAGATAGATATGCTTAAATCATGGCAGGAGGTACTTGAATATGCTTTTACTGTACTAAACAATGTTTATTATGACAATGAGTTACCGCCAATCGTAATAACATTGCAGAGTAGTCCTCGTAGTAACGGACACTTTACAGTGGGTAAAGTGTGGAGAGCAGAGCAAACACATCTAAATGAGATAAATATCAGCGTGGAACATTTAGACAGACCGATAGAAAACGTTATGGCTACGCTTCAACATGAGATGGTGCATTATTATTGTCAATTAAAATCCATAGCCGACGTATCGCAGAATGGTAGGTATCATAATAAGTTGTTTAAGCAGGAAGCGGAAAAACGTGGGTTGCTTATTAGTTACGAAAAGTACATAGGTTATAGCAGGACACAGCCAAGTCAAGAATTTATTGACGTAATAAGGTCGCATGGCATAGAAAAACCATTAGATATCAATAGGGATGGTGTGCAGTTTTATATAACCGGTATTGGTGGCGGTGTAACCGGTACGGATGGTACAGATGGCGGTTTAGCGGTAGTACCTAAGAAACCAAAGTGCAGTACTAGAAAGTATCAATGCCCGAGTTGTCAAAATAGCTTTAGAGCCACAAAGGACATACGGGTACTATGTCTGGACTGTATGGCTGAATTTCAAAAAGTAGAGAAATAACAGTTAATACAGAGTTACCAAAGTAACCAAGATAATGTTTCAATGTTAGCAGTTAATTGAAACGGAAATGACATAAAAGAATAACAGTTATGATAGGAGGAACAGCAGGTATGGGTTTAATAAATGTTTTTAAAATAAGATATGGTATTGACAAGGAGTGCGTAATGGATAAGGTGCATAGTACAATGTTTTCAGATGAAATCATTGTTGATTGTGCAAAAACAGCTAGTGGGATATTAGAGCAGGTATTCTTTCCAGACAACGAAGTGGACGAATATTTATACTTAATGTGTTGTGATTGTAACAATATGGTAAAAGGTCTGTTCATTGTATCGCAAGGTGGAGTTGCAAGTGCACTTCCAAATGTGCGTGGAGTTCTGCAACGGTCTCTTTTATGCAATGCAGTTAATATCATTATTGCAAGAAATAATGGCAATAATAAAAACGAGTTTACAATGGAAGATAAGGCTTTCTATGATAAGTTAAAACAAGCGTGTGAAACAACGGGAATAAACATTGTAGATTATATGATTTTACATGATAGAAGGTATCGGTCATTTAATGAAGAAAAGATATAACTTAGTAGAAATACTTAACAAAAATTGGTATAATACAAGTGTAAAACATTATGAATAGGGAGGATAAATTTGGAACAACTTAGTAAACAGAAGAAAAAAGAATTGAAACAATTTACAATAAATAGTAAAAATGAATGTATTATATATTTACAGAATATAATTGCTGTTGCAGTTAAATGTATTGAAAATCATAAGCGATATATAAGAGAATTGGAAAGTATCGTTAAGGAGTATGAACCAGGGCAAAACATACCATATCAAAGGTATAGTGATATGCAAAATAAAATAAGTAATGTAGAAAGTTATTTGTTAAATTTGTTTGGTGATGGGCAGAGTATATCTATATCATATTTTAAGTTTAGGAAACTACTTTTTAAATTGGCAAAGAATAATCCTGACATGGATATTCAATATCATATAATGAGCGAGCAAGAACAGCAGGTATTAGACCATTTTAATTTGTCTAGAAATTGGAATAATCATATTCCAGAATCATTACTGACATCAGAAATCGAAATGATAAAGCAAGGGGAAGCATTGGGACATAGTAAAAACCCGATAAGAGTTAATATTAGAAATTATGTAACTTATGAGTATATGTTTGACTTGTTAGAAGCCTCAGAGAATTTTCACTTAAGAGCAAGAATGATGTTGCAGTCTGCTAAGAAGGATTATTCTTTATTGATTGGAGAAAGTGTTAGGATACAAAAAGTGTATTTGGACGTGCCACGTGATATTAAAGATATGAAAGCGACAAAGTTATCTGCGAAGGTACAAGGATTACCAGTTGATGAGATTGGCTTATAGTTATGTTATATAAAATATGCAAAGGAAAAGTGACAATATGTGTAAAGAATACAGAAAGTCTTATATTAGTTTGGATGCTGAAGAGATAATAACAATAGGTACAGAGAAGAGTGAAAATAGTTGGAATTTTATGCTCAAGAAAAAAAAGGAGAATGAACACCTAGACAAAATAATCTTGGGTACATATTTGGATTTTAGCCTTTACCATGGAAATAATAATTACTTTATTGAATTTGATATTTTCGTGAGAAAAGAAGAACGAGGATGTGGATACGGAACAATTTTGTTAAAAGATATGCTGGTAAAAATTAAAGAACTTGAAGAAAATAGGAGTATAAAAATAGGGTTTGCAAAAGGTTGGCTCAGTACGTCTGATAAGGGAGAATATTGGAATAATTCCATTCCATTTTATTTAGATTTTCCTAATACAATAACAAAAAATGAGGTTGGATATGGACACGTGAAAGCAGAAATTCATTTAAAGGATGAGGACCAGTCGTATTCCATTGGAGACGTCGTAGAAGATATACAAGATTTTATGAACGGAAACCAAGACGGATGCATTGTTTATTATTTAGATTAGTAAGAAAAATAACATAGCTATTTCCGTCATTATCCCTAATTTACAAACTAAATACACTCCGATACAATCACCCCACCTTAAAGGAAGGGGTGATTTCTTTATGTAAAGATAGAAATGACTTGGATCAAATATTTAGTTTGCAGGAGGTTAAGAGTATGCAGAGTATTGAAACACTATTAGTTATGAATTTACTGGTAATGATAATCTTAGGTATTTTGGTTTCATTTAAGCTAGTCGCTTCATTTTTAATGGAATACTTAGGGTTTAAGTTGGCGTTAGAACTGGCAAAAATGGGGAATAAGCCTGAAGAAATTGAAATGACAGAAAAGTAAATATTGTTATCTTTTGTACTTGCTCATTTTGGAGTTGGAAGCGATTTTAAATTAACATGTTGAAAAAAGTGTCTATTAAACGGACACAACAAGTTATTTTAAACACTTCCAACAAGAAAGAAAAGTGTTTATGTAGGGTGTAGTCTAGGTTAGCAGTTAATTTAAGGTTGGAAAATTTCATGCAAAAGGAGAAAAAACAATGGTAGTAGGTTATGTACGTGTAAGTACGGAAGAACAAAATGAGGCTAGGCAGGTCGAAGCCCTAGAAAAACATGGTATTGAAAAGTGGTATATTGAAAAAGTGTCCGGCAAGGACACAAAGCGAGAACGGTTGCAGTTAATGTTGGATTTTGTGCGTGAAGGGGATGAAATCTACGTTATGGATTTTTCAAGACTAAGTAGGAGTGTGCAGGACTTGCTTAGATTGGTGGATTTGCTTAATGGTAAAAAAGTTAAGCTAGTCAGTCTAAAGGAAAACTTCGATACCAGTACACCGACTGGAAAGTTAATGTTGACAGTAATCGGTGCGATTGCAGAATTTGAACGTCAGAATACATTAGAGCGTCAGCGTGAAGGGATTGTGATTGCAAAACGTGAAGGAAAGTATAAAGGACGTAAGCCATTGAAACTTGACAATTTTAAGGAAGTTTATACAGAGTGGAAAAATGGTTCAATTACAGCGGTATCTGCAAGTAAGTTGCTTGGTATCAATCGAGGTACATTTTATAAGCGAGTAAAAGAATACGAGGGAAAGCAGGTGCAGTAATGGAAATCAAAGAAAACATATACGCCGTTGAGGAAGCCATGAAAGAGACTATAAATATCGTTCAGCTTTTTCGGGATGTGGCAGAAAAAGGGGAGGAGGATACTTATATAATACGAAGTATCAGTACAATAGAAAAAATGCTACATTCAATATGTGATAATGAAATAGCAGAGTTAAAGAAAAATATATAGGTTTATTCAGTAGGCAGATTACGGAAACATTCAGCAGTCTGTTTTAAAACGTCTATCTGTTTTGCAGTTAATCCATCTAAAGGTAAAGTGTCAGTTGATGAAGTCTGATTGTCAAGAAGGTAGTCGATTGACACTTTATAATTACTTGCCAGTTTGGTAAGGACAGTTAAGGACGGCATACGTTCGCCAGTTTCGTAGTGACCTATCATGGTAGAAGATACGCCAACTAAATCGCCTGCCTGCTTACGTGTAAGATTGTTGCTGATACGTGCTGATTTTAATTTAGTACTTAAATTTTCAAACATTGCATTTCCTCCTAAGTAAGTTTAAGCATAACACTATAAAAAATACGCATGGTTGCCAAAAACTACTAAAAGTAGTATAATGACGTGGAATAAAAATTTTCTAAGGAGAAACCAAAGTATGAAATTATCAGATATCATTTTAACAACAGACGAGTTGCATTTATTGATAACAATAAACGCTATTACAGAGTTTGACAAAGAAAATCCGGGCAATATTCCTTTTGGAGGAATACACGAGATTGTTGTATCAAATGGAATTATGAAGGCAGATGAGTTTGACAAGAACGCAAATAGCTTGATGGATTGTGGCTTAATAGATGAGGATTATTTTATCAACGAAGATGGAAAACGTTATATCAGCGTTTTTCTTAATGAATTGGATAAGAAGATAGAAGATAACAATGCAACATGTGAGATTAGTTGTAATAAAATTGACCTTAATGTACTGTTAGAGAAAATCAAAGAAACAGCAGAGAATATTAATTGGAACGAAGTACGGGATGATTTGGCTAAGTGGACTGGTATAGTGGCATCATTAGTAAAAATTATGCAGGGTGTCGGATTATTGTAAAAAAGAATATTTGGAGGATAACATGAGATTAAGAAAAATTAGTTTATTAATTACAACAATGTGTTTACTGTCAGCTTGTGGTTCAGCTGAACCAACCAATAGCAATAATGTTGCAGTTGAGACCGAGACGCAAATTATGGAAAATGATACAGAACTTGAAATAATGGAAACCGAAAACATAGAAAATGAGACAGAAGTGGTTGAGACGGAACTTACAACCGAAGTAGTAGAAAAAGATGTAATATCAGATAATATATTTGATTTTGAGTTTTTATACAATGGAAAGAAGATTAAGTTGCCAATAAGTTATAAAGAATTTTCAGAAATTACAGGTTGGACTTTGGACGAGGCACTTAAAGGTAATAAAGAAGAAGAACTTATGATGGATACTAGACATACTTATTATTATGGTCCACTTTCACATCCAAATTATTCAGCAAAACCCACTGATTTTGATTTTGTTTGTACAGCTACTTTTCAGAATTTAACAGATGAATATATACATGTACTCGACTCGAGTGTATATACAGTGAAATTTAGTAGGTCATATGATACTGAATTATATGCAATGGCAAATGGGATAGAGCATGAGGGAGATGCAGGTGTTGGACTCGTAGAATCTTGGGAAGAAATAGAGTTGTCAAAGGGAATCACATGGGGTTCAACAGAGGAAGAGATAGTAGCAGCCTATGGAGAATGTTCTGTACAAGAAATGGGTAGAGGTGTTAAGTTATTAACATATGTACCTGATAAGTTGAACGGTGCGTGTAATATGCTACAGCTATATGTAGACGAAGAATATGGATTATGTACAATTGATTATATTAATCGACAATAATAGATATCAGTTACCATTGAAACGCTATTAGGAAAATTTGCCAAGAACAACCATAAGGTAATACCGGCAATTATAATATTGACTACTGGCAGACAATCAAAACGGTGATTTCGTACACTTCCATAAAAAAACTTTGGCTATTCGCTCCACAGACACCATGTTTTATCAGCGTTAATATGTATTTGAAAGGACGTAGTAAATAACTGCGGTACAAAATAAATATATATAAACGTGGAGGTACATATTATGTGCAAAAGAAAATTAGTGATTACTAATAAGTTAAGCCTTGGGGCGAGAGAACTGGGATGGGAGGCGTACTCGTTACCAAAAGGGGAAGTATTGGAGTTTACAAGTAAACAGTTAAAGGACATAATCAAACATGGTACGGATGAAGTGTATGGCTTAAAAATTTCAGAGGAGACTGGCGAGCTGGTGTTTGACGAGAAATTCTATACAGTTAATATAATGAACAAAATTCATATCAATACGTTAGTGCCGTTAGAAGAGAGTGAATGTCTTGCCAATCTGTTTTATATTGTAATTGGTACGCATAAGGAAAAAGGAGAACTCATGTATGATGTGGTTTCTTCACGTTATGAGAGAACTGCTTTTACAGCGGAGAAGGTAAAAACAATGTTAGAACTTAACATTATTTCGGGTGGTGCGTGCATTAGTGCAAATGGAGAAATTCTTGTAGCTCCGTTGGAAAGACAGCCAGTAGAAAAAGCAGACGCAGGAAAAGAAAAAGCTACAGTAGATAAAAAATAATAATTGCAAAGTTTATGGAAGGGGTTGGCATTGTGTCAGCCCCTTTTAAACATGGTGGTAAAAATAAAGATACCGTATCAATAGTACATAGTAGGTTTTGGGTGGTGCAGTAGGTAGTAAAAACAGCATTTTTAAAAGGTTTAGTTTGTTGGTGTGTGATTGGGGGCATAGGATATATGATTTTTTAAACTGTGAAACGGAGTGAGTGTACATAGAGCATTTTTATAGGTATGCTAGTTGAGATTTTTTAATAGCTTCCAAAGCAAAAATTTTGGTGTGATTTTTAATAGAAAAATTGGTTGGAGGAATTTGGTTTGTATGGGTATGTGGAAGTTGTTGAAAGGGAAAATATGGGAAATGGAAAAGGTTGAATTATAGGAGTAGTTGGCAATACACTTGCAAGTAAAAGTATAGTACCTGCAATCAGACGTTAGTTGCAATAGGTATTATATTTTATAGAAAGCGAGGTAAATTGTATGGTACAGTCAAAACAAAGTAGCACAAAGGCAGAGAATAGACTGCGTGATAAAGCGAAGATAAGACGTAGTAAGCGTGATGGAGTATACAGAGTGTTTTTATTAGATACGGGAGGTTGCGTGGGTGAGTTTGCTATGCCTTGTGATAATCAGATCGTTCTTGATGTGAAAACCATGATGAATATAACAGAGCAGTTGGTGGATAGGTGGTTAAGCAATAAGGGCGGAAGTAGCAACGTAGAAAATCCGGAGAGTTCTTTTTACGAAATTGAGTTTCGGCAGGTGGATATTTCAGAGTACTGGTTATATCTTCCAAATGGCATAATGGAAGGAAGAATATGTACACCGCAGGACTTTAACTACAGTAAGGACATTGCAGTTATTAAGGAAATCTGTAAACAGTTGGCGTATAGGTTTGGTTTGAAATAAAAAGAATAACATGTAAAAAACTATAATTCTTCGCAATGTTTCCTTGGCATAAGGGGCGTAATATCAGAAATGGTGTTGCGTCTCTTTTTTGTTGTGTATATAAATGACAGGCTAGTTAATAGAAAATAATGACGTTATAGGATGTGGCAGTTAAGAAGCAATGTAATAAGGAATAATAATTACAAGAATATGATTTTATTATTTTATTACGAAAATGTTTTTATTCTTGGGAATAAAATAAGAATTATGAAAAGATTTTATTAGGAGTGGATTTTTTCTGTAAAAACAGATTGATTTAGGGTGGAATAAGTAAGGTTTCAAAAAATAAAAATGTAATTATTGTGTGAAGAAGGGATGTTATGAAACAGTAAAAGGTACGTTGCGTGATATGGAAAATGTGTGTTCTAAAATGACAGTATAAGGGGCGTTGCAGGTATGTCGTAAATAAATGTTATGGGGAAATTAAAAGAAACAGTATTATATATAGTAGAAACAATATAAGGTGTTCAATCAGAATAATATCAATGATTATGCCGGTAACCAAAATAAAGGAGTGCATTTTGGTTACTGGGATTGTATAATATTGTTATTATATTTAAGGGGCATATACCAATGAAAAAGGATATAACAGAAGAAATTTTATTTAATAGGCAGGTCAATTATATTATTATAGAGGGATTATGGGAGAGACTTAATAAAGGGCAAGATAAAAGAGAATTTTATAAATTATTACGTATTAACAAAAATACATACAGTCGAATAAGGAAGGCAGACACTTATAATTGTGTGGATTTGGATGCTCGTTGGGAAGCAAAGAATAGTGTGATTAGAAAAATGGGCTTGTCAAAAGAGATTATGACAGGTAGGGAAATGATAGAACTGGATGGTATTACAAAAGAGGAATGGGTGGAGTATCTTAATTTACGATATGTTGCTAAGGAAGTATCGAGTTATCGCAGTAGTACTATGCAAAATATGAATAGAAAACTGAACGCACTCTATAAATCATTAGAAGTTGATAAAAAAGATAAAAGGGATATAGGAAAGTTATTATACTTCTTTACATACGGCAGGAGCGTTGAGCAGGATATGCCAGATATGGAAATGGTAGAGGTGAAAAATGCTTTAAATCATATAACAGTTGAAAAAATGAAAGTATGTGATAAAGAGTTACGTGAAGAGGTATATGTCAAGCTGAAAGAAGTATATAGGCAATTAAATATTATTGTCAGTTATGACAAATTATAAGATAAAAGGAAAAGACATTCTGTAAAAAGAGTGTCTTTTTTTGCGTCTGTCCTAAGTGAAAATTGCTTAAATGTGATGAGTGACGTAAATATGATGAATGAGTGACATACGAAAAATAATGAGTGACGAAATGTGCCAAAAGAGTTACAAAAATACAGAATGCAAGGACAATATCGTTTTGTATAGGATGGTGATAGAATGCATATTGTAAGGAACAGCAAACGAAAGGAGTGCTGAAAACCTGAAATTGTGTTGTAGCGGAAAATGGGAAAACTGTGCAGGCGTGAGCAGTGGACTCTCATATCGTAAGGCAAAACTGACCTCTAACACGCCAAGGGGGAAGTGTGTCCTGCGGTATGCTTAAAACTAAATAATGAGTAGGCAATTCTGTATATGGCTATTTATATCTATAAAAATTATAAGTTACGAAGGATAAGGAGACTTAAGATTATGAAGAAATTAGGTTCGTTATTATATACAAGCTCATGGGGATATGAGGTTTATGGAGTAATTATGCGAGATGCTTCTAGTAAAAGGCTATCGCTTGATATTTATATAATATCACCGAACGGAGAAATGTCAGATATTGTGACAATTTCACGTAAGGACATTTATACCAAAGAAAAGTCTTTTTTAGATTTTTTCTATGATGTAGAAGGAGACTTTGGTAGAGAGGATATTGACAAAATAAAAATGGTTGTCAAAGATTTCATAAAGAAGAGTGTGAACGTGGAAGAGCTGCAGAATAAGGCAACGATAGCAGAAATTCACCATGCTGTCAGCAGTTATATAAGAGTGAACGCTGAAGAATTAGAGGATAATTCGCAGGCAGAAGTTTTTATTAAGGATAATTTTGGTTACATACTGACTTCTCAAATGGATAGGTTCGTTAGTGAGAATAAAGAACTTGGATATAAACGAGTTGATATTTTGAAACGCCTAAAAATTTTAGGAGCGTTACAACCGGGGAATAATCGTCCGTATGACGCTTTGGTAAGCGTAGGTGGAGAAAAACGCCGATATTACAAAATTGAATTAACTGAAATTCCAAAAGAGGAAAACGCTGACGAGGAGGTAGATGTATGCTTATAAAAGCCTTTCGTTGGTATGGTGGAAAAATTAGAATGGTTGATAAAATCAATTTTCTCATACCGGAGCATACACAGTACTACGAACCCTTTATGGGTTCGGGTGCTGTACTGTTAAACCACCCTAGAAGTAAGTTAGAAGTCATTAACGATTTGGATGCGGACTTAGTACATTTTATGCAAACATTGGCTGATAACGTATTAGGTGCAGAACTCATAGGGCGTTTAAGCAAATTATATTACGAAAAATGGGTATTTGATGACGCTATGGAGAGTAAGAAGAAACATTTTAGAAATATGACTGCGATTGACAAGGCGGTTGCAACTTATGTACTGATTACGCAGAGTTTTAATTGTACTCGTAAAGGGTTCGGTAGGAAGATGTATAAAGATACAGACGCATACAGGGCAGACATTTGCTTTAATCTTCCTAAAGTACATGAAAGATTAAAGGGTGTACATATCTTGAATATGAATGGCATTGATTTACTGGAAAAGGTTGCAGATTATCAAGACGCATTTGTCTTTACTGACCCACCATATCGTCACGATTTGCGTGGAAAAGGTGCAGATAGTGCTTATGCGTGTGAACTTCCGCATAGTGAGCAGATACGTTTGCTTAAAACGATTAGGAACGCCAAATGCAAAATCATGTTATGCGGTTATAGGAATGAAAACGGACGTGATTTATATGACACCTACTTACTGCCTTATGGTTGGTGTTGTTACAAACTGGCTGACATACCTAAGTCTTGTCAAGCAATGAAAAAAGAGCGAGATATGGGGCAGGAGTACATTTGGGTAAATTATGAACTACCCGAACACGCTCGATATGTAATCAGTTTAAAAGAGTACAGCAGTTTATAAACAATTATTACGGAGGATAAGAGTATGACAAGTATGGATGTAATTGCAGAATGCATGTTGAGAATAAAAGAGAGTATATGTGGTATTGGATATAATATGCAAGAATTAAAGCAATGCAGAAGGTGTATGGAAGAAATGATTGTTGAAATGAGAATATTGAATGACCAGTTAAGACAATCAAAGAATTTGGATAACCAATAGTAAGTAATAAAAATAACCGAGAAGAAAAAGTATATCGAGTAAACCGAGTGATATTCATTGAATATCGGAGGTTCTATATGAACAGAGAAAACAAGGTGCCGTTGTGGCACAAATATATGCTTACAATTTCAGAAGCTAGTGAATATTTCAATATTGGCGAAAAGAAATTGAGACAGATGGTGCAGGAGGACAGTACAGCGGATTTCATACTGAATAATGGTGTGAAAGTATTGATTAAAAGAGTGAAATTTGAACAGTACATAGATGAAACTTGTAGTATTTGAAAGTTCAGAAATTACTTTTAATAATCTCTTGTATTTACCTATGGGTGGAGGTACAATCCACCACCCAGTAGGAATTAACATTTAATAATTTTCATTGCGGAGGTAAAAGAAATGACAGATAGTTTGAAAAGAAAAGATAGCAAAGGTAGAATTTTAAGAGAGGGGGAACAGCAGAGAGCTGACGGCAGATATATGTATATCTATAAAGACCCAGTTACGAAAAAGACGTCCTATATTTACAGTTGGAAGTTAGAGAGAAATGATAAAACACCTGCTGGTAAGAAAATGGATTTGTCATTAAGAGAAAAAGAAAAACTTATTGAAAAAGATTTGCGTGATGGTATATCTTATCGTGCAGGTAGTGTTACAGTTCTTGAATTGGTGGAACGTTATATTGCACAGAAAAGAAACGTAAGACCGACAACAAGAAATGGTTATAAAACAGTAGTAAATATTTTGAAAAAGGAGCCGTTCGGTCAGAAAAAAATAGCTGACATAAAGACTTCTGACGCAAAACTGTGGTTAATAGAATTGCAGGATAATGGTCGTAGTTACAGTTCGATACATAGTGTACGTGGTGTGGTAAGACCTGCATTTGCTATGGCGGTTGAGGACGATTTGTTAAGGAAAAATCCATTTGATTTTGAGTTGGCAAAGGTATTAATAAATGACGCTGTAAAGAGAGATGCAATAACACCGAAGCAGGAGAGAAACTTCTTGAAGTTTATAAAGGAAGATGCTCATTTCAGTCAATATTATGACATGATGTTTGTTCTGTTTAAAACAGGACTCCGTGTAAGTGAATTATGTGGCTTAACGCTTCGAGATATTGACTTGAACGAAAGAACGATAAACGTAAATCATCAGTTGCAGTATACAGGTGGTAAGGGCTTGTATATTGAGTTGACGAAAACAGAAGCCGGTACAAGAGTACTTCCTATGACAGATGAAGTCTATGAAGCTTTCAAAAGAATTATTTCGGGAAGAAAGAAACCAAAGGTAGAATACATGATAGATGGTTATAGTGGCTTTTTATTCTTGAATGATAAGGGAAAACCAATTCAAGGTTACTTTATAGAAAAGAAGTTCCAGTATTCTGTTGAGAAGTACAACAAAATCTATAAAGAGGAGCTTCCGAAAATAACACCTCATGTATGCAGACATACCTATTGTACCAACATGGCAAAATCGGGCATATCCGTTAAGACGTTACAGTACCTCATGGGTCATTCAGATATATCTGTTACCATGAACGTGTATACGCATCTGAAATTGGTCGATGCTCAGGACGAGTTGGAGCGACTTAGAATAAAGGAGCAGGTTAAAAAGGAAATGGCTATGGTAGATATGGTGTATGCTAAAAACGAATTGAAACGTGTTGGCGGTTTATAAAATCGGCTTGAAAAATAGGTGGTAAAAAAGGGCATGAGTACAAGTGTATAAATTTACTTACATTTGTACTCATTTTACCTACCAAGTTAAGGTAAAATATGATAAGATATACCAAGATAAGGTTCTGGGGGAAAATGGCTGGAACCCTAGTAAATTCAAGGAAATTCGAGGTTATTCTAACTTATGCAAAGAAAAATAAAAGTCCTCATGGTTTGCCACGGCAACATCTGCCGTTCCACCATGGCACAAAGTGTCCTACAACATTTAGTAAACAACCGAGGTCTCTCCGACCTCTTCTACATCGATTCCGCTGCCACTAGTCGCGAAGAAATCGGTAACCCACCACACTACGGCACTGTACGCAAATTACAGCAGGTCGGTATCCCGGTAATCTCACACAAGGCGATTCAGATGACTCGCCAGGATTATCTGGACTACGATTACCTCATCGGTATGGACACTGCAAACATTCGCAACATGAATGCCATCGCCGGAGGTGATTCACAGGGTAAAATCTATAAGCTCTTATCATTTGCAGGAGAGGGCAGAGATGTAGCAGATCCATGGTATACAGGGGATTTTGATGCGACCTATCGTGACGTGATGGCAGGATGTGAAGGATTTTTAAAGTTCCTTGAAGAACGAAGCGAGATATAAATGAAGAAAAAGTGTTGCATTTTTGGAATGATTCTGATTGGTATTTTATTTTGTGCTTGTGCTCAGAATAAGATTAACCAATCGGATGAAGCCGAAGTACAGATAGTAGAGAAGGAAGCGCGTGAGCAGGATATGACATACGAGCAGATTAGCATGGAAGAAGCGAAACAATTAATGGTCAACGAAGAAGGTTATATTATTTTGGATGTGCGTACAGATTGGGAATATGAGAATGGCCATATTCCGAGAGCAATTTGCATACCGAACGAGTCTATCGGCATGACAGAGCCGGAATCCTTGCCGGATAAGGAGCAATTAATATTGGTGTATTGTAGAAGTGGCAGGCGCAGTAAGCAGGCAGCACGAAAACTGGCTGAATTAGGATATACCAACGTGAAAGAATTTGGCGGCATTATGGATTGGAATGGTGGTCTTGAGTGGTAAGCCAAAAGAGGATAAAAATATGAGTTTATTAGAACAATTACAATCCTATCAACCATACAATGAGCAGGAAGTGAACGATAAAGCGGTAATGTTACGCCTGCTGATGAATGAAAGTGAAGCAGCTGATAATCATCCAAGCATTTTCACCCGTGAAAATGAGGTGGTACATTTCACAGCGTCTTCTTGGTTGGTAAATAAAGAACACACGAAAGTTTTGATGATTTATCATAATATTTATAATTCCTGGTCTTGGACAGGAGGACACGCCGACGGTGAGACAGATCTTTTAGCGGTTGCAGTAAAAGAAGCACAGGAAGAAACAGGCATAAAAACAATTACACCGGTTAGCGAAGAGATATACTCCATTGAAATATTGACGGTGGATGGTCATATGAAGCGAGGTGCATATGTGCCATCACATTTGCATTTAAACGTTACCTATTTATTGGAAGCAGACGAAGCGGAAGTTCTTCGGGTGAAACCGGATGAGAATAGTGGCGTAGCGTGGTTTTCGCTGGAAGAGGCATTGGAAAAATGTACGGAGCCTTGGATGATTCAGTGGATATATTCGAAATTGAATGAGAAGTTGATCGAAAGTTAAAGTGATAAAAACTTGAGGTGAAGCTTTGGCAGAATTCAAATACCAGGAGTATGAAAAGATCAATTGATAAAATACGAAAAATACGAAAAATAAGAAACCCTTGGAACAGAGTTGCAGAAAAATTAACTTGGTTCCAAGGATTTTTAATTTTATTTATACGTGGATGATGTGCACGTTTATGGATTCCTATGTGGATTTAAAAGTGTGATATCGATTCGCTTGTTGAAAACTAGTTTTCAAATTTTCCAGCCACTCTCTTTAACATGTCTCTAATCGGCAGATTGTAAGGACATCTAGGTTCACATACCCCACAGTCGATACAAGCACTTGCTTTTACAGGAGCTGCATCATAGCGTGCTTGTGCCCAATCTTGTAATCCATATCGGTCATAGTAACCTTCCAAGATGAAAAGTGCCGAGATGCCAATACCTGCAGAGCATGGTTGGCAGTAGTTACAACGACGGCAGAAGTTGCTACCTAAGTTTTTGCGGATTACTTCAATTTTTGCTAATTCATCATCTGTAAGAGGTGAGTTATCTAAAGCAGCAGCCATATTCATCTCAATTTCTTTTACATCATACATACCTGGAATGACAACTGTTACATCTGGATTTGCACAGATGAAACGAAGTGCTAAAGTTGGGTCATCGATAGCACCACCTGCAAGTGGTTTCATAACGATGAAACCAATGTTTTTCTCGGTACACTGACGCATTAAGTCTTCACCTTGTGTCTCAACGAGGTTATATGGGAACATAATAGTTTCTACCCAGTCACAAGCGAGTGCTTTTTCAAAAAGTGGTGTGGTATGTGTGGTAAAACCAATATGGCCAATTTTACCGGCAGCTTTAGCTTCTAATAACGCTTCTAAGGCTCCGCCCGGTGCGATGATTTTCTCAAAGTTTTCTGCACTAGGATTATGAATCTGGTAAAGATCAATATAATCTGTTCGGAAATTATGTAGACTGGTTTCGATGTCTGCTGCCATAGCTTCTTTGGTAACTGCCATACTTTTGGTAGCGAGAACGAATTTGTCACGGTAGCCTTCTAATGCTTCGCCTAAGAAGCTTTCACTGACGGTATAGCCTCTTGCGGTGTCGATGTAGTTGATGCCTTTTTCTACCATAGATTCGATGAGTGTTCTAGTAGTAGCTGCGTCTGTTTTTTGAATTGGGATTCCGCCGAAACCGAGGCGGGATACGTTAAGTCCTGTTTTTCCAAGTGTTACATATTGCATGATGTGATTCTCCTTGTTTAGTAAAGCAAAATAGAATATTGCCTTTATTTATTGTTAAAACGTACTATCAATATAAGTAGATAGTATGTAGTGTGTTAAAGGCAGTTTACTCTGCATTCAACACAAATTTATCAATAGCATAAGCGACACCGCTTTCATTATTAGATTTTGTAATGAAGTCAGCGATGGCTTTGATATCGTTAGTGGCATTGCCCATTGCTACGCCGATTGCCGCTGCCTGTACAATATCAGCGTCGTTTTGTGTATCGCCGACAGCCATGGTGCATTCCATTGGTACGCCGAGTATGTCTGCCAAATAGCGTAAGCCCATAGCTTTGGTGGTGCCTGCCATGGTGTATTCTATATTCATATATCCACCGCAAAGTGTTGTAATTTGCGGATTGTTGGATAAGTATTCCCACACGTCATCACGGTCTTGATAAGTGCCGTCCGGTAACGGACAGAAGTTGATAGTCATTTTTTCTACGTCAATATTGCGGCTTTCGATGAAGTCCGCCAAATCGTCCACGAATGTGGCGTTAGTTCTGACAAGTTGTCGGGTAGCTTCCGGGAATTGCGTCATGTGATCGATGATGTCTTGACGGTTTGTTTCACGGTAGCGCATGCCTCCGATAAATGCATCATATAGGACGGTCTTAGTCTGTAAATGTCGGATAATTGGTACGATGACTTCTGGTGGCATACATCTTGAAAATATGCATTCTTTTTCCGGGAGACGGTAGATGCCGCCGCCATTTGCTGTGATGGCGTATCGGATGCCGAGGTTAGCAATTTTTTCAAGCGGAAGTGCTACATATGGACGTCCGGTTGAGATGATGACATGAACGCCGGCTTCTATGGCCGCACGAATAGCGCGCTGATTCTCAGCTGTGATTTCTAATTTATCGGTAAAAAGTGTGCCGTCCAAATCAAGGGCGACAAGTTTAATTTTTTGTGACATAGTATTTCTCCTGATGTTATCTGTTAAGGTGCCTACATGTGGTGCAGGCAGCAATTTTCAATCCCTGTCTCTATACATAATAAATATAGCGTGCTTTGAAGAAAAACTCAATTAAAAAATGATGAGAAATGACAATAAAATAGTTGTCAGGTAAGATGAAAAATGTGATAATATTTTTATTCAGCTGACGAGTAAATGTCTGTCTGATATGAAAAACAGTTGCTAGAATAAAGAAAACGGTAACAGAACGTGTGATTTTAGGAAAAGAGAAAACTATGACAAGACAAGCTTTTAGAGAGTTATGGGAAAATAAAACAGTGATTTTAGATGGTGCTACGGGAACCAATCTACAGGAAGCAGGAATGCCTGTGGGGGTGTGTCCGGAGAAGTGGATTTTAGAACATCCGCAGGTGTTGATTGATTTACAGAAAGCTTATGTGGAAGCAGGGACGGATATTTTGTATGCACCAACTTTTTCTGCGAACAGATTAAAGTTACAGGAGTATGGATTGGAAGATGGACTTGTAGAGATGAACCGCGAGTTGGTGGCGTTGTCGAAGCAGGCAGTTGGAGCATATGTTGGCATTGGAGACGGAGAGAAAGGCGAAGTCAAGGAAGAATTTGGAGAAGGTAGAACACGTAAAGTATATATTGCAGGTGACCTTACTATGACAGGGCAGCAGTTGTATCCAATCGGAGAATTGCAGTTTGAGGAACTAGTGGATATATACAAAGAACAAGTGGTTGCCTTGCTTGATGCAGGTGTGGATTTATTTGTGGTAGAGACCATGATGAGTTTGCAGGAGTGCCGAGCAGCGGTGATTGCGATTCGTGAGCTTTGTGATTTGCCAATTATGGTATCGCTTACTTATCAGCCAGATGGCAGAACACTTTATGGAACGACACCTGAGATTGCGACGGTTGTATTACAGGATTTGGGTGTAGATGCGATCGGTATCAATTGTTCTACCGGACCAAAGGACATGCTTATTCCTGTGAAAAAGATGGCAGAGTATGCGACGATTCCTGTTTTTGCCAAACCAAATGCAGGGCTTCCGCGTTTAGAAAATGGTAAGACAGTTTTTGATACGACACCGGAAGAATTTGCTGCATGTGGTAAAAAATTAGTAGAAACAGGTGCTGCTTTTGTGGGTGGCTGTTGTGGAACGACACCGTCACATATCAAGGCATTGGCAGAGGCAGTAGTAGACGTGAAAGCACCATCACCACTGACTACAAAACGTCGAATGCTGACTTCTGAACGTGGTATGGCAGAGATTTTGTTAGACGGCAATTTTATGATAATTGGAGAACGTATCAATCCGACAGGTAAGAAGAAATTGCAGGCAGAGCTTCGAGAAGGAAGCTTAAGAATGGTGCGTGAAATGGCGTTACAGCAGGAGGCAGAAGGTGCGCAGATTTTAGATATCAATATGGGCATGAATGGTATTGATGAGAAAAAAATGATGCTGGATACCATTTATGAAGTGACTACAACAGTAGATTGTCCGTTGTGTATTGATTCTAGTCATGTAGATATTATCGAGGAGGCACTTCGTATTTATCCGGGGCGTGCATTGATTAATTCGATTTCAATGGAGCAGGAGAAGATGGAGCCACTGCTTGCTCTTGCAAAAAAATATGGTGCGATGTTTATTTTGCTTCCATTATCGGATGCTGGACTTCCGGCATCTATGGAAGAAAAACATGAGATTATAGATAAGATTATGGCATCGGCATTTGCAGTTGGCCTTACGAAAGAAGATGTATTAGTAGATGGTCTGGTAGCAACTGTAGGTGCGAATCCGCGGGCTGCATTAGAGTGTTATGAGACGTTTTCGTACTGCAAAAATGAACTTGAAGTGCCGACGGTGTGTGGGCTTTCTAATATCTCATTTGGTTTGCCGGAGCGTGCACACATCAATACGGCATTCCTTACAATGGCGATTGCAAATGGACTTACAATGGCGATTGCCAACCCAAGTCAAGAACTTTTAATGAATGCGGCTTTCGCATCGGATTTACTTATGGCGAAAGAAGGAAGTGATATTCGCTATATTGAACGTATGAATACGTTGAAAGAGAAATATGAAGGTACAGAGTTGGTACGTGTACCGGTTGGAAGCAGTGTGGTCGCTGGTAGCACATCTAGTGTGGGCGGTGGTGCAGGTAACGGAACTGACGTAGGAGGGAATGGAGTCGGAGCAGGAAACTCGTTAAGTACAGGTACTGCACAGACAAAATCTCCTGTTTATCAGGCAGTATTAAAAGGAAATAAGGGAGCGATTCTAGAAGAAACCAAAAAACTTTTAGATGCAGGTGTAAAGCCAAATGTCATCATCAACGAGCAGTTAATACCGGCTATTAACGAAGTAGGAGAACTTTTTGATAAGCAGAAATATTTCCTTCCACAGCTGATTGCCAGTGCTAATACCATGAAAATGTCTATTGAGTACTTAGAACCAATGTTAGAACGCGAAGACGGAACCGATAATATGGCAACAATCGTTATTGCCACGGTAGAAGGTGATATTCATGATATCGGTAAAAATCTGGTTGTTCTGATGCTGAAAAACTATGGTTATAATGTCATCGATCTTGGAAAAGATGTACCGGCAGAAATAATTGTAGATACTGCAATCAAAGAGAGTGCAGTAGTGATTTCGTTATCTGCTCTTATGACTACTACCATGATGCGAATGAAAGAAGTCGTAGAATTGGCGAAAGAGAAAGGTTGTACGGCTAAAATTATCGTGGGTGGTGCAGCGATTAATGAAAGTTTTGCGGGTGAAATAGGTGCAGATGGATATGGCAAAGATGCCGCCAGTGCAGTGAAAGTAGTAGAAAATTTATTAGGCGGTTTTGCGAATGGGCACTAGATAGTTATAAAATATGAAAATGACAATAGGGGAAAAATATGAATTTAACAAAAGTACATCATGTTGCAATTATTGGAACGAATTATGAAGCATCCAAACATTTTTATGTAGATTTATTAGGTTTTGAAGTGATTCGGGAAATTTATCGTGAGCACCGAGATGATTATAAAATCGATTTACGTTTGGCCGATTGCGAATTAGAGTTATTTATTATAAAAAATGTGCCAAAACGTTTAAGTTATCCGGAAGCGGCAGGATTACGACACCTTGCATTTTACGTAGAATCCGTAGATGATACAGTAAAGGAACTGAATGCATTAGGTATCGAAACAGAGCCTGTTCGCATAGATGAAGTAACCGGAAAGAAAATGACATTCTTTTCTGATCCGGATGGATTGCCATTAGAAATTCACGAATAAAGAAAAAATTCTAAAAATTCACATAGTTATTTGACATTTGAATATATTAATAGTATCATAGTTATAACAAGTAGTTTTCAATACTACGTAGCGAAATAATAATAACTACATGCAAGGAATGCAAAGAACTATGGGAAAAGAGGGATTTTAAATGCAGATAACGATTCGTGAACCGGGAAGTGCGATTACACATTTCATAGGAATGATGTTGGCGGTGATAGCAGCCATGCCGCTTTTGGCAAAGGCTGGGATGACAGGGAGCATGACGGCTGTGGCAGCAATGATGATTTTTGCCATGAGCATGGTAAGTCTGTATGGTGCCAGTACACTTTATCATTCAGTGAATGTAAGTGAAAAAGTACTAAAGATATTTAAAAAAATTGATCATATGATGATTTTTGTATTAATAGCGGGTTCGTATACACCGGTGTGTATGTTGATATTGCGGCATGAGCTTGGCTACCCACTGTTAACAGCAGTTTGGGGAATTGCACTAGCAGGAATCGTCATCAAGTTTTTCTGGGTGACCTGCCCGAAGTGGTTTTCATCGGTACTTTATATTTCTATGGGGTGGGTGTGCCTCTTTGTTGTAAGAGAATTGTTAGAGACACTCCCAATACCGGCGTTTTTGTGGCTATTAATAGGTGGACTGCTCTATACAGCAGGAGGAGTCATCTATGCTTTGAAGTGTCCGATTTTTAATAATAAGCATAAGTGGTTTGGTAGTCATGAGATTTTCCATGTTTTTGTTATGGTAGGCAGTGTGTGTCATTTTATCTTTATGTACCATTACGTGTTGTAAACTTAATTTGATAAACTTTCGTTTAGCAGAATGCAGACATAGAAGAACAATGAACATTTATTTATTGACATTTACAAACACCTTATTTACAGAAGATTCTTTAGTATTTCAAACTATTTGTAATTTTGAATTTTAGTAATTGGGTATTGT
>JAFYVJ010000037.1 GCA_017549185.1 Roseburia sp. | reverse complement strand
TTTACAGCCTGTGCTTTAAATTCGTTGTCATAAGATTTTTGATTTCGTGCCATAATGATATCTCCTGTTCTCATATTGATTATGATTATACCAAAATCCTTGAGAATAGGCTGTCAACTTTTATGATACAACATCATTATGCAGGAAGTTGCATATCGCATGTTTAAAAATATCGGAACCGTAAAGAACGTGGAATATTTTAAAACGTGGCTGACAAGGATTACGATGAATTGTGCGGTAGACCACATTCGGAAAAATAGTAAGGTAGTGCAGATAGGTACCGAATACCTTGAGAATGTGGAGGAGATAACGGAGTCCTACGAAAGGGAAGTGCTTTTAGGAACCTCGCTCGAGGAATTAATGGAAGTATTGGACAGTGAAGAAAAGAATGTAATTCTTCTAAAATATTATTATGAATATTCTTTTCAAGAGATGTCAGAGATTCTAAAACGGCCACTGGGAACTGTTAAGTCGGTTCTGTATCGGGCATTGAAAAAATTGAAAGAAAAAGCGAAGGAGGTTCATTTGGATGAAACCGATTATTGAAGAAAAATTAGATGCCATCGAAATCCCAAATAATTTGCATGAGCGATGTGTAACTGGAGTTATGAAAGCAAAAGCAGAGATGGACACAAGTTTGTATGAGCAAAAACTTGAGAGTCGCAGAAAAAAGGAGGATAAGAAATACATGAAGAAAATGGTAATCGCGGCAGCGGTAATGTTAGTATGTGTTTTAGCAGTAGGAAATACAACAATGGCAGATGGTATCAAAGGTATGTTTAAGGACATCATACGTTTTGACGGTGCGGTAACAGGATCTGAATATGTGAATGCCACCGATGAAGTATCAATCACAACAGGGGAAGTAACCGTGTCAGAAACAGAAGTTTTTGTGCCAGTGGAAATTACCTTTTTAAATCAGGAAACAGCACCATTTAACTGCATTGAATTTGTAGAAGTGGATGCATTTGAGATTTTAAATGCTGATAGTGAGGTAGTAGTAAGCGAGAAAGATGCGAATGTGGTTTGTTCGGTAGATAACGGAAGAGCAAGTTTATCTCTTAAAGTGGACACGGACAAACTCGCTACAAGAGAAACCTATATGTTGGTAATTGAATGTTTTGAAGGTTTAAAGAAAGCAGATGCACCATTAGCGGTAAAAGGTGAATGGGAATGTACTTTTGAAATAAAATAGAGTTTGTTACACGAAAAATAAATATTTGAATTTAGAGAGCTCCACTGGGAAAATGTTCTGGTGGAGCTTTTGTTGTATTAGAAAAATTTAGGTGAAAATTTGTTGCGAATAGCTATAAAAAGCACTTAATTTCAAAAGAATAAAATCTTTATTTTTGAAAAGAGCTGATTTGAAATATACGAATCATAGTATTTGTGCTATGATAAGGCTAGATTTTGCATGAAAGATAAGGAGAATAATTTTGATGAAAATCAGATGTGTAGTGGAGCGAATTACATATCAGAATCCGGAAAATGGTTATACAATTTTGAAATGTCGTGTGAAAGACTATGCAGAACTTGTAGCAGTAATTGGGAATCTGCTGGATGTCAATGTGGGTTCTGTTCTTTTAGTGCAAGGAAACTGGAAAGTAGATGCAAAATATGGTAGACAGTTTGTGGCGGAGTCTTGGGAAGAAACACTTCCGGCAACTGTTTATGGAATGGAAAAATATTTAGGTTCGGGATTAATTAAAGGTGTCGGACCAAAGTTTGCAAAGCGTATTGTGCAGAAATACGGTGTTGATACCTTTTCTATTATTGAAGATAATGTAGAATTGTTGATAGAAGTTGAGGGAATTGGCAGAAAACGTGTACAGATGATTGCCGAGTCTTGGGAAAGACAGAAAGAAATTAAGAATGTGATGCTTTTTTTACAGGCTCATGGTGTCAGCACATCTTTTGCGGCAAAGATATATAAACAGTACGGAAATGAAAGTATTTCTATCGTAAAAGAGAATCCCTATCGTTTGGCAGATGATATTTGGGGGATTGGATTTAAGACAGCTGATCAAATAGCAGAGAAACTGGGTTTTGAGAAGAATTCTTTCGTGCGTTTAAGAAGCGGAATGATGTATACATTGTCAGAACTAAGCAATGATGGACATGTCTATGCAGAGAAAAAGCAGCTATTGAAGTCTGCAAGTGAAGTTTTGGGAGCAGAAGAAGAAATTCTCGTTATGACAATGGATGACATGCTAAAGAAAGAGGAGCTTATTCAAGAAAAAACTATTAAAAAAATAGATGCAGAAGGCAATGTGATAGAGGCTGTTTATTTGCCTCCATTTTATTTTGCAGAAATTGGTGTGGCTGGGAAATTGAAAAAACTGGCAGCATCATCTGCAACAGACCGGCTGTGGACAGGGCTTATGAAAGCAAGGGCAGAAAGTGGAAATGAAACGCTTTCTGTAAATGTAGAGTCGATTGAGAAAAAAGCAGGGATGGTTTACGACGAGGTGCAGCGGAACGCTATCCGACAGGCAGCTGCATCAAAGGTAATGATTTTAACAGGAGGCCCCGGTACAGGAAAAACGACAACAACGCATGGTATTATTTCAGCATATAAAGCCTATGGATTAAAGATTCTCTTGGCAGCACCGACAGGACGTGCAGCAAAGCGAATGACGGAAGCCACGGGACTTGAGGCAAAGACGATTCACAGACTTTTGGAGTGCAAACCACCGGAAGGCTATCAAAAAGATGAGGAGCATCCATTAGAGGGCGATGTACTGATTGTAGACGAATGTTCTATGATAGATATTGTGCTGATGAACTCGCTTTTAAAAGCGATTCCACAAAACATGCGTCTGATTTTGGTAGGAGATATTGACCAGCTTCCATCTGTAGGTGCGGGAAATGTGCTTAGAGATGTGATTGATTCAGGAAGTTTTCCTGTGATTCGATTGACTAAAATTTTCAGACAGGCACAAACCAGCCGCATTATTATGAACGCCCACCGAATTAACGAAGGAAAAATGCCCGATATTTCAAACGGAAAAGATACCGACTTTTTCTTTATGGAAAACGAAGATGCGGAGGCAGTTGTGCCACAGATTGTGGAATTAGTGAAAACGAAACTTCCAAAGTATTATCATGTGGATGCAAAACGGATACAGGTATTGACACCAATGCAAAGAGGTGTGATAGGAGCTACAAATCTGAATCTTGCATTACAGGAGGCAATCAATCCGCCAGAGCATGAAGTGTTCCTAAAAGGCAGAGGCGCAGTAATGATGCCGAAGAATACACTGCGGAGAAGCGGATTTGCTTTTCGGGAAGCTGATAAAGTGATGCAGATTAAAAATAACTATGACAAAGAAGTTTTTAACGGGGATATTGGAATTGTAGAGTCTGTGGATGCAGAAAACAGAATATTAAAAGTTAATTTTGATAATCGAACGGTGGAATATGATATTACGGAATTAGATGAACTTGTACATGCTTACGCAACAACAATCCATAAATCCCAAGGTTCGGAGTATCCGATTGTAGTTATGCCGGTCCTGATGAATCATTATGTGATGCTTCAGAGGAATCTGATTTACACAGGAATTACAAGGGCAAAACAGATTTTGGTACTTGTAGGTACGAAAAAAGCACTTAGTTATGCAGTACGAAATGTTATAGTTGCAAAAAGAAATACATTATTGAGAGAAAGACTTACGGAATAAGGTAAATCAGTCCACAACCGGTGGACGAATTTGTGACACCACTGGTGACACAAATAAGCGGAATTAGCAAGGTCTATTTTGAGTTTAAAATCGTGGTATAAAGTACTGTTAATGGTTAGATGAATGAACAATTTATACAACGAATATATAGAGATTAACATATAGTATATATCAATATGAATTTAAGTGTAAAGGACATAGCACATCGATGGTGGCTGTGTCTTTTATTATGGCATTCTGCTGGATTTGATATATAGTTTGTATAAAACTTTTGTAAAATAGGTGAAAATATTTTCAATTTCCATGCAACAAATTCCAGTATTTTACAGACTTATATATTAGATAACAAAAAACAATATTGTTCTATTTTACCGAAATGATTAAAATAAAAGGTAAATATTCTCACCAATTGGTAAGTCGTTATAACGGCGGAATGAGAGGAAGTTATGGAAGTTAATATTATAGAAGTAAAAAAAGCAAAGCGTGGTGATGCCGCCGCATTTGCCGGACTATATCAGCAGATTTATGCGGATCTGTACCGGTTTGCTCTGTATACCTTAAAAAATAAAAATGATGCAGAAGATGTAGTAAGTGAGACAGTAGTGGATGCATTTGCCTCTATCGGAAAGTTATATCAGGCAGAGAAATTTAAGGGATGGATTTTCCGAATATTGTATAACAAATGTAAGGATAAGCTACGAGAATATACAAAAAAAGACATAGAATTACCCGAGGATTATCGTGAAATACCGGCAGAAGAAAAGATTGAGGATGGTGTTGTTATGCGGACATTGTTCTTTGAATTGAGCGAAGAAGATCGTTTGATTATCAGTATGCATCTTTTTGCAGGATATACAAGTAAGGAAATAGCAAAACTTTTGGGCATAAATGAAAATACTGTTCGCTCAAAGGAGAGCAGAGCGTTAAAGAAACTGGCACGGATGATAGAATTGGAAAGCTGATCTAAGATGCGTAGTTGTTTATGAAGGTAGCAGACAAAAGCAAAAGATGCCTGTGGATAGAAGACGTAATGAGATAGTAGAAGAAGTGAGTAAGGAAGGAGATGCGATATGACAGAAAAGGATATATTAGATAGAATTAAAGAATCGGCAGATTCGGTGGAGATACCGGATAGTTTAAAACCGGAGCAGATAGAGTTGATGTTAAAAGAGAAAAAAACACCAAAATTCAAATGGCAGGCGATGCATCTGGTGGCGGCAGCGGTGGCACTGGTAATGATGCTAGGGATTATGCCGATTGGCTTGGCGTGGAAAGGTGTTGGAAATCAGAGCGATGCGGCTAGCCATGCAGACAGCACAAATACAGCAGGAAAGGATACAACGGCAGAAATTGTGGTAGAAAATCAGCAGAATGCTACAGCTCCGGAAAATGAAGAGGAGGCTCGCGCAATAGAAAAGCAGGATGCCGGTGAACTCTATCTGGTGGCAAAAAGTTATGATGATGTTTACGAGTTTATGAAAAACAATGTGGAAGAGTATAACAGATTTTATTACTCAGATGACATTATTTATGGGGATGTAGTGGAAGAGGCAGAGGAAGAGACAGGATTAGCTGGTTCAGCAATGAATAGTAGTATAGTAAAAGATTTGGCTGCTGATGGAGCAATGGTAGAGAGTAAGCCTACGGCTGAAAGTGTGGTTGGCAAAACAAGTGCACATAAACAGGGATACTCTACCACCAATCTTCAAATGGCAGGTGTTGATGAGAGTGACATTATAAAAACGAATGGTACACATATTTTTGTGGTAAAAGACGGTGTGGTACAGGTTGTGCAATTGGATAATGGTCAAATGACGCAGGTAGGAACCATTTCGCCGGATTTAGAATCTTTTTCAGACAGTGTATTAGAGATGTATGTGGACAAGGATAGGTTAATTCTGATTACGCAGCAGGTAAAAGAATCTTTAGAACATATGAAGACAGGAAGTGTGATAGGTGAAAAGTCTCCATTAACCGGAGATATGGCAGAGGTATGTTTAGATGTGGCATACAATTTCGATGCCTTTTATAATACAGTACTTTACACATATGATATTTCGAATCCTGCTAATGCGAAGCAGATTGGGAAAGTAGAACAGGATGGTTTTTATAAAACTTCCAGAAAAATAGACAATATGGTTTATCTGTTTACACAGGATACGATTACAGTTGATAAAGGTGAATTGCCGGAGAGTGAAACGGAACTGGAAGAACTTTTGCCAAAGGTGAATGGAGAGGCAATTGCATATGATTGTATCTATTTGCCTGAGTATGGATATCAGGGATTGGTGGTATCCTCAGTTTCTATGGATAACCCGGATAAGGTTGTGGATAACACCTTGATTATGAATGATTATGTGGAAATCTACGTGAGCAACAATGCAATGTATCTTTATAATGTACAGTATAGGGGAGAGAATCCTCTTACACAGATTGCAAAGTTTAATTTACAAAATGGCTATATTTCAGCAGTGGCAGCCGCAACTGTACCGGGAACTGTACAGGATAGCTTTGCAGTCAATGAGTATAAAGGTAATCTTCGTATATTAACTTCACATTGGGATACATCAATTAGTGATAGAACGAATCAACTTTATATTTTGGATAGTAAATTAAAGGCGGCGGGAAAAATTGAAAATATTGCCGAAGGAGAAACGATTTACGCAGCACGTTACTTTGGAGATTTGGCGTATTTTATCACCTATCGAAATATTGACCCTCTTTTTGCAGCAGATTTATCAGATATCAACAATCCAAAGATTTTAGGTGAATTGAAAATTACAGGATATTCTGAGTATCTGCATATGTGGGGCGAAGATAAATTGTTAGGCATTGGTTACGAGACAGATGAAAAGGATGGCAGTAGGGAAGGAATTAAATTGGTAATGTTTGATATTTCTAATCCGGCAGAACTTTCGATTATAGATACTGTTGTGATAAAGACAGCAGATTACAGTCCGGCACTTTTTAATTACAAAACTGTATTAGCAGATGCTTTTACAAATATGATTGGTTTTGTGACAGCAGATTATAGTGAAGATGAATTGGCATATAGAATGTATTCTTTTGTAGACGGTGAGTTTCAGGAAAAACTTGTGATAGAAAAAGATAGTTTGAAATACCAGGAAAACTACCGTGGACTATGGGCAGGTAACTATTTTTATGTGGTAAATCCAGTAGAGATTGAGAGTTTTGATTATATGAAGGATTATGAAGCGATAGATAAGTTTTCTTTTTAGGAGACTGTTTAAATAGGAGCTTATGTATGAAAAGGAGTTAGTAGGCAGATGCAATTGAAAAAAAGAGTATGGGTAATAGTGTGCTTGGTTTTGATTTGTATGACAGGTTGTGGAATAGATTCCATTTTTTGTGGCGGAGAATCTCAAGAAATGGAGCGTGGGACAGAAAAACAAATTCATGACGAGTTATTAAATACGGAAAAGTTAGAAAATCAGTTTGAATATCATAATATGGATGGCAGTCAGGAAGTAGAAAATGAATTCCAACAGCCTGAAGGATATGAAGAAGGACCGGAGGGACTTCCTACACCGACATTGGATGCATGGGGTGTGACATTAAGCGTAAAAAATGTGACACCAAAAGGATTAACCATTGTATGTACACAGTCAGGAAGTACACCAACCGGAGAACTTAGTACCGGAACTTATTATGTTTTAGAACGTAAAGAAGCAGATAAATGGATTGTGGTTGCAGATATATTTGATGGTAAAGAGGTAGGATGGGACGAAGTAGCATGGATAATTTCTATGAATGGTGTGACAGAGTGGGAAGTTGATTGGGAGTGGTTATATGGAAGTCTGGCTCCGGGACATTACCGGATTGGAAAAGAAATCATGGATTTTCGTGGAACTGGGGATTATGATAAAGAAATGTATTATGCGGAATTCGAGGTAGTGCAGTAAAATTTAGTACATGGGTATTGAGTAAGTTATTATTAATTGCTATACCCAGTATTATGAGTGGAAAGGGTATCAGAACTTTTTTGATAGTGGTGATACCCTTTTTTTATCATTTTTTATAGTTTCGAGCAGAAAAAATGTATTTCTTGGGTATTGGATGTAAGAGAGAGAATTCTGTACCCAATGGACTATTTAGTATAGGTAGAATTCATCAAAATATTTTTCAATGATATGAAATGGTGCGGAACCAATGTCTAATAATGCCTGATGAAAAGCAATTTCGTTAAAATTAGTACCATATTTTTCCATAGCCATTTCTTTTAAGTCTAAGAATTCTAAATATCCAACGTAATATTGTAAATAATTTCCTGGTTCTCCAACAATGTATTCATAAATCTGTTTTATAACAGAATCATTGTCGATGCCATAGTTTTTCCAAAAAGTGATGGTGTCATCTAGTGTCCAACCGTCGTAATGAATTCCTAAATCAGTAGAAGCATAGAGACTTAGCATGGCAGACTGATCTTTTTGCATTACATAAGCTATATTGGGGTCGATATCAGCGTATTGATAGGAAAGCATTTCTACGTATGTAGCCCAGCCTTCTACATAACCGCCGCAGTTTGTAAGGCATCTGGCGGGATTCTGCCCGGCAGCATAGGACATAACCGTTTGATAGAGGTGTCCCGGAAAACCTTCATGAGCTAATGTAGTAAAATAATCGAGACTTGTGGTGTCATAATCAGCACTGATATGAATGGAATTTCTGGAATAATCATCGAGTGGTGCAGTGATATAATAAGCGGGTGCTACATAATCAGCAATGCATTCATCGATAAGATTTATGGTATATGTAGTGTAAGGTGCCGCAGGAAAATCGAGTAGCATATCTCTTTGCAGTTCTTCTAAAGTGGCAATAGGGTCTTTGGGTTTTAAGAGGGCTTTGTCATAGCTATCCCAGAAATCGTTATTTTCATAAATTACTTCGGAGGCGGCAGACAAATCTTCCTCCCGTTGTTCACTGATTGCCTGCTGGATATCTGCGATGTCGTCGGAACACCCGGTGTAGTAATATACTAAATGTTCGTAATAATTCTTGCCATCAGGAAAATAGCACAATCCTTGTTCATTCGTTCCACACCCCAATAATTTTGACATTTCCGAGCCAAGGTATTGATATGCCTTTACTAATTCAATTTTTACCAATTGTTCATTTTGATAAATATATGCTTCTTGTTCCTCTTGGGATAAGTCCGGGAAATTATCTATACGCGAATTAAAAGTTTTAATTAAAAAATGTTCGTCAGCAGCGGCAACAAAGTCTTTGCATTGGTCGATAACTGACTGACAGGCGTAATCCGGCATAAAAAGTCCGGCGGCAGCTTTGTGTTTTTCAAAATCTATGATTTGAGTAAAATAGTCATCTACCTGAGCCAAAAGCTGTAAATAATCTTTGATATCTCCTTCATCATAAAAAACATATTCTTCAAATAGAAGAGGGAGTTGTGCGTGTATACCACCGGATGGCGATAGAGGTTCTTCATAAAGAGTGAAAGGAACCATTGCTAATTGATGTTTAAAATAATCACTCAAAACCTCACAGGATACTTGCTGTTCTAAGGATAAATCTGTTTTGGAAAACTGTTGTAAGGTTGCAAGATAGTTTTCCATGCGGGCATTACTATCAGTTTTCGCACTGTTAGAAAAGTCTCCTAATGTTACTTCATAATTCGTAATACCGAGATTACTTGGATGTGCCAGAGTAAAATGCAGATTAATGGTATTTTCTGCAATTTCCTGACAGAACATTTTTTCTAAAAATTTATCAAAGGAAGCAGGTGTGCGGGGGGAAATAAAAGATTCTGTAAGACTACAACCACATAGAAAAAGGAACAGTATGATGATAGAAAGAAATTTTTTTCTCATATTTTAAACATATCCAGATTTCGTTAAAATATTTTATGAAGAAAAAGAATGTTTTATGAATAGCAGAGAGAAGACGAGCATAGAATGTGATAACTCGCAGGAGGATGTTTAAGAGAGTGTTTATGATTAGTACGGGATGAGTATTCAATGAGAAAAGTATGATAAAGAAGAGGGGGGCTGAAACTTGAATTATCTATGGGCCGGAATGATTCTGATTGGAGTGGTGTATGCAGCATTTACGGGAAGTCTTCCGGATGTAACGACTGCTGCGTTAGACTCGGCTAAAGAAGCGGTTACGTTGTGTATTACGATGTTGGGGGTAATGTCGTTTTGGATGGGGCTGATGAAGATTGCGGAAAATGCCGGAATGATTGCAACACTTGCCCATAGATTAAGGCCGGTTTTACACTTTTTATTTCCACAGATTCCAAAGGAGCACATCGTAAATGAGTATCTTTCTACGAATATGATTGCTAACATTTTGGGACTTGGTTGGGCGGCAACTCCGCTAGGATTAAAGGCAATGGAAGAATTACAAAAAATAAATGAGAAAAATTGTGAACGCTATGGTGAGAATCAATATCGCGGCACCGATATAGCTACCAAAGAAATGTGTGATTTTTTAATTATAAATATCTCGTCCTTGCAGTTGGTGCCTATCAATATCATTGCCTATCGCACACAGTATGGAAGTATCGCTCCGACAGATATTATGGGAGCTGCAATTGCTGCAACAACGGTGGGCACAATAGTTGCGATCGTCTTTTGTAAGTTGGTGCCGGATAGAGGAAGAGTATCGGGAAAAGATCTTTTTGGAAAATCATAGTGAAGAGATATGGAGTAGTTTGTATGCAGTTTTTATTATTTTTGTCGGAAACAATCATTCCGATTTTTATTGTTTGGATTGTGGCATATGGGCTCGTGAGCCATCGCCCAGTATATGAGGATTTTATTGTCGGGGCAAAAGACGGTTTTACAACGGTGCTTGGCATTCTTCCTACTTTAATCGGTCTTATGGTAGCAGTGGGAGTACTTCGGGCTTCCGGTTTTTTGAATATGCTTGCCAGTATATTAGCGGTGTTGGTTCCAGATTGGATTTTTCCAACGGAACTGTTGCCACTGTCGCTGATAAAGATGTTTTCATCCTCTGCGTCTACCGGATTATTGTTGGACATTTTTAAGGAACATGGTGTGGATTCTTTGTTAGGAAGAACGGCAGCAATTATGATGAGCAGTACAGAGACAATTTTTTATACGTTATCGGTGTATTTCATGTCTGTAAATATCAAAAAAAGTCGCTACACGGTGGTAGGTGCACTGGTATGTACGATAGCAGGACTTTTTGCGAGTATATATTTCGCACAGTTGATGTAATTTATAGATACGGTGTAGAAAAAGGAAGGACGAAACTGTAAAAATATATTTAAGTAAAAAATAGGTATAAAATAAAAAAATTTTCATATAATATACTATAAATAAAGTAATGCCAATAAAATAACGCGGGATGGAGCAGTCTGGAAGCTCGTTGGGCTCATAACCCAAAGGTCATAGGTTCAAATCCTATTCCCGCAATTAAAAACCACCGCATTTCAAAGGGAGATGCGGTGGTTTTGTGTATTATTTCTTACGTATCGCAAGATATTCATTTAAGGCATTGAGTGCGTGTCCGCTCATCGGTAGGATAACAATAATATTAAAAATTGTCATAAGACCTATCCCTATATCACCTAACTCCCATACGAATTTATTGTCTGCAAGACCACCGATGAAAAGCATTATTAGCGCAAAAATTTTATAAAAGTTTTGTGACCACCAATTATCCCCGAATAAATATGCTACGTTAGAGCGTGCATAGTATAAGATACCGATAAAGGTAGAAAAGCTGAAAAGCCATAAAGTGATGGCAGTAAAAACCACACCGGCATAGCCAAAGTGATGATACATGGCAGCCTGTAAAAGAGGCATATCGGAAAACTGTTCTATCAATTCAGACGGTGCAAGTAGCAGAATCATAGCAGTACAACTACAGATTAAAATGGTATCAATGAACACACCAAATGATTGAAACAGACCTGCTTTTGCAGGATGAGTTACGTTAGAAGCTGCTGCTGCACAAGGAGCAGAGCCAGAGCCGGCTTCGTTAGAGAAGAGGCCTCGTTTTACACCATTCATTAATGCAGCACCAAAACCACCGGCTGCAATCTGGCGAAGACCGAATGCTTCTTTAAAAATTCTAGTAAATACTGCTGGCAATAATCCGAAATTTTTGATAATAACAAATATCGCAATCATAAAATAGAGTGCAGCCATAACCGGGACTAAAACATCCAAAACTTTAACGGAGGCATTTTTTTTCAGAACTACGATGGCAGCCAAAGTTACTAAAATTACGGTAGATACAATCGGTGGTATTTCAAATGCATTGTAGAATGAGGAAGATACCGAATTGCTGATGACCTGGCTGACACCTCCCCAGCAAAGAAGTCCGGACAATGCAAATAATACGGCGATAATACGATAGCGTTTTACTTTTTCCTTGGTAAAAAAGTTGTGAATGTAGTATGCAGGACCGCCACGGTAACCGCCATATAAGGGGTCTTTCTGTTTGTGAAGCTGTGCTAAGGTAGCCTCTACAAAAGCAGTGGAAGAACCGATAAGAGCCATCACCCACATCCAGAATACAGCACCGGCACCGCCGGTAGAAATAGCTGCCACGACACCTACCATGTTACCCATACCAACGCGGGTTGCAGTAGATACGATTAATGCCTGTAAGCCGGAAATGGCATCTGTTTTACCATCGGTCTGGCGTTCAATGGAAATTCGTAGCATTTCCGGAAAACAACGGAAAGGTAAGAATTTTGTGCGGATGAAAAAATAAATGCCGGTAGGAATTAAAAGCAGAACCAATAAAGAAAGTCCGATGGACGACCCATCTGGCAGGGGAATAGTAATCAAATCACCCCATAATAAATTGTAAAAAAATGTAATTATTTTCATAATAAATAGTATCCCTATAATGTAAATATGTAATTTACAAATTAAAATATTTTGTGAAAGCTTACCAAGCATACTATAAAAAAGTTTCTTTGTCTACTGGTTTGACGCGTTAAAGTGGCAAATGTGATTGTGTAACCAATATTTTTTCGTTATAATCAAAGAGTAGAAGATTTAAGGGAATTATTTCCATATTGAAATGGAGGCAGTATTATGGCAGACACAATGGAACGTTTTTTACGACTGATAGAAGAATCGGATAATATTGTGTTTTTCGGTGGTGCGGGTGTATCTACAGAAAGTGGTATTCCGGATTTTCGGAGTGTGGACGGACTTTATAATCAAAAGTACGATTTTCCACCAGAAACGATTTTAAGTCATTCTTTCTATATGAGGCATACAGAAGAATTCTATCGATTTTATAAGGATAAAATGATTTGTTTGGATGTAAAACCAAATGTAACACATTTAAAACTGGCAGAATTAGAATCGTCTGGTAAATTAAAGGCTGTTATTACACAGAACATAGATGGGTTGCATCAGATGGCAGGTAGCAAGCGAGTGTTAGAGCTACATGGAAGTACACATCGCAACTATTGCCGGAAGTGTGGGAAAGGTTTTGGTGCGGCATATATTCAGAATGCAGTAGGTGTTCCGTCCTGTGATGCTTGTGGTGGTCAGATTAAACCGGATGTAGTATTGTATGAAGAGGGATTAGACCAGAACACGTTAGATGATGCTGTTTTTTATATTAGCCATGCGGATATGCTGATTGTGGGTGGCACTTCTTTGGCGGTATATCCGGCGGCAGGGTTAATCAATTATTATAGAGGCAATAAATTGGTGTTGATTAATAAATCAACAACTCCGATGGATAGTAAGGCAGATTTACTTTTACAGTGTGGACTGGGAGAGGTATTTTCTCAGATAGATGTAAAAAAATAGGTGCTATAGAGGATGTTATAATTTTGATAAAATATATAATAGTAGGAGAATTAGAAAATGTTTGAAGCAATTTATTATATAGTAGCAAGTATTGATGGTGATTATGCCAATTTACAGAAAATAGATGAGCCAAATGGAGAATTAAAGTTAGTGGCACGGGCATTGCTTCCGTCTGAAATTGTGAAAGGTACACAATTAAAGTACGAGATGATGCAGTACGAAATTGTGAATTAGTGAAAATCTTAAGGAAAAAGGCTTTTTGTAAGGCATTTAGTATATGAAACAGTCACTAGTGAGATAGGAGTGAAAGTTATGAATCAATATAATTATGAGGTAGGAGATATCGTTCGTCTAAAAAAAGGACACCCGTGTGGTAGCAGTGAGTGGGAGATTTTGCGTGTAGGAGCAGATTTTCGTTTGAAATGCAAGGGTTGTGGACATCAGATTATGATAGCCCGTAAACTAGTAGAAAAAAATACCAAAGAATTGCAAAAAAAGGCTTGAAATCATTTGTGAATCATGATATATTATCAAATTGTGATATATTATAATTTAAAACAATAGATGCTTGTTAAAGCGTAAACTATTGTAATCCTTGCTCACTTTAGAAGGTGGGCCAAGAGACCAAAAGGAGGACGAATCGCATGAATAAGTATGAATTAGCACTCGTTGTAAGTGCAAAGATTGAAGATGATGCGAGAACAGCTACAGTAGAAAAAGCAAAAGAGTACATCACTCGTGCTGGCGGTACTGTAACAGAAGTAGAGGAGACAGGTAAGAAGAAATTAGCTTACGAAATCCAGAAAATGAGCGAAGGCTACTACTACTTCATCCAGTTTGAAGCAGCTGCTACAACACCAGCAGCAGTTGAACAGGACGTTCGTATCATGGACAACGTACTTCGTTTCTTAGTTGTTAAGAAAGAAGCTTAGTATATTGTTTTAATTCTGTTCATAGAGCTGTCAGACACCTGCTGTCAGATAGCGAAAGAAAGTGATTCAAGTGTTGATTTCTGCTTTGCGAAGCAAATTTTTATGCAGAAATCAAGAAAACTGATTACGAAGTGAGCAGTTTTAATTCTTTGAACTGACAACGGTTCGATAGAAGAGAGGAAATCGTATATGAATAAAGTTATTCTCATGGGACGATTGACAAGAGACCCTGAAGTACGTTACTCACAGGGTGAACAGGCAACAGCTATCGCTAGATATACATTAGCAGTTGACCGTAGAGGTAGAAGAGACGGAGACCAGCAGACAGCTGATTTTATCAATTGTGTAGCATTTGGACGTCTTGGTGAGTTTGCAGAGAAGTATCTCCGCAAAGGAACAAAGATTGCCATTACAGGTCGTATTCAGACTGGCAGCTATACAAAACCAGACGGTACAAAGGTATATACAACAGATGTTGTTGTAGAAGAGAGTGAATTTGCAGAAAGCAAAAGTGCAAGCGATAATCACGCTAGCAGTTTCACACCAATTGACAGACCAGCTCCAAGCAGTGCGGCTGGTGATGGCTTCATGAATATTCCGGATGGAATAGATGAAGAGTTACCATTTAATTAAACCTAACAGGAGGTAATAATCATGGCTTTCAATAAAGCAGCAGATAAAGATGGCGCTCCAATGAAGAGACGTCCAATGCATAGAAGAAAAAAAGTTTGTGTATTCTGTGGTAAAGATAACGTAATCGATTACAAGGATACAAACAAATTAAAGAGATACATCTCTGAGAGAGGTAAAATCCTTCCACGTCGTATCACAGGTAACTGTGCTAAACATCAGAGAGCTCTTACAGTAGCAATCAAGAGAGCACGTCACGTAGCTCTTATGCCATACGTTTGCGACTAAATCCAGTAAAATAAAGGGTTTTTAAGCGTTGGAAATGTAGTTTGACTACTATTTGACTACTAAAAGACAAAGATATAGACCAATTATCCGAAAGGGTAGTTGGTCTTTTGTGTTCTATTAGGAAAGACCTTGTTAAAGAAGTTTACAAGTTACTGTTTGCGAGGTACGAGTGAACAGTAACGTTTACAAAATTATGTGATTTGTAAATATGCAATATGAATTGAAATTTGAGAAAATAAAAGATATAATATATATCCGTAACAAAAATACATAGTGGTATAAAAAGGAGAAACAAAATGAGGAAAAGTATAGGAAGAAAGGTGCTGTTTTGGGTTGGTGGAATGGGCATATTGCTGATTTTGTCAGTATACCTGAATTTGGCAGCATTGGGAACAATCAAAGAGCAAAATGACAGAATCGCAAATGATATTCATATGTATGAAGATTTGGTACATAGTGGTGATTTGACGGGAATTCAAGAACTCGAAGAAGAGTTTGAGTTTATGATAGAGAAAAGTGCAACAAAGATTCGAGGTACTGTAATTTTTGATTTTATATTAATAGGTTTTGGTGTGGTTTTGGTAATTGTTTCCGGCATAGTTGTGAGTAGAACAATCGGAAAACCGGCAAAGAATGCAAGTAAGCATCTTATTAATATTGTTGATAAGATAGAGAAGGAACAGGGTGATCTTACAGAGCGAATCGAAGTAAAAACGAAAGATGAAATAGGTCAGCTCGCAAGCGGCATCAATAGTTTTATTGAGAGTTTACAAGGGGTTATTCAGAAATTGCAAACAGAATCAGATAATATGATTAACTCTGCAAATATGGTAACTGCACAGGTAGATGATTCAAATAGAAGTGCATTAAATGTTTCGTCAGCAACAGAGCAGTTAGCTGCCAGCATGGAAGAAATAGCAGCTACTATGGATCAGTTGGTAAGTGGAAGTCATAGTATTTTAGAACGAATCCAGACCATGAATGATAGTGCGGATAGTGGTAATGCGACAGTAACTAATATTAAGAGTCGTGCTGTTGATATGCATCAGGAAACAATTAAGAGCAAAGAGCATGCAATGGCTGTGTTTAGAAATATAGGTACACAGCTTGAGAAAGCAGTACAGGAAAGTCGTAGTGTAGAGAAGATCAATGAACTTACCAATAATATTCTTAATATTGCAAGTCAGACAAATCTTTTGGCACTCAATGCTTCTATTGAAGCGGCAAGAGCTGGAGAAGCTGGTAGAGGATTCGCAGTAGTTGCAGATGAAATAAGATCTTTGGCTGAAAATAGCCGAGATACGGCAAATGATATTCAAAACATCAGCGCACTTGTGACGGATGCAGTAACAATGCTTGCTGGAAATGCAGAGGAGATGTTGAAGTTCGTTGGAACGGATGTAATCAAGGACTACGATGGATTCGTAGAAATTGTAAATCAATATCATGCAGACGCAGAACTTATGAGCCAGATATTAGGAGAATTTGTGGAACAGGCTACTATTATTAATGATACCATGTATGATATGAGTAAGAGTATGGATGATGTTTCTGCTACAGTTGGAGAGAGTGCAAGAGCTGTAACGAGTGTTGCAGAAGATGCGGCACTTTTGGTAGGTGCGATAAGTAGTATTCAAGAAGAGACAGAAAACACAAATAGGATTTCGGAAGAGTTACAGAACCAGGTAAAACGTTTTGAAAAAGTATAGAAATTTATTTGCTAAAAAATAGCGGAAGATATGAGACTGACCCTTATCTATAATTTTAATCTATTATAGATAAAGGTCAGTCTCTTTTTAAAAATGCTATTTTACTTCGAAAAAATAGAGAACACGTGGCTATCAAAAAATAAGGCTTTCCCTTGGGTGACGAAAATGGTATAATCATGTATATATACCTTAATGTGGAGAATTGTGTTTTTAGAAATAATTAGATGAGAATAAATATTGGAGGTGTAAGGGATGAAGTCTTCAATAAAATTTAAAGGGAAATTTAAAAATTATATTTATATGCCGATGATGTTGCCAATTATTTTGGTGATGTTTAATGGTGTTCTTTATATAAAAGATGTAAGTACGGGGGCTATGTTTTCAGGAATTATCCTGTTTTATATGCTGATTCTGGTATTATTTTACAGGAACTACAAGCCAAAACTGGCACAGGAGATGGTGAATTTTGCTACTCAGTATGGCACGGTGCAGAAGAAAATTTTATCTGAATTTGAGATTCCATATGTATTGATAGATTATAATGCTAAAGTTTTGTGGTGTAATGAACAGTTTATGAAGGTTACAGAAATAGATAAGGGTTATCACAAGTCCATTTCTGCTCTTTTTCCATGCCTGACAAAAGAGCTTATTCAAAAGAGTACGCCGGTGGAGTCTATGAATATGACACTGGACGAACGAAGTTATCGAGTGTCTATGCGTCGCCTTTATTTTGAAGAGTTGACAGAAGGAAGTGGTATATTAGATGGTTCTGCGAGTACAGAATATCTGACTGCTATTTATTTATTTGACGAAACAGAGATTAATCGTTATATAAAGGAAAATCGAGAGCAGAAGCTAGTTGCCGGTTTGGTGTATATTGATAACTATGATGAGGCATTAGATAGTATTGAAGAGGTTAAGCGTTCTCTGTTGGTGGCATTGATTGACCGAAAAGTGAATAAGTATTTTTCAGGAATTGATGCTTTAGTTCGAAAGGTAGAAAAAGATAAGTATTTTATAGTATTTCGTTATAAGTATCTGGAACAGTTGAAAGCAGACAAATTTAGTTTGATAGAAGATGTTAAGACAGTAAAAGTGGGAAACGAGATGGCAGTTACTTTAAGCATCGGTTTAGGTGCGGAGGGTACGGGATATAATCAGAATTATGAATTTGCCCGAATGTCTATTGACCTTGCACTCGGCCGTGGAGGCGACCAGGTAGTATTAAAAGAAGGAGAGGAAGTTTATTACTACGGTGGTAAGACCCAGCAGGTTGAGAAGAATACGAGAGTTAAAGCACGAGTTAAGGCTCATGCATTGCGCGAGATTATTGAAAGTCGTGAACACGTTGTGATTATGGGCCACAATATTAGTGATGTGGATTCTCTAGGGGCAGCTATCGGTATATATTGTGCGTCGAGAGAGCTTGGCAAGAAAGCACAAATTGTATTAAATGAAGTAACAGCGTCTCTTAGACCGTTGGTGGAGTGTTTTTCTCCAGAAAAAGGATATCCGGCAGATTTATTTATCAATAGTGAAGAAGCATTATTGATTACGAATAAGAATACGTTGGTTATGGTGGTAGATACCAACCGACCGAGTTATACAGAGTGCCCAGAACTGTTAAAGAGAACCAATACAGTTTGTGTGTTTGATCATCACAGACAGGGGAGTGAGGTTATTGAGAACCCGGTATTATCCTATATTGAGCCTTACGCGTCTAGTTCATGTGAAATGGTTGCAGAGGTGTTGCAGTATTTTAGTCAGAATATTCATTTAGAGCCAGCGGAAGCGGATTGTATTTATGCGGGTATTTTGATTGATACGAATAATTTCAATACAAAGACAGGTGTGCGTACGTTTGAAGCAGCGGCATATTTAAGAAGAGCTGGTGCGGAAATGACACGTGTGCGAAAGATGCTACGCGAAGACATGAGTGCATATAAAGCCAGAGCGGAAGCGGTTCGTCATGCAGAAGTTTTCAAACATATTTTTGCAATTTCTATTTGTCCTGCAGAAGGATTGGAAAGTCCGACGGTTGTAGGGGCGCAGGCGGCTAACGAATTGCTGAATATTGCAGGGGTGAAGGCTTCTTTTGTAATCACAGAATATAGCAATAAGATATATATAAGTGCTCGTTCTATTGATGAGATTAATGTGCAGGTAATTATGGAAAAAATGGGTGGTGGCGGTCATTTGAATATGGCAGGTTGTCAGTTAGTTGATTGTTCTGTAATGCAGGCGAAAAATATGATACAGGAAATTTTGAATAATATGATAAGTGAAGGAGATATAAAGATATAATGAAGGTTATTTTGTTAGCAGATGTAAAAGCATTAGGAAAAAAGGGTGAGATTGTAAATGTAAACGACGGGTATGCAAGAAATGCCTTGTTTCCTAAGAAATTAGCAGTAGAGGCAAATGCAAAAAACATGAATGATTTGAAATTGCAGAATCAGCATGCGGATAAAGTAGCACAGGAGAATTATGAGGCTGCACTTGCATTGGCAAAAGAATTAGAAGAGAAAAAAGTCGTTGTAAAAATGAAAGGTGGAGAAGGTGGCAGAACATTTGGTTCCGTTTCTACCAAAGAAATTGCAGCAGCTGCTAAAGCACAACTTGGCTTGGAATTAGATAAAAAGAAGATGCAGCTTTCCGAGCCTATTCGCTCTTTTGGTATGACAGAGGTTCCGATTAAGCTTCATCCAAAGGTAACAGGCAAGTTTACCGTTCATGTAGTAGAAGCATAGAATACATTGATTAGAAAAATTGCACCCGCACCGATTTGGTGCGGGTAATTGTGTAAGGAGGATTATCATGGAAGAAACGCTCATTAAGCGGATTATGCCACACAGTTTAGAAGCAGAACAGTCTGTGATTGGTTCCATGATTATGGATAAGGATGCTATTATGGCTGCCAATGAAATATTGATCAGTGAGGATTTTTATCATCAGCAGTATGGAATTCTTTTTGATACAATGGTAGAGCTTTTTAATAGCAGTCTTCCTGTTGATTTGGTTACGTTACAGAACAAGTTAAAAGAGAAAAATGCACCGGCAGAAATAGCTAGTTTAGATTATGTTAGAGATTTGATTACAGCAGTTCCAACATCTGCGAATGTGAAATATTATGCGAAAATAGTAAAAGATCATTCTGTACGTCGTAATTTAATAAAGACGGTTCAAGGAATTGAAAATATTTGCTATGAAGCACAGGATTCAGTTGAAGTTGTTATGGATGTGACAGAAAAGAAAATATTTGACATTATTCAGTCTCGTGGTGGTGGTGGTGACTTTGTGCCGATTCGCCAGGTTGTAATGAATGCTTTGGAGAAAATCGAAAATGCTGCAAAGAACGATGGTAATGTTACCGGTATTCCTACTGGATTTACGGATTTGGACTATCGTACTGCAGGCTTGCAGCCTTCGGATTTAATTCTGATTGCGGCTCGTCCTTCCATGGGTAAGACGGCGTTTGTGTTGAATATTGCACAGCATGTGGCTTTTCGTGAGGACTTTTGTACCGCCATTTTCTCGTTAGAAATGTCAAAGGAACAGTTAGTAAACCGTATGTTTTCGCTTGAGTCTCATGTGGATGCACAAGCACTTAGAACCGGTAATCTTTCTGATTCCGATTGGGAGAAGTTAATTGAGGGTGCAGGAATCATTGGTAATTCAAAGTTGATTATTGATGATACACCTGGTATTTCTATCTCAGAGTTGAGAAGTAAATGCCGTAAGTATAAATTAGAGCATGATTTGAAGTTAATTATCATTGACTACTTGCAGTTGATGTCCGGTTCTGGTAAAGGTTCTGAGTCCCGTCAGCAGGAAATTTCAGATATTTCCCGTTCATTAAAAGGATTGGCGAGAGAACTTTCCGTTCCGGTAATTGCACTTTCGCAGTTGTCACGAGCAGTAGAACAGCGTCCGGACCATAGACCGATGCTTTCTGACCTTCGTGAGTCGGGTGCTATCGAGCAGGATGCCGACGTAGTAATGTTTATTTATCGTGATGATTACTATAATCATGATTCTGAAGAAAAGGGAGTTTCTGAGATTATTATTGCAAAACAGAGAAATGGTCCAATTGGTACAGTAAAACTTGCTTGGTTAGCACAGTACACGAAGTTTGGAAACCTTGAACGTCAGTAAGATAAGTAAATTTAAATCGTTATTTTTTAAGGGAGTATAAAAAATTACTAAGTAGTTATTTTTTATACTCCCTTTTCATAGCTTTTGATCAGAAAGCCAAATTAAAAAACTTTTTGCAAGGCTTAATTGTCCTGGACTCATATTACGCATTAATTCAGCAACGTCTTGCCATTCATTCTCTTTGTATCGAATACTGCCAGTTAAAAATTCGTCTGGAGTTGTATCTAAGGCAAGTGCTAACTTCATTATTACTTCAAGAGAAGGGATAGATGTAGCTCGTTCAATGCAGGAAAGATATTTGTCATTGATACCAGCTTGTTCACAAACTTGAACTTGACGTAATCCAAGTTCTTTTCTGCGTTTTGCAATTCTTCTACCTATTTCTGAATAATCTAACTCCATACGTGACCTCCTTATGTATATATTAGCGAATGAATGACTTTGTCAAAACAATCTTAAAGACGAAAAACGACTTGACATACGAATTTTTCGTGATTATAATATGAATTATCAACTTATAGATAGAATTTACTATAAGAAGAAATAAAATAATTTAAAAGGAGAAGTTTTTATGACAAATGTAACACAAAAACGACTTGGATTAGGTTTGACAATGCTGCTAATAATTGTCTCCGTTTTCTGTGGATGTCAGAGTATGAAGGGCAAAATTGCTGGTCGTTGGGAGAAGATTGAAGGTTCAGGATTGAGCACGTTAGAGTTTTTTAGTAATGGTACGTATACTTCTGATAGCCCAAATTATTCAGGGAGCTATTCGATTGACGGAAATAGGATTAGGTTAGAGGGAATTCTTGTTGAAACAAAGGTGTATACATTTGAAGTGGATGGAAATTCATTGAGTTTGGAAAACGATAGTGGAACATTAGGAGTATACAAAAAAATAAATTAAAGAAAATGATGTATACTTATGTCATGTGGCGACAGTTGATGTACTGTCGCCATTTATTATAGCCAAATACGGAGGTATTAAGTGAAAAAAAGAAGTGCGGTTATTATTTTATTACTATCTATGGTAATGATGTTGGTATTTGTTATAAGTAAGAGTGGACAGTTGTCTATGGAAGGAAATTATTATGATAACGTGACGGATTTTGGTGTTAAAAAGGAGACGGATGAAGAAAAAATATCGCCTTTAGCACAAGCATATTTTAGAGATATTACTTATGAGATTATTGATATGGACAAGGAGAATATGAAAGCGACTGTAAAGGTTTCTGTTCCTCGTGTTACAGATGTGCTAGTAGAAATTGTTAATCAGGTATTGGAAAATAATTTTGAAGCAGATGCAGAACAAATAAAGGAGTGTGTAGTGCGGGAGTTACAATATGAATTGGAAAACAATGAACTTTCCAAAACAACAGAAACGCTCGTGATTCCTATGGAAAGGATATTTTTTGAGTATAATCTAAAACCAGGAGAGGAATGGTATGATTTTACTATGGGTCAACTGGAAGAACTATATTTGGAGTATTTTAGATTGATGATTGGAGAATTGACAAATGAAATACCAGATAAGTAAAGTAGTGTGTTGTGTTCTATGTGCATGTTTATTAATTAGTGAAGTTTTCACGGTTTACGGTGCGGATACGATGCAAGAGGTAATTTTTGAGGTTCCAGTGATAAGCAATGAGTGTTCGGATAAAGAAGTACTATATTTTTATAAATATGATAATACATATTTTTTAACATTGGATGATATTGTTGAACTAACAAGATTTGAGCTTTTAGATGGAGATGAAAATTATATTCAGCTTACGCAAGGAGCTAGAACTGTCTCTATTTCAAAAGAAACTGGAAAGTTACTGGATTGTAACTACATCGAAACTGGAAGCGTTCCTATTCGACATATTGAAGGACAATACTTAATTGAGGGAATACCTATGCTTATTTATTTAGGGGCAACTTGTAGTGTAACAGAAACGGGAGAACTTTGTGTAATGATGCCGTGGATTACATTATGGGAAGCATTAATGCCGGAATATGAAAAGTATTGTTTTGATATTAATGGTCTGTATGGAGGAGAAGTATCTGTAAAAATAAGTGTAGTATGTGATATTGTTGCAGAAATTTTAGATATAGGTGATGAGAAAATTTTTCCAAGTGGGAAAGAAACGCGTTATGAAAATGCTTTGCATGCTATGTTAGGTGTTGACACAAGAGAGTATGAAAGTGTACAAGAATTAGCGGCATTGCAAAATAAGGTTTTGAATAAATTTTTAACATCGACGGCGATTACCTCTAAGTATCAAGAACAGTTTGAACAGCAAGAAACAATAAGCAAGAATGGAATGGAATTTTGGGGACTGGCAGAAGAATTGTTTGAAGTAAGTATGGATTATTTTGGGGAGGTAGAAAGAGAAGCAGGAGTAAGAAGTTGGCAAAAAGCATTTTTAAAAGAGGATAAAACGAAAATGGCAGAAGTTGCAGCAGAAAATAGTAAAATTATTTATACGCAAGCAGCAGAAAAAGCTGAGATAAGCAAATTATCTACCTATCAGGATTTTCTTGAAGTGGTTATGCTGACGGCAGATATAGTTAATACATCAAATGATCTTATAAATTTGGATATTATGACAAGGAAATTATTAGAAAATGCATTAAATGATGAGATGTTAAAACAAATAAGAGATATGGATTTTGCATGGTTAAGTGCTTCGAAAAGGGTAACTGATAAGTTGAGTACAGATTCTAGTATTGTGATAGAAACTGCGTATGAAGAAATTACTAAGTTTGCGGTTGAAGAATTGGTAGATAAAGGTATTACAGAAATTTTGACAACTTTATCAAGTAATGCAAATTTATATTATATTGCTACGAAGATGTCATTATTTATTGTTTCTGTAGTCTATGATGATTTATTTAAAGCGTATGCATCCGATTTGATGGCAATTGATATGAATGAAATTCATAGAGATGTTCTGGAAATTCTAAATTTGGTACAAAATAAAGCTCGAGGAGAATGTTATTCAAATATGGATACACTTCAACAACTTCAAAAAATATATATATTATATTATAGATTGATTATTTCATTTTCTGAAGCATTTGCAATTAGTTTAGAGGAATTTGGAACAAAAAATAAGAGGGAGTGGATTAATAGATTTGCAGGGAGAGAAGAAGGCTCATACAGTAATTATGCAGCGGCATATTTATATGCAATTACTAATTGTGCTATTGTACCGATAGTTGATTATAATAGTAATATTGACGAGTATTTTGCATTGTTTGAAAAGCATGATCCATCTCTTCAATTTAGTGATGTGGAAATTCCGAAGAACGAATCAATATCTAAGGAAGATATCATTGTAGAAAGAGTAGAAACTGGAACCAATTTACATTGTCAATGGTTTGTATATGGTGATTTTAATGAAGATGGAAGTGATGAGATATATGCGTTTGTATGTACATCAGCTACAGATTATTCTAATGGACAGCTTTGGTATTTTAGTGAATCAAAGGGATATTGTATGTTCTATTTTGGAATAGGAGAAGCAAAATTATTTTGTAATGTAGTAAAATCTGTTCCGGACAGGGCAGCAGTAGAATTGATATATTTTATAAGAAATGTCGATGAGTTTGTAGAAGAGGTTAAATACCGTTATTTTTAATTTGTGGATAATTTTCGAAAAAAGTGATAGTATTGATTATAAAAATATTGCTCGCCAAATTGGTCGATTCCTGTCAAAAGGAGTCGACCGATTTTTATTGTATCCAAAGAGTAGGAAAGTTATAATGAATTTGGAAGTACAGACGTAACGGTATAAGTGTAACACAGTTACGAAAAGACAATTTAACAGGAGGACGAGCAATGGAAAAAGTACGTTACATGATATCCGATGCAGCTACGTTGGTAAATGTGGAGTCTCATGTATTACGTTACTGGGAAGAGGAACTCGAGCTTACCATTCCACGGAATGAAATGGGGCATCGATACTATACAAAAGAAAATATTGACGATTTTATGAAAATAAAGGAGTTGAAAGAAAAGGGATATCAGTTGAAGGCTATTCGCATGATTATACATAATGGTAATCAGGAATATCTTTTTTCGGAAGAGAATTTGGAACAGCCGCAGGTGTTTTATCGTGGATCGTTGATGATGACGCAAAAGGAAGATGAAAAAAATATTTTTGATAATACAGATCGAATGGCACAGTTTACGGAACTTATGACTGAGATAGTTGGAAAAGCGATTGTGGCAAATAATGAGCAGTTGGGCAAATGTATCAGTGAAGAAGTCGGAGAACGGGTAATAAAAGAAATGAATTATTTGATGCGGGAACGAGATGAAGCAGAAGAAGAGCGTTTTCGTAAATTGGACGAGGCGATTCGAGGAAATTTAAAGAAGCCAAAACGCTTTGGTTTTGTTGGAAAAAAACAGAATAAATCAAAATAAAATGCAGATATAAAAAACGGGAACCCATTAGGATTCCCGTTTTGTACGTATTATACTTTTGTGAAAATTATTCAGCAGAGATTGCTCCTGTTGGACAAACACCTTCACATGTACCACAGCTTACACATGCATCTGCATCGATAACGTACTGGTTATCGCCCTGGCTGATAGCGCCGATTGGACATTCAGCTTCACATGTACCACAGCTTACACAAGCGTCAGAAATTACGTATGCCATAATTGAGTTCCTCCTTGTAAAATAAATTAGAAATTATTTTGCTATCCGTGAATAGCTTCTTATCATTCTAATACAAAAAAAGGAGTATTACAAGTGTTAATTCTTAAATATTAGAAAAATGGTATAGAGTTTTACTTCTAAATGCTTCGCCGGCTTTTAGTACAATGCTTGGGAAATTCTCATGGTTAATGGAATCTGGGAAGTGTTGTGTTTCTAAACAAACACTTGCAAAGCTAGGATAATGCTCACCATATTTTCCAAGACTTGCAGATTCCTGTGCTGCTACATAAATTTGAATGCCAGGCTGGTCTGTAAAGCAGGTTACACGGATTCCGCTATCTTTGGATTGTAATACAGCTGCTTCTCTTAAACCGGTGCCGTTTATGACAAAGTTATGATCATAAGTTCCACAGTTTGCTAGTGCCGGATAGTCAGAATCAATAAATTGACCAATCGCATGAAGTGTTCTGAAATCGAAAGGAGTACCTTCTACTGGAAGTAGTTCTCCTGTTGGAATCAAGGAGAGGTCAGCAGGGGTAATCGCATCCGCATCAATAAACAGTTCATGGTTTAAAATGCTAGTATTGCCTTCGCCATTTAAATTAAAATAGGTGTGATTTGTTACATTAATAAGAGTATCCTGATCGCAGGTTGCTTCATATAAAATGCCAATTTCGTTATCTTCTGACCATGAGTAAGTAACACTCAGTGAGAGATTACCAGGATAATTCTCTTCGCCGTCTGGCGAATCCATTGTGAGAATAAGTTTATCGTCTTTAATGATGGATTTCCAGATTTTATGGCTATAACCGATGAGACCGCCGTGCAAATGATTCGGATCATTGTTAATTGCAAGCTGGTAATCCACACCATTTAATGTGAACTTACCTTTACAGATACGGTTTGCAACACGTCCGCAGACAGCTCCATAATAAGCACGATCTGCTTCATAATCAGCCATAGTTGCAACACTTAAACATACGTCTGTTAATTCTCCGTCGCGGTTTGGAACTACGAGTTTGTGAATACGTGCACCGAAATCAAGGATATCGATATATGCACCTGAGTTATTTTCCATATGAAATAGGTTGACAGTTTCACCGGAACTAGTTACGCCAAATTCAGATTTTGTAATTTTCATAATTAATAACCTTTACCTTTTTTAATAAGTTTACCATTATTCTTTATATTATACGTTTTTTTGTAAAACATATCAAGTATGTTGCCTAAATTTTGGAATTGTGAGATAATCATAACTATAGTTATGTAATTTGAAATATAGGAGTAACCATGCAGACGAAATTAATTCGGATAGATTCCGAACATATAGATATAGTAAAAATGAGGGAAGCAGCAACTTTGATTCGAGAAGGTGAATTAGTGGCGTTTCCGACAGAGACAGTGTATGGTCTGGGTGCGGATGCACTAAGACCGGAGGCTTCAGCAAAGATATATGAGGCAAAGGGGAGACCATCAGATAATCCTCTGATTGTGCATATTTGTAGATTTGAAGAATTAGAACGTATTGCAAAAATTGTTCCGGAGCAGGCGAGAAAGCTTGCAGAGGCTTTTTGGCCAGGACCGCTTACTATGGTGGTATGGAAAAATGAGAAGGTACCCTATACCACAACAGGGGGGATGGATACTGTGGCGGTTCGTATGCCGAATCATCCTGTAGCGTTGTCCTTGATAGCGGAAAGTGGTTGTTTAATCGCAGCACCGAGTGCCAATACTTCCGGCAAACCGAGCCCAACCGAGGCAGGCCATGTAGCAGATGATATGGACGGTAGGATACCGATGATATTAGATGGTGGTGCGGTGGGAATTGGTATTGAGTCTACAATTGTGGATTTGACAGAGGAGAAGCCGATGATTTTGCGTCCGGGCTATATTACGAAGCAGATGTTAGAAGAAGTGCTCGGAGAAGAAGTAATTATCGATCCGGGTATCCTTGCGACAGATACAACAGATCCGTCACAGGCAGGACAGAAGCCGAAGGCACCAGGTATGCGTTATAAGCATTATGCACCAAAGGCGGATTTAGTATTGGTGGAAGGTGATACGGATAAGGTGGTTGTAGAGATTAACAATTTAGTAGAGGATGCACAGATAGACGGAAAAAGAGTAGGTGTAATCGCTACAGATGAGACGATGAATCGTTACAAGGCAGATGTAGTATTCAGCATTGGTGCGAGAGATGATGAAGATGCGATTGCACAGCATTTGTATAAGATTCTTAGAGAGTTTGACGAGCAGGACGTGGACGCTATTTATTCAGAGAGTTTTAAAACACCGCGAATTGGACAGGCGATAATGAATCGTTTGTTAAAAGCGGCAGGGTATCAGGTGTTATACGTATAATGGAGCATCACAGTTGTGATGAAGAGAGGAAAATGGATCAATATAATCGAATTTTATTTGTATGTGAAAGCGGCACCGCAAGGTCGCCGATGGCAGTTGGAATTTTAAAGGATTTTGAATTAAAGCATCCGGTGGATATCGAATCCAGAGGAATGGTAGTTTTATTTCCAGAACCAATCAATCAAAAGGTGGAAGCAGTGCTTATAAGTAATGGTGTGGCGACCAATGATTTTATGTCTGTTCAGTTGACAGAAGAAGATTTTACAATGGATACGCTGATTCTGACCATGGAGTATATACAAAAAGAAAAAATTTTAGAAAAATATGAAAATGTGATTCCGGAGAATCTTCATGTACTTACAGAATTAGTAGGTGATGAATTAGAGATTTTAGATCCTTACGGAGGAACATTACAGTCTTATGGTCTATGCTATGAAACCATGAGAAAAAGTATACAAAAATTAGTGAATTTATTGAATGAAGACTAGGAGGTAAAATCCTTTCCTCATCAGAAGGATAAACTCTGCGGGTAGAGTTGGATTTTGCTTCGCAAGACAAGGAGGATATGCATATGTCAAAAGTAATAGTAATGGATCATCCATTGATTCAGCACAAAATCGGTATTATTAGAAGAAAGGATCTTGGTTCTAAGGATTTCCGTACTTTAATCGGAGAAATTGCTATGCTAGAGTGTTACGAAGCAACTAGAAATCTTGCGTTAGAGGACGTAGAGGTAGAGACTCCTCTTTGTAAAACGCTTGTAAAAGAATTAAAGGGTAAAAAATTAGCAGTTGTTCCGATTTTAAGAGCGGGACTTGGAATGGTAGACGGAGTACTTTCGATGATACCTGCAGCAAAAGTAGGTCATATTGGCTTGTATCGTGACGAAGAGACCTTAGAGCCTGTAGAATATTTTTGTAAGCTGCCGCAGGATTGTGCAAATCGTGAAGTGTTTGTGGTTGATCCAATGCTTGCAACAGGAGGTTCTGCTGTTGCTGCAATACAGCTTTTGAAGAATAAAGGTATCAAACATATTCATTTTATGTGTATCATTGCAGCTCCGGAGGGTGTTAAGAAAATGCAGGAAGCACATCCTGATGTGGATATTATCATTGGTGCGTTAGATGATCATTTAAATGAAAAAGGTTATATTGTACCAGGTCTTGGTGATGCAGGAGATCGTATTTTTGGTACAAAATAGTGGAAAAAGAGGGATACTTTATGAGCGATAAGAGAACAGATTATATTAGTTGGGACGAGTATTTTATGGGAGTAGCCATGCTTGCAGGTATGCGTTCTAAGGATCCGAATACACAGGTGGGGGCGTGTATTGTAAGCCCTGACCATAAGATTTTATCCATTGGTTATAATGGACTTCCGATTGGTTGCTCAGATGATGAGTTTCCGTGGTGTAGAGAAGGAGATCCATTAGAAAACAAGTATTTTTATACGACTCATAGTGAACTTAATGCGATTTTAAATTATCGTGGAGGCAGTTTGGAAGATGCGACTATTTATGTAACATTATTTCCTTGTAATGAATGTGCAAAAGCCATTATTCAATCGGGCATTAAACGTGTAGTATACGACAGTGACAAGTATGCAAAGGAAAAATTTATGATTGCTTCTAGACGAATGTTGAATGCGGCAGGAGTAGAACTAGTACAGTATGAGCATACTGGTAGAGAAGTTAAGTTCACACTATAAATCTTTAAGCGTTAAAAAATGTTAAAAAAAAGGAAACTTTTCTAAAATACAAGAAAATAGAAACAATTAGACTGTTTTTATAGTGTATTTAGTTACTAAAACAGAATATTTCTAGACAAATTGACGAAAAATGGTATAATAAAGAGTGATACTTAGTGAAAAAGTATCACTCTTTTTACTTGAGATTCTATTTTAGTAGGTAGAGGTATTATGAAAGAGCAAAAAAAGGTATTTCAAGCGATCACGTTAATTTTGCAGTTTAGTTTGAATATGCTGGTTCCAATTGCCATGTGTACTGCATTCGGGATTTGGATGGATGATAAATATGATATGCCATGGGTGATTATTGTACTTTTTTTTGTGGGTGCTTTTGCCGGATTTACAAGTATCTTTAAAATGGCAAAACCATTTATGAAGAATGACAGAGGCAGAAAAAGTGATGATTTCACCAAGATGCTATAGAAGATATTATTTTAGGAAATATTAGATGTTAAGAAGACTTAATGATGCATTACCGGGATTGGTTCTTGGAATTGTGATATATGGAATTGTAGTAGAACTGGTGGGGGTATGGTTCGTAGAGGACAAGTTGCGATATTCTACCGGACTGTTAATAGGAATTGGGGTAGCCATAGGTTTAGCGATTAATATTGCACAGGTGATTCGTGATGCGGTAGAGATTTATGGTGCTGATGGATCACGTAATCGGCTTATTATGAAGTCGGTGCTGCGTTATCTGGTAGTGGTAGTTGTATTTTTTGTGATGATGAAGTTTAACCTTGGCAATATGGTTATGGCGTTTATAGGAGTGTTAGGCTTAAAGGTATCTGCGTACCTGCAGCCATTTGCACATAAAGTTATTTTAAAATTGCAAGGAAGAGGTGATAATTCTTTAGAAGAGAATTGTAACGAATCAGATTTATAGAATTTGAAATGTTACGAGTACAAGTTTATAAGGAGGTGAAATTGTGAGTAACGCAATTTTGATGTCATCCGGTTCTGATATCGACTTTATGATACACGGGTTATTTCCGGTAGATTTTTTCGGTAACGAAGTCTGGATTACCACATCACATGTCTGTATTTTGATTGTTATGCTGTTGATGCTGGCACTCGGCGTTGTGGCTAATATTAAAATGAGACATGCAACAGAAGTACCGGATATGCTACAGAATCTTTTGGAACTGTTAGTAGAGAAACTTGATGGGATTGTTTTTGGTACAATGGGGAAAATCGCGGCTCCGATTTATCGGAACTATATTTTAACCATTTTTGTGTTTATATTCCTTAGCAATATCTCCGGTTTGTTTGGACTTAGACCACCAACAGCCGATTATGGTACAACATTATCAATGGGTCTTATCACATTTACATTAATCCATGTTGCTCAGTTTAAAAATAATTCACTGAAGCAGATTTGGACTGATATGTGTTCGCCGTTACCACCGTGGTTACCAATTTGGTTCCCAATTAACTTAATTAGTGAGATCGCGGTTCCGATTTCTTTGTCATTACGTTTGTTTGCTAACGTATTATCAGGAACGGTTATTATGGCACTTGTTTATGGATTGCTTGGAAAACTGGCACTTATTTGGCCGGCAGCACTCCATGTATATTTGGATTTGTTCTCAGGAGCAATTCAGACTTACGTATTCTGTATGCTGACAATGACTTATATCAGCCAGAATTACGCAGCAGAATAAAACGAGTCGTTTCAAGGTTCGTTAGGAAGAATGTTAAAATAGCATTCTTCTCCAAATTCATAAGAATTTAATTTTTAGGAGGACTTATATTATGAATATCACAGGACATGATTTAATTATGGCATGCTCAGCAATTGGTGCAGGTTTAGCAGTTATCGCAGGTATTGGACCTGGTATTGGTCAGGGTATCGCAGCAGGACATGGTGCAGCAGCAGTAGGACGTAATCCAGGTGCAAAAGGTGACATCATGTCAACTATGTTATTAGGACAGGCGGTAGCCGAAACAACAGGTCTTTACGGTTTAGTAATTGCTTTACTTTTACTCTTCGTTCAGCCATTAGGCTAAGCCGAGATTGATTATGATTATCTAAGAAGGGAGGCCAGGGAAAGAATATGGAATTTCTTTTTGGTCTTGACGCACAGCTTTTGTTTAATACATTGCTTATGATTGTGTCAATTTTCTTCCTTTTCTTAGCGATGTCTTATTTGTTATTTAATCCTGTTCGTAAAATGCTAGAAGACAGACAGGCGAAAATAGCATCAGATATCGATACTGCACTTGCAGACAAGGAAGATGCTGCGAAGTTGAAAGCAGAGTATGAAGCAAAGCTTAAAGACATAGACAAAGAAGCAGAGCAGATTTTAAGCGAAGCTCGTAGAAAAGCGCTCAAAAATGAAGCGAAAATTATTGACGATGCGAAATTAGAAGCTGCAAGTATTATGCGCAGAGCAAACGAAGAAGCAGAGCTTTCTAAGAAGCGCGCGATGGATGAAGTAAAACAGGAAATGGTAGCGATTGCATCTATGATGGCAGCAAAAGTGGTTGCAGCCAACATCGATACTACTATTCAGGATAAGCTGGTAGAAGAAACATTGAAAGAAATGGGTGAATCAACATGGCAAAACTAGTATCAAAAACATACGGTGATGCATTGTTTGAAGTAGCCTTAGAAAAAAACCAGTTGGATGCGTTTTTAGAAGAGGTAAAAGCAGCAAAAGCTGCATTAGAAACAAACAACGAACTCTTCAAACTAATGAGTCATCCGAAAATCGTAAAAGAAGAAAAAGTTAAAGTCGTAACAGAAATTTTTTCCGGAAAGGTTTCGGAAGAACTTGTTGGACTGCTTCGTATGATTGTAGACAAAGGTCACTTCGCTGAAGTAATGAGCGTATTGGATTACTTCATTGAACAGACAAAAGAATACAAGAATATCGGAACTGCATATGTAACATCTGCGTTGGAATTATCCGATGCCCAGAAAGCGGCAGTAGAGAAGCGGTTATTAGACACTACAAAATATGTAGAATTTGAAATGCATTATAAAGTTGACGCTGATTTAATTGGCGGCATGGTAATTCGTATTGGTGATCGAGTGGTAGATGGAAGTATTAAGAATAAACTTTTTGATTTAACTCGCGAATTATCAAAAATACAGTTGAAAGCAGGTGAATGCGCTCCATGAATTTAAAACCAGAAGAAATAAGTTCAGTAATCAAAGAGCAGATTAAACGATATGCAGCGCAGTTAGAAGTAGCTGACGTTGGTACTGTTATTCAGGTAGCAGATGGTATCGCTCGTATTCACGGTTTAGAGAATGCAATGCAGGGTGAATTATTAGAGTTCCCTGGCGACGTATATGGAATGGTATTAAACTTAGAAGAAGATAACGTAGGTGCCGTATTATTAGGCTCTCAGAAAAATATCAACGAAGGTGATACCGTTAAAACAACAGGACGAGTTGTAGAAGTTCCAGTAGGCGACGCATTGTTAGGCCGTGTTGTTAATGCGTTAGGACAGCCAATCGATGGCAAAGGACCTATCGAAACGGATAAATATCGTCAGATTGAACGTGTAGCTAGTGGTGTTATTTCCAGAAAATCGGTAGATACACCATTACAGACAGGTATCAAAGCGATTGACTCCATGATTCCAATCGGACGTGGACAGCGTGAATTAATTATCGGTGACAGACAGACGGGTAAAACTGCTATCGCCATCGATACAATCATTAACCAGAAGCATGAGAACGTAAAATGTATTTACGTTGCAATCGGTCAGAAAGCTTCTACCGTAGCTTCTATCGTGAAAACATTAGAAGAGTTCGGTGCTATGTCTTATACAACTGTAGTTGCTGCTACAGCAAGTGAACTTGCACCATTACAGTATATTGCTCCATACTCAGGATGTGCTATTGGTGAGGAATGGATGGAAAATGGACAGGATGTATTGGTTATCTATGATGACTTAAGTAAGCATGCGGCAGCATACCGTACCCTCTCCTTGTTATTAAAGAGACCACCAGGACGTGAAGCGTACCCAGGTGACGTATTCTACTTACACTCAAGATTATTAGAGCGTGCAGCTCGTTTGTCAGATAAATTAGGCGGCGGTTCTTTAACTGCATTACCTATTATCGAAACACAGGCTGGTGACGTTTCTGCTTATATTCCTACCAACGTAATTTCTATTACAGATGGTCAGATTTATCTTGAGACAGAAATGTTTAACGCAGGTTTCAGACCAGCGATTAACGCAGGTCTTTCTGTATCACGAGTAGGTGGTTCTGCACAGATTAAAGCGATGAAGAAAATCGCTGCTCCAATCCGTACAGAATTAGCTCAGTATCGTGAATTGGCAGCTTTCGCTCAGTTCGGTTCTGAATTAGATGCAGATACTGCTGAGAAGTTAGCACAGGGTGAAAGAATTAAAAAGATTCTTGTTCAGCCACAGTATCAGCCAATGCCGGTTGAAAAACAGATTATCATCATTTACGCAGCAACAAGAAAATTCCTTATGGACTTACCTGTAGATGATATTCTTCCATTTGAAAAAGCATTGTTCGAGTTCATTGACACGAAATACCCTGAAATTCCGGAATCTATCCGTACGGAAAAAGTAATGAACGAAGAAATCGAACAGAAATTAATTGCAGCAATCAATGAATGTAAGAAAGAATATTTGAAATAAGTGGAATGGTGAAAGATGCTCGTTCAGTGGGCAGACACTTGCTGTCAGACCACGTAAGAAAGTGATTCGGGAGATGATTTTTGCTTTGCGAAGCAAATTGGAATGCAAAAATCATATTTTCTGGTCATGTAATGAGCAGAAAGGAGGATTCTTTTATGGCTTCAATGAGAGACATAAAGAGAAGAAAAAGCAGCATACAGAGTACGCAGCAGATCACAAAAGCCATGAAGCTTGTTTCGACTGTTAAATTGCAGAAGGCAAGAACTAGAGCAGAGCAGACGACTCCTTATACAAATCATATGTATCAGACAGTCAGCTCTATGCTGGCAAAATCCGGAAATGTGAATCATCCGTATTTAGTTTCTGGAGAATCTACCAAAAAAGCAGTAGTAGCTATTACTTCTAACAGAGGTCTTGCGGGCGGATACAATTCAAATATTGTAAAGCTTGTAGCTAACAGTGACCTTCCGAAGGAAGATGTAGAGATTTATGCAATTGGTAACAAAGGTTTGGATGCATTTACAAGAAAGGGATTCAATGTGAAATACACAGATAGTGAATTAATTGAATCTCCATCTTATTCAGATGCAGCAGCACTTTGCCGGGAAGTTTTAAAAGACTATACAAATGGAGAGATTGGTGAAATTTATCTTGCATATACACATTTTAAAAATACCGTTGTGCATGAACCTACTTTAATCAAACTGCTCCCGGTAGAAATTGATGCCGCAGAAATTACGAAGTCAGAGGGTGCAACAGCCCAGATGATTTATGAGCCGAATGAAGAAGAAGCATTAGACTTGATTATTCCAAAATATGTTACAAGCTTATTCTACGGTGCATTAGTAGAAGCGGTAGCCAGTGAAAATGGTGCCAGAATGCAGGCGATGGATTCTGCAACAAGCAATGCAGAAGATATCATCAGTGATTTGACGCTGAAGTACAACAGAGCGCGTCAGGGTGCAATTACTCAGGAATTAACAGAGATTATTGCGGGCGCATCTGCCATCAGTTAAATAATAAACAAGGAGAAATAAAGCAATGGCAAATAATATTGGTAAAATAACCCAGATTATTGGTGCCGTTCTGGATATAAAATTTACAGAAGGCAATTTGCCAGAGATTAACGATGCGATTAAAATTCCGTTAAAAAATGGCGGGGAATTAGTTGTAGAAGTTTCTCAGCATTTGGGTGATGATACAGTTAGATGTATCGCCATGGGACCAACTGACGGACTCGTTCGTGGAATGGATGCGATTGCTACAGGTGCAGCTATCAGCGTACCAGTAGGTGAGAATACATTAGGACGTATGTTTAACGTTTTAGGTAATCCTATTGACGAAATCGATCCTCCAACAGGAGTGGAGACATGGCCAATTCATAGACAGGCTCCAGCATTTGAAGAGCAGGCAACTTCTCAGGAGATGTTAGAGACTGGTATCAAGGTCGTTGACCTTCTCTGCCCATATCAAAAGGGTGGTAAAATCGGATTGTTCGGTGGTGCCGGTGTAGGTAAAACCGTATTAATTCAGGAGTTAATTCACAACATTGCTACAGAGCACGGTGGATACTCTGTATTTACAGGTGTAGGGGAGCGTACCCGTGAAGGTAACGACCTCTATTACGAAATGAAAGAATCAGGCGTTATCGATAAAACAACCATGGTATTCGGTCAGATGAACGAGCCACCAGGAGCACGTATGAGAGTTGCTTTAACAGGTCTTACAATGGCTGAATATTTCCGTGATAAAGGTGGTAAGGACGTTCTTTTATTCATCGATAATATTTTCCGATTCACACAGGCTGGTTCGGAAGTATCAGCGTTATTAGGACGTATGCCATCAGCCGTAGGTTATCAGCCAACATTACAGACAGAAATGGGTGCTCTTCAGGAGCGTATTACTTCTACAAAGAGTGGTTCCATTACATCTGTACAGGCTGTATACGTGCCAGCCGATGACTTAACTGACCCGGCTCCAGCTACTACTTTCGCTCACTTGGATGCTACAACAGTATTAGAGCGTTCTATCGTAGAGCTTGGTATCTACCCAGCCGTAGACCCACTTGGTTCTACTTCACGTATCTTAGATCCTCGTATCGTGGGTCAGGAGCACTTTGAAGTGGCTCGTGGTGTACAGGAAATTTTACAGAAATACAAAGAATTACAGGATATTATTGCGATGCTTGGTATGGAAGAATTATCAGAGGAAGATAAGATTACCGTTAACCGTGCACGTAAAATCCAGAGATTCTTATCACAGCCATTCTCAGTTGCAACACAGTTTACCGGCTTAGATGGTAAATACGTGCCAATTACTGAGACCGTTCGTGGTTTCCGTGAAATCATGGAAGGAAAACATGATGACATTCCAGAAGGTTACTTCTTAAATAAAGGTTCTATCGACGAAGTACGTGAAGCTTATAATGAAGCTCATAAGTAGGAGAAGATAGTGAGCCAGCGGACATTTGTTGTCAGATGGCGAAAGAATATGATTCAGTAATGGAGGTCATTATGGCAGACGATAGCAGAGCTTTTGGTATAGAAATCATTACGCCAGACCGTATTTTTCATAAAGGTGAGGCGACAATGATTGAATTTAATACGGCTGCCGGTGAAATCGGTGTATACAAAAATCATATACCGCTTACTACAGTGCTTGCACCGGGTGTTGTAACCATTCATAAAGATGGCGAAGACAAAATGATTGCAGCAGTACACTCCGGATTTGCAGAAATTCTGCCGGATAAAGTAACGCTGCTCGCAGAGGTTGCAGAATGGCCGGATGAAATTGACGTAGAACGTGCACAGGCAGCAAAAGCCCGTGCAGAAGAGCGTCTGGCAAATAAGACAGAGGCGATTGATGTGCAACGTGCAGAGCTGGCACTACGCAGGGCATTAGTTCGTATAGATGTTGCGAAATAGATTCGCAATAAATAATTAGGTATAAAAATAACTTTATGTGAAGGAAGCAGTCATGTGGTTCTGCCTCGATAGAGGGAGTTTTGCATGACTGTTTTTTTGATTTTATGGGCAAGACTGTGTTGGGTTAAGTTGTGGAAGTTTAGGGATTTCTTATATTCTTGCTTTCGACACAAAAGAATCTGGTAAAAATAGTTGAGGAATAGGAACGTTTTTTGCTATAATAAAAAACAAGAGTGGATAAAAATGAGGGATAACAAATGAAGTTGATATCGAAAAACGTTCTATTTTCATCAGGTTTGAGCGAAACAGATTACAACGCTATAAAACCGCGTATTTATAAGGATAATAAACAAAAATTAATTATTTTTTCAACCATTGCAATAACATTTTTTGCAATTATGATTTTTGTTTCTTTTGTGTCAAATGTAATGGCGAATAATCGTTATATTTATGTGATAGGTACACTGATATCGATGACAATATTGGCACTTATAAAGTTTTCCCCAAAAAGTGAAAAATTCGTGGTGATTGGAATCTATATATTTATTGCGTTGCTATTTGCAGTTGGTTTAGGAATGGCGGTTGGAACAACACCAGATGAACGAACGGTAACATTGATTGCGTTGATGCTTGTGGCACCGACAGTTTTTAATGACCGACCAATAAGAATGATAAGCTGCATAGGAATTACTATGGTTATTTTTATTGTTGCGGCTCTTAGAACCAAGACGGGTGCGGTATTAGAGTCTGATATCGTGAATATGGTAGTGTATTCTATACTTAGTATGGTGTCTAGTACCTATATGACAATCGTAAAATGTGAGAGACATTTTATCGAACAAAAAGTGGAATACTTTAGTCAGACAGATTTGTTGACAGGACTATATAATAGGAATGTATTTTTGGAGTTGGCGGAAAAATATAATGAGAGGAAACTGCCAAGGGATTTTACGATTATATATTTTGATGTGAATGAATTAAAGAGAACAAATGATAATTTAGGACATGAAGCTGGAGATGAATTGATAAAAGGAGCAGCAGAGTGTATAAGGAAAACATTTGGAGAGATAGGCTATTGTTGCCGTACTGGTGGTGATGAGTTTATTGTGCTTGCAGAGGTGGGGAAAGAACAATTAGCGGAATTGTCCCGGAATTTTGACGAGGCAATGGAAGCGTGGAGAGGAAATGTGGTTGAGTGTTTGCATGTCTCTTATGGGTGTGCATCGGTATATGAGTTTTCGGAAATGAATTTTTTGGGTCTGAAGAAAGAAGCGGATGTGCGATTGTACAAAAATAAAGCAATGTACTATAAAATGAATGGAATTGACAGGAGAAGTCAGTAAAGTTTGATTTAAGACAAAGAGGTATGAAATGATTTTTTATTTTGTGCGACATGGTGAAACCGACTGGAATGTACAAAAGAAAATACAGGGAACGACAGATGTGCCTTTGAATGCGAATGGTCTGCGACAGGCACGGTTGTTGGCGGAGAAGCTGGTAGATGGCAGTTATAAAATTGAACGGGCGTATACGTCGCCGCATCTGCGAGCACAAGTGACCGCACAGCTGGTAGCTAAGGCATTAGGGATAGAGTGCGTTGATTTGCCGGATTTGGCAGAGATGGACTTAGGTGTATGGGAAGGTGATAATTGGCCGAATATCGAAGAGGTATATGGAGAGGTCTATCATTATTGGAATTCCCATCGTCGATATGTACGTACACCAGGAGGTGAATGTTATAATGATGTTTTAAAAAGAACATTCCGTGCCTTAGAGTATATGATGAAAAACGTGAATGGAAATGTACTTGTTTTGTCACATAGTGCGATTATGATGTCGTTGCGTTGTTATCTGGCAGGAGGTTGTATGGATGATGAGACTATGCTAGATTATCGAGCCAAAAATACAGAAGTAGTGGAGATTGATGCAGAGGAGATAAAAAAGGCCATTAAACGTTTCAGGAGAGAGGAAGAGGAATATAAGGATATTATCTAATTAATAAAATACAATGCATTTATATATAAAAGAAAGGTGGAGTAAGAGATGGATTTTTTAAAATTAGCAGAGGAACGTTATTCTGTACGTAGTTTTACCGATAAAGCGGTAACACAGGAGGATTTGGACAAGATTTTAAAAGCGGGACATGTAGCACCAACAGCATGTAATATCCAGCCACAGAGAATCTTAGTCATTAATAGTGAAGAAGCTATTGGAAAATTAAAAGGTTGTACAAAGTGTCATTTTAATGCACCTACAGCATTATTGGTATGCTATAGCAAAGAAGCTTGTTGGAAACGCAAGTATGACGGTGCAAACAGCGGAGAGATTGATGCAAGTATCGTGACAACACATATGATGTTAGAAGCTGCTAGTATCGGAGTAGGAACTACATGGGTAATGCATTTTGATCCAGCAGCAATGCGTGAGGCATTTGTGATCCCGGAAGATTTAGAACCGGTAGCACTTTTGGTTATGGGGTATCCGGCAGAGGATGCAGCTCCAATCGCTATGCACTCTGAATTTAAAGAGATGAGTGAGATTGTGAAGTATAATGAATTTTAAATAAATATGTAACTATTCAGCTCCAAGGCGATTTTGCGAATAGTGTGCGGAATAGTTATTAAATGACATATGAAAAAGAGACAGTTCTAAGACTATGATTTTATGAATCAAAGTTTTAGAGCTGTCTCTTTTTATCTATACAAAATTATTTCTTAGAAATTTTTCGTACGTCCGGCTTTTTCATCCCATACAGGTACATCTACGCCTGCGATTTCAGAGGTGAAAGGTGTGCCATCTTTTTTGTCAAAATGAGCAGTTGCTTTTTTTACATATTTAAAGCCTAAATAAAGCAATGGAAGATTGCAGTAAGCAATCAAGATATTGGCAAAATCAGACAAATTCCAAAGTGCACTTAAATCCAGACCAGAAATATTAGTTAAGATACCAAAAGCAATAACTATGAGACAGAGAATGCGGATTAGATTTACAAATACATTGCTCGTAGAAATTCGTTTGGCACAAATTTCTGAAAAAGAGATAAATCCAAGTAAGCAAGTAAATGCAAACAAGCCAAAGCATACTGAAATTAACAGTGAAACGATAGTGTTAAATGTAGTGCCAGGTGTTAATTCTGTAGCTGCTGTTAGGTATTTTGGAAGGTTGTCTAGGGAAAACCATATATCTACAGCATCTGTTTGCCACATGCGTCCCATAATGACTACAAATCCGGTTAAAGTACAAATTACCATAGTATCTAAAAATACACCAATAGACTGCACGCAACCCTGTGTGCAAGGATGCGCTGAGTCTGCCGCGGCTGCGGCCATTGTCATAGTACCCTGACCAGCTTCGTTAGACATTAATCCTCGTTTTACTCCTTGTACTAAAGCAATACCAAAGACACCGCCAAAAACGGCTTCCGGCTTAAATGCTTCTGTAAATACCGCATAGAAAAACCAAGGAATTCTGTCAAAGTTTACAATGATAAGTACTAATACGGTTAAAACATAGATTACTGCCATAATAGGAACGGTAATATCTGTGACTTTTGTCAGTTTTTTTATGCCGCCAAAAGAAACAATAACGGAAATAATCATTAGTACTATAAAAGAAATCCAGTACAGAGAAGAATCTGTAGGAATAACTTCACCCGTGAGTGTTTCTGCAATCTGTCCAACTGCCGAAATGACATTAAAACCCTGTGCCGGAAAGCATAATAAAGCATAAATAATGTAAATAATAGAAAGTGCGACACCTACAAAGGCGGAGTCTTTCAAAAGGCGCTTGCCATAGAAGGCGAGACCACCTAGGTATTCTTTGTCTTGTTTTTCTTTAAAAATCTGTGCAAGCGTGGATTCTGTGTAGGCAGTAGCCATACCGAAAAAGGCTGATATCCACATCCAAAATAATGCACCGGGTCCACCAGTAGCGATTGCACCGGTTACGCCTAGAATGTTACCCGGACCAACTCGCATTGCGGTAGATAAAAAGAATGCAGCAGATGGAGAAATACCATTTTCGGTGGCTTTACTGTTTTTTAAAATAGAAATACCTTCTTTAAATTTACGAATCTGAATAAAACGTAAACTACAGGTAAAATAAATACCGGAGCCAATTAGCAGAATAATGGCGAGGGAGAAATTTCCTAAAACAGGAATATTGGCATACCAATCCAGATTTGTTGGAAAACTCCAGAATAAATCAGAGATAACTTGGATTTTCCCACAGATGGCATTAATAATATCGAAAAGTGCCTGCATAAATGTCCTCCTAAAATATATCAATATATATTAACTATACCATAATTATACAGAATAGGGAAAGAGTATTATTTTAGTTATAGTGGACACAAACAGATGATAGAATGCATAGAAAGATGAGGAATAATGATAGAATGGCAGAAAAATTGTTAATAAAACAGGCAAGTATTCATAATGCAATAGATAGAGAAGTATTTGTGGCGGATGTATTAGTTGCGAAAGGAAAAATTGTAAAGATAGAAGAAATGATAACCGGTGGAGAGACAAATGATGCGGATGTACTAGATGCATATGGTTATGATTTGTATCCTGGTTTTGTAGATGCACATTGTCATTTGGGATTAGATGGGTATGCGATAGAATATTCGGGACAGGATTTTAATGAGATGAATGATCCGATAACACCGCAATTATCAGCAGTAGACGGTATAAATCCTCAGGATGAGAGCTTTCGTATGGCAAGGGAAGGTGGGGTTACCTGCGTGGCAACAGGGCCTGGAAGTTCGAACGTGATAGGCGGAACTTTCTGTGTCATAAAGACTTATGGCGAACGTGTAGATGATATGCTGCTAAAGGAGAAGGCTGGGATGAAAATTGCTTTTGGTGAAAATCCAAAGAATTGTTACAGGGAGAAAGGTGTATCTTCCCGTATGTCTATCGCCGCTAAGTTGAGGGAAATGTTTTCGAAAGCAAAAATCTATCAGAAGAAGTTGGAAGCAGCTGGTTATCCGGGAAGAACGGATTATAGTAAGTTACCGGCATATGATGCTAAGTTAGAGGCATTGCTTCCGGTGTTAAAAAAAGAGATGCCGATTAAGGCACATGCACACCGGGCGGATGATATTTTTACAGCCATTCGCATTGCAAAAGAATTTGACGTGGACTTGCGAATTGACCATACTACGGATGGAAGCTTGATTGCAGAGGCACTTGCAAAAGAAGGATATCCGGTAGCAGTAGGTCCGTCTTTTGGACATGCTTCAAAATATGAGTTAAAGAATAAAGGGTTTCATACAGTTGTAGATTTGGTAAAAGCTGGATGCCAGGTGTCTGTTATTACAGATTCACCGGTAACAGAAGGGTGTTATCTTGCACTGTGTGCAGGACGAGCGATTTATGAGGGGTTAGATGAGTTTACAGCTCTTCAGGCGATTACGATAAACGCGGCAAAGCATATTGGAGTAGAGGCAAATGTTGGTAGTATAGAAGTTGGAAAAGATGGAGATTTCGTATTAACGAAAGGAAGTCCTTTTGAGGTAAGTAGCAGAATATTGTATACCATAATTGAGGGGAAAATTGTATATAGTTACGATAAAAGCATAAAAAATAGGCTTTACAGAGAGGAAGCAGGCAAGGTAAAATGATAATAAAAATAAAGTATTTATGCTTTTTGAAAGGAAGTTGTAAATATGGGATTACAATATAATATTTGGTTTGGCGTGTCCGGAGTTATTTTTATGGTGATTTTAGTGGTATATCTTCGGATTTCTTATAGTATGGAATCAAAACGAAATCATGAATTTTTTAAAGTGGCGATTTATGTGCTTTTGGCAGATACGTTTGATGTAATTACTGCGATTACAATTAGTTATGGTGCGGTTGTTCCACTTTTTTTAAACGTGACATTAAACACCTGTTATTTTGTGCTGAATGCGTTGTTGAGTTACCAATTTTTGAGGTATTCGCAACTATGTGTAAAAGGGTTTTTGGGAGAGCTGAAGGTTGCTTTGGGATATCGTATAATAATAGATGCCTATCTTGCGTTGTTGGCAGTGAATATGTTTACAGGATGGATGTTTGGATTTGATAAGCAGGGGGCGTATGTACATGGCCCACTATATTATTTGTTGCCGGTGATACCGTATTCATGTTTTTTTATGGGTGTATTACGAATGGTTCGCAATACCAAAGAATATGACAGACAACAGAAGGTATCAATTTTTGCATTTTCTATACTAGCGTTATCCGGTGCGGTAGTACAGATTTGCTTTATACCAGACGTGCTGCTTACCATGTTTACATTATCGCTTGGTCTGATTATTATTTTATTCTCACTAGAGACCCCGGATTATCAGAAACTGATGCAGACGATGGATGAGTTGCAGAAGGCAAAAGAGGAAGCAGAGGAAGCGAAAAAAAGGGCCGAAATTGCTAGTCAATCAAAGAGTACATTCCTTGCAAATATGTCCCATGAAATTCGAACACCGATTAATGCTGTTATGGGAATGAATGAAATGATTTTGCGAGAATGTTCAGAGACGGAAATTATAGAATATGCGAGAAATATTCAGAGTGCCAGTACGGGATTATTAGCATTGATTAATGATATTTTGGATATTTCTAAAATCGAATCCGGAAAAATGGAATTGGTTCCTGGAGAGTACAGTTTATTTGGATTGCTTAGAGATTGCTATAATATGATTAGCGTACAGATGAAAGGGAAAAATCTGGAATTTGTCGTTGAGAATGAAACTATGATACCAGATCAGTTATACGGAGACGAGGTGCGTATCCGGCAGGTGATTTTTAATCTTTTAACGAATGCTTACAAGTATACTGAAAAGGGAAGAGTAACCTTGCGAGTGAAACATAAGAGAATTAGTAAAGCAGATATTGTATTAGTAATTTCTGTGGAAGATACTGGAATTGGTGTTTCAGAGGAGAATCAGAGACGATTATTTGATACTTTTGAACGTATTGACGAAAAGAAGAATCATAATATCGAGGGAACTGGTCTGGGTCTTGCGATTACAAAAGATTTAGTAGAGTTGATGGAGGGTGAGATTGGAGTAATCAGTACTCTGGAAAAAGGATCTTTGTTCTATGTAGAGATTCCTCAACGGGCAGTAAAAGATGAGCCGATAGGAAATTTTTATGAACGTTATAATGCGACAATGGAAACCAAACGGTATCGAGAAAAATGGCGGGCAAAAGGTGCTAGAATTCTAGTAGTAGATGATGTGGAAACGAATTTGATTGTAGCAAAGAATTTGTTGAAAAATACCGGAATACAGATTGATACAGCAAATGGCGGAAGAAAGTGTTTAGAAATGACGGCAGAAAATGCGTATCACTTAATTTTGTTAGATCATATGATGCCGGATATGGATGGTGTGGAGACCTTACATAGATTAAAAGAACGAGGTGGCGTAAATGCGAATACACCGGTAGTGGTATCTACAGCGAATGCAATCTCCGGTGCAACCAAGGAATATTTGGAAGAAGGTTTTGATGATTATATTATGAAACCAGCGACGGGAAAAGAACTAGAAGAAATGGTGCTGAAATTTTTGCCAGAGGAATTAATTGAAGAGAAAAACCAGTAGCATGTTGGTATACATAATGTTATAATAAATGATTGAAAGCAATTTAAAAAGGGGACTATTTTTTATGGAAAAAGCAAAAGTATATTATACTGATTTTAGAACTACAAGTAGAGAGAATTTGATGCAGAAATTGCGCAGACTTGTACTTACAGCAGGTATGAAAGAGATTGATTTTGAAGACAAGTATGCTGCTATTAAGATTCATTTTGGAGAGTATGGAAATCTGGCATTTCTTCGCCCTAATTATGCTAAGGTTGTGGCTGATGTTGTAAAAGAACTGGGTGGAAAACCATTTTTGACGGACTGTAATACCCTTTACGTGGGAAGTAGAAAAAATGCATTAGATCATTTGGATACAGCATATGCAAATGGATTTTCTCCATTTTCAACAGGCTGTCATGTTATTATTGGGGACGGTTTAAAGGGTACAGATGAAGAATTAGTTCCTATTGATGGGGAATATGTAAAAGAAGCAAAAATTGGTCAGGCAATTATGGATGCAGATGTTTTCATTTCATTGACACATTTTAAAGGTCATGAAGCGACTGGTTTTGGAGGAACATTAAAGAATATAGGTATGGGATGTGGATCTCGTGCAGGAAAAATGGAGATGCACAATCAGGGTAAACCAGCAGTAAGCCAGCGTAAATGTGTAGGTTGTGGTGCATGCATTAAGATTTGTGCTCATGATGCACCAATGATTACTGATGGAAAAGCAACGATTGATATTGATAAATGTGTAGGTTGTGGACGTTGCATTGGAGCATGTCCAAAAGATGCGGTGCATCCGACACAGGATAATTCTAACGACGTATTAAACTGTAAGATTGCAGAATACTCAAAGGCAGTATGTGACGGCAGACCATGTTTCCATATTTCTTTGATTTGTGATGTATCACCGAACTGTGACTGTCATTCAGAGAACGATGTGCCGATCATTCCAAATGTTGGTATGTTGGCATCTTTTGATCCGGTTGCACTTGATATGGCATGTGCCGATTTGGCAAACAAACAGCCTATTTTACATAATCACAGTGTACTGCATGAGAATTGTATGGCACATAAGGAAGAGGTGGAACATCACGATCACTTCCATATGACACATCCAGATACTAATTGGAAGACTGGCGTAGCACATGCAGTAAGGATAGGTCTTGGTACGGATCAGTACGAATTGGTAGAGATTTAAAAGACATTAGGAACATAATTTGGGGACATAATTTATGAAAAAGAAAATGAGCGTATTGGCATTGGCGGTTGTGCTACTTTTGTCAATGTTTTCACAGATAAATGTAAATGCAGAGACCAAGCGGAAGAGTCTTGACGTCGTATTTTTGCATGACTTACATTCACATTTGGAAAATTTTGCAGTTGTCGAAAACGGAGAAACGGTTCATCTGGGTGGCATGCCACAGATGAAAACTGTTATTAATGCACAGAAGGACAAAAATCCGGATACATTGATACTAGATGGCGGCGATTTTTCTATGGGAACATTGGTTCAGACTGTATATGAGAGCGAAGCGGCTGAACTGAAAATGCTTGGCAATATTGGATGTGAGGTCACGACTCTTGGTAATCACGAGTTCGATTATAAAGCAACAGGGCTTTCTAACATGTTGACAACTGCGTCTGCTAGTGGTGAGAATGTGCCGGCAATGGTAGTGTGTAACGTGGATTGGGCTGCTATGGAAGCAGCAGGATTGACGGAAGCACAGAAGGCAGTAAAGGAAGCATTTGTATCCTATAACGTACAAGAGTATGTTGTTTTGCAAAAAGGTGATGTCAGTATTGCTATAATTGGTGTTATGGGTAACGATTCTATTTCATGCATTCCGGCGGGAGATTTGGTGTGGAAGGATCCGATTGCATCTGTGAAGGAAGTTGTTCAGAAGATTGAAGCGACGGAAAATGTAGACATGATAGCCTGTGTTTCCCATAGTGGAACATGGGATGATCCGGAAAAATCTGAGGATGAGATTCTTGCAAAAGAAGTACCGGAGCTGGATTTTATTATTAGCGGTCATACACATACACAACTAGATGAACCAATTGTCCATGGAGATACGTATATTGTTTCTTGCGGTGAGTATGGAAAACGTCTTGGTTCTTTTCATATGGAGGAGATTGAAGACGGTATTTGGGAAATGAGCGATTATGAGCTGATAGAGATGACCATGGATATTCCGGAAGATATAGAAACGAGAGCTCAAATTGATGAGTTGATGGACAGTGTGGATACCAACTATTTGAGCAAATGGGGATATAGCAGAAATCAGGTAATTGCACAGAATGATGTAGTATTTAGCTCGGTTAGTGATTTAGGAGAGATTCATGAAGATCATAACCTTGGTAATATTATGGCAGATGCGTATAAATATGCGGTAGAGCATGCACCGGACTTTAATGGAGATAAAGTGGCTGTTGCGGTTGCACCAAGTGGGACAATTCGTGGTAGTTATCCGCTTGGAGATATAACGGTTGCAGATATTTATAATTCTTTTTCACTAGGAATTGGCGAAGATGGGGTGCCGGGATATCCTTTGCTTAGTGTATATCTTACGGGCGAGGAGCTTCGTTTGATAGCAGAAGTTGATGCATCTGTTTCTGATTTGATGACAACGGCTAGATTGTACAATTCTGGTATGGAGTTTACATTTAATCCTAATCGTTTGATTTTGAATAAGGTAACAGATTGTTATCTAGTAGGAGATACTGGAGAACGTATCGAGATTGAGGATGACAAGCTTTATCGTGTAGTATCGGATATGTACAGTGGACATATGTTAGGTGGGGTAACAGACATTTCTTATGGTTTGTTATCATTAGAATTAAAGAAAGCAGATGGTACACCACTAGAAAATCTTGAGGATGCAATTATTTATGTGGATGGCGAGGAACTGAAAGTGTGGACCGCAATTGCCGGATACATGGAGACTTTTGATGATACGGATGGAGATGGTGTTCCAAACGTTCCGGATTATTACGAAGGAAAACAGGACAGAAAAGTCATTGATGATAGTAAAAATATCATTGATTTAGTTAAGAATCCGAATAAATATGCTGCTTTAATTATTGGTTTGGTAGTAGTAGTAATCGTTTTGCTGTTGGCAATTATTTTATTATTAAAAAAATTCATTAAAATAGCTGTTCGTAGAACAAAACGAAAATAAGTTTAAGGTAATGATTGAGGTTTAAGTATGAGTGCACAGAATCATATTGAAAAGACATTACGTGATATCCACATGATGTTGTCTCAGTGCGAAGTATATGACAAAGAGAACAACTTAGTTATCATGGATAAAAAAGCTCTAGTAGAAGCACTTCGTGAGTTAAGTCAGGGCATTTATGATGCTATGGATGAATATGAACTGACTAAACGTAGCAGAGAACAGTCGGAACGAGAGACCAAAAAGCGTGGGGAAGAGATTATTGCCGATGCAAAGGGAAAAGCTGAAGATGTGTATGCAGGTTCTGTGCTTTACACAGACGATGCTTTGAAGCGAGTGCAGTTTATTATGCAGGATGCTATGGATTCGGTTCAGAATATTTATAATAAAATGCAGCAGGACATGCAGACAGAAGTGCGGCGTGTTCGTGCAGACCAGACTGAATTAACTGGATACCTGCGAGATTTATCAGATACGGATAAATATTTGCAGATTATAGAAGAGCGTAATAAAAAAATTGCAAAAGAGCGAGCTGAGAGTAAGGATGAAGTAGTAGAGCCTGCAATTGCTGTTCCAAAGCCGGAGATTCGAATTAACGAAGCATATTTTAGAGAGCATGGACTAAGTCTTGATGATGAACCTGTAGAGATTCCGGAAGAAAAAATGGAAAAAGTCACGGCTGAAATTAGTGTAAACTTAGACTCCGAGTATTTCAAGTGGAAGCAACAGGAAGCCAATGGTGGCATGAACGATGAAGAAAAGAAGCCGGAGAAGAAATCATTGTTTAGAAGATTTGGAAAATAATATAGAATAAAACGATAAAAAAGCATGTCTGATGCGGGGTGTCAGACATGCTTTTTTATTCTATAGGAAAGTGTTTGTCACGTTAATTCGTGAAAGTCTATGACTTTCCTATAGAATAAAAGCACTACGTGCAAACGATGCGCAGCTACGCGCGCGGAACAAAAGCTGTGCTATATCAGTAGATGAAGTCGAGAGAGTGTGTGAAGCACACTTTTGTTCCTTTATAGGAAAATGCGATTTTTGAAGCAACAAAAAAGAACAAGAGTTCATCGAACATATGTTAGATAAACTCTTGCAAGGGTAAGATGATAAGACGACACAGCTTAGAAGATATAAAAACCTTCTACGCCAGCCTCGTC
>JAFYVJ010000003.1 GCA_017549185.1 Roseburia sp. | reverse complement strand
ACCGGAGGTTTGCTTACAGCTTCCTTCAGATTTCACCTCGCGATGAACACCCTTGCTGTTCAGCTATACACTTCCCACTATCTGGGCGTGTTCGGGACTTACACCCGTTAGAGCGCGCCCATGGCGCGCAAACATAAAAAACAGAACCCGAAAAACGGGTTCTGTTTAAAATTAATTATTAATTTGTCTCTGGATTTGAATTTGAATCAAGATACTCCTGTGCTTTCAGATGATACTGATACATCGCACGCATTAAACTTGTAAGGTTATCAGCCTCACCTTCCCGACTAAGCGCAATAAGTGCGTAACTAAGCGGACAGTAAGTTATCGTAATTTCCTTCTCATCTGTCGTTGTAACAGTTATTGTCTTAAGTTCGCCGAGTTCATGTGCTGGAATTCCTTCCAAATCAATATAATATAAGTTACCTTTCTTTACAACATCATAGCCATCTGCTTCTACTTCATCTGTAAAATAGTGTCTTAAAATAGTATCTGCTTTTAATAATAAACTTGAACCATAATAGATATCATCCGCAGTAAATGTTCCTTCATAATCAGCCAAAGCTGCTAATTCTTCCGGTGTCACTGCCGGTATATTGTCTACGTTTGCATCCGTAAAGTATGCACTTGCACAATCACCGAAATCACTCATTGCTTGTACAAGTCCTTGTGCACTTGCGTAGTTTGCATCATTTTTAATAGACTCTATATAATCTTTGACTTTATAAGTGTATTCAAAGCATTCTCGGTCATCCGATAAGATTATTTGAGCTGTAATCTCTGTCTCCATATCTTTTACCGGAACACCACATTTGAATACATGGTAGGTAATATTATCTTTTATTGTAGGTTCTACTTCTGCTACAGGAATCCGTGAAATTTCCTTACCATCTAAAGTAAATTTCATGTATGCGTTTTCATTTGTAAGTACTTTATTATTTAACTGCATGTAGAAATTAACACCAATGTTACCTTCTAAGCTTAAGGTAGTTCCTGATAATTTAGCTACGATACCATCCTGGTAAACACTACTAAGAGCATTTATTGCTGTTTCAATTGCAGCTACAGCATCCGCAATTTCTTCTGCTGTTGCATCAGCATCTGCCATTACTGCATTTCCTGCTGCAACGGCTGTCTGTACACCAGCAAAGTCTATGTAAAGATTCGGTGTTAAGCCATTTGCATTTTCAATTGCATCCTGTAATATGCTCTTGTCCGCTTTTCCTGTTGTGTTGATTTTTAAAACAGCAATAGAGTGTTTCTCTACTGTATATGTCTGATCTTCTGTAGCTGTAAAAGAATCTGTTGTTACAGTCACATTGTCTGGCTCACTTAAAGAGTTTTCTTCTGTAATTGTATCAGATGTAAGTTTTTGTACAGATACTTCACATCCTTCCAATCCTTCCACGTCTAAGATAATTTCTCTATCATTTTCACGATCTACATTTACAATTGCAAGATAAATATTTCCAAAATCATCTTTACTTGCTAATGCAGAAAGAAGATCCACTCCGTTTTCCATTTCCGGAACACGATCAAATGTCGCATCAATAATATAATCACCAAATCCTGCGTTTAACATTTGGAACACATGTGCTGATGGTGTTGCAAAAAATCTAAACTCACCCTCACCAGTCTTTGTGCTTGCTCCATCCTGTGGCACTGCCTGAATAACAGCCTGCTGAGTAGGTCCAAGTGAATCTGCCCCTGAGCTATACCAGTCAATCAAACAATGTTTCTGAATATAAGGACTTCCAAGTCTTACATATTCCATAAGTGTTTTTGCAATATAAATTGCATGAGTCTGTGAACGTAACTGTGGTTCTGTATTTCTAAAAATACCAAATTCACTGATTACAGGAACTTTTCCTGCCGGAAGTTTATTTACAAAGTTCTCAACCTTCTTGATACCAACACTTTCTGCCAATCCCATTGCATTATCATAGAATGTAGCTGCGTTAGAACCACCGCTTACAGTGCCTGAATACGGATGAATAGTCATACCATCATACCATTCATTGGCATTAAGGTTATTCATTTTTGTAATGAATCCATCTGTTTCATAACTTGTATAAACATATGCTTCCTGTGATGCTGATTCTGCTGTATTAATTGCAGCAGTTGTTTCTTTCATTGCTTTAGAAATCTTGATAAATCCATCACGATTTACGGAATAATCCACCTTAATCTGCGTTCCCGATGTAGGAATCGCACCTTTTTGACCATCACCAAATATAATAGCACCTGTGCTGTAATCCACGACTACATGTAAATCAGATGCCTCAGAATTTTCAAAAGATTCTACAATCGTCCATTCTGTATCGCCAACATATACTCTAACACTGTCTTTGTTTACTGCTACAAAACTTGGGTCGTCTACAATATTTTTGTTTGCATCATACATTTTAGGATTTGTATTTGCATAACGCATGTAACGAACCATATTTTTACTTCCATCACTCTTAGATGCTTCTGCATTCCAGTCTTCTTCACATACTGCGTATTGTTTTGTGAAAGAAGCTGTACCACCTTCAATATATCCGCTTTCTGCATTTGGCAAGCCATGTAACCAGTAAGCCTGTGAAGAAGTACCATCCGAATATACCTGATTCATTTCGTTACCAATTTCAAAATAACGAACATTATATGGTTCCGGATGACCATTTTCTGCACGAACTGCCGCCCAATCAACACCTCCATTTGGATTTGTACCAACCTGTGCATTTAAGTATTCGATTAAGTCCGCTGCATCCTGTGCACTTCCGCGACCAAGACTATATACATATACAATTTCAGAATCTACACTATCAGCAAAAGTAGCAATCTCACCAATACCAAAGTTTGGTGCAATACCACCCTGACCCGAATTGTTATAGAATCCGTGAATCTGGTCTTTACGCTCTTCTACCGGACCGAGTGTAGTCTTCCAGTTAAACAGGTTGGAAATGGTTCCACCCGGATAACGTATTGAGCCAAATCCTGCATTTTCGTATAATTCCTTGAACTCTTCTTTGATAGACATTGTAGTTGCATCGAAAGAACCATATCCGTTAAATGCATAACGATGGTTGATTCCGAAAATCGAATCACTATCAATTGTTCTTTGTACTTCATCAGCATCAACTGTTAACGTAACAGGCACTACAGACGAATATCTCGCCATTGCTGCTTCTAACGCTTCGTAAGCAGCTGTTAATTCTGTCATTCCTGCATTTTCGTTATTTTTTACTGCTGTTGCATCTGTAATCGCATTCTGTAAAGCAACGGCTGCCGCATGAGATGTGGCTATTATACCGCTCTCATAAAGATTGCTTGCTTCGCTAATCAATGAAGCTAATCTTTCTTTATATTCTATTTTATAAAACTCAACTGCTTTTTCTTCATAAACAGCTCTTGCTTCACCCGCAGTCAACACTTTATCAAATACATAGAATTCATCCACATCTCCACGCATAGGATGTGGGTCAAGATTACCAGCCTTCTTATGTGCACCAAGACGTAAGCTCAACACTGCATTTGTAACAGTATTACCAAGGTCTTTCTCACTATCTAATTCTCCATTGATGTAGAAACATACTTTTTTTGTTGTCTGGTTAAAGGTAACCGTAATATGCTGCCAATCCCCTTTTTCAACAGTTCCATCACTTATAGCATTGTTATTTCCATTTAAATATGCTTTATATTTTCCGCTTGCTTCTAATGTCAAAACCGAGCGTCCCGGATTATTGGAGTCTTTATCTTCATGCTGTAACAATACCGTAGACTTTCCCGTTTCTGCTCCTGCAATCGACTCATCATAACGATACCACATGGAAAATGAAGTATCATTTGCTCCTGTATTGATGTAGTCCGCAAGCTTCATAAAGTTATCTGCACCTGTTCCAAAACGAAGTACATTGCCAAATACCTTTGAACCACTATCTGCAATACTGACATTACCATTCAAAACACCTGTTGAATTGCTTCCTGCATCACTTGTTAAGCTATCAAATGACCAATGGTCTTTTATGTTATCTGTTGGTATCGCATCATAACCTAAGATAGCGATTTTCTTCGCTGTAACTTCTCCTGAACCGCTTCCGGCATATGTACTCTTGACCGTAATACGAATATGTGTTGCTATAACAGGCATGTCCAAGCTAATTGTCTGTGTTTCACCTATTCCTACCTCAGACAATGTACCACTTTTTACTTCTTTGAACTCCTCATCACTTGGTACATCTTCCGGGTTTGCTAAGTTCGCAACAGAAATCGTATAATCCTTTATCAGATATCCATTCTGACCACTTCTGCCTGTATACTTAATAGAAGTTACATTCCATGCTTTGTCAAATCCTGTCTGAATCCAAATCGGATTCTCTGCAGATGGTACACCATCACCTTTTTGAGTTCCTACCTCGTGTGATGCCTTCTGATCCCAAAAATTATAACGTGAATGCCACCAGTGGTCTTCATCATCAAACGCCCACGCTGCCTTACCATCATTCGTCCATTCAGCCGGCCACTGTTCTGAATTAGCTTTTGCATTTTTAGCAAGAATTGTAGAATCAAATTCTTGTATTTCAGTTTCGCTTACTACTGTCTCCTCTGCTTTTACATGCAGGGGCGGAAACTGAATCGATGTAAGCATTAAGGCAATTGCTAAAATTGCAGCAACTATTTTTTTACTTCTTAACATTTTTCTCCCCTTTATTTTCCACATTTACTTTGTAGGAGCCCAGCTTTTACCGAGCTCCATAAACATCATTTAACATTAATTATTTTCAGCTGCGTTAAGATATTCCTGTGCTGCCTCATAGTACAGATACATCGCACGTATTACGCTCTTAAGATTTTCATCAACATCATTCCTACTAAGTGCAATATATGCGTAACTAAGTGGATTGTAAGTTATCTCCATACCGCCTACTTCCATTACCAGCTTTTTACCAAGTTCATGTGCCGGAATTCCTTTCGACTCAATATAATATAAGTCTCCTTTTTGTATAGAACCTTCCACTGCTTCTGTAAAATAATGTCTTAAAATAGTGTCTGATTTTAATAATAAACTTGAACCATAATAGATACTATCTTCAGAATTATCGCCTTCAATTTTACCTTCATTGCCAGCTATAATTTCTAAGTCTTCCTCTGTCAGTACAGGTGTTGTATCTTTGGTTTCACCCGCAAAATATGCCGTTGCATAATCACCAAATCCACTCATTGCTTCTACAAGTTCAATCGTTTCTGCCGAATAATCTCCTGCATTATCGCGGATATAGTCTGCATATTTTTCAATTGTATAAATGTGTTCCGCACCTTTACTTCCGTTAGATAAGATAATCTGAGCTTTAATCTCTGTATCCATATCCTTTACAGGAACATTGCATTTGAATACATAGCAGTCAGTATTATTTACATTTGCAGGTTCTGCATCTTTTACATACACTTTTGCATATTCATTACCATTCAATGTAAAGTTCATATATGCTCCTGCATCATTAAGCACTTCATCACTTAATTTCAAATAGAAGTTCACACCGATATTACCTTCTAAACTCAAGGTATATCCTAATAATTCAGCACCAACACCATTTGGTCCCATATTTACTAACGCAAATCTTGCAACTAACGCTGTGTTCTTCTGTGCTATAAAAGTATATTCTTCTGTTTCAGATACTTTTGCACCTGATACATCATACCAACCGTCGAAGCGGTATCCTGCATTTGCAGTTGCTGTAACGGTTACACTTGTGCCTTTCTTCACTTCTTCTGCACCGGTTACCGAACCACCTTCTGTTGCTTCCAAATAAACGGTCAGCTTTTGTTCTGGTATATTAGCAATATCAAATTCAGAGATTGCAACCCATCCGTCGCTGGATTCTTTTGCAACAAATTTTGCATAACGAACTGCCTGTTCATCAAAATAGAACGTCTTCTTTGTCATATCTGCTGCAAATGTAACGTCTTCACCTACGAGTTTCCAGTTATCCGAAGCATTTTCCTTAATATAAAGATCTGCCTTTGTGACACGTCCACTATCCTGAGGTGTACGTGGGGTGAATGAAAACTGATTAATTACATAAGTCTGTCCAAAATCGATTTCTGCATAATATGTTCTACCATCAGTTAACTTATCAGTTGCACCCTGCCAGTTAGAATGCCAAATTGTGCCCGGTATTCCATCAAAGGCATAGATTAACTTTCCTTCATTGGCATCATAAATAGTTTCACTATTTGTACTTCCGGTCCAGCCAGCCTTATTATAACGGTCAACTTCCTCAACTTCTTCTTTTACAACTACATTGTCAATTACTGCAGCAACAGCATTTGTTTTAGAACCGATTCTCTCCAATGGAAGTGCAAATGTAGAATGTGTAATTCCTGTCTTCTTTTCCATTCCATTGTGGATGAACTTACCAACTGCTTCGCCAACTAATACACCATTTACATAAAGGCTTGTATCCTGTTGTTCTGCAACAATCTTGATATTCACTGTTTTACCTACAGGAAGTTCATAATCAAAGTAGTAATTATATAACTCTCTTGTAAATCCTAATTTACCGTTTTCCATAATACGAATATCATGTGTGCCATATTCCGGAGTTGTCTCAAAGAGAATATCTCCCGGTGCAGGCATTTTTGTCAGTGTAATATCAAAAGATAATTCATTGCCGTTACCAAGCTTATCGATTGGTGTGGTCACATAACTGTTACCACCTTTTAATGTCAATGCACCATTTTCAACTTTTGCTGTGCCAATTCTTAAGTCTCTGTCATTTAAAGATGCATCTTCTAAGCCATTTGTAAAGTCATAGCTTTCATATACACCATTTGCATCTGTCTCTTCCTGATAGTATGGATTGGTTCTTGGACCTGTTCCAAAGGTCTGTGCGAGTGCAATCACTGCTTCTGCACTTCCTTTTTCTCTACCGGTAGCTGCCCAGTTCTTTTCTGCATATAATGGTAATGAATCAAAGAATCTCCAGTAAAGGTCTGATTCTGTCAAACCGCTGGCATTCTTATCAATGTTGTCATTCCAAATTGCATATACAGATCCGAGAATCTGATCATCACTAGTTGGAAGCGCCTGACTACCATATACGTTAGGCTCAAAATTAAATACATCATTATGATTTAATAAATCGCCATATGCACCACGTCCCATTCCACCGTTTGGCACCATATAGTTCGGGCCATCAAGTGTATTGATTAACTTGAATCCAAGTTTGTACATCTCTGCACCATTTGCCCAACCGTTGTTCCAAATATTCATTGCTACATTTTCAATTGCTTCCGGAATAATCTCGGTTTGTCCGTCATTAATTCTACTCAAACTACCCCAGATACGCACCTGCTGGTTTGTCTGTTTTACATGAGGAACTATTGTATTGAAAAACTCACGATAAGCCGTTTTGTCGGAGTCAAATTCGTCCGCACCAACATGTACCACTGTTTCACTATCAAATGTTGGATTCTCACCTGTGGTGTAATCATCAAAAATAGCCTAAATTTGTTCAACCGCTTCTTCTTTTCTAATATCAAAGTGGTCTACTAATGGTCTCGCAGTGTTTGACGGATTAACTTCGCCCACTGCCATAAGTTCTGGCCAAATCTTTGTAAACGAAGTTGCATGTGCCGGCAAATCAATTTCTGGTACGATGTTCATACCCAGTGCTCTCTGGCTCTGTATAAAGGTTCTCATATCATCTTTTGTAATGAAATAATCTTTTGCTGTTGGAGATTCTCCTGCTGCATTAGTTACATCACACTCCAAACGGAATGCTTCGTAAGCTTTAAATGCTTCATTTTCAGTTTCTCCAACACCATAATTTTCAAGCCAGATATAGTTATCAGATAAATGAAGCTGGAAGTCATTCATCTTGTAATAACGCATGGTTCTTGCAATTTCATTAATAATTTCCATTGCAACCGGTTTACGTGCGATATCAAGCATGAATCCACGTACTTCGAAACGAGGGTAATCTCTCATCTGACCGATGGCAAAACCTGTTGCATCTTTTTTGCTCATCTGTAAGATGGTCTGCATACCATACATGTTACCTGTAATGCTTTCAGATGCTACATTGATTCTGTCGCTAAGAATATGCATTGTATATCCTTCTTCGCCAAGCAATGCATCCGGCGCTGCCTTTGTAAAGTTAAATGCACCTGACTGTGCCTCACCTTTTACTTTTGTTAAAGCCACACCTGTAAAATCTTTGTAATCAGCAATGAATTCATCCACAACTGCGGATAATGAATCGTCATTATAAGTTACTTTTGTTAATACATTTGCTGATAATTTTTCTGTAGAATCAGAATACCATTCCTGAATTTCCGGAATCACAACCGGTTTGGCATTCTTTCCTACTGCCTGTGTATTTTTACCTTTTACAAGGTAAGTAATATCATTTGTAACTTTCGTCTCTGTTCCGTCGGATACTTCATAAGAAACCTTGATTTCTTTGTCTGTAAGTGGCTGTACCACTGTCAAATCTTTACCAAGAATCTGCTCAAAATCTGCACCGTTTAATTTAATTGTAAATCTTTCCGGTACTTCCGGTAATGTAAAGATTCCATTCTCAATTACACCATTCTGAATACCTTCTAAGCTTTCTACCAAGCCTGTAAGACTCACGATTGCACCTGGAAGGATTTCGTTAGAATATGCTTCTAATTCTGTAATACCTACGCTGTTGTACTGTGTACTTCCAATCTTTACATTTAAATCACAAATCTTGATTGCTTTTGCCACAATCGCATTGTCAAGAACAATAGATACCTCTGTCGCATAATTGTTACCGGATGCTGCTACTGTACAATTTGCTTTTGCAATCTGCTCCACACCATCTCTGTCAACATATTTAATTGTAAAATCAGATACATTGTTCGGTGATGGATCCACATTTCTTGTGTGGAATTTTATTTTAACATGTTTAATCTGTGTTAATTCTTCAAATTCAGCTTTAATCCATTCCTGAGCATTCGTATTCGCTGTTACACTTCTACTAGACCAACGTGTTGATGTATCTCCATCATTTGCATTGCTTGCTCCAAACTGGGATACTTCAACTGAAGATACTGACATCTTAGCAGCACGTACATGGTTCAAATTTTCTGTTGTAACAATAATTTCTTCTTTCACAAGAATCGTATACGATACGGCTTCTTTTCCATATGAAACTACTAATGTATCGCCGTCTTCCACGATTGTGTCGTCCGACAATGTCACATCTTCTCGTTTCACCGAAAGTACCACATCTTTTTCAGAAATAAGTTTTGATAAAAACTGTGCGACTGTTGTTTCTATACCTTTTACAGTAATGTTCTTCGCACTCTGATCAATTGCATATTTGTCAGATAATACTTTTAATGCAATACTGCCTGACTCATATGCTCCAATATCCACAAGTCCTTCTACCGGATTACCAAAGTAGTCTTTTCCTCCATTATCTTCTACTTGAACTCCTGCATTTAATGCCGGAGATCCTTCTTTGAGATAATAGCAGGATAAATCTGTCTGATAGCCTAAATTTTCTTTTCCATCTGCATAGGTTCCTGTAGCTCCTGCTCCCGGATTATTCCACATTGGATCTACTGCTAAGTTTGGAGCTTTCGCATTATCATCTGTCGGCATATTTGCAAAATTATAGAAAATGTTGCTCTGCCAATCGATAGCATCATCACCAAATGTATTTACGGTTGCCGGTGTTTCACCTGCATAATAGAAAATATTATTATAGAACTTCATGGTATCTCGTGATCCCACTGCGCTAAAGAGGAATAATTCTCCCGCATTTACATGAGAACCATAACCACTCGTACTAAGTGCACGCTCTGTCAGATAGAAGTTGTTATTGTAAACTTCTGTTCCCCAGTTAGCTTCGTAAATATCAAAAAGTCCCTGTCTTGGATGCGCATAATCATTCTGACTAATGTTATAACGAATAATACCATCAAAACTACGATACTGATCACCGATATTACATAACATCATAAAACCGCCAGTGTTATCGTGAACATAATTATACTGCACCAAAGTTCCATCATTCAGGGCATCTATTTCAATTCCCTGTGAGTCATTCAAATGATTACTATCATTTGTTCCGTAACGAATATCAAACACTTCATTATACTGGAATGTTGTTCTGTCAGAGTTCCAGTTAAACATACCTACAGCTGCACCATTTGTATTCAATACACATCTTGTTACCAGATTGTATTCAGAAACTGCATCTGCACAGTTATCAATAATCGTTCCATCTCCATCTATATCATGGATATAGTTGTTGCCCATATAAAAATCTTCATAAGGGAGATAGTCAAAGCCTCTGGTTCCATAATCAAATGGACCCCATTTTTCCCCTTCTCTGAATGACCAAGGTGTCAGGAAGTTAATTCCGGAACGTCCTACATTATAAATCTCACAATTCGTAATTCGAATATCATTAATCTGTGTAGGAACACTATTTTCCCCTTTTCGTCTTCCACCTGATGTAAGATCCAAATCTGTAATGATATTCATGGTAATACCACCGGAAGACTTACCAATATTAGTATGTGGTCCGTGGAAACCGTGAATTTCCATATGATCTACATAAATATGCTCCAATGTTCCTGCATCTTCTGCCTGAATTGTAATTCCGCTACGATACACATCTCCAGGATTCTGATATGTCTGCTCATGTTTTGGATCTTCTAATTCCAAATCGCTTACTTCCCAATATTCCACATTATAAAACCAAATTACATAGTTTACGGTTGGATTCTGTACCAATGCATTTGCACTCATCAGATAAGGCACCTTAAAATCTTCTCCCGGTCGTAATACCGGCTTATTGCCTTCACCATAAGAACCTATCGTAATAGGATGTTCTTCATTTCCGGATCCCATTGGTTTAAAACAACCAACAAAAGTATCTCCTTTGCGGAACAAAATCTGATCACCCGGATAAAATGTCATTGTATTAAGCTTATCAATGCTCTGAATCGGGGCATCTTCACTAGTTCCTGCATTATTATCATTACCTTCTGCACTCACATAAAAAGTCCGTCTCTGAGACGCTGGTAAAGCAAATTCCGCACTTGTTGTATTCTCGCCATATGTAACTTTTACTGTAACTACTGAATCTTGCTCTAGAATTCCATGCAACTGTGCAAACTTCACTATAACAGTTCTTGTCTCTGCCACATAAGAAAATTCATCTATGTTTAAATCTTCGAATTCTCCATCGCCAATTTTGTACTGCCATACAAAATCCTGTGCAATAGGTTTTATCGTCGGATTTTGCGTCAGTAAAACATTGATTTCTCCATTTACAGCTGTTACTTTCGCAATATCCGCGTCAACACGTTCTTCTCCGGATGCCTCTACCGTATAATCCAAAACAAAGCTTCTTCCACCTGTCTGTCCGCCACTCGCATAAGTCAGGTTAAACGTAATTGTTTGTAAAATAGGCACTGCTTCTACTGCATCATAACTTAATGTTAAAGTTTTACCATCTACACTTCCTGCTGTAAATTCTACAGTATGAGCCACTTCCGGATCCACACTGCTTTTATAATATGCACTGAATTGCTCTTTACTGATATTTCCTACATAGTCTTCTGCAAATATCACCTGCACCTGACCATTTGAAACAGATACTCTTTGAATATCACCTTTCGCAGTTAATGACGCATCATCTAAATAGCAAGTCACTCCTCCTGCATTTTCAATCCAACAATAAACACGTGCATCTTCAATTCCGCTATAAGTAAACTCTAATGTATATTCTTTCCACTCAGTAGAATTTACCTTTTGCTTAATTTCTGCTCCACCATAATTTTTCACGCCAATATAATGGCTACCACTACCACTTCCACTTAATTTTGCCCACACTTTGAACTCATAAGTCATACCTTCTACTAACCCTGCTACATCCTGCTCTAAAGAAGCTCCTGTCTCTTCCAATTTCGCAGATGTAGTACCTGAACGATATTCCTCCTGCGTTTTGGTAGGTCCCTGCCATGAAAACCAGTTCCCACGATGCGAACCACCTGCTGGGCTGAACTCTTCACTTCCATCGAAATTAGGATTTACAAGCATATTCTCATTTTCATAAACTGATGCCGCTTGTACCTGCACAGAGTTTTGTTGCATTGGCACTGCACTGGTAAAAGTAATTATCCCTGCCATTAAAAATGCCAACATACGTTTAACTCTCTTTGCTGTCATTCTTTTTCTCCTCTCTTTTAACTATTTTATATTAATTTATTTCTAGCCGGAATGATACCGGATTATTTTCTGCAACCATCTCAATCAACTCTTGGTATAAACATTGTTGAATATACGCTGATATTGCAGCTTCTTTATTCGCCTCAAATCCTTCTTCATTATATCGTATTTCTTTTATAATTACTATTCTTTTTCCTTCTTCCTGCACATCTTCATACTGTTCTTTTTCTTCTCCTAGCTCTAGGAAATCAGCCAGTCCCGGATCCGCATTTGCCAAAAGATTCATCTGTATTCTATCTGCGGTAACGATTTGCGTTGTATTCTTCTCTGTTACCTCATAAGTTACAGCTTCCCTAACCCAAAATTTTTCCTTATTCTCTTCGTAATATATTTGTGCTTTTTCTATTGTATCTGCATCTGTCCAACTTTCCAGATAGGTACGAAGATTCGCTTCTGTAGTGTCCTTGCTATATTGAAAAAATTGCTCCAATGTAAACTGCTCAGGACCATAAAAAGCTTCTCCTTCTTCCTTTTTTATCTTACGAAGCTCATTTTCCTGCTCCATACGTATTTTCAAATTTTCGTAGGAATAAGGTTCACACACTCCTAACTTATTCGCAAGATAGAACATTGCATTCACCTTATTTGCATAATCTTCTATCTTTTGTTTAAGTTCTAATGTTGTTACCTCCTCTGTTAAGTCACGTTTTATAAAACTGGTATAAAAATCGTATTCGTCCTGTCCAATCTCTCGTTCGTATCCTTTGTATTCCTCAACAACCGCAAGCAAGTTTTTTTCTTGTTTTTCTGCCTTATTTTCACAACCAGCAAACAAACAAAACAACATCGGCAATAAACAAACTATCACAATACCTTTCAAACATAATGTTATTTTACCTTGCAAAATAATGCCCCCCTTATTATTTAATGGGATGGCATCTTGATGATGCCACCCCACCTATTGACTCATCGTCATTTTTAAGTCATCTTTTGCTAGTTTATTACTTGATAATACTATTTCTTTGTTTAAAATTAATTATTCGAAGTTAACTCAAGATAACTTAATGCTTCTTGATAATATAGGTACATTGCACGCACTACATTTTTAAGGCTTTCATCGACACCAGCTCTACTTAATGCAATATATGCATATGTAAGAGGACTATATGATATAGTAACATTTCCTTCTGATGTTGCAACAGTCATTTCCACATTTTTACCAAGTTCGTGTGCTGGAATTCCTTTCGTTTGGATATAATATACGTTACCTTTCTGTACAGAATCATTGCCTTCTGAATCTTTTACCGGTTTTGTAAAATAATGTCTTAAAACCGTATCAGATTCTAATATTAAACTTGATCCATAATAGATGTTTTCCTTTGGAAGTGTTCCTTGATATATTTCTAAGTCACTTGCCTCTACATCCTTCATTGCATCTGTTGCTTCTGACGTTTCGCCGTCAAAGTATGTCGCTGCATAATCACCAAAATTACTCATTGACTCTACCAATGCAAGCTCATTTTGGAAGTCTTGCTCATGTTCAGAAATATAATTAATATATTTCTGAACAGTATAGGTATGTATTGAACCCTTCGCATTCTCTGACAGAATTATCTGCGCTGTAACCTCGGTATCCATATCCTTTACAGGAACCATACACTTGAATGCATAACAATCAGATTCTTCAATATATTTTGCATCTGCAATAGGAATCTGTGCTATTTCCGCTCCATCTAAGGTAAATCTCATGTATGCACCCGGTGTATTTATCACATCTTCACCCAACTTCATGTGGAAGTTCACACCAATATTGCCTTCTAAGCTAAGACTATAGCCATCTACTTCTTCTTCGATTTTTTCGAGTATGTAAATCTTAAAGTTTTTAGCATCATTAGGTCCTGGTCCCCAAAAATCTGTGATAAGGCCGGAATAAAGTGACTGTGAATCTCCGTTTACATTCAGATAAAGCTGACGTCCATTGTTATTTCCAATAATTGCAAAGTTTCCATCTGTCACGCTCACATCTAACGCAATCTCGTTTTGACTAAACATATTACTTCTGCCCAAATACAGGTAATAATTTTCTTTTGCATCCTCATCTGCAAAACAGAAACTATAACCGCTATCTTTTTGAGCAATTTTCATATGTAACTGTTCAAAACTAAGAGGGCTTCCATCCTTCAGATAGGTAGCTGTCGGATTACTGTCTAAGTTCGATAACACAGCCGTAACTGCTCCAGTTGCACCACCTAAACTTCCAGGGTTAACGTTTATACCTGTACTATTACCATACAATGCGTAAACAACATTATCAGAGTCCACTGATACGATGATATATTCTTTTTCCGGATCGAAATCCATAGATGTCACTTGGGTATATCCGTTAATCTGTGGCACTACAATTTTTGCTTCCCACTTCGCTTTCAGAGCAACATCTCGTGTAACTGCAGTTGTAAAATCATACTCTGTATCTGACATTACGCCTTCTTCATCTACCTGATACCAACCTCTAAAGAGATATCCCTCTCTTGTTGGATCTGCTGGTTTTGCTACTCTTTCGCCATCGTTCAAGGTTTGTGTTGCAACAGTTTGTGCAGCTCCATCCATATCAAATGTTACTACTAATTTTCTGATGGTGTAATCAAAGGTTACTACCTCGCTATCTACATAACCATCTTCTACTGCAAACACTTTTATTGCCGTTTGCTCTGTTATAACAAACGGTGATTCGTAGCTTGCACTTGCTTTTGTTGGCACACTTCCATCTAATGTGTAATAAAGTGTAGCTTCTGCTCCACTACTTAATATAATCTCTGTATTTTTATACACACTTCCGGAAGGATAATTTGCGATTGGAGATTTTACCTGCCATTTTGCTTTTAACGTAATGTCTTCGGTTACAATCTCTTCTTCAAAATCATATGGTGTGTCAGACATATTTCCCTGTGCATCTACCAAATACCAGTTATATAAAACATAGTCTGCATTTTTCGGGTCTGCTGGTCTTTCTACTCTTGTACCTGCTTTAATCATCTGAGCATCCACATTGGTTCCACCTGCACTGTCAAACTGAACTTCACAATCTGCTCCTGTTACTGTAACTACACAGCTTGCACTCATATCCCCGAGGCTTACTGTAATAGTAGCAATACCAAGATTATGTACTGTAAGTTTTCCATTTTGATCTACTTCTACAACAGAAGGATGACCACTCTTCCATACCGGGATTGCAGTAACTGTTTCTGGATAAACCGTACAATTCAACTGTGTTTCCTGTGTCTCTCCAAACTCCAATGTTAAACTTTCTTTATCCAAAGAAAGGGCTTCTACAAGATTTGAATCATCAACGTTTACTCGACAACTTACACTAAATCCATTTGCGCTTGCTGTTACAGTAGCTGTTCCCGTCTTCTTACCGATAACCATACCATCTCTGTCGACAGATGCAATCTCACCATTGTCTGATGTCCATTGCAATTCTTCTAACGGATTTCCCTGTGCATCGATATTCGCATTAAGTGGACGTGGATATGCTTGGAGCTGTACTGTTTCATTTCCTCCCAGCATTACAATTTTTTGTTCAATTCCCCATCCTTCCAGTAGGATGTCATTTTTTTCTACTGTTAAATCACAAGATACCTGATACTTGTTTTCCTCTTGTGTAACAGTTGCTGTAATCGTAGACTGTCCCACTGTTAACGCAGTGATGTATCCATGCTCAACCGTAGCTACACTTTCATTCGAACTGTTCCATGTAATTGTTCCAAATGTAGTTGCTTCTTTTGGTTCTATTACAAGTGCCAACTGATGGGTTTTTCCCTGTTTTAAAGTAAGGTTCGTATTCTGACCAACTGCATGACCCGCGAAATGGATTCCGGTAATTGAAACATCCGCTCCAGCTACTGTAACTTTTGCTGTCGCTATTTTTCCTTCCAGCGAAACCGTTAACGTAGCTGTTCCTGTTCCCACTGCAGTAACAACTCCATTTTCTACCGTAAATACATCTTCATTACTTGAAGTCCATGCAAAACTACTTTCATCAACTGTTGCATTTGCCGGATATTTCGTTGCATGTAATGTCTGTGTACTTCCAGCTTTATTCAAATTTACTACATAGGTATCTAATGTAACATTACGTACCGGTACATAGTCATTTACCGTTACTCGTAATACTCCACTCTGCTTATTTCCTATTTTGACACTTAATTCTGCCGTTCCTCCTGCAATTGCAGTAAAGGTTCCATCCTGTTCAAAACGTACAATATTACTGTTACTACTTACAAATGTTGCTTTTGTGCTTTCTGTAGTATTTTCCGGCAACAGTGTATAGTGCAATTTACCACTTTCGCCTACATTCATAGTAATTCCATTTTCCAGTTCATCTTCTGAAAGTTCTCTCAAAGAAATACTTTCTAACGGAATGTTTCCTCCTACTACAGTAAGTGTACACTGTGCAACTACTTCACTTCCTCGTTTAAATGCTACCGTTGTAGTTCCCGCCTGCTTCGCGGTAATAAAACCATGTCCATCTACTGACAGAACAGCCGGGTTACTAATTTCCCAACTCGTTCCATTCGGAGTGGTTCTGACTTTAATAACTTCTGAAGTCGCTTCTCCGTTTGCATCACAAGTCGTTCTATAAAGCCCCAGTTCATAAACTTCACCCACCGCAAACGTCTCTCTGGCATTATCAAACGCAAATTTGTACTTAACGGCATCTGTATCGTTTACTTGCATTTCTCTATTTACGTTAATCTGCTGTCTCTGCCATTTACCGCCGATGCTGACATAGAGATCTGTCTTTCCCCACTGAACTCCTTTTAAAACTTTTCTCGTAGGATCATTCGGATAATCCGGATCCGGTGAAATGGTAATAATGTGTTCCGCCCCACCATCTTTACCATAATCTTCCGCATATCCTTCTGCCCACCAACGAACTTCATTTAAGTTCACACTTGCATTTGTTGGGAAATAATTAACCTTTACTTTATATTCCTGTCCTACTTCAAAACTTGCAGCCACATCGCCCTTATTGATAACAACGTGTTCGATAGCAACTTCTATCTTTTCTCCGATAGTTATCTGTGCATTGCCTTTGTTTTGATTTTCCATTAATTCGCAATCGTAAACACCAACGCTGTATACATAAGTGCTGTCTGGTAATACGTTTTTATCTGTAAAACAATATAACTCATTTACATCTTTTGTTGAAAGATTATCTGCAGTTATTCCAATCCATTCTGGTTCTCCAATTAATTCACCGTTGATTTTTTCCTGACGGTAAACTGAGAAACACTGCACATTTTCTTCTGTAAAGATAGTAGAATCCACAATAATTGTTACAGCTCCTGTAGCTTCATCTGTTGTAATAGAAGTAATGACAGGTGCTTTTGCCTTATCAGCTTCATCAAAAGCTCCACCATCAAATGTTCTTTCGTTTACCAGCCATGTTGGTCTTTCTTCTTTTGGAAGTCCTGCTAACATCGCTTTTGTTTCTGCTGATAATGTTCTTCCATAAAATTCAAAATGACTGCTTAAATCCACACCACATCCCATAGATAAGGCAACAACCAATTTGTCTAATCTATCTGGCAAGTGTTCTAAATCATCTTTGTGTAAACGAACATATCGGCTAGCTCTTCCGTAATTACTGATATCCTTTTCCTGATAAATACTTGTTTCAGAAAAATCTACCGCATCCAACTGGAAAATCATATATCCCGGATAGAATGTAAGATTATCTCCAGGTAAAACGCCTGTATTAATATAATTTGTAAACAAATTATACCAGTTGTTATCTGTCTCCAATCGAGTAACATCACCATATATATTCTGTGCATTTAATGGATATAAATTGTTTGTCGCTTCTGAATATCCAATTGTCCAGTTGTCTAACAAATGTCCAACCTCATGGTATTCGCCCCAGCCACCTGTTAAAGCAGCATGACCACTTGTAATACTGTCGAACCAGCCGCTATCCATTGGATCTTCCATAGGAACCTCTCCACAGTTGTAGCCTGTATAACCATGTGTTGCCCATGCACTACCTGCTCCGTTGTTATATGGACGGAATACGAATTTTCCACGATTTCGATAATCCTCATGCGTTGGGTCTGTGATATTAAAACCACTATACAATGTCATATTATCGTACATCATTTCATATTCTTGCATGATAGCACCCGGTCCACTAAAGCGGATGCCTGTCACTTCGCCAGACTCATCTCGCTCTATTACCGCATGTCTTGGGTTATCTTTATTTTCTTCTGCCCATTCTTTGTATGTTCCCGCTTTCCATATGTATGGATTATCAATATTCTTAAATGCTGCTTTTGCACTTGTACATATCTGTATTTTGTCAGATACAAATTCACAGAAGTTTGGCTCACCATTTCCTTTTGCAGCTTCATCCATATTGTTTACTACTTTTGCACAATATGCTGTCAACTCCTCGATAAACGCAGCTTCCTTTGCCTTTGCAACTTCTATCGGATCATTTGCATCATAGAAGTATACCGGATACTTATAGCCATTGCTGCAAAGTCGTACAATTGGTGCAAATGCCTGTTCTTCCGGTGATGCCGGATTATAGAAATAGATAACCTGACATCCCTGCATAGTTTCCGGAATCTTAATATGGTTCAGACCATTCTGTAACTCTTTTCCTCCATCTCCGAATACCCACTGTACATTTGATGGTGGTCCGTATCTTCTTGCAACTTCTGCAAGTACCAAACGTGGCATCGGCGATTCTTCATCCGCTTCCACAAAGATGTCCAAAACATCTCCCGGTCTTACATAATATCCTGTCAAATCATAGCTTGAAAGACGCTTCCACAAATCAGTTCTTGCTCGCTCTCTTTCGCTATCTCCGTCCTGTGACAATACGATAGGTTCATGAATCGTATCTGTATATTTTTTGCCATCAAGCAACATTTCAGCTACGTCTATGTAACGCATCATAGCACCCGCAACCGGATACGATGCTATCATTTCCTTTAAATTCGCAACTTCTTCTCTGGTAACACCTTCTCTTAATGCTGTTGCTGCACCATCTGTAAATAATGCCTCTACGTCCTTAGAAAGATTATCTTCTTTGTAACAATAGAATGCACTGGCAGAAGGGAAATGGAATGAGTCAGCAAAATCGAGCCATACCAATCGAATTCTACGACACTCTACCGGTTCAAATGTAATCTTAATAAACTCTCTTGTATTTTCTGCACTTCCTTCTGCCACATCAAAAAAATAGTTTCCATTCGCATATGAAGACACCTGTATCTTGAATTTTGTTGGAAATCCTCTATCCATATCCTGTCTGGCACGGTACACCAAATGTCCTACTTCAACAATTTCCCCAAAGTCCACTTCCAGATAGGTTCCTTTTCCGGTTTCACCACCGGTTGGATTTGCTTCCCAATGACCATTATCCCAATTATCATCAATCGCTTTGCTCGTATCTGAATCTCCCCAATGGTTACGATTACTTGACACACTCACTGGATATAAACGATATGCCTTATCATAAGCCGCTCTTTCCTCATCCGTATAAGCAGGAACACTCCAACCTTCAACTTTCGCTTCTGTCACTTCCGGAGCTTTTATTCCATCATCCTTGTAGCAATAAAACACTGCTGCAGAAGGATCCGGATCATTTGCAGGACTCACCTCTAACCATACAAAACGAAGTTTTACACATGTTTGTGGCTCGAATTTAATCGCTATAATATCATATGTAAAAGTGGCACTTCCTTCTACCGCATCTACAAACTCTCCATCCGCTTCTGTAGCAATCTGAATTTTAAATTGTAATGGAAATCCTTTGCCACCATCCTGTCTAACGCGATACACGATTTGTCCCACTTCAACTGTTTTTCCGAAGTTTACTTCCAAAGCAGTTGGTGTCTTTTCATTGTTATTATCCGTTGCTCCCCAATGTGTATTTTGCCAATCATCATCTAAAGCATTTTTCATCGGTTCATCACGCCAAGTCACATTGTTAACTACCTTTATCTGTGTATCTTCTACATTAATTTTGAACTGTTCATCATATGCTTCTAATTCTTCTTGTGATAAAGCAGTACCTACCCAGCTTTCCACTACTGCTGTAACTGGTCCTGTAGGTTCTTTCTCTTCTTCACCGACAACTGTAAGGGTTGCTTCTGCCGTCATTGGCTGTGTCTGACCTTCGGTATTCTCTGCCGGTACAGTAATAACAAACTGATAAGTTCCCGGTTCTGGAATTGCAATTTCTGTCTCATCAGCAATAATCAAATCATCTGTATCACTAAACCAAAATGCCAGGTTCTCTGTTCTATATACTCCAGCATCTTCATCATAAATCACATTTTCATCATTTACAGAAAAAATCGGTTCTGTTTCCCATAAATATCCCCAAACACCAGTTTCTGAATAAGTCACTTGAATCGGCATTGTAAGACTTGAAAGTGCTTCTACAGCCTCTGCCGGATTATAAGATACGTCTTCCATTTCTATGGCACTTACTATAACCCTATTCTCATATGCTTTTTCTGTAATCCAGCTTCCTCCGCTTACACCGTTACTAACAAATAAAGGAAGGAATCCCGAATAGGACTCATCTTTTTGAAATACAAAATTTTCTTTTTGAGCCTGCGCGGCCTCAATATAAGTGTGCGATTTTTTTGGTGCTACTTCTGACTCCTGATAGTAATTAATTCCGCCTATATAGACTCTAGTACTTCCAGCAGCACTTCCTGTAATAGCCAGTTTCTGTTCCACTCCTAATACTAATTCTCCACCGCCTACAAAATTTCCAATTGTCACATCCTGTAACAAATTCAAATGAAGCTGTGCATCTTCTGCAAGTGTTACATTGGCATTTGTTCCACAAAAACTGCTTCCGTCAGCTAGTTGTAATTTGCCACTTTCTACCGATAAAGAAGAAATGTTTTGCAATATTGGAGTCTGCAAATAGTCACCACCATTATAGGTCACATGCATATTCTGACCGTATCCAATCACCTGACCAATAAAATTATCATAAAGGCTAACCTGTATATTTCCAGTCACCAGACTGTTTTCTGCTCCCGTATTAATCTTATTTCCGCTGCCTTCTCCCATAGATTCTTTACCGCCGCAACCATAGATATTTACAATTACGCTATCCGGTCTATCCGCGGTATTGTCGATCCGAATCTCTGCATTTCCACCAAAGGCTCTTTCCTCTGCATCCATATGTGTCAGATTACCTGCATAAATATCTCCCACACGGCAATTACCTTTTAAGATAATTGTTCCATTTGCTCCTGTAGCCGGAAGATTCGCATAGTTGTATCCGTTCATTCCTCCACAAAAAAGCGAAATCACCCAGTTTTCACCGAGCGTAGATCTCAAAGTAACATTCTCTAAAGTCAGTGTATATCCATTTGCAACAATTGCATCCGACTCTGAACTTGTAAAATTCAACTGAATATCCTTAAATGTAACATCTGCCCCCAGAACAATTCCCAGATAGCGCATCTCTAAAACGCCTCCTTGAATTGTCAGTGGACGTGAAATTACTAATGGATTATCTACGGCTGGAGCTATAGATAGATTTTGTCCAAGTTCAATAACCTCCACCGTTCCATCTGCTAATGCGTCATTAAATTCTTCTTCCGTCGTTACCACACGTTTTCCATCTTCTCCAGTTTCAGCCAATACAACGTTTCCTGCGTCTGTATTAACTTCTTCGGAAAATACCGGAATCTGCCATGATGTCAAAAACATTACCATAGCAAGAAGAAAACTAATTCCACGATACATTTTTCGTTTTCCCATACTTACATTTCTCCTTTCAAATACTTTTAGCCGATTAATATTCCCGCTAGTTTTACAATCTTGTCAAAATGATAACACTTTTTTTCATATATGTATATATAATTATGTGCAACATACATAATATTTTTCATGTTCCCCTTTTATATTTGTCTATAATCACGAACCCTATTTTTTCTAAAGTCATCTTATTTTTCATTTTTGATACGTGACATTGCAACAATCTATCTAAACGTATTGTTTTTCCACTGCTTCGGTTTAGTCATAGGATGCTCGTTCGAACCCTATGACTAACTATAACAAAAACAGGCAGTTCTAAACTTTACATTAGGGCAAAATTTAGAACCGCCTGTTTTTGAAATAAAAATCTTTCATTTTGAGGATATTATATCAAAAGGAATAAAGTCATTATTCCACAACTACCACGCCATCTTCTTTAATTGTAATCATCATACCATCTTTAACATATGAGAGGAACTCATCTCCAAGACAGTCTACAACTGGCATTGATACGCTATCAAGCCATACATCTGCAAGGATTGCACCTGCAGCTGCAAGAGAGTCGATATGATTTGCAAAAAGCATACATGCTGGCTGACGGTCCATCGCACATGCACAATAAAGAACCAAACCACCTGTAGTAGAGCCAATGGTCTGCGGTAAGCAAAGCGCTTTACCTTTCATTGGTTTGCCATATAAATCACGGTTACTCTGGTCACCACACTTTGATGTTTTATCACCGAACTGTAATGCACTCTGAAGAGAGGCAAGTGTATTAAATCCTTCATGTGTAACAACGGCTTCTGCTTTTGCAGTTCCTGGAGTTACTACACGTCCTTTAAATTCTTTCATACTTATTTGCCTCCTTTCGTAATCTGTGCAAGAATTTCATCATCTGTATAATAACGAGATGTCGTATAGGTACGCAACTTGTTGGATGATGTAATTACCGGCATTGATTTACAAAGTGGATTGTTCATGTACATCAATGGGCAAATGTAAGAAGTAATAACACCTGTTTTCTTAAGTCTTGCCGCATATTCCGTCTTTTCAAATTCTTTTAATACACCAGGAGAAGCTGTAAATACAGTAGGAATAACCACTTTGCTGTTTCCTGCTGCTTTTAAACCTGCTTCTACGCGGTCAGTCCAATCCTTCATCTGCTGCAAGCTCATATGTGGACATCCTAAGAAACAAAGCTTCGGTTTCGCATCTTTGTCTTTCCAGATAACCGGATAATTATTCTTTACACGTTCTAATTCAGCATCATCAATTACATAAACTTTTGCACCTTCTACAATCAAATCCTCTCCGAATTCTTTTGCTTCTGGTGTCAGGTTCTCGATATGATACAAACCTACTGCACCATTCGATGCTGTAGCAGCACCAAAATCTTTTAAGTATGTACATGCTGCATCATCAAGCTCTGTGCCGATCCATTTATCAAGACCTTTTACATATGGAACGTCTTCCATAACTTTCATACCGATAGCAGAACCAAGAAGCTGTGCTTCCGGTTTCTTCTCTGTCTTAATCTCGATAATCCATGTTGCTTTACGACCTTCATCTGTAAGAAGACCAAAGTATGGTACGTATCCTAAAACAGAACCCATGATATCCATAATACCAGAGTTACGGTTACAACGTGCACCTAAAACAGAGTTCGCATATACTACCGCTGAAGATTCTGCCCAACTTAAAACATCACCTTTTTTCGGTTTATTACCAACTTCGTCCATGTAGCAGGTACAAGTAAATGCTTCGTCATTCATAAGTCCAAGTTTCTGCAACTGACCTTCATAGAAGTCCTGTTTACTATACATGAATTTGTTGAAAACCAATTTCTGCAAAAAGTTTGCAGGAACATTTGGGTCCACCGGACGTGGATCTACAGAGAATTTCTGTTTGGATGGAGCATTTGCTTCCAACAGCTTGTCCATCAACTCATATACCGGTCCGAGCATTTTTAAACCAAAAGAAGTAACCAAGTGATTGCACTCAGAAGTAACTGGCGCCATTTTTTCTGCACCAAATGCTTCGCCGTACATTACCTGTGTCTTCATGACTTTGGCCATTGTTTCGCCCTGAGCACCGTCTAAAATCGCCTGCTGTTCAGGAGTTAATTTCATCATGATTTTGTTTCCTTTCCTTATTCTTTTATATCCTTCAAAGCCTACACTCGCAAAATCGGCGTTTCACGGCTTTTCTTTCACCAAGTATTGCTTGGTGTTGCTCATATAGACTTCTCGCCAAAGAAAGTTTCAAGACAGAATTCGTTTATGCAAGCATAACTCCTTCTGTTTTTGAAACTTACCTTGGCTCTGAATAATTACAGCTTCATAGCTACATCCCATGCACCCCAGATTACTGTACGTAAGTTACCAACTTTATTTGCATCACCAATTACATGCACATGTTTTGCCTTTGGTGCAAGCGGTGCAGGATTATAACCAACAGACATAATTACATTATCTGCATCAATCTTAAATGTATTACCAGCCTTATCTGTTACCATTACACCATCTTCTAAAACTTCGTTTAACTTTGTCTCTAAATGTACAGGAACCTTGTTTGCTTCAAAGCAATCACGAAGGAAACTTGTATTTGCAAGACATACACCTTTTGTTACGATTAAGTCATCCATCATTTCAACGATAGTTGGATTCTTACCCTGTAAGAATAAATCGTATGCGATTTCACAACCTGTGAGACCACCACCAACGATAACAACATTCTGCCCTACTGTCTTTTCACCAAGTAAGTATTCTGTTGCATCCATTGTATATTCTACGCCCTTAATCGGAATTCTTCTTGCCGTTGCACCTGTTGCGATGATAACTTCATCCGCACCAAGTGACTCGATATCTTTTACTTCTGTATTTAATTCCACTGTAATTGGATAACGTGTAACTTCACGTTCATACCATTTAATTAAATCACGATCTTTTTCTTTGAAAGATGGTGCTGCTGCTGCGATAAATACACCGCCAAGCTTATCCGTTTTCTCATATAAGGTTACAGAATGACCACGTTTTGCACAAACGATAGCTGCTTCCATACCACCGATACCACCACCGATAACTGCAATATTTTTCTTCTTTGCTGCCGGAACAATCTTATACTTCTTAGACTGCATGGTCTTAGGATTAATTGCACAACGTGCAAGTCCCATTGTATCTGTCAAATCCTGTGTATTTGCATGTCCTTTTGAAGAAGAGAAGTTGAAACATCCACTGTGACAGCAGATACATGGTTTGATATCTTCTAATCTGTCCTCAATTAATTTTGTAATCCACTCAGGATCTGCAAGGAACTGACGTGCTACACCCATACCATCGATACGGCCTTCTTCGATTGCTTTTGCTGCATCTTCCGGTTCCATTCTACCTGCACATACTACAGGGATGTCTACGAATTTCTTAATGTGTGCTACATCATCAAGGTTACAGTTCTGTGGCATATACATTGGTGGATGAGCCCAGTACCAAGAGTCGTAGGTTCCGTTGTCTGCATTAAGCATGTCGTAACCAGCATCCTGCAAATATTTGGCAGCCTTTTCAGACTCTTCCATATTTCTGCCGACTTCAACATAATCTTCGCCCGGCATAGCTCCCTTACAGAAGCCTTTCATCTTAGACTCTACAGAGTAACGTAAAGAAACCGGGTAATCCTCACCACACACTTCTTTAATTGCAGCAACAACTTCTGCCGCAAAACGATAGCGGTTTTCAAAACTTCCACCGTATTCGTCCGTACGTTTGTTGAAAAATTCAATCGCAAACTGGTCTAATAAATAACCTTCATGTACGGCGTGAACTTCTACACCATCAACACCTGCATCTTTACAAAGTTTTGCTGTCTTTGCAAATGCTTCGATGATTTCATGAATCTGTTCTTTTGTCATTTCAGGACATTCAATGTCATGTGCCCAGCGTGACGGCTGTGGGCTTGGACATGCAAGTTCATGTGAAGTATCGATAATTGGCTTCACTAATGCTCTTGTAATTTTATTTTTATGTAATGGCGCTACTAATTCTGTAATCGCCCAGGAACGTCCCATTCCTGCTGTAAGCTGTACAAACAGCTTTGTATCTGTTTTATGGATTTCATCCATAAACTCTTTCAAATCTTCAAACATCTTTGGATTCTGCCAGAGCCATTTGCCCCAGAAAGTATCACGTAATGGAGCAATACCCGGAATAATTAATCCAACATTATTATTTGCTCTCTCTAAAAATAACTTCGCAGCTTCTTTGTCAAAATGACAACCACCAAGTTCAAACCATCCGAAAAGCGACGTTCCACCCATAGGACACATTACGATACGGTTTTTAATCTGTACATTACCGACGTTCCATGGAGTAAACAGTGCTTCGTACTTTTTATCCATATTTTCTCCCTTCTTAGAAATAAACTTTGGCTTAATCATACCATTTTTTACAGTAGTATTCAACCATATAAAAATTGGCGCAGCAATAAAGAATAAATCAAATTATTTTAACCCTTTTCACAATCTCACATGTTTGTTTATAACTAAAAACATTTTTGGGATTTTTAGAAAAGTTATCCACACCACTATGACATGGGAATTCCTTACATAAATTTTT
>JAFYVJ010000036.1 GCA_017549185.1 Roseburia sp. | reverse complement strand
TGGCGAAGGACAAACCTGGCTTACCAATGAATGGGCTACCGTTTTCTATAATACCAACGCCCAGAAAAATATGTGGTACAAAGACTTAATCAAAGACCCATATTTTATTTTAAAAGCACAGGAAAGATATTGGGAAATTCGTAATACCTATGTACAGGCTATGCTAGATTCTATTGATACTAACTATACCCTGTTAAAAGACTCTGCTGATGCCAATGCAGATATCTGGTATGGTTATCGCAATTTTGATTCCGAAATAAATAACTTAAAAACATGGTTTACTAATCATTTGGCTTGGTTAGATACACAGATGGCAAGCGAAGACTCTCTTTTGACTTCCTTAAACTATAGCACCTCTCTCCTTACACTCTCTGTTACAGACAGTGTAGGAAATGCTTTGTTAAAGGATAATTACTCTGCTCAAATTGCAGCAGATGCACTTGCAAATATCGGGGAAGATATTATATTAAATGTTTCTTCTGATACATATAACAAAGAAACCGCAGATGTCTTTGTAAACAGTAAAAAAATCGGTTCTGTACCAATAGGTTCTGGCATTACTATTACTGCCGATCAACTTACAGCTATTTCTGGCGAAAAGAATATTATTGAAGTAAAAGTCTCTACTTATAACGGATTATCAAAAAACTGTATTACTGTTATTGAGACAGATACATCCTTGCTTCCTCCGCCAGAACCATCGGAGCCGGAATCACCAGATACACCTGAAACAACCGACCCGGAATTTTCAGGAAGGGATTATCCGATTACTTCCATGACCGCTACTGCTGGCAGTTCGAATGATGCTTCAGACGTTGAAGGACCTGCCGAATATGCAATAGATGGAGATACATTCACCCGTTGGCATACAACTTATGGCCAATTTACGCCTCTCGAACAACGTTGGATTGGTGTAGAATTAGCAGAAACTATTATGGTTGATGGCATCCGTTGCCTGCCAAGACAAGAAGGCGTTAACGGAATGGTTACGGAATATGCAATTCAATATCGCACAACCACTGAAGAAGATTGGAAAACTGTTGCAACCGGTAATTGGGATGAAACTGATATTGGATGGAAACTTGTAAGCTTTAAGCCTGTAGAAGCAAAATACATTCGTATTGTAGGTGTTCATACCTATTCAGCAAGTGCAACAGATAAACATATGTCTATGGCAGAGTTACGTGTCCAAAAAGCCGCTGATGACAATAGTGCAAAAACTGTTGCAAGTATTTCTTTAACAAAAACTGCTAATAAAACAACTTACATAACCGGTGAAAAATTTGATCCAAAAGGGTTAGAACTAACTGTAACATATACGGATGACACATCTTCCGTAATTGCATATAATGCTCCGGGTGTGACATTTACACCATCGACTACAACAGCCTTGACACTAAATGACAAACTTATAACCATTACTTATGCTGGTCAGACAACTACCATGAATATTACCGTATCAGATTATCCTATATATGAAAGTAATCTTCCGGTAGTTTATATCAATACGGAAAATGGCGCAAAAATTACTAGCAAAGTCGATTATGTCAATGCTACTATGAAGATTCAAGGCAATGACACCTATTCTGATTCTTCCATTCTTTATGATGGAGAAATCGAAATCCGTGGCAGAGGAAACACTACTTGGAGCATGCCAAAGAAACCTTACAAAATTAAATTAGACAAAAAAGCAAATCTTTTCGACATGGGTAAAAACAAACATTGGGTACTTCTTGCCAACTATTCTGATGAATCCTTAATGCGAAATACACTTGCTTACAACTTATCCGGTGCCATGGGAATGCCTCAGATGGAAACCGTATGGGTTGACGTGGTTTTAAATGGGGAATACGTTGGTAATTACCAGTTCTGTGAACAGATTAAAGTCGACAAGAATAATCGTGTAAGTATTTTTGATTGGGAAAGCTTTGCTGAAGATGCAGCCGAAGTAATTGCTACTTCTGAAAATTTCTCCGATGATGATGCCGGAGATCTTGAAGACTATATGAAAGAAGAAGATATGTCTTGGATTACTGCAGGAACTGTAAAGTTTAATAATACTACTTATACACTCTCCCATTATCCGGACATCGAAATTCCTTCTATTACCGGCGGTTATTTAATGGAATTAGATGAATACTTTGATGAAGTATCCAAATTTAGAACCAACAGCGATCAGCCAATTATGTTTAAAAATCCTGAATTTGTAGCTACCAATCAGGATATGATGAATTATATGCAGACATATATTCAGAGTTTTGAAAATGCAGTACAATCCTATGATTATACCGCAGAATATAATGGCACTGCTACTCATTATAGCCAGCTTTTTGATTTTGATTCTTTAGTAGATTACTGGTTAATCAGTGAAATCTTCTTTAATGAAGAGCTTAATAAAAAGAGCACCTATATGTATAAGGATATCGACGGTCTAGTATATATGGGACCTATTTGGGATATGGATTACAGTTCCGGTGGCGAAGGACAAACCTGGCTTACCAATGAATGGGCTACCGTTTTCTATAATACCAACGCCCAGAAAAATATGTGGTACAAAGACTTAATCAAAGACCCATATTTTATTTTAAAAGCA
>JAFYVJ010000035.1 GCA_017549185.1 Roseburia sp. | reverse complement strand
GACAGACAGACAGACAGACAAATAAGAATATTTTTAAGTTTATATATAGAAGAAACAAAAAGCCAATTGACCAAGGGAATATGATGTCCTCTTGGTCAATTGGCTTTTTGGCACTGTAGAACTTAAAGGTGTGGAGAAATTAAGAAAGGAGTTGGTATTTTAGATGAAAATAGGTCTACATGGATTGAGTGTTGAGCAGTATATGCATCCGCAGGAAAAACAAATGAAGCTTGCAAAGGAGTATTCAATGATTAATGAAGGATTAAATATATTAAATGATTTGAATGTTTCTCTTGTACGGCGAATTACATTGGGAAGACACATGGAAGCGACAAGTAAGACTGCTCCAGAGTTAATGCAGATTCTGGAAGATGTGTGTCGAATCTTGGATTATCAGGAGGTTCCAAGAGTGTATATTTGTCATCAGGCTGCACAGACATTGTGTTGTGCAGGTGCGGATAAAATGCAGATTACCATTTCAGATTACATAATCGAACACTTTGATAGAGACATGTTATATTATGCATTTGGAAATTTGATATCAATGTTTAAGGCAGGACATGTGAAGTTGGTAACGGTCTGTTCGATGTTGTTTACAACGCCACAGACAATTGCATTAGAATTACCAATATTGGCATATTTAAGGGCGGCAGATTTAAGTTCAGATAGAGGCGGATTATTGGCATGCCAGAATTTTTCAGCAGTGGCAAAAGTGATTCTTTGGAATGCAGGTATTCCATTGGAAGAAATGAAGGATAAAAGTGAAGAAGATATGATTGCATTATCAGAAGACTTCATTCGGGCGGTGGATTGGATTTCGTCGGATTGGCTGACAAGCTATGCGACAGAGTGGAAAAAATGGAACAAAGAATCTATGCCAATGGCATATAAACTTAAAGAACTGCTGACATGGTATCGCGAGGGGTATCCGGAATTGTTAGGACAGTGGAATCAAATGGGAGGATATTTAGAATGATAGAAAAGGCATATATACATCCTTGGGATAAGGAAATGTCCGAAAAAGTTTTAAGTAATCCGGTGGTAACAAGTTTTCTGGATACGGTATTTAAGGAAAATCTGGATGCAGTCAATTCTTATATTTACAGCGTATCCGGAATTTGTATGGAAAAGAATCATCCGGTGGTACAGTATTTGAAAGAGGGCGTAAGGATGTTCGGGCTTTCTTCTATTCCACCGGTATATATTACGAGAAATTATCGATATGATGTGAACTGCATTGGATATGAAGAACCTGTTATTACGATTTCACATCAGCTATTGGAACGAAATAATAAAGAAATTCTTCGTGGACGAATGATAGCAGCAGCAGCTTCTATTGGGGCAGGACATCATAAACTATCATTTTTGATATGGATTATGGAGAATTTCGGAAGTGTTATTCCGATTCCATTTGCGACAACGGCAATACGGGGAATTTTGTATGAATGGTACAGAGCACAGTTTTATACATTAGATAGAGCATTTTTTCTTGCAGTACGGGATGCTAAATTGGCATTAAAAAATATATTGTATGGGGAAATGCCATTTGATATGTTAGAAAACTATAAATTTGGGGAACACGACACGTATTTGGAACAAGTAAAAGAGTTTTATAAAGTAACGAATATTGCAGAAGGAATTTCTGGAATTTCAGGCATTTTTCAATGTGAAATCTGGCTACCGGCAAGATACCATGAACTATGGAAATACTGTGGGGAGGTGGAAAGATGGACATAGCGTATAATTTTTGGGATATACTTACAATTACCCATCCGCAGGAAAAAGAATCCATACAAAAAATTCAGGAAAGTAGTTTTTATGTGGACTTGGCAAAAGTAATTGGAAGTATTCGTTTGCGCTTAAATTCAAAAGCAGAAATGAATTTGGAAGGATATCCGGTAACGAAACGTACATATCCACGTTTGTATCATATTTATCAAAAAGTATTAAAACGTCTGCATTGTGACCAGGAATATGAGCTGTTTGTAGATTTTGGGTATAATCTTACGGCAAAAACCTATGGTTCAGCTAAGGATGGACATATGATTGTAATAAATAGTGCGTGTTTAGAGGAATTAAATGATGAAGAATTAGCTGCACTTTTAGGTTATGAAATAGGACATATCCTTTCAGATCATATACAAACCAGAGAATTGTTATCATCCATGGATTTGGTTACGAAACAGATTTCGTTCGGTGGAGACATAGTGCAGAAAACAATTTGGGGATTTTTTGCGAAATGGCTGGTTGGAGCAGAGTATACCGCAGATAGGGCAGCTTTGTTAGCAAGCCAGAGTATGGAGGCAGTAGTTTCCCTTTTGTTAAAACAGATGGGATCATCTTTGGATAAGATGACCATTTCTCAGATTTTGAATCAGAGGACAGAAGCAGTGCCGGAAAAATTAGGAATGTTTTTTATTTTGATGGTACAGGATATGCCATCTTTTGGAATGATAGCACGAATCCAGGAACTTGCCCAATGGATAAAATCCGAAGAATTTCGCCAGCGTTTTCCATACATGCATTATACAGCAAGAAATTTTATAAAAGACATACCGCAGAATGATGAAGATGAGCAGATGTTACAAATGCATAAAAAAGCAGAAAATGGAAATGCGGCAATACAGAAAGAACTGGGAGAGTATTATTTGTTTGATAGAGGTATTCTGCCTTGTGAACCGGAAACAGGCATGGCACTGATAATCGAGGCGGCATTAAACGGAGATGGAAAAGCAATGTTTATTCTTTCTACTGCAATGAATCGTGAAATTGCCGGATTGAAATCGGATAAGGTAAGAGAAGAACAGCTAATACGAGCAGCTGCAAGCAGAGTAGACTCCTTGCGGAAACATGCAGAGGCATTGGGTGAATTACCGAAATTGAAAATGCTGTCAGATAATTTGAATGAGTTTGCTCAAAAGCGTCGTGGAAAGATTCATTGTTATATCAATACCAAACATCCCGGACAAGCCTTGGAGGGAGATGCAGCGCAGATAGCGAGAGATGCATTTTGGATGTGTGCAGATGATGCGGTTTATGCAGCCGAATTGGAAAAGACCGAAGATGGCTGGTTTGGTACAGCGGTTTCAAAAAATGGTATCTATGGAAGAATGCAGGAGGATAAATATCCATTTATGATTTCATGGAAAATATATGCACTTGGCGAAGTATATCAAAAATATGCCAAAGAGGATGAGTATTTATTTTGCGATACACACCGTTTGTGCAGAAAACAAAGCGAGATGGTTGGTAGTATTATGGAAATTTTAATTTCCATAAAATTAGAAATACAAAAGACCATTGGATGAATAGCAAAGGAGAACAGAGAATGGGAAATTCAAAAGGATGGGCTGTGGCAGCCGGTATTTTGACTGCAGGTGCAGTCGGAGTGTATGGTTTCAGTAAGATGTTGGAAGAAGAATCAGGGAAAGAAGAAAGGAAGACGATTTTTGAAAAACTAGTCGAAAAACAGAAAGTCTGTGATATTGCAGATGGTCAGATAATTTTGAAATGGTTTCGGGCACATGAACAAAAAGGAGGTGCAAATCCGGTATTCTTTCTTGCAAAACCAACAGAAGATACGGTAAGGATGTTTGCACTTGGCAAATTGCCAAAGGAATTGGATTGTGAGCACAGCTTACTGCAGGCAGTTGTAGATGGTGATAGTAAGAAAACAAAGGCAATTCGTATGATTAGTTTTTCTTCATTACAGAAAGAAATAGCTGATTTATTAAGTGAAAAGGATTATGTAATAATTGAAGGAGGGACAGATATATGAAGATAGTTGTGGCGGGTATTATCATAGGTATGGTTGTGGCAGTTGTAATTTTAAAGAAAACAGGATTGATATTCACAAGGAAAAATGATGCTTCCAAAGAGGAAAGGGTTTCTCAGCTTATTGAGAATCAATGGGTATGTGATGAGTTAGATACGAAAAAAGTGATTCACTGGTTTCGAGAGAATGCGGCACTTGCTAATGGTGAAGTAGTATTTTTTCTGGCAAAACCGACACCACATACAGCCAAAATGTTTGCATTACAGGATGAGTGGAAACAACTGGATCCGGAGCATAATTTACTGCAGGTTATAGTAGATGAAAAAGTGAAGTTACCGGTTGCGGTCAGAGTAATCAGCTTCAACACAATGCCACAGAAACTTGCAGATGAGATGAAAGAAAGAGAGTATATGTTGTTTATGGAATAATGTGCGGTAATGAAAAGGAGAAAAAGAAATGCTGTTGGAGTATTTTATACTAGGTGCTCTGATTGGTGCCGGAGTAGTTTTGGTTGCATATACCGTCTGTCAATGTATTACTAGATCGAATTTACCGGGGCTTATTCAGGATGCATTACGCAATTCAAAAGAAGAAAAGGCGAAACGTTTACTTGCCAAAGCAATTGAAGCTCGAATAAAATCTGTGCAGGGAAATACAGTTACGATTGAAATGTTAGAAAAAGCTGGTTCTACTTCAGTAGAAGTTGAACTGACAGGAAACGGTGTGGACAGTAGTGTGAAACAGGGAATGAAACTTGCAGTGTAGAAAGGAGAAAAGATATGGCAAATATTATGGATCATATAGGAAGTGTACTTTATAACGAAGTCTTAGGGAGAAAGGAGACACATTTAGAAGAATTTACATTCTTGGAGACATGGAAGTTTTTTATTGAAATGGCAATGGAAAACAGACGTGTACAAATGTGTGCATTAGGAATTGAACGCAAAGGAGATCATTATAATATTAGTCAGATTATGCTGGATAAAAATATGGAAACGATTCGAAAGAATGGTGATTTTGTGATGGGACGCAGCATTCAGGCATATGCTTTGGATGATGATTTGCTGGAATTTTTAAATGGAGATAAATATCGTCTGATGAAGCTTGAGGTCTTAAAAAATAGAGATATCAGTTAATATGTAAGAGTTGTTTTATAATTTAAAGGAGGATAAAAGATGTTAGGAATACTTGGAAGTATATTATTAGGAGCAGCATTAGGTGCAATTGTCGGTATGATTATTAATTTCGTAGTGCTGGGAATACGCAATTTGCTGGACAGAATTAAAACACATAATAAAGGTACCGTAGCAGAAGCTAATGCTAAAAATTTATTAGCAGAGGTTATGGAAATTGAGCATAAGAAAAATAATTCGAAAAATATAGTAAAATTAAATGAATTGGAAAAGCTTTTAGGAGATAATTCAGTTGTAGAAGCACATATAGATGCAGCCGGAAAAGTAAATCCTGATGATGTTCATATTTTGAAAGCTGAAAAAATGGAAGAACCTTTGCGAAAATTATTTGATGAGCATGGCGGTTTACTAGAAATAGAATGTGCATAGTTGATGGAAAGGGATACATAGTATGGTAAAAATTCAAATTTTATTCTTATTTACATCCATAAATAAGTTGACTTTAGAACAGCGTACAAGAGTGAAAGAAATTGTCTGCGAAGAATATGAGACGGTTTTTCAATGTGGCATTTCTAATATTCAGGCGGAATTACAAGATGCATCCAGCAAAACAAATAAGCAAGATATCATTCTTGCTATTGTAACAGACAAGCATGTGTTTAATGAAGGTGCAAAAAGAGGCAGGGTAAAAGAAGCGATTGCCACTCGTTTGGAACGGCTTCCTTATATGAAAAAGTTAGGATTTGAAGGTGTGCTTGGATTATTAGATGGCGAAGTACAGGGTGAATCGGAACAGACTTTAGAAGAAAATGGAAAAAAGGATAAAGACATTGCCGATAATGTGGACTATCGTACACGCGCCAAACAGTATCAGGCTAGTGAAGCAAAGCATAGTTTTGAGCGTTTGATTATTTCTCAAAAGATACTTGAACAGATTGAAACAGCTCTTGGACGTATTGAGTATGAGAGAAAAGTGTTTGAGGAATGGGGATTATATGCTATTATGCCAAATCCAGTTTCTGCGATGAGTTTTTATGGACCTCCGGGTACAGGAAAGTCTATGGCGGCAGATGCAATTGCAAATAAACTGGGGCGCAAGATTATCCGGGCAAGTTATGCGGATATTGAAAACAAATATGTGGGAGAAGGACCGAAAAATATCAGTGCCATTTTTCTTGCGGCAGAAGAACAGAATGCGGTATTGTTTATTGATGAAGCGGATTCATTGCTTTCTAAACGTATGGTAAATGTTTCAGAACCATCTGGACAGGCAATGAACTCTATGCGAAGCCAGCTTTTGATTAGTTTGGAAAATTTTCATGGAATCGTGATTTTTGCGACAAATCTGGCTGCTAATTATGATAAGGCATTTGTTTCACGCTTGATTAATATTGAATTTGAATTTCCGGATGCCCAGCTTAGGAAAAAAATCTGGATTTCACATCTGTATCCGACAGAGGGCAGTAAAGTGAAATTAAATATTCCACTGGCAGCAGATATTAATCTGGATGAAATTGCAGAAAAATATGTATTATGTGGCAGGGATATTCGAAATGCTGTTGTGAATGCTTGTGTAATGGTCTGTATGGCGGAAAAAACAGAAGTAGCTCATGCAGATATTTGCAAGGCTGCAGAACAGATTATAGAGGATAATAAGAAGATGGAAAATGCTTCGGATTATACAAAATTGAAAGAGAATATGCAGACAACGGCAAAGGAAGTAGATGTTTCGATGGAAGTAAAGCAAATGTTAGCGGATGGTATGAATAAACAATTGGAAGAAAAACGAGATAAAGAAAAAGAATGTAATGAAGAATAATAAAATGAAGAATAAATGGAGATTGTATTGATATGAAGAGAAAGTTTGCAAAAAACATTAAAGTAATGGAGACAAATTTATTTTATATGGATTCCCGATTAAATGAAAATGTACAGGTACATAGTATTTCGTCTGCCTGTGAAAGGCAGTGTATTCATTGTAATGTAAATTCACAAAAGATTGGGTTGGTAAAACGGTAAGTAATGTTAAGGTGTGTACAGATAGCATGGTCGGAGAGGGAACATGGTTTGTATGCACCTTATGTAGTTATGACGCATAAGGAGAGATTATGGAACAGAAATCATGGGGAATCATTGTAGAGACATCATTTGGAAAAGGTTATGCCTATATATGCGAAACAAATTATATTGTTTCATTGTTGCCTGAGTGGTATGCAGCAATTCCAATGGAGCAAAAAGAAGAAACGGTGAGACGTGCGCTTGAAGCTGCCGGAGAAATTATAGGAGAGCTGCCGGAAACGTTTGTGTGGCCATTGTCAGAAAAAGAATATATTCGAAAGTTAGAGGGAGAATTTTCTTCTGTTGTTTTAGAAATTACGCAGGAATGTACACTCCGTTGTGAATATTGCATTTATTCCGGTAATTATGAGAATGTAAGAGTGCACAGTTCCTGTTATATGACCAAGGAAGTGGTTAAGCGTAGTCTGGACTTTTATGCAGCGCACAGTAAAAATTCTTCCAAAGCAGTGGTATCGTTTTATGGTGGCGAGGCATTGATGCGTTTTGATATTGTAAAATATGCAGTTTCTTATGCAAGAGAAATTTTTCGGGGAAAAGAGTTATTTTTTAGAATTTCTTCAAATGGAACGACATTAACAGCGTCTGTGTTGGAATGGCTAAATCAGAATGAAGATATCGAAATTGTTATAACAGTAAATGGTATTACACATGATGTATATCGTAAATTTCCAAATGGTGATGGCAGTCTAGGTATGATTATGGGAAATCTGCAAATAATACGTCAACAATACCCAAAACTTTGGAACAGAGTAAATTTTTTGGCGAATATTGTTTCTTTGCAGGAATTGTTAGAGCTTAGAGAGTTCTATATGAAAGAAATTGGGAAACCACCGTTGCTTATTACAGGAATTTTAGAATATGGTGGAAATGAACGGATTGAAAAAATTTTACAGGTGCGGGATTCTGATGAGGCAGAAAAAGAGATATACAGATTGTATTGTGAGAAGCAGGATAGTTATTTGAAGCCTTATTTTCATACCGAAGTTAGTGAAATTCGGAATCGTCTAATTGGGAGAAGAGAAAAAGCATGTCAGATTACTGCCTGCTGCATGCCTTTTTTAGGCAGTCTTTTTATATCAGCGGAGGGGAGTTTTGGCTTGTGTGAACGTGCAGGTATATGGAAGCATTGTGGAGATATCTATAAGGGAATAGATATGGAATATGTTCAAAAAATAAAACAAGAAGTGATAGCTATATTTCAAAACAGATGTAGGGAGTGCTGGTGTCAGAGATTGTGTAGTATTTGTTTTAAAGATTTTCAAACAATGGAGGATGGAAGTATTGAACTTCCGGAAGTCTTCTGTCAGAGAATGAGGGAAAGTGTAAAGAATGCACTTGGTTTATTCTGTGAAATGAGAGAGCGTAATCCGGAAACTGTGAATAACTAGTATGACTCACGCTAATTAACAAGTAAAACAGTCTTGCAATTAGCGTGAGTCATACCAGATAAGAACAGTTTTATTTAAAATAGGTGGCGACAAAAGGAAATTCGAGGCAGGAATGAACAGTAACGATTGCATAGAAAGAAGAAGGAATTATTTTGGAATAACTTGCATAGTTGGTTCAAATAGGATATAATTTTAAAGCTAGATAAGGATTTTTTTGATAAAAAAATAGATAATATAATAATTTTACAGAAAAGCGAGGAGAAAATTATGAGCAAGAAACCAACCGTACTTATGATTTTAGATGGATATGGACTTAACGAAAAGTCTGAAGGCAACGCAGTTGCTATTGGTAACACACCTGTAATGGATGGCTTGATGGCAGAATATCCATTTGTAAAAGGTTATGCAAGTGGTCTTTCAGTAGGTCTTCCAGATGGACAGATGGGTAACTCAGAAGTTGGTCATTTGAATATGGGTGCTGGTAGAATTGTATACCAAGAGCTTACAAGAATTACAAAAGAAATCCAGGATGGCGATTTCTTCAAGAACGAAGCATTATTAGCAGCAATCGCAAATGTAAAAGAGAAGAATTCTGATTTACATTTATACGGTTTGCTTTCAGATGGTGGTGTACATAGCCACAATACACATCTTTATGGTTTATTAGAATTAGCAAAAAGAGAAGGTGTTGAGAATGTATATGTTCACTGTTTCTTAGACGGACGTGATACAGCACCAACATCCGGTAAAGGATTTATTGAAGCATTAGAAGCTAAAATGGCTGAAATTGGCGTTGGTAAAATCGCTTCTATTTGTGGACGTTACTATGTAATGGATCGTGACAATCGTTGGGATCGTGTAGAAAAAGCATACAACCTTTTAACAAAGGGCGAAGGTGTACAGGCAGAAGATGCAGTACAGGCAATGGCTGATTCTTATGCAAAAGAAGTAACAGATGAGTTCTTTGAGCCAACAGCTATTACAGAAAATGGTACACCACGTGCGACTATCAAAGATGGCGATAGTATCATTTTCTTCAATTTCCGTCCTGACCGTGCACGTGAAATCACAAGAACTTTCTGTATGGATGAGTTCGATGGTTTCGAAAGAGGTGCCAGAAAAGACGTTATGTATGTTTGCTTCACAGAATATGATGTAACAATTCCTAACAAAACAATCGCATTCAAAAAAGTAGAATTAAAGAATACATTTGGTGAATATCTTGCAGCAAACGGCAAGACACAGGCACGTATCGCAGAGACAGAGAAATATGCTCATGTAACATTCTTCTTTAATGGTGGTGTAGAAGAACCAAACGAAGGCGAAGATCGTATCCTTGTGAACTCTCCAAAGGTTGCAACATACGATTTACAGCCTGAAATGAGTGCTCCTGAAGTTTGCGAGAAACTTTGTGAAGCAATCCGCTCTGAGAAATATGATGTTATCATCGTGAACTTTGCAAACCCTGATATGGTTGGTCATACAGGTATTGAAAGTGCAGCAGTGAAAGCTGTTGAGACAGTAGATGCTTGTGTTGGCAAAGCAGTAGAAGCATTAAAAGAAGTTGATGGTCAGATGTTTATTTGTGCAGACCATGGTAATGCAGAGCAGTTAGTTGATTATGAATCAGGCTCACCATTTACAGCACATACAACAAACCCTGTTCCATTTATTTTAGTAAATGCAGATCCAGCTTATACATTACGTGAAGGTGGATGTCTTGCAGATATCATTCCTACTATGATTGAATTAATGGGAATGGAACAGCCTGCTGATATGACAGGTAAATCATTATTAGTAAAATAAAACACTTGGTGTGATAAACTTTCGTTTGTAGCGCTAAGTAAAAAAACGCACCGACCGCAGGATTATCTCGTATATAATCTTTATAAGTGCAATATTTTAAACAGTAAATTTAGTTGTGGTTTCGCAAAGTTTGAAATTCTAATTCGCAGATGCCGGAAACATGATATTTTGTCTCCACCAAAGGTTGGACAATTTGGAAGAACTATCTGCATAGACACGGACAGTGCCCTTGGAGGTTTCTTAGAATCACTTATAGGGGGCTTTGACAAAACGTAATCCGCAACGTCAACTGTTTGAGAAGG
>JAFYVJ010000034.1 GCA_017549185.1 Roseburia sp. | reverse complement strand
TTGTTCATAGTAATCTTTAAAAATGTTCTGAAGTATATTAGCCATAAGATTATTATGAAAGAAAAAGAGAAAGAAAGCAACTCCCAAATTCCCTCAAGATTGAGGGTTAGGGAGTTGAGGTGTCGAAGACACTTTTTTATGGGCTAAGTAGTGTAAAAAGAGGAATGGTTCACAAATTTGAGTGGTGTTCCCATGTATTAGCTTGGGTTTGCATTTGCTGTTACAATTTTGCTTTAAATACTGGGTCTGCTGGATAACCGCCATTACATTTTTGCATTGCACGTTGAATACTGTCTGCGGAAGTGCCCCAATTTTTGTCTTGATTACGGTAATCGTTCTTTTCTACAAACCATTCGACTTCTTTTTGTAATCGTTCCAGATTCTCTTGCATTAATTTGAAAGTGGCAGGATAGAACGCTTTTTTCTCTGCGTCGGTTAGCTTGTTTTCGGCTGCTTCTACTAAATCACGGAAGTGGTGTAGGCAGAATCCTTTGCTTTCTAAAAACATTTTGTGAAATTCTTTGTCTTTTTTATAGAGATGAAAAAAAGTATCTAAATATCTGCCGTAGATACTTTCGAAATGGTCGCAGACATAACAGGTTTTTTCTTTTTCATATAACCAGTTGCCAAGTTCTGTTTTTAAAGTGGTAGATTTTACATCTGTTTTTTTGGCTCGGCTCATAAAGGATGATTTAGAGGGTGCGAAATTCTTGAGCTCTGCATCCAGTTCCTTATTAATCTTTTTTAAATGTGTGCTTAGAATTAATGCGTTTCCCAAACGATTGCCGTAATCATACATCATCTTGTTATGATGGCGGCAGAACCCCAATGTATCAGTTTTTTCGCGAATATCATCCTCCATATATGCAGAACCTAAAATAAAGGAAATTGCGTGTTGCTCTGCCTGGCGCTCTAAATAGCAGAATGGGCATTCATCTTTTGCATTAAATGCATCTACTAATGGGAATGTTGCGAGGTTTTCTTTCATAATCATAGTAAATTCACCAACCCTTTCCATGCTTTCAATATCAGAATAGGATATTTTTGCTGAAAATGCAATAAAAGGAAAAAGTTCCTTGTAAAAAGAAGAATTTTCAAGTAAAATTATAAAAGAATGGGATACTTTTGAAAGGTATGGTTAGGAAAATGGATTTATACAGTAGCCAGATTAGCAGATTAATAGCAGAGTTAGCAGACCTGCCGGGAATCGGAGCCAAAACTGCACAACGTCTGGCATTCCATATTTTAAACATGCCGGAAGAAAAGGCGAAAGGGCTTTCTGATGCTATCATGGATGCAAAGCATAATGTACGTTACTGTAAGGAATGCTTTACGTTAACAGATGAAGATATTTGTCCGATATGCAGAGATGAGGCTAGGAATCATAAAACCATCATGGTAGTAGAGAATACCAGAGATCAGGTGGCTTATGAGAAGACACAGAAATATGAAGGCGTGTATCATGTGTTGCATGGAGCCATATCCCCGATGCTTGGAATCGGACCAAACGATATCAAGCTTAAAGAACTCATCAAGCGTTTAGAACAGGATGTAGATGAGGTGATTGTTGCGACCAACTCCAGCTTAGAGGGCGAGACCACGGCTATGTATATTAGTAAGCTGATTAAGCCAACGGGTATTAAGGTGACACGAATCGCAAGTGGCGTTCCGGTAGGTGGAGATTTGGAATATATTGATGAAGTAACATTGCTTCGTGCCTTAGAAGGCCGAACAGAATTATAACTAAAGGAGACACTATGACAAATTTAGAACTGCAAAAAAAAGCAAATGAAATTCGCAAAGGTATCGTAACTGCAGTACACAGTGCAAAGAGCGGACATCCGGGTGGTTCATTATCAGCAGCAGATATTTTTACTTATCTGTATTTTGAAGAATTGAACGTAGATCCTGCAAATCCTAAAATGGAAAATCGTGATCGTTTTGTACTGTCAAAGGGACACACAGCACCAGGTTTATATGCAGCATTAGCAGAAAGAGGATTTTTCCCAAAAGAAGATTTAGTTACATTGCGCCATGTAGGTTCTTATTTACAGGGACATCCTGATATGAAAGGAATACCGGGAATTGACATGTCATCAGGTTCTCTTGGTCAGGGTATTTCTGCAGCGGTTGGTATGGCGGCAGCAGGTAAACTTGATAAAAAAGACTATCGTGTATACACACTTTTAGGTGATGGTGAGATTCAGGAAGGTCAGGTATGGGAAGCTGCTATGTGGGCTGGCTTCAGACAGCTTGATAATCTTGTAGTAGTCGTAGATAATAATAACTTACAGATTGACGGACCAATCGATCAGGTATGTTCTCCATACCCAATCGATAAAAAGTTCGAAGCATTTAATTTCCATGTAATCAATATCAATGGTAACGATTTCGATCAGATTCGTGCGGCATTTGCAGAAGCAAAAACAGTAAAAGGTATGCCAACAGCAATTATTGCGAAGACCACTAAAGGAAAAGGTGTATCTTTCATGGAAAATAATGTAGATTGGCATGGTAAGGGACCAAACGATCAGGAATTCGCAATTGCGATGGAAGAATTAGAGAAAGCAGGTGAAGCATTATGTCAGAATTAAAACGAGTTGCGACTAGAGACAGTTATGGTAGTACTTTAGTTGAATTAGGAAAAGAACATGAAGAGATCGTAGTTTTTGATGCTGACCTTGCAGGTTCTACAAAGACAGGTATGTTTGGAAAGGCCTTTCCTGAGAGACATTTTAATGCAGGTATTGCAGAGGCAAATATGGTAGGTCTTGCAGCAGGTATGGCTGCATGTGGTAAAGTGCCATTTATTAGTTCTTTTGCAATGTTTGCAACAGGACGTGCCTATGAACAGATTCGTAACGGTATTGGTTATCCAGGACTTAATGTTAAAATCGGAGCATCTCATGCAGGTATTTCTGTAGGGGAAGACGGTGCAACACATCAGTGTACAGAAGACATTGCTTTAATGCGTCAGATTCCTGGTATGGTTGTAATCAATCCGGCGGATGATGTAGAAGCAAGAGCAGCGGTTAGAGCGGCTTATGAACATGTTGGACCTGTATACTTGCGTTTTGGACGTCTTGCAGTTCCGGTTTATAATGATCCTGAGACTTACAAATTCGAAATGGGTAAAGGTGTTGTAATCAAAGAAGGTACAGATGTTACTATTTTTGCAACAGGTCTTTGCGTAAAAGAGGCGATTGAAGCAGAAGAATTGTTAGCAGCAGATGGTATCTCAGCAGAGATTATCAATATTCATACGATTAAACCTATTGATAGAGAGTTGGTGGTGAAATCCGCATTAAAGACAGGTAGGGTTGTTACTGTGGAAGAACATTCTATTATTGGTGGTTTAGGAAGTGCTGTAGCGGAAGTATTATGTGAAGAAGCACCTACAAAATTATTGAGAATTGGTGTGAGAGATGTATATGGTGAATCAGGACCAGCACTTGAGCTTATTCATAAGTATGAGTTGGATGCAGAAGGTATTCATAAACAGGTAAAAGCTTTCTTGAAAGAAACAAAATAGTTTTTAGAGAATAATGATAGAAACGGGAATCTCCTAGACGGAGATTCCCGTTTTTTGCTTTATAGGAAAATGCGATTTTTGAAGCAACAAAAAAGAACAAGAGTTCATCGAACATATGTTAGATAAACTCTTGCAAGGGTAAGATGATAAGACGACACAGCTTAGAAGATATAAAAACCTTCTACGCCAGCCTCGTCA
>JAFYVJ010000033.1 GCA_017549185.1 Roseburia sp. | reverse complement strand
GACGAGGCTGGCGTAGAAGGTTTTTATATCTTCTAAGCTGTGTCGTCTTATCATCTTACCCTTGCAAGAGTTTATCTAACATATGTTCGATGAACTCTTGTTCTTTTTTGTTGCTTCAAAAATCGCATTTTCCTATAAAGGCACAAAGGCTCAGATTCCTTCAACAGAACCTAAGCCTATCGCTTTTGTAACAGCTTAGCACATCAGCCACTGCTGTAAACATATTTATTACTACACCATCCCAAAATGCTCTAATGCATCCCTAATAGCCTTTTCCTTATCCTCCGGACACTGTGGCTGCTTCGCATCTTCCTGCTGAGGCTTATTATAGTTCTCCCTCTCAATGATACCGCACTTTCTCTTCACCTGTGCAATATAAAGATTCGTCACCTGCAAACCATATTTCTCCAACACGTAATCCTTTATCTCTTCATAAGTCGCCTTACTCTCTGCCGAAGTAATATCCAACTCATCCATATCAAGCGTTACATTCACATGATGCTTTGCTTCATGAAGTTTGGACAATAAACATACTGTCTCCACATGTGTCGTATGACTAAACTGGTCCACAGCTCTTACTTTCTTAAGCTCATAACCACCATCTACAAGTATTATCAAGTCTCTTGCCAGTGTCGCAGAATCACAGCTTACATATACAATGCGTTCCGGTTGCATTTTTAACATCGTATCCAGACATTTCTCATCACAACCTTTTCGCGGTGGGTCTACTACAATAACATCCGGATGAAGCATATCACCTGCTACACCATTTACCATATTCTTCTCATAAAATTCCGGCAGAACTTCTTCTGCTTTTCCAACGAAAAATTCTGCATTAGTAATGTCATTTAACTTCGCATTGTTCTTCGCATCTTCGATTGCCTGCGGTACAATTTCCACGCCATACACTTTTCCTGCTTTTCCTGCAAGAAACAGTGAAATAGTTCCGATACCACAATACAAATCCCACACGGATTCTTTTCCGGTCAAACCGGCATAATTAAGTGCAAGGCTGTATAATTTTTCTGTCTGTATCGGGTTCACCTGATAGAACGACTGTGGTGAAATATGATAAGCTATCGCTGTATCTGTCAAAGCAAACTCAGAGACAGATTTCGCTGCAACCTTGGTTTCCATATCATCCACCGAAGCACATTCACTTTCTACTCTACAGGTTCTCAAATGTATATAATCCGTGATATAAGGCTTGCCCCAGATACACTCGGTTCTATCACCCAAAATCACATTCGTATTTTTTGTATTTACATTAATCGAGACACTTTCCATACCTTCGATAGCAGACAGTTTTGCAATCAGCTTGTCGCTTGCCGGAAGTGATTTACCATTGATAATAAGACATACCATAATCTCTTTTGTCGTAAAACCATATCGAATCAAAACATGGCGCACCAATCCTTTGCCTGTCTTTTCGTCATATGGCTTCACCTTACATTCTGTCATATATGCAATGACAGCATCTAGCACTTTCTGGTTCACTGGTACACCTAGCAGGCAGTCTGTCACCGGGATAATATCATGGGTACGTGCCGCATAAAATCCCGCTACAATTTTACCCTCTTTATCAACACCAATCGGAAACTGTGCCTTATTACGATAACGATATGGTTCCTCCATCCCAACAATTGGTTCCATGACTGTATCGATTTCTGCTTCCGAAAAACCGCCAAGGCGAATCAGGTTATTACGCACTTTTTTTTCCTTAAATGCCAACTGTGCTTTATAGTCCATCGCCTGAACCTGACAACCGCCACAACGTTTGTGTAATGCACAACATGGTTCACATCGGTCCGATGATGGTTCCAAAATCTCCTCCACTCTCGCGTAACCATAAGTCTTTTTTAACTTCGTCACACGGGCACAAATTCTATCTCCAACAATAGCATCTTTCACAAAAAAGGCCATTCCTTCGTATTTACCAATACCCTCACCATCTACACTCATATCTTCAATTTTTAATTCAATGATGTCATTTTTTTGCATATGATTTCCTCATCTTTTTTATATTTAGAAGACTGTCTCAATTCCTCTTTTTTCCATTTTGATAGGGCTAAATGCCAAATAGAATTATTTCCAATCACTGTTTCAAGTAAATTGGTACAGTGTTCGGAAACAATTCTACTCTTCTAAATAATACCTATTTACTTGTCTTACGAATATTCGTTTCTAACAAACGATTATAACCCAACCACTCTGTATTATTCTCTGGAGTTGCCGCAAAAATCTCTCGCAATGTCTGCATTTTCGCATCCATATTGTCAGCAAAACTTAATGCCAACGCTTCTGCTAAGGCAGGCTTTTTCGGCGAACCAAATTCCAACTCCCCATGATGTGCCAAAATACAATGCTTCAGCTCATTAGCCATGCGCTTCGGGAATCCTTCGATAGTACGGATACGTTCTCCGATCATCTCCGCACCAATCATGATATGTCCTAATAACTGTCCCTCATCTGTATAATCATTTTCCGGAAAAGTTGATAATTCTTCTAATTTACCAATATCATGGAAAATCGCTGCACTAATCAATAAATCACGATTCAAAATCGGATATACACTTGCAAAATAATCACAGTTCTTTGCAACACCAAGGGTATGTTCTAACAAACCACCTACAAATCCATGATGTACAGCCTTCGCTGCTGAATGAAATTTAAAACGTTTCTCAAATTCAGCATCTTCCATAAAGAAGCTCTTTAAGAGTTTTCCTAAATATGGATTACTAATCGTTTTAATCAGTGCACACAGCTCTATGTACATTTCATCCACATTTCTCTCACTTACCGGAAGATAATCTTTCGGGTTATACTCACCTTCCTGAACCTTTCTCACTCTCTTGATACTCAACTGTAAGTTGCCCTGAAAACTAGTAATATCTCCAGTTACTGCCACATAATCTAATGCATCAAATTCATCAATTCCTACTGATCCCGGATCCCATATTTTGGCATCCAATGTTCCTGTTTTATCTTGTAAAATTACATTATCGTATGGCTTCCCTGCCTTTGTCAAAGCAGACATCTTTGCTTTACACAAATAAATCTCGTTTATCCGCTCACCTTCACGAAGCGTTTCAATATATTTCATAACTACTATCCTTACCTTTCTCTCTTCACCCACTTTAGTGTGGGCAAACCTCTCTTTATTTTAACTTAGAAACTTCTACATCGCAACGAATAGATACATATCCGTTGACTCCCTGACGTTTAATAACAATACTTACTTTATCTTCTGGCTTTAGCTGTAATAATTTGTGCTCGTAAGCTGCTTCATCTGTGATGGCTACACCGTCCATCTCTACAATAACATCCCCACTCTGTAAACCTGCTATCATCGCCGGGGAATCCATCTTCACTTCTTTTATATACACACCTCTAGGTATGTCATACGATTTTTCTATGTCACTAGTAACCGTACTAATCCCCAATCCTAAATGTGCCACCTCTTTTCCATTTGAAAGCTTTTCAATCAATGCCTTCAAATCTGAAATAGATACTGCTGTCAAAGTATTTTCATCACCTTGACGACTATAATCCTGCATTACCAGACCAATAACTTCTCCCTTGGTATTAATCAATGCACCACTACCATTTTGGCTCGCTACAATATCTGTAGTAAAAATCTTATAATTCGCATCTATTGTAGAAATTGTATTTGTATTCGAAGTAATATTGCCTGTTAAAATTGAAAAATTCACTCCCATCGGACTACCTACTGCAATAGCAAGTGTTCCCTGCGGAACCGCTAAAGAATTCCCTAACACTGCGATAGAAACCAGCTTCATGGTCTCTTCCTCTATCTCCGAAAGTGCCACACTTAATATTGCAATGCCTGTATTCCCATCATACTGTTTCATCGTAGCAGGAACCGTCACCCCATCAATAAATGTTACGTACAATTCCTGTGCGCTAACTATTATTTTCTTCTCTGTCAATATCAAAAGTTCCTGACTATTATTGGCAATAATAATCCCTGAACCCTGATCTCTATTCTCATAATCATTATTAAACCAGTCCGTCTCGCTCTGTATTCCAGTAACCGTTACAACAAAACGATTCGCCTGCTGCCCTACTGCATACAACTGACTCTGCAACATCTGGTAATCCTCTATTGTCGGTTTCCAAACCAACATATCGATAGGTTCCTCTGTTTCAGTTTGCGTTTCTGTACTCTCAGTGATCTCTGTATCCTCTACAGCAGCAGTCTCTGTCGGTTCATCCTCAGGAATCGATACCAGCGGTTCCTGTTTTGGATAGAGCTTTTCTTCAATCTTAGGTTGCAAAAAAGCAATCACCAAACTTGCTATCACACCAAACAAAAGTGCCATTATACAGACATAACCAGTCTGCGTCGCCAGCTTTTTTTTATTTATAGGTATCTCTTTTCTTTTTTCTTTGATAAATTCGTACTTGTTTTCCTGCATGCAATTATCCTCGTTATAACAAAAGTGTGCTTTTGCACACTCTCGCGACCTCATTTACTGATATAGCACAGCTTTTGTTCCGCGCGCGTAGCTGCGCATCGTTTGCACGTAGTGCTTTTAAATCATAGGATTTTCCTACTGATTTAAAAAGATGTCCCTACACTATGATTATAAATTGAAACAGAATGGCTTGCAATACCTTATTTTAGGCTTTCCTTAGTGTTTGCTTTAAGATATAATATACACAAAAGCAATGAGAAGTATAGAATGAAATGTAGATAGCAAGGCTACTTGTAAACATTGCTATCTACATGAAAGATAATAGGCGATTGCCCGTGAACTCGAAAATATAGCATATTTTCGAGTTACTTCTCTGGAATTAATAGAGAATTTTATAGGTGAAAGATTGAAAATGAAAAGTAGAGGATATCCATTATCTTAATTGCATGCCGATTAAGCCATCTTTCGGTGGCTGCTTTAAAAATTGAATATATAGACGAAGTTACAGGTTATCCCGTTGCTGACTTGATGCGGTAACCTTG
>JAFYVJ010000032.1 GCA_017549185.1 Roseburia sp. | reverse complement strand
GGATTAGTCTCAATGTTAGATTACTACACCGAAAGGTGTGTTGCTTGTTAAGTTAAGTTGATTGAACCGCCGTGTACCGAACGGTACGCACGGTGGTGTGAGAGGTCGGGAAATTTAATTAAATTTCCCTCCTACTCGATTTGTTAATAAACTATAGATAATCTGAGTTATTTGAAATTTGTTTGTATTTTTAGTAATTTTCAACTCTTCTTTCGAAATAAGCCTGTGGATGATTACATGTTGGGCAAACTTCAGGAGCTTCTTCACCATAGTGTACATGACCACAGTTGCGGCATTTCCAACCTTGTGGAGCTTCGCCGTTAAATGTCTTTCCTTCTTCAAGATTCTTTAGAATCTTGTTGTAGCGTTCTTCGTGAGCCTTTTCTACACCCGCTACAAGACGGAATTTTGCAGCTAATTCTGGGAAGCCTTCTTCGTCTGCTTCGTCAGCCATGCGAGCATACATAGATGTCCATTCATCATTTTCACCTTCAGCAGCCCATTTTAAGTTCTGAGCAGTATCGCCAAGTCCGTGGAATTCTTTGAACCACATTTTAGCATGCTCTTTTTCCTGATCAGCTGTTTCTTGGAAAATAGCTGCGATCTGCTCATAACCAGCTTTCTTTGCTACAGATGCAAAGTAAGTATATTTATTACGAGCCATAGATTCGCCAGCAAATGCCTCCATTAAGTTTTTCTCTGTTTTTGTTCCTGTATATTTAGACATAATGCAATCCTCCTAAATTGTGAAATATCTTTTGTAGATAGAGATTAGCCAAAGTATCTAGCTAATAAACCTTCAAATGCTTTGCCGTGTCTAGCTTCATCTCTAGCCATTTCATGAACTGTATCATGGATAGCGTCTAAGTTTAATTCTTTTGCTCTCTTAGCAAGGTCAAATTTACCTGCAGTTGCACCATTCTCTGCATCTACTCTCATTTCAAGGTTTTTCTTTGTAGAATTTGTTACAACTTCACCTAATAATTCTGCGAATTTAGCAGCGTGCTCAGCTTCTTCCCAAGCAGCTTTTTCCCAGTATAAACCGATTTCTGGATAACCTTCACGATGAGCTACACGAGCCATTGCAAGGTACATACCAACTTCTGAACATTCACCTTCAAAGTTTGCTCTTAAATCCATAATAATATCTTCACGAGCACCCTGTGCTACCCCAACTACATGTTCTGCTGCCCAAGATCTTTCGCCAACCTGCTCGTTGAACTTTTCAGAACCTACTTTACATACTGGACAAACTTCTGGAGCTGCATCTCCTTCATGAACATAACCACATACACTACAAACATATTTAGACATAATTCATTCTCCTTTTCTTTTACAACAAATTAAAAATAGTAACCATTACTGATATTAAACGAAAAATTATAAAATGTCAAGTGCTTTATTGTATTTCATAATTTTTACAGGTTGGACATTTACCAAAAAAGTAAGTAAAATGTCCTTCGATTTCACCGTCGAATCCTTGTCCGGCTAAAACATTAATGTGTTCAAGTCCTTCTACTTTCAAATCAGATACGTTACCGCAGCAACTACACATAAAGTGATAGTGTGGGTGCAGATGCCCGTCAAAACGGTCGGGTCCGTTGCCGGTCGAGATTTTTTGTATCTCGCCAATTTCTGCTAAAAGAGCAAGGTTGCGATAAACGGTTCCTAAGCTGATATTAGGAAATTCATCTTTGATTCCTAAGTAAACTGTCTCAGCAGTAGGGTGATCATAACGTCCTACGAGAAAAGTTTTGATGGCTTCTCGTTGCCGACTGTATTTTATCATTGTGACAACCCTTTCTAAATAAAAATAGTAACTGTTACTGATTTGATTATATCTTCCTAGATTTATTTTGTCAATGGGTTTTGTGGTAAATTTTCATAATAATAGAAAAAGCTGCATATATATGGAAAAACGATAGTGGGGGCGAGTGTATGACAGGTATGCAACGGTTTGTTACATATATATATACATATGAAGATGAGCAGAAGAAATATAACTCAGGGTATGCCAAAATAGAGACAAGAGGAAATAGTGGTAGAATAGAAATTCATTTAGATAATAATGATACCGGTGGTGGAGAGGCAAAGGTATATTTTCTTGCAGTTTATGAAGATAAATTAGAAGAGGTTCATTTGGGAGTTTTGAAGTTAGAAAATGGACGGGGTATGGGAGTGTTTACTTTCCGCACTGAGACGATATCAAATACCAAGCTGACCTTTGAAGAGATGGCAGGTATTAAAATAGAGGATGCAAACGGGCAAAGGCATATGAGTTTTTGGAAAGATGTAAAGTTGCCAGAACCAGAAGTAGGACCAGAAGTGGAACCAAAAGTAGAATCAGAAGTAGAACCAGAAGTGCTTCATTCAATGGAAATCTCTATGCGAAATGTTTTTCCTGATTATACAATGGAAGATATTTGGAAAAACTTGGAGAAAAATAGAAGTGGCGTGCAGTTGAAGGATGATATATATGCACTTAAAATTGAATTAAGCGATTTGCGTGAGTTGCCGAAGAAATACTGGTATTTGGGAAATAACAGTTTTCTTTTACATGGTTTTTTTAATTATCATCACCTTCTTTTGGGGAAGATGCCAGATGGCAGATGGTTCTTGGGTGTCCCTGGAGTATATGAGCGGCAGGAACGGATTATGGCATCTTTTTTTGGATTTGCAGAGTATTTGCCGGAAGGTGTCTGGTATCATATATTAGAAGAGTGATTAATCAAAGAGAGACGCAGATGATCCTGCCATTTGCCTTGAATTTTAATGCATTCTCTTTCAAATCCTTCTTCTTCAAAGAGAAGGTCTTTTAATAATTTTATAGAAGCAGTATTATCAGGCATAACTCTAGCGTAAATGCGATGTAATCCTAAAGCAGCGAAAGCGATAGATATAGCCATAGCAACCGCTTCTCTTGCATAACCTTTGTGTTGATGGTCGAAGTCGAATTTATAACCGATTTCACAAGAAGAATAAGTGGAAATGGAAATGTTGTGAAGTGCTACAGTGCCGATTATCTGGGTTGGGTTTTCTTTTAAGAAAACGTAATAACGGATGTTTTTGCTTTGTAGTGCTAGTTTTAATTCACAGTTTAAGATGGTGTGCTGATATTCTGGGGTATAATAATTAGCGGGAAGAATAGGCTCATATTTTTCAAATTGTGTATGGTTTTTGGATAAAAAACGGCAGACCTCGTTGGAATAATCTGCTGTCAGTACTCGTAAATATAAACGTTCTGTTTCGTATTCCATTGAAAAACTTTGATGTGAACCGGATGAAAACATAATATTTGCCAACCTTTCCATTATGGGATAAACTGTAATTATTCAGAGCCAAAGTGTTTTCGAGCTTGGCTCTGAATAGTTGCGATAAACTATATTTAAGATAGCACAAATAAGTAAACTGTGAAAGGACAACTTTGTAAATGAGAAGGAAAATGACGCAGGATGAAAAATATATGAAGACAGCGATACGGGAGGCAAAAAAAGCATATGCATTAGATGAGGTTCCTATTGGTTGCGTTATTGTACAGAATGATCGGATTATAGCAAGAGGGTATAACAGAAGAAATACAGAGGGGAATACGCTTGCCCACGCAGAACTCTTAGCGATTAAAAAAGCTAGTAAAAAGACGGGCGATTGGAGGTTAGAGGATTGCACAATGTATGTGACACTAGAACCTTGTCAGATGTGTGCAGGGGCCATTGTACAGAGCCGGATGAAAAAAGTCGTGATTGCCAGTATGAATCCGAAAGCCGGTTGTGCAGGTTCTGTTTTAAACTTGCTTCAGATGGCAGAATTTAATCATCAGGTAGAGATTGAGCGAGGTGTGCTTGAGGCAGAGTGTTCCGAAATGTTATCCCAATTTTTTAAAGAATTGAGACAGAAAAAGCAGGAAATAAAGAAAGTAGGTTACTGTTTACGAGGTACGAATGAACAGTAACGAAAGTAGCAGCTGTAAAATTTATAGAAGCGTAAAAATCTTGACAAGTTTGGGCTTATTGGTCTATAATAAGGTTTCCGGGTAGCCATCGGTGGGTTATTTCTTTGTAGAGCAGCCCTTCACAAGTGACGATGATGTTTGGGTCTTGCGCGGCGGGAATCTGCGAACCAGGTCAGGATGGGAACATAGCAGCCTTAAGTAGAACCTCTCGGGTGACGTGAGGGTGCCTGGCGGAGTTAACTATGGAGGTAACGTCTATAATCTAGGCCCACCGAGATGCACTCGGTTGAACAGAAGAGTAAGAAAAGATTAGAAAGTTCGCTATGCGAACTTTTTTTCGTTCACAGAAAAAACGAGTCGTGTTAAACTGTATAAAGGATGATTATAGAAATTTATGTTTACGGGAGGATAAGACGTGTCGTTAGGGTTGCTTTTGGTGGCAGGAAAATATGGGGATATGACGTCCTATTTTTCGATGGACTATCTGATGTTCTTTTTGCCGGTTGTAATAGTGATATATTGTATTTTAGGTGACAGATTTAAGAAATATTTTTTGATATTGGCAAGCTATGCATTTTTCTGGATGATAAGCGGAAAATTGGTGGTATATCTGGCGTTGAGTACATTATTTATCCATTACTTTGGTCTTTGGCTGGATAGGCTGCATAAGGAAGAAAAAGAGTGCCTTAGTCATACGGAAAAAGAAGATAAAAAAGTAGTAAAAGCACAGTTTTTACTCCGCAAACGAAAGGTTTTGGGATTTGCGGCCACATTGCATATAGGAATGCTTTTAGTATTGAAATATTCCGGTTTTTTTACAGAGAACGTGAATGCAGTATTTGATGTATTAGGAGTGCCGGTAGAACTTGTGATACCGCATTATGTAATGCCGATAGGTATCTCGTTTTTTACGATGCAGGCGGTGTCTTATGTTTTCGATGTATATCGTGGAACATTGAAAGCGGATGATAATATTAAGCGTCTGGCATTGTTTATGAGTTTCTTTCCGCAAATCGTGGAAGGACCAATTTGCAGATATGAGCAGACGGCAAATCAGCTTTGGAACGTGTCAAAGATTGAACATAAGAATTTGGTGTTTGGTTTGCAGCGGATTTTGTTTGGTATGATGAAAAAAGTCGTCATTGCAGATCGTTTGAATCCTCTTATAAAAGAAGTATTTACAAATTTCATAAATTATGATGGCGGTATTGTTGCAATAGCAGCGGTTTGCTACACCATTCAGCTATATATGGAATTTTCCGGAACCATGGATGCAGTGATTGGAACGGCACAAATATTTGGTGTGACATTGCCAGAGAACTTTGCACGACCATTTTTCTCAAAGACAATATCGGATTTTTGGGCGAGATGGCATATTACGTTGGGAGCATGGTTTAAGGATTATATTTTTTATCCGGTTACATTATCTAAGCCGATGAAAAAAATGACATCCAATCTTAAGAAAAAAACAAGTAATTACTTTGCACTTTTAGTTGCAAGTGCGATTGCACTATTCTGTGTGTGGTTTTGTAATGGATTATGGCATGGTGCGGCATGGAACTATATTTTCTTTGGAATGTATCATTTTGCGTTGATTTTAATGGGAAATATGGTGGAACCATTGGCAAAGAAAGTTAGAAAGGCACTGCATATTAATTCGGGCAGGTTTGGATATCAACTGTTCCAGATGATGCGAACGTGCATCTTAGTTGTAATAGGTGAGCTGTTTTTCCGTGGACATGGGTTAAAGTCCGGTTTGATAATGTTTAAAATGATGCTTACAAATTTCTCTCTGAAGAGATTTAACTTACAAACTATGGAAGCACTTGGAATCGATGGATGGGATATTGTTATTGTAGGCATTGCGATACTGATCGTTTTGGTTGTCAGTATATTAAAAGAGAAAGATGTGGAAATTCGCGAGTTTTTAGGGAAACAGCATGTTGTACTTCGCTGGGGAGTAATGTACGGGTTGATTTTGTTCATTGTTATTTTTGGTGCATATGGTTTGGGATATATCCCGGTAGATCCGATTTATGCGAATTTCTAGGAAGGAGGACGTGATGCAAATAAAGGTAAAAAATATATTGTCTAGTGTGCTCTTCCTCCTGGGTTTGCTACTTTTACTGATAGCCGCTTCGCTATTTTTTCAGCCGAAGAATAATACAGAAGCACACGGCATGGAAGATGCGAAGGCAAACGGCATATTAGGTGAATCGAAAGAGACGATAGATGTATTGTTTATAGGAGATAGTGTAAGTTACTGTTCTGTAATACCGATACAGATATGGAGGGATTATGGTATCACTTCATATATGTGCGGTACATCGTTGCAGCAACTTTATTATTCAAAAGAATTTTTGTATAAGACTTTTAAGACACAGTCACCAAAGATCGTAATGCTAGAAGGGACGCCAATATTTAATAATTTTATGTATAAGGAAAATATTCGCACGGCAATAGAGCGGAAATTGCCGGTATTCCGATATCATGACAGATGGAAAACATTTGGTACGATGTTGGAATTAGATACGGACTTGCGGGTAGAGTATACGCATCAAGAGATTGCGAAAGGTTATTATTATAGTCCGGCAGTTGAAGTGGTGGATGCAGGAGATTATACGAAACCTACGGATGAAGTCGCGGGGGTTTTGGAGGATAATAAGCGGACACTAGTGGAGATAATAGAGTTTTGCAAAGAAAATGGTGCAGAACTAATTTTATACAGTGCGCCGAATGCATTAACCTGGACGCCTAGTGGGCATAATGCACTTGTACAATTGGCAGAAGAATTAGGGCTGACCTATTTTGATATGAATTATATGCCGGAAGACGTTCCTATTGACTGGTCGATGGATTCTTTTGATGGAGGAGATCATTTGAATTATGCCGGAGCCCAGAAAGTGACATCGTATCTGGGAAGATATCTGGCAGAGAAGGGGATTTTTGCAGATAAACGCGGTGATGAACGGTATAAAACATGGGATGACGCAAAAAAAGAGTTTTATCAATCGGTTGTAAATTAAAACAAGTAGATTTTGTCTTGAAAAATTTGGTTTATATAGTAAAATAGTCATATAAAATTAAAATCGCGTAGTGTGGTTAATTTATATTTAAAAGGAGAGAAAACAATGTTTAATAAGATGATTGAGTCTTTAAGACAGAATTCAAAGAAAATCGTTTTCACAGAGGGTAATGACCCACGTATCTTAGAGGCAACAGCACGTATTTTAAAAGAAGGCTTCTTATCAGTAATTTTGATTGGTAATCCTGATGAAGTAAATGCAGTTGCAAAAGAAAATGGTTTTGATATCGCTGGTGCAGAAATTATCGATCCTAAAAACTATGACAAATTCGACGAAATGGTAGCAACACTTTGCGAACTTCGTAAGAGCAAAGGTATGACACCGGAAGATGCAGTAAAAACATTATCACAGGCTAACTACTTCGGTACTATGTTAGTAAAAATGGGATTTGCTGATTCCCTTCTTGGTGGAGCAACATATTCTACGGCGGATACAGTACGTCCTGCATTACAGTTAATTAAGACAAAACCAGGTAACAAAATCGTTTCTTCTTGCTTTATCTTAATTCGCGAAACAGCAGAAGGTAATGAAATGTTAGCAATGGGTGACTGTGCGATTAACTTATTCCCAACAGATGATGAATTAGTTGAAATCGCAGGTGAAACAGCTAACTGTGCTAAGATTTTTGGTATGGATCCAAAGGTTGCATTCTTAAGCTATTCAACATTAGGTTCAGGTAAAGGTGAAGCTGTTGATAAAGTTCGTTCGGCAGCTGCAAAAGCAAAAGAAAGATATCCAGAACTCGCTATTGATGGCGAATTACAGTTTGACGCAGCAGTTTCTCCAACAGTTGCTAAGACAAAATGTCCAGACAGCAAAGTTGCGGGACAGGCTAATACATTCGTATTCCCAGATATCAACGCTGGTAACATCGGTTACAAGATTGCACAGCGTCTTGGCGGATTCGATGCATATGGACCAATCTTACTTGGTTTAAATGCACCAATCAATGACTTGTCACGTGGATGTAATGCAGATGAAGTTTACTTTATGGCGATTATTACAGCAGCATTAGCATAGTAAGTACTATATTAAGTATTATAAAAGAACGTTGGCACTGTGAGGCTTATTTGAGCCTTTCAGTGCCTTTTTTAATGTATAGTAGCATAACGGTTACTGTTTACGAGGTACGAGTGAACAGTAACGTATAACGATAGAGCTCGTATAGCGGTATCCATAGTGCTTGAGTAATAGACAAAAATATTTTATAATAATAAGCACGAGGGGTATTTCAACACAATAATAGGAGAAGAAGTTTGAATTCTATAATCGACGTAGAATTTGGATTGGAGGGAAATGTGAGAATTTACGAAGATGAAAAGCAACGCTATATAAAAGCAGCTCTTTCTATGGGGACGCCGGAAGAACAGGTCAAGTTAAAAGAAAACCTAGATGCTATTGATTGGTCCATTTTAAAGAATTTGGCTCATGTGAAAACTGGTCAGGAAAGAGGAGTATTTGCACCATTAGATGCAGTAGAAGTATCAGAAATTGAAGCTAAAGCAGAAGAATTTAAGGAAATAGGTTTAAATGCCATTCGTGAAGGTAAGGTGGGAGCTGTTTTGCTGGCGGGTGGACAGGGTACACGCCTCGGTTTAGATAAACCAAAAGGGACTTTAAATATCGGTTTGACAAAGGATTTATATTTATTTGAACAGTTGGTGCATAATTTACAGGATGTTACCAATGAAGCAGGTGCATATGTGCCATTTTATATCATGACAAGCACGATTAACAATGAGGATACAATAGCTTTCTTTGAGGAACATAATTATTTCGGATATCCGAAAGAGTATGTAAAGTTTTTCATTCAGGAGATGGCACCGGCATGTGATTATGATGGTAGCGTTTATATGATTTCAAAGACGGATATTGCAATGTCGCCAAATGGTAATGGGGGATGGTTTTCCTCTATGGTAAAGGCTGGTTTGCTGGATGATATTCGTGATAAGGGCATTAAATGGCTCAATGTATTTGCAGTAGATAATTGTTTGCAACGTATAGCAGATCCGTTTTTTGTAGGTGCAACGATTGCTTCAGGCATGGAAAGCGGTGCAAAAGTAGTTCGTAAGGCGGCACCGGACGAGAAAATAGGTGTACTATGTACAGAAGATGGAAGGCCGTCTATTGCAGAGTATTACGAAATGACAGAAGAAATGGCTACATTGCGAAAAGAGAACGGCGAGTTGGTGTATTTGTTCGGTGTTATTTTAAATTATCTTTTCTCTGTAGAGAGGCTGATAAAAATTGCGGATGATAATATGATGATTCATGTTGTTGAAAAAAAGATTCCATATATGGATGTGGATGGCACGTTGGTAAAGCCGGAGGCACCGAACGGATACAAATTTGAGACTTTGGTACTTGATATGGTACATATGATGGCGGATTGCCTTCCATATGAGGTTGTGAGAGGGCGTGAATTTGCTCCGATTAAGAATTTACATGGCATTGATTCATTGGATTCGGCAAGAGAATTGATGCAAGAATGTGGAATTGAGCTATAAAAATTGTTAAAATGACGGCAATCTGCAAAAATAATTGTGGATTTTGATGGTTTTTATAAAAAATCTCTTTATTTTTTATAAAAGGGGTGTTATAATTACCGTACTAGCATCTGTCTATATGTACAGATGTAATTATTAAATCTTTAGGAGGATGATAATCATGAAAAAGAAAATTTTAGCTGTATTGTTAACATTTGCAATGACAGCTACACTTTTCGCCGGATGTGGCGGAAGCAGTGATGCACCAGCAACAAACAATGATGCACCAGCAAGTACAGAATCAGCTGGTACAGCAGGAACAGAGTCAAACGTAAAGGTATCAGTATTCTGGTATGACGAAAGTGACGTTTATTTAAGTACAGTTCGTACAGAACTTAACGAAGAATTAGACGCATTAGGTGTTGAATACGATAACCAGTTCGCAGCAAACGATCAGGCAAAACAGATTGACCAGATCAAAACAGCTATCGCTGGTGGTTCAAACCTTTTAATCGTTAACGTAGTTACATCTGGTGCACCAGATACAGCAGAAGATATTCTTGCAGCAGCAGGCGATATCCCAGTTATTTTCTTCAACCGTGCAATCGGAACAGATGGTTCTGACGTAACAGTTCTTTCTGAAAACCCAACAGCTTGCTTCATCGGAACAGGTGCTCCAGAAGCTGGACATATGCAGGGTAAAATGGTTGGTGAATATGTATTAGCTAACTATGATACAGTTGACCTTAATGGCGATGGCGTTATCTCTTACGCTATGATGAAAGGTGATGAAGCTAACATCGAAGCTATCTATCGTACACAGTACGGTGTAGAAGATGCTAACGCAGTTCTTACAGCAGCTGGCAAACCAGAATTAAAATACTTTGATGAGCAGGCTACAACAAACTACCAGGTAGACTTAGGTGGTGCATGGTCAGCACAGGCAGCTACAGATTACATGATCACAAACTTAGTATCATTTAACGAAGCTAACGGTAACATGATCGAGCTCGTTATCTGTAACAACGACGGTATGGCTGAAGGTGTAGTTGCTACTCTTCAGGCAAACGGCTACAACACAGAAGGTAAACATATGATTCCTGTATTCGGTGTAGACGCTACAGATAATGCAAAATCATTAATCGCTGAAGGCGCTATGACAGGTACAGTTAAACAGGATGCTGATGGTATGGCTGCAGCTATCGCTCAGACATTAGTTGGTATCTCTGGTGGTTTAGCTCCAGCAGATGCATTAGCTGCATTAACAGATGCACGTTTCAGCATCGCAGCAGATTGCAATGGTAAACTTTTCGTTGCATATGCACCATATACTGCTGAATAAGCTATAAAGCTGAACTTTATTTTGGGCAGCTGTCATATTTTGGGCAGCTGCCTTTTCTTTTAACTATAAAATTGTAGAGGGAGGAACAGATATGGCACAGGATGTTCTTCTGAAAATGGAAGGCATTACAAAAACATTTCCAGGTGTAAAAGCGTTGGATAATGTTTCATTAGAAGTAAAAGCCGGAACGGTACATGCCTTGATGGGTGAAAATGGTGCGGGTAAATCCACATTGATGAAGTGTTTATTTGGTATATATGCTAAAGATGGTGGACGCATTTATTTAGAAGGTAAAGAAATCGACTTCAAGAGCAGCCGTGAAGCGTTAGATAATGGCGTGGCAATGGTTCATCAGGAATTAAATCAGGCATTAAAACGTAATGTTATGGATAACCTTTGGTTGGGTCGTTATCCGAAAATCGCGGGCATCGCAGTAGATGAACGTAAAATGTTAAATGATACACAGGCAGTTTTCAAAGAGCTTGGTATAGATGTAGATCCATATAGAGTGATGAGTACAATGCCTGTTTCTCAGCGACAGATGGTAGAGATTGCTAAAGCAGTTTCATATAATTCAAAAGTAATCGTGTTTGACGAACCTACTTCTTCATTAACAGAAGAAGAAGTAGAACATCTTTTTGATATTATTAACATGCTTCGTGACAGAGGTGTGGGTATTATTTATATCTCTCATAAGATGGCAGAAATTAAGCGTATCTCAGACGAGATTACTGTTATGAGAGATGGTCAGTGGGTTGCAACAAAACCTGCGGCAGAATTAGAAATGAAAGATATTATTCGCTTGATGGTAGGTCGTGAATTGACAAATCAGTTCCCACCAAAGACCAACAAACCAGGCGAAGTTTCGTTGAAAATAGAGAATCTTACTGGACAGTATAATCAGTTAAGAAATGTATCCTTTGAAGCGAAAAAAGGTGAAGTTTTAGGTATTGCAGGTTTGGATAGTTCCGGACGAACAGAGACGTTAGAGAGTATCTTTGGTATTCGTACACGTAAAGAGGGTACGATCACATTAAATGGAAAGAAATGTTTAAATCGTGATGCAGGAGAATCCATTAAAAATGGTTTTGCATTGTTGACAGAAGAACGTAGAGCAACCGGTATTTTTGGTGTTTTGAGTATCAAGGATAACACGGTTATTTCAAGTTTAAAACGTCATAAACGTTTTGGCGTTTATCTGAGTGAGAAATCTCAGAGAGAGGATACTCAGTATTATATTGATGCAATGCATACAAAAACACCATCGCAGGATACCAAAATTCGTACTCTTTCTGGCGGTAACCAGCAGAAAGTTATTATCGGACGTTGGTTGTTGACAGAACCGGATGTTCTGCTCTTAGACGAGCCGACACGAGGTATCGACGTAGGTGCAAAATATGAAATTTATCAGTTAATTTTAGATTTGGCTAATAAGGGAAAAACTGTTTTGATGGTTTCTTCCGAAATGCCGGAGTTGTTAGGTGTCTGTGATAGAATTTTGGTAATGTCTGGTGGTCGTGTAGCTGGTGAAGTAGATGCACGTAATACGACACAGGAAGAAATTATGACACTGGCAGCGAAATATGTATAAGGAGGCATGATTCATGGTGAATCCAATCAATAAAATTAAACAAGTAAGTGCTGATTATGCGCAGATGGATGCAAAAGATAAGCGTCAATTCTGGATAGATGGAATTTTAAATAATGCATTATACATTGTTATGGCTATTTTTGTCATCTATACTGCAATGGTAAGAGAAAACTTTTTAACTATGGGTTCTTTTGCGAACTTGATTACACAGGTGGCAGCGTATTTACCAATGGCACTTGGTATTGCTGGCTGTATCGTATTGACAGGTACTGACCTTTCAGCAGGTCGTGTGGCTGGTTTGACAGCTGCTGTTGCTGGTGTATTATTACAGAAATCTGATTTCGCAAACAAAATGTTTGCGAACCTTCCAGAGGTTACTATAGGCTGGATTTTTGCGGTATTATTAATCGTAGTTGCAATCGGTGCAGCAATCGGATTTGTAAATGGATTTTTCGTAGCAAAATTTAGTTTACATCCATTTATCGTAACATTGTCTACACAGTTGATGACCTATGGTATCATTCTTTGGTTCTTCCAGTTGAATGGTAACAATGGACAGCCAATTTCTGGTTTGAGTAAAGAATATAAGAACTTCGTTGGTGGCGAGTTATTCCGTCTTGGTGGTGTTGCAGTACCAATGTATGTTTTATATGCAATTATTCTTGTAGCTGTAATGTGGTTTGTTTGGAATAAAACAGCATTCGGTAAGAATATGTTTGCGGTTGGTTCTAATGCAGAAGCTGCCAAGGTTTCTGGTGTAAATGTATTCTGGACCACAGTTTTAGTACATACTCTTGCAGGTGGAATGTATGGATATTCTGGTTTCGTAGAAGGTGTACGAAGCGGTTCTGTAGCAGCAAATACCGGTTTGAATGCAGAATGTGATGCTATCGCAGCCTGCGTTATCGGTGGTGTATCGTTCGTAGGTGGTACTGGTTCTATCTCTGGTATCATTTTAGGTGTATTCGTATTACGTATCATCTTCGTTGCACTTACTATGTTAGGTGTAGATTCTTCTTCATTATATATTATCAAAGGTGCAATTATTCTTTGTGCATGTGCATTGGATATGCGTAAATATTTGGTTAAAAAATAAGAAGTATTGTTTTTTTACAGCGTCAGCCGAATGGCTGGCGCTGTATTTGATTTATAGCAAATAGTATGTTATTCTATTGAATAGTGAAGTGTGTAACAAAGAAAAGGGGAATGGTGTGAAAAATAAATTTTTTACACGCAAATTTGTACCTGCGGCCCAAAGTTTGCAGGTATTGAAAGGACATGGTTATTAGTATGAACAACGATAAATTAAGAGCAGGAATTTATAGTATGGCAGCAGTTTATCTGCTATATACAGCGATGCAGCTATATAAAGAGGTGGGGAATGTAATTGCGGCCGCTTTTTTTGTAATTGCAGCAATTGGGATACTTGTATTTGCGTTTAAAATTGCAAAGAAAGTAACAGATGAAGAAAAGAGGATTGCAGAAGAGAAGGAAGAAGAGGAAATAAAGGCGGATTAAATCTTTGGTAGGAAAGATAATTGAAGAAATGGGGAAAATGCTGTAAAATATCTATATATTTATGACCATTAGGAGGAAGGTTTTATGAAACGAATTGGGTTGTTGACAAGCGGCGGTGATTGCCAGGCTTTAAACGCAGCGATGCGTGGTGTAGTAAAGGGGTTAAGTGCTAATTTAGAGGAACTTGAAGTATACGGTTTTCATAATGGATATAAGGGGCTGATATATGGGGACTATCGCCTTTTGACATCCAAAGATTTTTCGGGAATTTTGACAAAGGGTGGTACCATCTTAGGTTCATCTCGTCAGCCGTTCAAACTTATGCAGGTTCCAGATGAAAATGGTTTAGATAAAGTTGCTGCAATGAAGCATACTTATCATAAATTAAACTTAGACTGCCTTGTTATTTTAGGTGGTAATGGTACACAAAAGACAGCGAACCTTCTGAGGGAGGAAGGGTTAAATATTCTTCATTTACCGAAAACAATAGATAATGATATTTATGGTACAGATGTGACGTTTGGTTTTCAGAGTGCGATTGATATTGCAACAGATGTGATTGATTGTATTCATACGACGGCAGATTCTCACAATCGTATTTTTATTGTAGAAGTTATGGGTCATAAGGTGGGTTGGTTGACATTATATGCAGGAGTTGCCAGCGGTGCAGATATTATTCTTTTGCCAGAGATTCCATACGATATTAAGAAAATTACAGACGCGATTGATAGACGAAAAAAAGCAGGAAATGGTTTCACGATTCTTGCGGTAGCAGAAGGTGCAATTTCGAAAGAAGATGCAAAACTTTCCAAAAAAGAATATAAAGAAAAGCTTGCAAAACGTAAGTATCCTTCTGTATCATATGAAGTTGCAGCAGAAATTGAGAAAATAACAGGTGCAGAGGTGCGAGTAACGGTACCTGGTCACATGCAGCGTGGTGGTAGTCCATGTCCATATGACCGTGTGCTTTGTACCAGATTAGGGGCTGCGGCAGCAAAAGCCATCATTGATAATGATTATGGCTACATGATTGGCATGGTGGATGGCAAGACCAAGCGTGTTCCGCTAAAAGATGTGGCGGGCAAGCTTAAAATGGTAGAGCCGGATTGCCAGATGATTAAAGAAGCAAAACGAATTGGAATTAGCTTTGGTGATTAATGTAGAAGCGGGGTATTCGTAAGAGCGTAGTAAGGAGTTAAGCGATGTCTTATACGGCATTATATCGAAAGTTTCGTCCTTCTGAATTTGAAGATGTAAAAGGACAGGACCATATTGTAACGACATTAAAGAATCAGATAAAAGCAGATAGAATCGGTCATGCCTATTTGTTTTGCGGTACAAGAGGAACCGGTAAAACGACCATTGCGAAAATTTTTGCAAAGGCAGTAAACTGTGAACATCCAGAGGATGGAAGTCCTTGTGGAGAATGTGCGGTTTGCAAAGCTATTGCAAACGGAAGCTCCATGAATGTGATAGAGATTGATGCGGCATCTAATAATGGTGTGGATAACATACGTCAGATTCGAGAAGAGGTAGAGTATCGGCCAACAGAGGGTAAATATAAAGTTTACATTATAGATGAAGTGCATATGCTTTCCATAGGAGCATTTAATGCGTTATTAAAGACATTAGAAGAACCACCTTCATATGTTATTTTTGTTTTGGCGACAACGGAAGCACATAAGATACCGATTACGATTTTGTCCCGTTGCCAAAGGTATGATTTTCGCAGGATTTCTATTGATACAATCTCTGAGCGTTTAAAGGAGTTGATGGATAAAGAGCAGATTAACGTAGAAGATCGAGCTATCCGTTATGTGGCAAAGGTTGCAGATGGTTCTATGCGAGATGCGTTAAGTCTGCTGGATCAGTGCATCGCTTTTTATCTAGGGCAAGATTTGACATACGAGAAGGTATTAGAGACTTTGGGTGCGGTTGATACGGAGATTTTTAGCCGTTTGCTGCGACAAATAATCGATAAGAATGTTGTAGGTGCAATTTCTACTATTGATGAGTTGGTTATTGAAGGCAGAGAGATGGGACAGTTTGTGACGGATTTTGCATGGTATATGCGGAACTTGCTTTTATTACAGAGTTCTGATAATATGGAAGACGTTTTAGAGGTGTCTGCTGAAAATCTGGCATTGTTACGGGACGAAGCTACGATGGTGGATGGTGAAGTACTGATGAGGTATATCCGTATTTTTTCTGAACTTGCAAATCAGATGAAATATGCTACTCAGAAACGTATCCTAATCGAGATTGCGGTAATTAAGCTTTGTAAACCGGAGATGGAAGAGGATTATTCTTCTATCATTGATAGAATAGAAAGCCTTGAGAAAAAAATGGAGAACGGTGTGATGGTTACATCATCACAAGGTGCCAGGCAAAACATAGCATCACAGGAAGTAGAAGAAAAGGTTCCGTTGCCAAAAGCGATTCCGGAAGATATTCAGCAAGTGGTTCGAAGTTGGAAGGGCATTTTGTCTGGGCTTACAGGATTAAGTAGGACATATTTTAATAAAGCACTGCCGTCTTTAGGACCAGAAGATAGTTTATTGCTTGTGTTTGAGGATGCGAATGCATATGCTTATATTGCAGAGAATCGTTCGGAATGTCAGGATGCTTTAAGAACAGTAATCGCAGAACGTCTTGGAAAAGAGATACAGGTTATCGTGAAGCAGAATGAAAGTGGACAACCTAGTGATACTGTTTATCCGGATTTAAGGCAGTTAATAAATTTCAATATAGAGGAAGAAGATTTTTAATATAGATTTTTCCCAAAAACAAGGAGGAAAAGCCCTCTGTTCACCAGTGGGTTCGCATTTTCCTTCAGAAAAACAAGGAGGACTAATATGGCTAAAAGAGGAGGATTTCCAGGTGGTATGCCAGGAAATATGAATAATCTGATGAAGCAGGCACAGCGTATGCAGCGTCAGATGGAAGTAGCACAGAAGGAATTAGAAGAAAAAGAAGTAACGATTACTTCGGGTGGCGGAGCAGTTGAGATTACTGTAACCGGAAAACATGAGATTAAAGCATTGAAACTTAATCCAGAGGTGGTAGATCCGGATGATGTAGAAATGTTAGAGGACTTAATTGTTGCAGCAGCCAATGAAGCTTTCCGAAAACTTGAAGAGGAAAGCCAGAACCAGATGGCGAAGCTCACTGGTGGTATGGGTGGAATGTTCTAATTGACAAGAATAGTAAAAGGAGCAGACTGTAGTCGGCAAAATAATTTGCTGACTATAATCTGCTCTATTTTTTGCTTTATAGGAAAATTCGATTTTTGAAGTAACAAAAAAGAACAAGAGTTTACCGAACGTATGTTAGATAAACTCTTGCGAATGTAAGATGATAAGACGACACTGCTTAGAAGATATAAAAACCTTCCACACCAGCCTCGTC
>JAFYVJ010000031.1 GCA_017549185.1 Roseburia sp. | reverse complement strand
CCCGGTCAGTTCTTTGATACGGTCATGGGCTTTCTGAAGCTCCGTGCGGCACTGTTCCCTTGATAGCTGGGACATTTGTTTGTGATTCTCGCTGTGATTGCCCAGGTCGTGGCCGTCGGCAAGGATCGCTTTCACATCCTCCGGATATTTGTTCATCCATTCTCCGGTCATAAAGAAGGTGACGCGGACGTTATGTTTTTTCAGGATGGCGAGGATGTTGCGGGTGTCTTCATTCCCCCAGGGTGAGGGGAGATATGGAATGGCGGAAATAGGAGGGTTTAACAAAAAAGACCTTTTCGTGTGTAGGGAAAAATGCTATAATTATTATAAGGGGATATTGAGTTTATAATCAGATATATGACGAAAAGATATGAGAGACGAAAGGTGATATAGTATCATGAGTAAAGTACGATGGTTGCATTTTTCTGATTTGCATAAGAATGTAGATAGTGTAGAAACGAAAGTGATGCGTGAAAAACTACTGAGTTATTTAGCGGGAAAAGAGATTTTCTGTGACTATGTCTTTTTTTCTGGTGATTTAAGAAATGCACCTGATGGAGAGTTTCCGGAGGATACGACGGAGTACCTAAAAAAGATAGTTGAAATAGTAGGTGTTACGCCAGAGAATACGTTTATTGTTCCGGGAAATCATGATGTTGTTAGAGATGACAAGGAAAGAATGGCTGCAATAAAGAGAATGCACTTTAATGGTGTTGTAAAGGATAATGGGTATTATAATTCGTCGGAAGGCAAGATACGTGATGAGGATATCTATGCCATTTCAAGAGGTAAAGAAGCATTTGTAGAGGTTATGAAAGACTTTTATGGCGAAGATTCGGAGCGGGTAAAGTGCTATAGTGATAGTGGTCAACCGCACTTTTTAATTTCTACGGAAGATTTCGATGTGTATCATGTCGACTCTACAATATCCTATGCAAAAGGTCAGGAAAGAGATTTGATACTGGGGATGGAGTATATTTACAACCTAATTAAAGAGCGAAATAATGACAAGATTACAGTAATACTAACTCATTATTCGTATGATTTTTTGACGAGGGATGAACAGTCGATGCTATTAACGATAATGGGAGGGGAAAGAAAGTTTTTATGGCTTGCAGGACATGAACACAATGAGTTGATAAGAATCCAGAGGGATGCTTTTTATGAATTGCAAGCAGGGAACTTGTTAAAGGAAACAGGAACAAAAAGCTGTGTCTTATATGGAGAAATAGATACGTGTACAGGAGAAGGAATTGTAAAAGGTTATTGTTGGTTTTCTGCCGATGGTTGGGCTGAATATCCAATAATGAATAAAAAAACTGGTTCAAATGAATATCCGATTTCATTAGGAGAACATGATGATTTTGAGCGGCAGATAAAGAAAATTGTAGATAAAGCATATGAGGATGAGGAAGGCACGACATATATTTTAAATTTAGGGAATTTGAATGAGAATGTATTAAAAGACATACCAGAGGAGGGGCTGGATGAGATAAAAAGACAGTTAGGAGATCGTTTGGTTGGAACGGAGAGTAAAAAAGAAGTTATATCGTTGTTTTTGGCAGAAGTTCAAATGTCGATGAATTCTAATAGACGCTACGAATGTATGCCTATGTTCCAAGATGTTGTACGTGGCGTTTACGAAGGATATATATATGTGGACAATGAAGTGGCTGCAACGGATAAAGTTCAGATTACACATTTCTTTATTGACTGGCAGGATAAATTTATTGTTAAGGGAGAACATTATTGGTATGAGATTATTACGGTAGGGGGAGAGCCTGCATTTATAACTAATAGGTATGATTTGTCACCGATGCAAAATGTCGAGGAACGATTATATGCGTTCAGAAAAATAGAAAAGTTAGTCAAAGCCAATAGAATATTTGTAAGAATGATTGGGCATGAAGAGTATAACTTGACGGTAGATTGTTTAAGGTTTTTGCATAATAGTGACGAGTGGGAAATGAATATAGATATGACTATGTTTTGGATTGATGAGATGCAAAAGGTTTCAAAGATTCAGTCATGGTTTGGTATTCAGTTCAAACTTCCACGTAAAGCAAGCGACGAAGAACATGTTGCGATTCAGATATTATCAGATGCAATTGATAGAAAGAGTTGTTGTACTTTGCCAGGAATTCCGGATAAAATGGTTGTGCTGAAGAAAAGGTTCCAAATAGAGCACGAGATGGAATTAGATGTTTTGATTGATTTGCCAAACTTGGAATTGTTTGGATATGTGTTTAGGCCTATAAAACAGTACTTAACTCCTGAACAATATAAATGGAACAGTTCAAAAAAAGTATGGGAATCAAAATATGGTGGTGTAGCTTTGGGTGTAGAGTTTGAGGTAGAAACATCGAAAGCGGATGTAATCTGATATGAGGTTTAATGCTAAGAAAAAAGAATATGCTAGAAAACCAAGGCGTTATTTGAGAATGCTTGAATAAAAGAGTACTAAAGAAAAAAAGATAGTGAAAATTAGTTACAACTATGGTAAAATAACCCTATGAAGTCTATTCTATCGAGGTGGTGTGGTATGCGCATTAATACAGTTTCTATTGAAAACTACAGATGTTTTGAAAAAATGGAGATTTCTTTGCATGACCGTCTGACTTTATTTGTCGGTAAGAATGGTGCAGGAAAGACTACGATATTGGATGCAATTGCTGTTGCGGCCAGTACTTTTTTGTGTGGAATAGAGGGCGGTGTAGCGAGAAGAATCGATAAAGAGGATGCAAAGTATAATTTTTACGAAATGGAAGGAATTGTAGATGTACAGCACCAGTTTCCTGTGATGATTTCCGGTCGGGGAGAGTGTAATAGAAAGAGTAACGTTGAGTGGACGCGATCTTTGAACTCTTCTGGTGGAAAGACAACGATTAAAGAAGCACAGGGGTTAGTAAAGATTGCCGAGCAATTACAAAACCGTATCATGGAGGGGGATAGTGAAGTTATATTACCGATTCTTTCCTACTACGGAACAGGACGCCTTTATGCACAGAAGAAAGAAAAAAGAGATTTGAAAACTCTTCAGAAGTTTAATCGTCAGGTTGGTTATGTGGATTGCATGGCGGCAGAATCTAACGAGAAAATGATGTTAAATTGGTTCGAGAAGATGACCCTGAAAAGTTTACAGAACCAGCAAAAGACAGGAGTTGTAGAGAAAATAGTTCAGCTGAAGGTAGTTGAGGCTGCTATATGTAAGTGTTTTGAAAAAATCAGCGGCTATGATAATCCGACAATTTCCTTTGACTTGGATACGCACCGCATAATGTTAGAGTATACGGATAAGTCAGGGGAAAAATGTAAGTTTGCAATGAATGAGATGAGTGATGGATATAAAAATACATTGAGCATGATTGGTGACATTGCTTATCGTATGGCAGTTCTTAATCCGCAATTAGGAGAAAATGTTCTCGATAGAACACCGGGGCTTATTTTGATAGATGAAATTGATTTGCACTTACATCCGGAATGGCAACAGACCATTTTATCGGATTTACAGAGCATTTTTCCTCTGGTACAATTTATAGTAACTTCTCATGCGCCAGCAGTAATTAATTCTGTACCTAGAGAGTCGGTTCTGGTTTTGGATAATGGGAGGGTTTATCGGCCGGCAGCTCAGACATATGGTAGAGATGCTAATTCTATCTTACGAGAGGTAATGCAGGTTGGAGATCGGCCGGTGGAAGTACAAGAAAAATTTTCTGATTTCTATCGTTTGATTGATGAGGATAGAATAGAAGAAGCAGAGAAATTACTGAACGTAATAGAGAAGATTGTAGGAGATACTGACCCGGAAATCAGTGCCGCATGGGTGTCATTAGATTTCGGAAAGATGCGGAGGGAAGCGGAGTGATATTGATTCAGAGAGGGAAAGAGCCTGATAGTCTCTTGAAATACAGAAAGAGTACTCCAGGAGCTTGCTACGAAGAATTGCCTGCAAAACCAAGAGAGGATATTCGCAGTCAAATGTGGGAAGAGCAAAGGGGCCTTTGCGCATATTGTATGCGCAAGCTGGATAGTTATCAAGCTGTAAGAATAGAGCATTATTTGGCGAGAAATCCGGAAGACGGAGAGTATGATGCGGCTAGTACCCTGGATTATAAACATATGTTAGGGGTATGCTATGGAAATAGCTTGCAGCCTGATGTACGAGAAGAAGATAGGACCTGTGATGCACATCGAGGAAGAACAAAATTAACTGTGAATCCATACGAGTTATCATCTATTCGAAAAATTCATTATACACGAAATGGATATATTACTTCTGATGATGAAGACATTAAACGGGATGTGGATGAAACGCTGAACTTGAATTGTATTGCACTGTCGTTACCTGAAAGCCGAAAAGGTGCCCTGGAAAGAACACAAAGAGAATTACGAGAGATGTGTAAAAATAAAGGACATGATGCATATGTACGTGCATTGAGATCTCGTTACAAAAGGTATGTGGTGGATAGAGCATATACACCATACTGTGGAATCGTTATCGAATGGTTGGAAAAAGAGTTAGGGATAAACTAGATAAAGAGAAGGGACGGTATACTAATGGAAAATATAAGAACTAATGAAATTAAAAGAATAATTGAGTTTTTTAATAGAGTAGAAGAGGCAAGTGATAAATATAATAGTGGTTTTGCAACTGTTGGAATATATGGAGAAGGGGACTTCTTTAGAGATATTTTCTTGACATCGGAACGGTTATGTGAAACAGATTTTTTTTCAGAGAAGATGAAGTACATAAAAATGATAGATTGTGCAATTGAAAAGATGGCAGGAGCAGAATGGAATACGGATAAAGTTATTGAAATGTTAAAAAATATCCAGCTCGAAATAGTAAAATTTGCTTTTGATGGGGAAGAGGAGAGAATATATTCATTTAGGAATAACTGTATGAAATATAGGGAAAGGTTGGAGTTGTTTGAAAGTCTTTATGATAAATCATATGGTGAAAAGCAGTTAGAACAACAGAAGATCGCCGAGTTACAAGAAAGGATATTAGAGTTGATTCAAGAACTTGAAAGCTTTTCGTGGGATACCGAAGTGAAGATAACAATAAAGCGACAATTGTATGCAGTAAGAGATTCGATTGAAAGATATAATTTGTTTGGGAAACAAGCATTAGAAAAAGAAATTAATGCATTATTGGGTGGCGTAATGATGGAAGTAAGTAATGCAGAATGTGTTTCTGATGAAGAGAAGAGATTCCTAAAGAAAGTTACAGATTTTGTGAAAAATGCAAATGCCGCAGTTAAATTTGTAGAGAATATTGCAATGTATGCACCGGCTTTGTTGGAAATTTTATAGAGGTGCAAAAGAGTATTATGTGAAGTACAGAGTTAATAAAGAGTGTACGTTGCCTATGCCGCAAACCACTGCGGCATAGGTGCTTTTTATAGGATTCGGTGCTACTCAAGATATGATATTTGGTGAGGTAGTAGGTGTGCCTGGGGCGGGAGCATTGGTTTTGCTTACCGGTCCCGGCGTCACTCCCTCCTTTACATGCTGTCTTCCCTCATGGTCCATTTCATAATTCTCCTTATGTATCAATTCCGAAATCGGCACAAGCTCATAGCCTTTTTCTTTTAATCCCAGAATAATGGCTTCCAGTGCATCAGGGGTATACTTTGCCCCGTTGTGCATGAGGATGATGGAACCGTTGCCAAGGTGCTTGTGTTCCAATACTTTTTTGATAATGGCATCGGTGCCGTAGTCTTTCCAGTCAAGGCTGTCAATGTCCCATTGCACGCAATGATAGCCCATATCGTTACATACCTCAATCAAGGTATTGTTGTAGTCCCCATACGGCGGTCGGAACAGAGTCATTTCCACCCCGGTCAGTTCTTTGATACGGTCATGGGCTTTCTG
>JAFYVJ010000030.1 GCA_017549185.1 Roseburia sp. | reverse complement strand
AGAACGAGATATCGTATCCTGAGAAAACTGAAACTGGAACATTGGCAAGCCATCAAACTTGCTAATTGTAGATGTGGTTATTGGAGAATGGCAGAAATACTGGGAACAGTAATCACAAATAAAATAATAGCCAAGCTGGGACATACATCCTTACTTGACCATTATCTGATAGTCTATGAAAACTAAGGAACCGCCTAGTACCGAACGGTATGCTAGGTGGTGTGGGAGGACGGTAAATAAAATAATTATTTACCTCCTACCCGATTGTTTCAAAATCTTGATTGACTAGTCGATCACATCAAAATGCACCACATATGTAGCGCAGGATTTATTTTTCTTTGCCAATTTTTTGAAATAATGTATAATAGAGATGAGAAGTTATATATCATGAAAAATGGAGAAGGGGATAAATTAAGTGAACTACTTTAAGTTGGATAAAAAAATTCTAGATGGGGACACAAGGCAGTATATAAGAAAAATAATTAAAATGCAAAGTGCAATATTTGGATTGTTTGTAATTGTGTTTATTTTATTTGGGATTAGATTAGTTTCAGAAAATAGTGAATATTTAAAAGTTGTTGCAATGCTTGAAGTTGAAGAGGCGATGCAGGAGAATGTAAACAATATAATTATACACATGGATGCGATAAGAGAGCGCAAGACCAAAGAAGCAATAGTGTATATTGAAGAGCTAGCAGACAGAATAGAAAATGCAGGAATTGCAAAGATTTCGGAGGTGGTTCCGTATTTACAGGTTTCTGAAAAAAATGCTTTGGGATTATGTGCAGAGGCAATTTATATTGCGGAGAATGGAGAAGTTTTTTATATACAAGCAAGTGATTTGAAGTTTTCTAAGATAGAAATGCCTGTAGAAGAGATATTGTCTCAAGAACTTGCAGTGTGTGAGAGTGTACATATTGAGGCTGCTGAAGTTATCTTATTAATAAAGCAAACAGCAATTGATATGTTGGTAAAAGATGAAATTTATGAATATGTTCATATGGAATATTATGAAGGAAATCAGTATGTATGGGTAAATGAAGTTGTAGATATGGCGGGTGGAGAAAATTATGCAATTCGTAGAATTCACCCTAACATGATTGAATCAGAAGGCGAGTATTTGTCTACTTCGATGACAGATATAAAAGGCAATTATCCATATCTAACAGAGTTAGAAGGAATAAAGAAGGATGGAAAAATTATCCATTCCTATTATTTTAAGAATAAGACAGATGATAAGATAATTGAAAAATTATCTTATGCCCAATATTATGAACCTTTTAATTGGATTGTTGCAACTGGGGAAACATTAGAAGAAATATATGTTTATGCAGACTCCATAAATGAATATAATTCAAAGACGATTATGTTTGTAATGATTATTTTTTTGATTCCGTTAGTTCTTGTGGGATGGGTTGTAATTAACTTGATTAGAAAAAATGCCTTTGATTTCCGAAAAAAAATGTGGAAGCAAGTGGAATTGACGGAAGAGATCTATACAACAATGTCTGTTGGATTGTTCCGTTTATATATGGCAGAGAACAAAAAGAAAATCATAAAAATTAATCCCAAAACATTAGAACTGTTCGATGTGGATAATACTGAGGAGTTTTTGCACAGATATGTAAATCAGATTGTGGATGAGACAAATGAACAAGCAATGAAAGTTTTTTTAGGTGAATGCGATAAACTGAAAAAACAATGGGATAGTGAAAGTGTAGAATGTAATGTAATATGGAAAGATGGAACGGTTCATTTATTAAAATTTCGTAATACATTGGTTGAATTTGATGAAAATGCTAAAATAATTCAATGTTTATGCCAAGATATTACAGAAGAGAGAAAGCTACAGCAATTGAATTTGATGAAAGCGGAAGAAAAAGCAACTTTGGATCCAATGACACAGATTAAAAACAAAAAAGCTATTGAGGAAGCAATTCGAGAAAATATTAAGTTGGCGGGAGAGAAAAAGCAGTCAGTTGCAGTTGGATTTGTAGATATTGATAATTTCAAAGATTATAATACAAAGTATGGTCATCTGCAGGGCGATGAAGTAATCAAACATGTAGCATATATTTTGCGAGATAACATAAAGGGTATTGTTGGAAGAAATGGAGGAGATGAGTTTTCGTTTTGTATGTTGAATGTGTCAGAGCAGAATGTAGAAGAGATTATGCAGTATGTTTACGAAAAACTTAACGAAGGTCTTCCACTATTAGAGAGTGGTGAAATGATTTCGACACCATGTAGTATAGGTATTGTCTTGACAAACAGAGAAGACGTGGAATATGGTTATGTTATTGAAGAAGCAGATAAAGCTATGTATTATGCCAAAGAGCGAGGAAAAAATACCTATCATATTTTAAAAATATAGTGAATACTATATTCGATTTGAGCTGATTGATGAAATGATTGTTAATGAAAAAATTTATAACAAAAATGAATAAGGCATGTAAAAAGTGGGTGGTTTGCAGTAGTAAGCTACCCATATTTTTGTTTTCAAACATGTTATGAGGTGATATATTCAAAGTAGAAAGAGTTCGACAAAACTTGAATTTCGTACTAAATAGTATATGAAAACACATCTTTTAGCATAGAGGATGTGTTTTTTAATTAAATACATGAATATTCTTGTGCGATGAAATCGCACTTCCGGAAATCTGGAAATCAGATGTCCGGGAAGTGGAAATCATCTTATGCGAGTTTACTCGCGCAATGCTTTGTCTAAGCCATACACCTCGCGCATGGATATGTCATGTTCAGCATCAATACTTGTGATGTTGATACGATAACTGTCATGAGCGATACGGTCGATAATGGCATCTGCTAGAGGACTGGCGTCACCACCAAGCTGATCGTACCATTCCTCGAACTCATACTGGGAGCAGAAAATCGTGGTTGACTTCTTGCGTCTCCTATGGAGCAGTTCAAAGATATCTTTTTGTTCCGACTCAGTAGGTTTCAATAGGAGCCATTCATCCAGTACAAGACCCAATGGATTAGCATATTTAGACATGACTTTACGATAATTACCTTCTGTCCTTGCTATTTCCAGATCAATGAGCAGATCCGGAAGACGGACATATTTGGTGTTGAAATACTGTTTACAAGCTTCCATGCCAAAGGCACAAGCCATGTACGTTTTACCACAGCCTGTTGCACCGGTAATAAAAAGATTCCGGTGTTCAGTTATATACTCGCAAGTGGCAAGTCTGTTAATCAGCTCCCTGTTGAGCTTGCGTCCGGAAGTATAGTTGATATCCATAATACTGGCTTCCGGCTGGTCGAATCCAGCGTTATGAATCAGTCTTTTCAGACGGTTGTTTTTACGGCTGCTGAATTCGATATCCACCAGCATACCGAATCTATCTTCAAAAGGAACTTCCTTAAATTTAGGATCATCAAGCTGGTTGCGAAATGCATCTGCCATAGCTGTCAGACGCATTTCAATTAATTTATCAATAGTACTCTGATTCGTCATATATATTTACCTCCGATAGTAATCGGCACCTCTTGTGATGCCGCGTGCTTTGTGTGTGGTCTTGGTATCAGTATCAGTTATTTCTGATGCTAACTTTTCAGAACTGGTTACAAGGATGTTTTTAATACTCTTGTAACTTGGAGATGCTGTATAGGACAATGCCTTTTTACAGGCAGCTTCCAGCATTGCATCTGAGTACTTCTCAGCAAGCTTCAGAAGCCCCATGCAGCTCCGATAGGTCTGTTGTTCCACTCCTTTGGAGGTCAGTATCGCATTGACCGCAGTGTACGTATTTATGCCAATCCGCTCAGCCCATTTACGGAAACGGTCGCCGTTCCACTCCAGATATTTCTGGTGGTCTTCCGGCATATGCTCTGTGATGGTGCTGTACTGCCCGGCACGCCCTTTCAGACGGTGATGGGAAGCAATGCGGTTATGGTTGTAAAAAATCTCAATCGTGTAATCTGTTACCCTTACATCAACTTTCTTTTTGATGTATTCAAACGGAACTGAGTATAGCATTCCGTCCACTGATATGTGATAATTGAACTGAACGGTGGCTGTTTTCCAGTCTGCCAGTTCAAAACGGGTAGCAGGTAATGGTGCCAGCAATGGAAGTTCTTCCCCAAGAAACAAACTGAGCCGACTACCTTCTTTCTTCTGAAAGAGCCTTTGGTTGAACAGTTCAAGTTTGTCTCTGATTGCCCGGTTTAACTCGGCAAGGGAGAAGAACTGTTCATCCCGAAGTGCTGCCGTAATCCAAGTAGAGATATTTCCTACCGTTCCTTCAGCATTCGGCTTGTCTTTTGGAGATCTGACACGTGCCGGAATTATTGCAGTTCTGTAGTGTTCAGCCATTTCCTGATAAGTTTCGTTAATCTGCTGGTCTTTCCAACTACCATTGTGAATAACTGCTGTTTTACAGTTATCAGGTACAAGAATCTTGGCAACCCCGCCAAAAAATTCATACATATGGACATGAGCATTAATCCATGATTTCTGCTTCATATCCAGAAAGGCCTCTACATAGGCATACTGGCTGTAAGTCATTACACCTACGAATATGTAAGCTTTAATGATTTCACCGGTATCCGGGTCAATGATTGTTGTAGTATCACCTGCCCAATCGACTTCAACCTGTTCACCCGGTTTTCGCTTGATATGCATAGTTGCACGGCGTTTCTGCTCATCTTGCTGAATGTAATAGCAGAACTGGGAATACATGAGTGGCTCATCGCCGTTAGCACGGCAATCTTCCATGTATTCTGTCCACAGGAGTTTTTTGCTTACGCCGTTACGAAGAAGTTCCTTGTGGATGTAATTGTAATCAGGCATACGCTTGTTAGGCGATACCTTGCTCTCCTTAGAGAACATGAGTTTTTGGAGCTCAATGTCTGTCAAAGTTTCATCAAGTGGCCATGAAAGATTTAATTCTTTGGCACGTTTCTGAACCTTTACAACAGTTTTTTGAGCGACACCACAGCTTGCCATGATATCGCGTTGAGAGAATCCCATGCCCGTGAGGCGTATGATTTCTCGGTACTTGGTCATAATAGTGACCTCCTTATAATGGATTTACACCAGATGGTGCATAGTCTCATTATAAGTTTTTTATAGATAACGCGATTTCCTTTTTAACGGAATCGCGATTTCCAACAAAACGGATTAGTGATTTCCATGTGCCGGACAGGTGATGGATTTCACTCCGGATTATTCAATACACATTGGCAATTATCTATGTGTCTGATATGTTTTATACATAGATAAACATCAATATGAGGTAAAGAGAAATGAATACAATAGATATAGCAGTTATATGTAAAGCGCTTGGAGATAGTAACCGTTTGCAGATTGTTCAAATGCTGTCAGATGGGGAAAAATGCGGTTGTAAATTATTGGAAGCCTTTGAAATTACGCAACCAACATTATCGCATCACATGAAGATTTTGTGTGAATGTGGTCTTGTGAATGACAGGAAAGAAGGAAAATGGCACCATTATTCTTTAAATATAGATGTATGGAAGCAATTCAATGAGTTTATAAGTTTAGTTGGAAAGGTGGAGTAATTATGAAAGAAAGAGCAAAGAAAATAGTTGAAGCCTGTTTGCAGGAAAAAAGTAAAAATCTCCTAGATATTTTTTATAATATAGCACATATGGATTTTGTAAGAATACATGGACCAGAGCATCATGTGTTAGATGGGCCTGCATTGCTTACTGCTTATTACAATGCAGGTGGTAAAATGGAATTACAGACAAGTTTGCATGAACTTATGAAAAGAGGATTACAAATGCCTGGGGCAACTTGTGGTATGTGGGGTGTTTGTGGTGCTGTGAGTTCTATAGGAGCAGCACTATCTATTATTGATGGCACAGGACCATTGAGTTTGGATTCTTCATGGGGAAAACACATGGAGTTTACATCGAAAGCTTTATGTAGCTTATCGCAAGTAGGTGGACCGAGATGTTGTAAAAGAGATGCATTTTTGAGTTTTCAAAAAGCAATCGAATATATAAATGAGAACTACAATGTGGAATTAGAAAGTAGCAGAATTGAATGTTGTTTTAGTGAAAAAAACGAGCAGTGTATCAAAGAAAGATGTCCATTTTATAAAAAGACGAAGAAAAAGGTAGCATTTATATGTGTGCATAATTCTTGCCGCAGTCAGATTGCAGAAGCATTAGGAAAGCATTTTGCATCCGATGTTTTTGAATCCTTTTCAGCAGGAACAGAAACAAAGCCTCAAATCAATCAAGATGCAGTTCGTATCATGAAAGAGTTATATGGAATTGACATGGAACAGACACAGTATTCAAAACTAGTTTCGGATATTCCAAGTCCAGATGTGGCAATTTCAATGGGGTGTAATGTTGGATGTCCTTTCATTAGTAGAGCATTTGATGATAATTGGGGATTGGAAGATCCTACTGGAAAATTGGATGAAGAATTTAAAATAGTGATTAGAGAAATTGAAAGTAAGGTTTTGCAGTTAAGAAACGAATTGATGTAAAGCACTCCAAACTTCCAATTTCGTCGAAGAGATAAAAAATTGAATTTGTGAGGTTGATTATGAATTTGATATTTGAAGAATTGACACATCAGAATTTTTCAGATGCGTGCAAAATTGATAGAGATGACATATCAGAGAGTTTTGTAGATACAGCTTCAACTATAATGGACATTACTGATTATGGAATTGAACATCATTGTATTGGACATACCTTTGTCGTGAAGTGTAATGAGAATTCGATTGGCCTCATTCTTTTGGGAGAGGCAATTCCTTGGGAAACAGACCCACCGGAAATGAGAAAAGAGCCATTTTATCGGTTGATGGGCTTTGTGGTTGATAAAAAGTATCGTGGTTGTGGAATTGGCGGAGAGATATTGGAAACGGCGATACAACTTGTTTATCGTGATTTTGGCAAACGTCCTATTGCCTTGGGATGCCATAAGGATAATATTCAAGCAGAACGCTTTTATTTACGACATGGCTTTAAGAAAACAAATGTCATGGAAGGAAATGACTATTATTATTTGCGTCTTACTGATTGACAAATTCCAATATCGTCGAACAGATCAAGCCTTTGGGTTTTGATTTTATTTAAAATAATAATTGAATAAATACACATAGCCATTATGGAGATTAAATTCTCTGTAATGGCTATTTTTTATGCCGATTTTTTAGGAGGTGGTTTCAAAAAGTACACTTTTGGGCACTACAAAAAACACATGTAAAAATAGCACCAAAATCTATGGACAAGAGTTTTTGGGAAGTACAATTATGAATCTATATGTTTTGAGGTCATGAAATGGCAAGAAAATGAAAATTATTGCCCATAAAGTGAAAAGTTTACTTATAAGGTCTAAAAAATGACCTCAAGTTGTTGTATTTTTTATGGGAATGAATATAATAGAAGTCAATAGAACCCAACACGCCTCTCAACGATGCGGACCATGTTGGGTCTTTTTGTTTTAAGGAGAATATTGTATGGGAGAACTTAAGCAGCATCAGCCTCCTATGACAATTGATGAACAAGTAGAAAATCTTAAGAGTATAGGATTGATTGTCGAAGATGAGGAGTATGCGAAAAGAATACTAAATGACATATCGTATTTTAGGTTAATTAAAGCATATAGTTTAAACCTAAAGCCTAAGAACGGGGACTATGTGGACAAGGTTACGTTTGAGCAACTTGTAGAACTGTACCTCTTTAATGCAAACTTCCGTCAAATTATATACCCTGAAATCGAAAAGATTGAAATAAATGTAAGATGTAGAAGTGCGAATTACTTTGCAGAACAGTATGGGGTTCTAGGATATTTAGAAGCAGATATACATACATTGACAAGTATCTATATTTAAGATATATATATTTTATACATAGATATGTGTCGATGTGAGGTAAGTGAAAATGATTACGATAGATATTGTAGCTATATGTAAAGCACTTGGAGATAGTAATCGTTTGAAGATTGTTCAAATGTTATCTAGTGGAGAAAAATGTGGTTGTAAGTTATTGGAGGCTTTTGATATTACACAACCAACTTTATCACATCATATGAATATTTTGTGTGATTGTGGTCTTATAAATGATAGAAAAGAAGGAAAATGGCATTATTATTCTATAAATGCAGAAGTATGGAAGGAGTTTAATAATTTCATAAGTTTTGTTGGAAAGGTAGTATAATCATGGAAGAAAGAGCAAAGAAAATTATTGAAGCGTGTTTACGGGAAAAAAGTAAAAATCCAATACAGATTTTTTGTAATATAGCTCAAATGGATTTTATTAGAATGCATGGACCAGAACACCATATATTGGATGGAGCTGCCGTTTTGACTGCTTTTTATAATGCAGGTGGTAAAATGGATTTGCAGAATAGTTTGAATGAACTCATGAAAAGAGGATTGCAAATGCCAGGTGCAACATGTGGTATGTGGGGTGTATGTGGAGCTGTAAGTTCTATGGGAGCAGCACTATCGATTATTGATGGGACAGGCCCTTTAAGTACAGATGATTCATGGGGAAAGCATATGGAGTTTACATCCAAAGCATTAGGTAGTTTATCACAAGTGGGTGGACCAAGATGCTGTAAAAGAGATGCATTTTTGAGTTTTCAAAAAGCAATCGAGCATATAAATGAAAATTACAATGTGAAATTAGAGAGTAGTAGAATTGAATGTAGATTTAGTGATAAGAATGAGCAATGTATCACAGAAAAATGTCCATTTTATAAGAAAACAAAGAAAAAAGTAGCATTTATCTGTGTGCATAATTCTTGTCGAAGTCAGATCGCAGAGGCACTCGGGAAGTACTTAGCATCTGATGTTTTTGAGTCTTTTTCGGCAGGAACAGAAACAAAACCACAAATCAATCAAGATGCAGTCCGAATTATGAAAGAGTTATATGGAATTGATATGGAACAGACACAGTATTCAAAATTGATTACAGATATTCCGAATCCAGATGTGGCAATTTCTATGGGTTGTAATGTAGGTTGCCCATTTATTGGCAGGGCATTTGATGATAATTGGGGGTTAGAAGATCCAACTGGAAAAGAAGATAAAGATTTTAGATTGATTATTGCCGAAATCGAAAGCAACATATTGAGATTAAAAAGAGAGTTAGAATAATCTCTTATGATTCTATGGGATAAAACGAACACAGCCATCTCTTGAGCCGCCTCCAAAAAAAGTTAGACCTAAAATCTAACGATTGGGAGGTCGGTTCCAGAGATGGCTGTGTTTACAGTTGAAAAAGGACTATTTATTGTCATTTCAGGACATGACCTTTATGATTTGAAACAATCATTAGAGTAGACAAAGGATAAAAATTTAATATAATGAATGTAGCAAAAAGAACGGTAGTAAAATTCAGTCAAGAGAAGGAGAAAAAACGACAGAGAAAAAGTATTTGAAGTGGTATAACATAGTTGGTTACGGATCAGGCGACATCGCGGGGAATGTAGTATATGCATTTTTAACATTCTTCGTAATGATTTATTTAACGAATTCAATTGGTTTAGATGCAGGTATTGTAGGTACTTTGATTGCTATTTCAAAATTACTCGATGCTGTAACAGATGTGTTCTTTGGGGCAATAATTGATAGAACAAAGAGCAAAATGGGTAAAGCGAGACCATGGATGTTTTATGGTTTCTTTGGATGTGCTGTAACCTTATTTGCAATTTTTGCTATTCCGACAGATATCGGACAGGTTGCACAGTATGCGTGGTTCTTTATTGCTTACACATTGTTGAATGCAGTTATCGCGATATGTGCTGAATATACATACCTTACAAAAGGAAAGAAAATTGAAGGTTCTATGTACTCCTATACGTCATTAGGTGTAAAAATTGGTAGTGGTATTGGTACTGCGATTTCGGGCTGGATGCTTACTTTGAGCGGATTTGTAAATGGAGATGCATCTATACAGCCGGAAAGCTGTATCAATATGATGCACTTCATGTATTTATGGCTTCCATTCATCATTGATTTACTTATTACAATGATTCTTTCATTCTTGAATGTAGAAGAAAAAAATGAAAAGTTAAGAGCAAACAAAATATAGTCTCAATGGAACTTGGAGGAATGGGAAGGGTGAAGTTACAGAAGAGGTGCATGCAGTATTACAGGTGTGAAACAGGCAATGCATGTATGGCTTAAAAAGGAAAATTCTTCTTGTAATTTATCTGTTATACTGTATGATAAAAAATGGTAAAATAATATAGAGAAGAGGAAGTTATGGAATGGAAAAAATAAAAGCGTTATTTTCGGCGACAGATATGACAACAGGAACGCCGTGGAAAAGAATAGTTATTTTTACATTGCCTATGCTAATTGGTAATATTGCACAGCAGTTATATAGTGCAGTTGACAGTGTAGTAGTAGGCAAATATGTAGGTGATAATGCATTAGCAGCGGTAGGTAGTGCTGCGCCTGTTTTGAACCTTTTGCTAGTTCTTTTTGTAGGTATTAGTATGGGTGCAAGTATCATGGTTGCCCAGTATTTTGGTGCAAAGCAGAGAGAGGAACTGTCTCAGACAATTGGTAACTGTATTACATTAACTGCGATTGCAGTTTTGGTTATTATGGTGGTATCTGTGTTTATTACAAGACCATTGCTAGAGTTACTAGGAACACCGGTAAGCATTATCGATTGGTGTACCGATTATTTGTTGATTTCGTTTCTTGGCTCTGTTGGTAGTGCGTATTACAATATTTTGTGCGGTGTATTGCGAGGTCTGGGAGATGCGTTTTCTGCATTAGTCTACTTATTGGTAGCAACGGTGATTAATATTATATTGGATATTGTTTTTGTGGCAAATTTTAATATGGGTGTAGCCGGTGTAGCATGGGCGACCATTATTGCACAGGCAATTTCAGCAGTATTTTGTTTTTGGCGTTTGGCAAAAATGACAGATTTATTCGATTTGAAGTGGACTTATTTGAAATTAAATAAAATGTATGCGAATAAGGTAATTTCGTTAGGGCTTCCATCCGGTTTGACACAGGCGATCATGTCGATGGCGATGATTATTGTACAGTCACTTACCAATAGCTTTGGTGAAGCGTTTATTGCGGCGAATGTTATTGTAATGCGTGTGGACGGTTTTGCAATGCTTCCAAATATGTCCTTTGGTACTGCGATGACGACCTATACCGGACAGAATGTGGGAGCGAGAAAAAACGACCGTGTTACACAGGGGGCAAAACAAGGTACGATACTTGCTGTAGCAACTTCTACTGTACTGACATTGTTGATACTTGCTTTGGGTAAGCAGTTAATGGGAATTTTTACAGAGACTACATCGCTTGTAGAATTGAGTAGAACTATTATGGGTATTATTGCACCTGGCTATATTGCTGTTGCAGTAACTATGAGCTTGTCAGGCGTTATGCGAGGCGCAGGGGATACGATGACACCAATGTGGATTTCGTTATTTACAACTGTTGCAGTTCGTGTTCCGGTTGCTTACATTATTGCATTTTTAACTAGAAGTGCCGAGATGCCAAATGGTAACCAGTTTTGTGTTCAGATTTCGCTGGTTTCCTCCTGGTTACTTGGTGCGTTGATTACTACAATTATTTATCTTCGTGGTAAATGGAAGAAAAATATGTATTGAGAAAATGGCATGAAAAATTAGGGTTTTGTGTATACACGACCCTTTTTCTATGTTTTAGATAATTCCTGTGTATACATGTAGTAATTAGATTGAAAAAAAAGAGAAAATTGCATATAATAATATTATTGTTTACATATAAGAAAAAACGCATGTGAAAGATGCGAGAATGAGGGGTAACATGCAAGGATTTGACCGAAAGCCGATTCGAGGACAGAGATTACAACCGCTAGATACGATTGCAGGGTTCCGCGTACGACCAGGTTATTATAACAGGAATGGTGCTACCCAGACGTTGTTTGGAGTTAGTTTTACGATTTCTTCTCATGGTGCGAAAAAGTGTACGCTGTTGTTGTTCAAACCGTATCAGAAGGAACCGTATGCGAGGATTCCGTATCCGGATTCCTATCACATTGGTAATACATTTTCTATTTTTGTATATGATCTTCGTATGGAAGATTTTGAATATGCATACCAATTTGATGGTCCTTATGACGAAGAAAAAGGACTTCGTTTTAATAAGGACAACATTATTTTAGACCCATATGCCAGAGCTGTAACAGGACAGAGGGAGTGGGGTCAACGTGCACCAGGAGGTGCAAAAGATTTTGTATATCATGCAAGAGTAGTGGAGAATAACTTCGACTGGGGAAAGTTAAGACAGTTAGAAACACCTTTCGAAGATTTAATTATTTATGAAGCTCATGTAAGAGGATTTACGAAAGATAGATCGTCGGGAACAGAGCATCCGGGCACTTTTCAAGGGCTCCGGGAAAAGATCCCATATCTGAAGGATTTGGGAATCAATGCAGTAGAGTTGATGCCAATATTCGAGTTTGACGAGATGGAAGGCACAAGAGTAGTGGATGGAGAACGCCTTTATAATTATTGGGGATACAATACAGTTTGTTTCTTTGCACCGAATACAGGATATTCATCAGTTGTAGAGCACAATCATGAAGGTGATGAGTTAAAGAGCTTAATTTATGATTTGAAGGAGAATGGAATTGAAGTTATCTTAGACGTTGTATTTAACCATACAGCAGAAGGTAATGAAGATGGTCCGACGTTCTCGTTCAAAGGAATTGATAATAATATTTATTATATGCTGACACCAGAAGGATATTATTATAACTTCAGTGGTTGTGGTAATGTTATGAACTGTAATCACCCGGTGGTGTCTCAGTTTATCGTAGAATGTTTACGTTATTGGGTAACAGAGTACCGTGTAGATGGATTCCGTTTTGATTTAGCGTCGATTTTAAGTCGTGATGAACACGGCGTTCCAATGGAGAATCCGCCAATTTTGCGACAGTTGGCATGTGATCAGATTTTAGGAAAAGTAAAGCTAATCGCAGAAGCATGGGATGCAGGTGGCTTATATCAGGTAGGAAGTTTTCCTTCTTGGAGCCGTTGGGCAGAGTGGAATGGTAAGTACCGTGATGATATGCGTAGTTTCTTAAAAGGTGACGGCGGTATGGCAGGTGCTGCGATTACACGAATTACCGGTTCGAAAGATTTGTATGGACCAAGCAGAGAGAATGCATCTGTGAATTTTATTACCTGCCATGATGGTTTTACTCTTTATGATTTGTATTCTTATAATACGAAGCATAATGAGAAAAATGGCTGGAATAATACAGATGGAGATAATAATGGTCATAGCTGGAACTGTGGCGTGGAGGGCGAGACAGACCTTGTAGAAGTAGATTCGCTTCGTCGACGTATGGTGAAGAATGCATGTGCGACCTTGATGTGTAGCCGTGGTGCAGCAATGTTTTTGGCAGGAGATGAGTTCTGTAATACACAGTTTGGTAATAATAATGCATACTGTCAGGATAATATTACTTCGTGGCTGGATTGGAGTCGTTTGGAACGATATCAAGAGATTTATCAATTCTTCCGTTTTATGATTGCATTCCGGAAAAAACATGCAATTTTGCGTAAGACAACGAAGGGAGCACTTTGTAAATTACCAGAGATTAGTATTCACAATGGTTTCCCGTGGAATGGTGGTACAGATTATAATAGTAAATTGATAGGTATCATGTATGCAGGACGTGATGAAGATGATGTTCGTGATGATATTATTTTCTATTGCATGAATGCGTACTGGGAACCACTCATTATGCAGCTGCCTGAGCTTCCGGCAGGTTTGCAGTGGAAAGTTGTAGTTAATACGAATTGTGAGTATTTTGATGGCAAGGATTTTGAGGCTGAGACAGAATTTTATTACAAGAAAACAGTAAAAGTTCCACCGAGAACGGTTGTAATTTTAGAAGCAGAAACAGTAAGATAAGTGGAATTCCCCGGAGTGATGACTCCGGGGAATTTTTTTAGTCAGCTCTCCATAATGAATATTCTTTGGGTGTTTTATTACATAGACAGGCGGAGATTTTAACAAGGATTTGTTGCATGTCTGGAGAAAGATTCCGGAAATTGCTGACGAGAATACCTTCTGTTTCGGTATAGTAAAGATCTTTGTGGTGACGTATGGTGGTGCGACCAGTTAGATAATCTGTGCTGGTATTTAAGAGAATTGACATGTTTAGAAGTGTTTCACAGTCTGGGAGACGGCGATTATTCATATAACCGGTAAGTGTGCTGTAGTTAATGTGTAAAAGCCGGGCAAATTCGCTCCGGGACATGTTTTTTTCGTCCAGTAAAATCTCGAGACGTGTACCAATATTCATATTTAAACTCCTTTGTGTGTTTTAGTAAGAATATTGTAGAACAAAGGAGGGGCAATATTGGAAAATGACGCGAATCGCACAGAGGCTTCTTAGAAACTCAGAAAAAAGGTGGTTAGACCTTAGGTCCAACCACCATCTAATGTGATAATTTGTCCAGTTAAGTAATTGTGTCCAGATGTCAGTGCCAGAACCAGATCAGCAACTTCCTGTGGTGTACCAAATCTCCCGGCTGGAATCTCTTCTGCTAATGCAGCACGATCTTCTGCGGAAAAGCAGGCATTCATCTGTGTATCAATGCAACCACAAGCAATCGCATTCACCTGTATGTTACTTGGCGCAAGTTCTTTTGCTAAGGCTTTTGTAAAGCTGTTCATTCCACCTTTGCAAGCTGAATAGGCTACTTCACAGGAAGCACCTACATTACCCCATACAGAAGAAATGTTAATGATTTTACCGGCTTGCTTTTTTACCATGTAGGGTACTGCATGTTTACAAGTGGAGAATACGGAGGTTAAGTTCGTGTTTACGATATGATTCCAATCATCAATAGACATATCCGTTAGTAAGCCAACATAAGATATACCAGCATTGTTTACGAGAATGTCTATACCGCCGAAGCGTTCTTCGATAGTCTGGAATAATTGGTTTACATAACTATAATTGCCGATGTCTCCTACGCTGGTGAGAACGGATGCGTCATAGTGATCTATGAGAAGTTTTTCTAGTAATAATAATTCTGCCTCTGATTTAGAACAGGTGATAACTAATTGATAACCTGCCTGTGCAAAAGCGATGGCAATTGCCTGACCGATTCCACGGGATGCACCTGTGATTAATGCGGTTGGTTTCTTGCTGGATGTTTCTTTGTATATAGTTGAAAAATTCATTTTTGTGCCCTTTCTAAAAAAGAACTAGACAGTATCTGTTAATTATGTTACCATATACAAGTACGATTTGCAAAATAATTATAGCTTACGGCGTGTGGCTCAGCTTGGTAGAGCGCTGCGTTCGGGACGCAGAGGTCGCAGGTTCGAATCCTGTCACGCCGACTGAAAAACCACTTGGAATTTCCAAGTGGTTTTTCTTTTTTAAAGAAACTTTTTGAGTCTTTCAATTTCACGTTTGCGAGAATCTACTTCTTCACCGTCCGTCACGCTAAAATCTGATGCAAGGTATTTGATGATACGTTCGTTAGCTTTTATAGCTGCATTATAATTCCCGAGCATTTCATGCACCTGTGCCAATGAATATAAGCCATCTATGATGTGTGGTGCAGACTGCATTTCGACACACTTTTCGTAGTCAGTGATGGCCTCTTCAATAAGACCAAGTTTTTTGAGACGGTCTGCACGGTTACAGTAAGCCTGCCATTCGTTAGGATGCGTTTCGGTTGCTTTATTCCATAACGTTTTTGCTTGTTCAATATCACCATGTCCAAATGCCACGTCACCGGAATACATCAGTGCCTGATGATTATTGCGGACTTTGTCGATTTCTTTGATATATGGTATTGCCTCATCGTAACGTCCATCTGCTAACAGGTTCTCGATAATGGCATATAAGCCGCGATAGTTCTTTGGATTTTTCTCTAAAAATGCTTTGAAATATTGAATGACAGTAAAATGATTGTCGTACCATTCGTCACCGCATATTCCGTTATTGGCTTCAAGAAAGGCGACCCAGCCTCCTTTGCTGTCTGGGTTGAGTTCTAATACTCGTTTGGCATATTCGGAAGCATCATTATGGTCACTTGCAGCTCTGTGGTTGAAAAGGTATGCAAGGTCTTCGTAGGCTCTGGCGTTATTTGGCTCTTTTGTAATTTGATCTTTTAAGAAACGTATGGATTGTTCAAAAGTCTCCGGTTGAATGCGACGTTCATGAAAAAACATGTTTTCAATGCGCTCATACTGTGCTTCTTCCGGCAATGTGAAAAGTTCATCAATAGACACACCAAAATAAGTTGCGATACCAGGTAATAAGGTGATGTCGGGTGTGCTGGCACCCGTTTCCCACTTGGATACTGCCTGTGCTGATATTCCAAGGTATTCTGCGAGTTCTTCCTGTTTTACTTTTTTCTCTAATCTGAATGTTTTGATTTGATTTCCAATGTTCATATATATTTATCTCCAATGTTGTTTGTTATTTTTCGCCGGCTGATATGGTTATGATAACAGTGAAAGTGAAAAACTACAATAGATGCGAATTTTAGTAAAATCAACTGCCGGTTGTATGAAAAACTATGAAATGTCATTGCAAAATACTGGTATCGTGTTATAATTTGTACAATAAGAAAAATACGAAGGGATGGTCGTTAAGATGGCAAAAGACGTAATTATTGCATGTGATTTTAATAGCAAAGATGAAGTAATGAACTTTTTGGATAAGTTTCAGGATGAGAAACCATTTTTGAAAATTGGTATGGAGCTTTTTTATGCAGAAGGTCCGGAAATCGTTCGTGAAATTAAGAAGAGAGGTCATAAGATTTTCTTGGATTTAAAATTACATGATATTCCAAATACAGTAAAAAAATCTATGAAAGTATTATCTAACTTAGATGTAGATATGTGTAACGTACATGCAGCAGGTACAAAAGGAATGATGTCTGCGGCTATCGAAGGTTTGACAAGAGAAGATGGAACTAGACCATTGTTAATTGCTGTAACACAGCTTACATCAACAAGCGAAGAAGTTATGCAGCAGGAACTTTGGATTGAAAAACCAATCGATGAGACTGTAATGCACTATGCAAAGAACACAATGGAAGCTGGACTAGATGGTGTTGTATGTTCACCACTTGAGGCAGGAAAAGTACACGAAGTATGTGGAGAGAACTTCTTTACAATTACTCCGGGTGTACGTTTTGCAGATGGTGATGTGGGTGATCAGAAGCGTGTAGCTACTCCTGCAAAAGCAAGAGAATGGGGTTCAGACTACATCGTAGTAGGTAGACCTATTACACAAGCAGAAGATCCTGTAGCAGCTTATAGAAGATGTGTGAGCGAATTCTTAGGATAATGTGATTTAGCATTGAGACGTGCCAGAACGAAATAAACAAAAAAGAGCCTGCTTGCAGGCTTCTTTTTGTTTATGAGGGCTGATAGGGCGAAAGCCCGCAGCGAGAAAAACGAAGTTTTTCGAGCGGGCACGTCTCCTATAAAGAAGTTTTAATAGGGCGAAAGCCCGCAGTGAGAAAAACGAAGTTTTTCGAGCGGGCACGTCTCCTATAAAGAAGTTTTAATAGGGCGAAAGCCCGCAGCGAGAAAAGCGAGAGGTTTTCGAGCGGGCACGTCTCTTATATGGAAGGAAATTTATATGAACAAAGGTTTGTCGGGAAGTACTTTAAAAATAATTGCGATGGTAACGATGCTTATCGACCATATTGGTGCAGCAGTTTTTGCCAGGATGATTATATCGGGAAATGCTGAATTGTATGATTTATATCTTGTTTTTAGGAAGATAGGACGATTGGCATTTCCGATTTTTTGCTTTTTGTTAATAGAAGGTTTTTGTCATACGAGGAATGTAAAAAAATATGCATTACGTTTGTGTATGTTTGCAGTGATTTCAGAGATACCTTTTGATTTGGCATTTTCTGCCAAGGTATTGGAAGTGCAGTATCAGAATGTATTTTTTACGCTGGCAATAGGTTTGATTACAATTATAATGTATCAAAAAGTAGAGGAGATGCAAGTGTTGCATCCGAATTTAAAACTGGTACTTCAGATTTTAACAGGTGGAGTAGGAGCAGGTGTGGCAGAATTGCTTAGAACGGATTATGGTATGCTCGGAGTGCTGGTAATCTTATTCTTCTATATACTGAGAAAAAATCGTTTTTATCAGATTTTTATGGGGTGTATATTATTTATCGATAATATAACCGCGTTATTTGCGTTTATTCCAATTGCATTTTACAATGGAAAAAGAGGTTTGAATGTGAAGTGGATATTTTATGTATTTTACCCGGCACATTTGTTGCTGTTATATGCAATTACTTATGTGATAGGGTTGGCAGGTGTACCAGTGGTTTAGAGTGAATGTAACTTAGTAGAGGATGGTGGAAGAGATTAGATTTATGAATAAATTTGTATTAAGACAGTCAGCACTCTTGCTTTTAGCAGCAACTATTTGGGGTGTAGCATTTGTGGCACAGAGTGTAGGAGCGGAGTACGTGGGACCATTCACTTTTCTTGCGTCACGTTCGGTAATAGGAATGGTAGTATTGCTACCATATATTTGGTTGTGGGATAGAAAAAAAGGGCTGAAAGAAGTGCAGGTGGATAGGAAGAAGAGTATAATTGGTGGTGTGTGCTGTGGGTGTTTGTTATTTATAGCGAGTATTTTACAACAGATTGGAATCCAATATACTACTGTTGGTAAGTCGGGCTTTATTACGGCGATGTATATTGTTTTGGTGCCGATTGTAAGCATTTTTTTGAAAAAGAAAGCTGGAATTAAAATTTGGATGGGGGTAATACTTGCCGTGTGCGGTCTATATTTTTTGTGTATGACGCCGGGAAATATTTCCCTTCAAAAAGGTGATGTGCTGACATTTTTCTGTGCAGTGACGTTTTCTTTTCATATTTTAGTTGTGGATTATTATGCACCACGAATTGACGGGGTAAAGTTATCCTGTATTCAATTTGCGGTATGTGGTGTGCTCGCAATGGTAGGAATGGTTGCTTTTGAAGCACCAAGCGTAGATGCTGTATTGAGTGCATGGCTTCCGATTTTGTATGCTGGAGCATTGTCTAGTGGAGTGGCGTATACCTTGCAGATTGTAGGGCAAAGGGGGATGAATCCGACGGTGGCATCTTTGCTTATGAGTATGGAGTCAGTGATATCTGTTATTGCAGGATGGGCAATTTTAGGACAGGCATTATCAGGAAGGGAATTGATTGGCTGTGTGATGATGTTTGGAGCAATTATTTTGGTTCAACTGTAAATAAAAAATAGAAAAAATCATTGAGTGGAAAAAATAGATATGATATGATAAAAAAGAGCAGAGCTTTCGGGGACGAAAGCTTTGCTACTTTATGAGTTAGAATAGACGAATGAGTTGGAATAGATGAGAGTGTATTTTTTCTCATAAGATAGCAAATGCTTCTATAATAAGAATGAGGAGGAAGTCGGATGTTAAAGTACTTTAAGACGGATGACCAAATTATTCACGAAGAAGAAAAATTATGTGATGGATGCTGGGTGCGGATGATTAATCCGACGCAGGAAGAATGTGAGTATATTTCAGAGCAGTTGATGGTAGATATTGAAGATGTGCAAGCGGCACTCGATCCGGAAGAAAGTTCGCGTATTGAATTGCAGGACGGGTATACATTGATTTTAGTGGATATCCCGGCGACAGAGGTACGACATAAGAAACACGTATATACGACCATTCCGTTAGGTATTATTTTAACTCCAGATGTAATCCTTACTATCTGTACAGAAGATACTCCGATTTTGCAGAGCTTTATTAGCCGGAGAGTAAAAGAATTCAGTACTAAAAAAAGGTTACGTTTCGTATATCAGATTTTGTTTTATGCAACTGGTAATTATCAGTCGAATCTTCGCACAATTGATAAAAAACGAACAGAGATAGAAGAACACATTAGTGACGATCCGGAAGATGTAGATATCATTGCTTTACATGAATTGGAATCGACATTGGTATACTTTGCGACTTCTCTTCGTGCCAATGGTGTAGTGCTGGATCGATTGACTAGATATAAACGTTTAGAACAGTATCCGGAGGATAAAGAACTACTAGATGATGTTATTGTGGAGAATAAACAGGCGATTGAGATGACCGTTATTTACCGCGATATCATTAATGGTACCAGAGAGTTGCTCTCTTCCATTATTGATAGCCGTTTGAATAATGTTATGAAGTCACTTACGGTTATTACTGTTATTATGGCGATTCCGACTGTTATATCCGGTTTATATGGAATGAATGTAAATTCAGCAGGGGTTCCGTTGGCGGATTCTCCATTTGGGTTTTTGGCGATTTGCAGTGTGACACTGCTGATATGTGTTATAGTGATATTGTTACTAAGAAGGAAGAAGGTATTTTAAATTATGCGTACAAAAGTATATGGTACAGTGGGACCGGCTTGCTGTGATACAGAAGTTTTAGTTCAGTTATTTGAAAAGGGAATGACAGGAATAAGGATTAATCTGTCTCATGTGAATCTGGTAGAAGTGACGGATTGGATTGAGAATATTAAAGCGGCTTATATGCAGGTAAAAAAAGATAATACAGAACAACCGGAATTAGAGATGCTAATTGATTTAATTGGCCCGGAAATGAGATTGGGAGAGTTGCCTACGGAGCGTAAGTTGAAATTAGGTGATAAGCTTACGATTATGGCTGAAGGTAAGACAAACTTATTTGATCCAACAGAACTTCCGATTCCGACCCCAATATTTGAGCATTTAGAAGAGGGTACAATTCTTTTAATAGATGATGGAAAGATTATGCTGGAAGTGGAAGAAAAAAGCACGAGAGCTGCAGAGTGTGTAGTAAGACGAGAAGGAACACTTTATAGCGAAAAGAGTATTGCAATTCCTGGTGTAGTGATAGAGACGCCTACACTTACAGATAGTGATATTGATAATATTCGTCGTGCAAAAGAATATGGCATTACAGGAGTTATGCTTCCATTTGTACGCGGAAAAGAAGATTTATGCAATTTGAGTGGGGCATTAGAAGCTGCCGGTGCAAAAGATATGCGAGTATATGCTAAGATTGAGAATGAGCTTGGTGTACAGAAGATAGAAGAACTTCTTCCGTTCTGTGATGAAATTGTAATTGCAAGAGGAGATTTGGGTAACTCCATTGGATTATATGAATTGCCGGTGGTACAGGCGAAGATTGCAAAAGTATGTAATGCAGCCAATAAACCATTTATGATTGCGACACAGATGCTTGCGACTATGGAACGTGCAGCTGTGCCAACAAGAGCAGAAGTATCTGATATTTATCGTGCAGTAAGCGAAGGTGCGGCATCTGTAATTTTAACAGGTGAGACGGCAGCAGGCAAATATCCGGTAGAAGCTGTTGAATGTATGGTAAAGACATTACAGGCAGCAGAAGATTACTTGGGATAATAAACATGTGGTTGTGGATATGCATTTGAATAATAACAAAAATTGTCTGTTTCATTTTTAGGAGAATACGGACTTAGGTAAACTTAAAATAAACATAGCGTATATATAAAGAGAATACACTTACGAGATAGAAGTTTCTTTTGCGTACTTAGCATAAAGAAACTTCTATCTCGTAAGTGTATTCTCTTTAATATAACCTTATAAATAAAATCAAGGAACAACTTATAGTTCAAAGCGTCCACTAGCTCCACATGGCAGAACTAAGCCATTAGATGATACTGGCAAGCCTATTTCATCTGCTTTTACAGTGCCGTGATATTTTCTTAAAACAGTACTCATCATGTAGCTTAATACAGCTGGCTGTAGACCGGTAGTGTAAGAGTTAATAAGGAAAAATAATGGTTCATCTGTCAATAATTGTTCACAAAGTTGAACTAGCGGATAAATCGCATCTTCGATTTTCCAAATCTCACCCTTAGGTCCGCGTCCATAGGATGGAGGATCCATGATAATTGCGTCATAATGATTGCCGCGACGGATTTCACGTTCTACGAATTTTACACAATCGTCCACAATCCAGCGGATAGGAGCATCTTTCAAACCGGAAGATACGGCATTTTCTTTTGCCCAGGCAACCATGCCTTTTGATGCATCTACATGAGTTACACTTGCACCAGCGGCGGCAGCGGCTAAGGTGGCTCCACCTGTGTAAGCAAAGAGGTTTAAGACTTTGACAGGTCTGCCGGCAGTTCTGATTTTTTCAGAGAACCAGTCCCAGTTTGCTGCTTGTTCCGGGAAAAGACCGGTATGTTTGAAACTGAATGGTTTTAAGTTAAAGGTCAGGCTTCCATAATGAATCTGCCACTGTTCCGGCAAATCAAAGAATTCCCATTCACCGCCACCTTTAGCACTGCGGTGATAGTGTCCATTCATTTTTTTCCAACCTTTTTCGTTTTTTGGAGTGTCCCAGATAACCTGAGGGTCTGGACGTACTAAAATATATTTGCCCCAGCGTTCTAATTTCTCGCCTTTTGAGCAGTCAATTACTTCATAATCTTTCCAATTGTTTGCAATCCACATAAATAGATATTCCTTTCTTATGTTGCTATCAGTATAAACGTATATTATTTATAAAGTCAAGATATCTTACTTGCGTTTCCAAGTTGAAGGTAACATCATAATTACCAATGGGAATAATTCTAAACGTCCAGCCAGCATATTGAACATTAGAATAAATTTAGAGAACGTTGAATAAATTGAAAAGTTCTGTGCAGGACCTACCATGGCAAGACCCGGACCGATGTTGTTAAGTGTAGCTACTGTTGCTGTAAAGTTTGTAGTAAAGTCATAGTTGTCAATACTTAGTAGTAAAGTGGATGAAAGTAGAATTATGAAATATACTACGAAAAAAACATTTGTATTACGCAATGTCTGGTGTTCTACTACGTGACCATCTATACGAATTTTGCGGACTTCTCTTGGATGTATAATCAGAGAAAGTTCTTTTTTAACGGTTTTAGCTAACATAACCACACGCGAGATTTTCATGCCACCAGCAGTACTTCCGGAGCAGGCACCGATGAACATTAAAATGACAAGAATGCATTTGGAGAGTTCTGGCCACAAATCGAAGTTTGTGGTGGAAAAACCAGCGGTGGTAATAATGGTAGCAACCTGATGGGAAGCATGTCGGAAAGATTCTTCCCAGGTCGGATACATACTACGAATATTAAAGGTAATAACACCGGTAGAAAGTGCGATGATAAATAAATACCAACGTACTTCCTCGATGCGGAATGCTTCTTTAAAACGAAACGATAACATATAAAAATATGCTGTATAGTTAATACCACTCAATATTAAAAAGCAAGTGACGGTGTACTGAATGAGTGGAGAATAGCTCCCTAAACTGCTATTTAATACGCCAAAACCACCGGTCCCCACCGTACCAAAGGTAATAGTGAGGGCGTCGAAAAAGGGCATATGAAATGCTCGTAAAATAAAAATTTCGGTAATGGTTAGGCCGATGTACAAGCCGTATAAAATTTTGGCAGTGTCTTTTACATGAGGTACTAATTTGCTGATGGCAGGACCGGTACTTTCGGCTTTCATCAGATTCATCGTAGAACCGCCCATTAAAGGCAGGATTGCCATAATAAAGACTAGTACACCCATACCGCCTACCCAGTGTGTAAAACTTCGCCAGAAAAGACCTGTTTTCGACAGTGCTTCTACATCGCTTAATATACTTGAACCGGTAGTGGTGAAACCGGAAATTGTTTCAAAAAGTGCATCTACATAATTAGGGATGTCACCGGTAAGTACAAATGGGATTGCACCCAAAAGACTGATTAGCACCCAACTTGAAGCTACGGTTACAAAGCCTTCCTTAATAAATAGGTTTTTAGATGCAGGTTTTTTTCTGGAGAGAAAATAGCCAAGGATGAAACAAATCGCTGCTGTAAAGATAAAAGAAAAAGCTTCTGTTTCACCATATAAAAAGCCTACAAATGCAGGGAGTAGCAAAAAACCACTTTCAAATTTTAAAACGCACCCTAAGATGTATAGGATAATGGAATAATTCATTTGCTAACCCTCCAAAATCTCTCGGATATCGGAGATACGGTAACCGGAGATAACTACTAAAACAGAATCCCCTGCAAGAATCATATCCTGACCGGTTGGGATGATAACCTTATGGTTACGATAAATACAGCAGACCAAAGTGTTTGGTCTGAGATTTAATTTTAATAATGGAATACCGGCTACAGCGGAATCTTCTTTGATAATAAATTCTAATGCTTCTACACGACCATTTGCCAGCTTGTATATTTTTTCAACATTACTGTTGAGTGAAAAGCTTGTTGAGCGAACATGCTTTAAAATATAATCGGCAGTAATAATACGTGGATATACAATACTTCCCAAATTCAAATTGTTAATAATGGAAGTAAAGTTTAAACGATTAATCTTAGTAATGGTTCTGGCGTTGGAAACTTCATTTGCATAAAGAGAAAGCAAAATGTTTTCTTCGTCAAGACCTGTTAATGCAGCAAAGCCATGAACATGTTCTAAACCTTCTTCTGAGAGGAGGCTTTGGTCTGTAGCATCGCCACAAATAATAGTAGCATCCGGTAGATCTTCGCTTAGATGGTCGCAACGAACAGGGTCAATATCAATGATAGTGACATTGATACCGGAAGCAATTAAACTTTTGGCTAAATAATAAGAAATCATACCTCCGCCGGCTAAAATGGCACTGGATACACGATGTTTTACATTGCCAATTTTGCGGAAAAAGTCGATGGCATTTTTTCTAGTGGAAGCGATGGTGATGATATCGTTTTCTTTAAATTCAAAATTACCATTTGGAATAATAACATCATCGCCACGCATACAGGTACATGCCAAAACATTTGTTTTTAAAGTCTGATTCATGTTGTATAATTTCATGCCGAGTAATGGCGAGTCTTTTCCTATTTTAAAATGTAATAATTCCATGCGGCCCTTTGCGAAAGTATCTACACGGAGAGCCGAAGGAAACTGAAATACTTTTGCTATCTCAAGTGCAGCAGTCTGATCCGGATTGATAATCACGGAGATGCCAAGTTCTTTTTTTAAAAACTCACTTTCAGCATTATAGATCGGGTTACGAACACGGGCAATAGTCTGACATCGGCCGCTTTTTTTTGCGATAACGCAGCAGAGCAGATTTTTCTCGTCGTCACCAGTCATTGCGATAAGGAGGTCTGCGGTTTCAATACCTGCATCTAATAAAGTCTTATGATCAATGCCATTTCCTACGATGCCCATAGCGTCAAGCGAATCGGTAATACGAGACACTCGTTCTGGTTTTTCGTCGATGGCAACTAAGTTATGGTCTTCACTGCTTAATAATTCTGCTAGGGTGTAGCCTACCTTGCCACAACCTACAATGATAATGTCCATAGAAATCTCCTATTTATAAGGTATGTTTTGTTGAGAAGAATACTTGAGTTCGCATTGGTTCTTCTCATTAGGTTTAGAACATTATACCATGAAATATACAAAGTGGGTAAAATTTTAAAATCTTTTGTGAAGTAAATGTCTATATTTGGTATCTATATAAATATAGGTAGAAACACAATTTTTAGAACTATGATAAATTCACAAAAAAACTTTGAAAGAATTGTAAAAAAGTACTTGCAATATTTATATATGTCGTGTATAATAGTTCTTGCTGTGACATTGATAGCGTAGAAGCGAGAGGTTGCTGCAAGAAATTGCAGGTTTTCCGTGGAGCGAATGTCAAGTTAGGAAACTGGCGACAAGTCACTGTATCACGAATAACGTCTACAGTAAGGTAGAAACAACGTGCAACATCAACGGGAAGATTTTGCGGAATTGAAAGTGGATGATACGCACGGGAATGTGTACAGTCACCACTTGTCGTACTGATAATTAAGTGCGAAAAGGAGGCGGCTTTTTTTATGGCAAGTCAAGTAATGAGAATCACATTGAAAGCTTATGATCATGAATTAGTTGATGCTTCAGCTAAGAAGATCATTGAGACTGTTAAGAAAAACGGATCACAGGTGAGTGGACCAGTACCTCTTCCAACAAAGAAGGAAGTTGTTACAATTTTAAGAGCGGTTCACAAATACAAAGATTCTAGAGAACAGTTCGAGCAGAGAACTCATAAGAGACTCATCGATATCGTTACACCAACACAGAAAACTGTTGATGCTTTATCTCGTTTAGAGATGCCAGCTGGTGTTTACATCGATATCAAAATGAAGAACAAATAAGTCTTCATCACAAAACATTAATTAGTTAATATCCTGAAGGGTTTTATATAGAAGCAATAGAGATCCCTCTGTTCCACTTATATGGACTTTCTAGGATGAACGGGTCCGCTGCCCCAAAGAATGGGTATGAAGCGTTCCGCTGTAGAGAAAACAGGAGGTAAAAAATGAAGAAAGCGATTTTAGCAACAAAAGTCGGAATGACACAGATCTTCAATGCAGATGGCGTATTAGTGCCAGTAACTGTATTAGAAGCAGGTCCATGTTCAGTAACACAGGTTAAAACTGTTGAGAACGATGGATACAGTGCAGTACAGGTTGCATTTGTTGACAAGAAAGAAAAAGTTGTTAACAAAGATGCAGCAGGAAAGAAAGAAATCAGAAACAGACATGGCGTTAACAAAGCTGAGATGGGACACTTTGCAAAAGCTGGTGTAACAGGTAAGAGATTTGTTAGAGAGTTCAAGTTCGAAAACGCAAATGAGTACAACTTAGGAGATGTGATCAAAGCTGATATCTTCGCAGAAGGCGACAAGATCGATGCTACAGCAATCTCTAAAGGTAAAGGATTCCAGGGCGCTATTAAGAGATTAGGACAGCATAGAGGTCCTATGGCTCACGGTTCTAAATTCCATCGTCATCAGGGTTCAAACGGTGCGTGTTCATCACCAAGCCGTGTATTCAAGGGAAAAGGAATGCCTGGTCACATGGGTAGCGTAAAAGTTACAACTCAGAATCTTGAGATTGTAAGAGTTGACGCTGAGAACAACTTGCTCTTAGTGAAAGGTGCAGTACCAGGAGCTAAGAAATGTTTAGTAACAATTAAAGAAACAGTAAAAGCAGGTAAATAGTGCTTAATTAGGAAAGGAGGACTTAACGATGGCTAAAGTAGCTGTTTATAATATGGCAGGTAATGAAGTAGAAAGCATCGAATTAAATGACGCTATCTTCGGAGTAGAAGTAAATGAACATTTAGTACACATGGCTGTACTTCAGCAGCTTGCAAATAACCGCCAGGGAACACAGAAAGCAAAAACACGTTCCGAAGTAAGCGGTGGTGGTAAAAAACCATACAGACAGAAAGGAACAGGTCACGCTAGACAGGGTTCTACAAGAGCTCCACAGTGGACACATGGTGGCGTAGTATTCGCTCCAGTTCCAAGAGATTACTCTTTCAAACTTAACAAGAAAGAAAAGAGAGCAGCTCTTAAATCTGCATTAACATCAAGAGTAAACGAGAACAAATTTGTTGTTGTTGACGCATTAAACCTTGATGAAATCAAGACAAAGAAATTCGTTGAAATCATGAACAACTTAAAAGTTGAGAAAGCATTAGTAGTATTAAACGAGATGAATGAAAACGTTATCGCTTCTGCTAAGAACATCCCAACAGTTAAGACTGCTCAGACAAACGAAATTAACGTATTTGACATCTTAAAATATGACACAGTTGTTGTAACAAAAGATGCCGTTAAGACAATCGAGGAGGTGTATGCATAATGGCAAACATTAAATATTACGACGTAATCCTCAAACCAGTAATCACAGAAAAGAGCATGGGTGCTATGGCTGAAAAGAAATATACTTTCTTAGTTCATCCAGAAGCAAACAAAGTTATGATTAAAGAAGCAGTTGAAAAAATGTTCGAAGGAACAAAAGTTGCCAGCGTAAACACAATGAATATGGATGGCAAAAACAAGAGACGTGGTCTCGTGGTTGGTAAAACTGCTAAGACAAAAAAAGCTATCGTAACATTAACAGCTGACAGCAAAGAGATCGAAATCTTCGCAGGCTTGTAAGATTAGCTTAGACTTGATATGCACAGTAAAGTGCGATAATAAACATCGAAAGGAGAAATACAATGGGAATTAAGACATATAACCCATATACACCTTCCAGAAGAAATATGACTGGTTCTGACTTCTCTGAAATTACAAAAGCAACACCAGAGAAATCATTAACAACTTCTTTAAAGAAGAACGCTGGTCGTAACAATCAGGGTAAAATCACTGTTAGACACCACGGTGGTGGTAACAGAAGAAAATACAGAATTATCGATTTCAAGAGAAATAGCAAAGATGGTATTCCAGCAAAAGTAATCGGTATTGAATACGATCCAAACAGAACAGCAAACATCGCTTTAATCTGCTACGCAGATGGACAGAAAGCATACATCTTAGCTCCACAGGGCTTAACAGATGGAATGACAGTAATGAGCGGTGCAGATGCAGAAGTTCGTGTTGGTAACTGCTTACCATTGGAAAAAATTCCAGTTGGTACATTAATCCACAACATCGAATTATATCCAGGTAAAGGCGGACAGTTAGTTCGTTCAGCTGGTATGAGTGCTCAGTTAATGGCTAAAGAAGGCAAGTATGCAACACTTCGACTTCCTTCAGGCGAAATGCGTATGGTTCCACTTAACTGCCGTGCAACAATCGGTGTAATCGGTAATGCTGATCACAACCTTGTAAACATCGGTAAAGCTGGACGTAAACGTCATATGGGTATCCGCCCAACAGTTCGTGGTTCTGTAATGAACCCTAACGACCATCCACACGGTGGTGGTGAAGGACGTGCACCAATCGGACGTTCTGGCCCATCTACACCATGGGGTAAACCAGCTCTTGGTCTTAAGACTCGTAAGAAGAAAAAAGCTTCTAACAAGTTAATCGTAAGAAGAAGAGACGGTAGAGCTATTAAATAAGTTCTAAAATGTAAACAATCTGCGGAAGAGGGTAACACCTCTTCCGGAAAATATAGTTTCAAACCTGGCGGAAACACACGGTTCCGTTGAAGGTGTACAAAACAGGAGGTAAATTATGGCTCGTTCATTAAAAAAAGGACCATTCGCTGACCAGCACTTACTTAACAAAGTAGACGCTATGAATGCAGCTGGTGAGAAATCTGTTATCAAAACATGGTCACGTCGTTCTACAATCTTCCCTCAGTTTGTTGGACACACAATCGCTGTTCATGACGGAAGAAAACATGTACCTGTATATGTAACAGAAGATATGGTTGGACATAAACTTGGTGAGTTCGTTGCAACAAGAACTTACAGAGGACATGGAAAAGACGAAAAGAAATCAGGCGTTAGATAATAACAATTTGTGAAAGGAGGTTTCATCCATGGCAAAGGGACATAGAAGTCAGATTAAAAGAGAAAGAAATGAAGTTAAAGATACAAGACCTTCAGCAAAGTTATCTTATGCTAGAGTGTCTGTTCAGAAAGCTTGCTTCGTGTTAGACGCAATCCGCGGTAAAGATATCGAGACAGCACTTGCTATCGTAACATACAACCCAAGATATGCTTCTAGCTTAGTGAAGAAGTTATTAGAGTCAGCAATCGCAAATGCTGAAAACAACAATGGTATGAAGAGAGAAAACCTTTACGTAGCAGAATGTTACGCAAACAAAGGACCAACAATGAAGAGAATTCAACCAAGAGCACAGGGTAGAGCTTACAGAATCGAGAAGAGAATGAGCCACATCACAATCGTGCTTGATGAGAAATAATCGGAGGTAAAGTATGGGACAGAAAGTTAATCCTCATGGCTTAAGAGTCGGTGTTATTAAGGATTGGGATTCTAAATGGTATGCAGAAAAAGATTTTGCAGACTACTTAGTAGAAGACTACAACATCAGAACTTATCTTAAGAAAAAATTATATGCAGCAGGAATTGCTAAAATCGAAATCGAAAGAGCATCTGACCGCGTTAAAGTTATGATTTACACAGCTAAACCAGGCGTAGTAATCGGTAAAGGCGGTGCTGAAATCGAAAAGATTAAAGCAGAAGTTCAGAAGCTTACAACAAAGAAATTAGTTGTTGATATTAAAGAAGTTAAGAGACCAGACCGTGATGCTCAGTTAGTAGCTGAAAACATCGCTTTACAGTTAGAGAATCGTGTTTCTTTCCGTAGAGCAATGAAATCATGCATGAGCAGAACAATGAAAGCTGGTGCTAAGGGAATTAAGACATCTGTTTCTGGTCGTCTTGGTGGTGCAGATATGGCTCGTACAGAGTTCTACTCAGAAGGTACTATTCCACTTCAGACATTAAGAGCAGATATTGATTATGGTTTCGCAGAAGCAGATACAACATACGGCAAAGTTGGCGTAAAAGTTTGGATCTACAAAGGCGAGGTACTTCCTACAAAGGCTAATAAGGAAGGAGGAGCTCAGTAATTATGTTAATGCCAAAGAGAGTAAAACATAGAAAACAGTTCCGTGGTTCCATGGCAGGTAAAGCAATGCGTGGAAACACAATTTCACATGGTGAGTTCGGTATCGTAGCAATGGAACCATGTTGGATCAGATCTAACCAGATTGAAGCAGCCCGTATTGCTATGACACGTCATATCAAACGTGGTGGTAAAGTATGGATTAAGATTTTCCCAGACAAACCAGTAACTTCAAAGCCAGCTGAAACTCGTATGGGTTCCGGTAAAGGTACATTAGAATACTGGGTAGCTGTTGTTAAACCAGGTCGTGTAATGTTCGAAATTTCAGGTGTAAATGAAGAAGTTGCAAGAGAAGCTTTACGTCTTGCTACACATAAATTACCTTGTAAATGTAAAATCGTTTCACGTCAAGATTTAGAAGGCGGTGTATCAAATGAAAACTAGTAAATATTTAGAAGAATTAAAATCAAAATCTGTAGCAGATTTAAATGCACAGTTAGTAGACGCTAAAAAAGAACTTTTCAATTTGAGATTCCAGAACGCAACAAACCAGTTAGATAATACTGGCAGAATCAAAGAAGTTAGAAAGAATATCGCAAGAATTCAGACTATCATCACAGAAAAAGAAAAAGTTGCAGAATAGAACCTCTAGAAAGGAGAACTTATCGTGGAAAGAAATCTTAGAAAAACACGTGTTGGTATCGTAGTAAGCGATAAAATGGATAAGACAATCGTTGTTGCAATCCAGGACAACGTTAGACATCCACTTTACAACAAAATCGTTAAAAAGACATATAAATTAAAAGCTCATGACGAAAACAACGAATGTAATATCGGTGATAAAGTAAGAGTTATGGAAACAAGACCATTATCTAAAGATAAGAGATGGAGACTTGTAGAAATCATGGAAAGAGCAAAATAATTAAAGGAGGCTACAAGCATGGTACAGCAGGAAAGTAGACTTAAAGTAGCTGATAACACAGGTGCAAAGGAATTATTAGTTATCCGTGTTATGGGTGGATCTACTAGAAGATATGCAAATATTGGTGACATTATTGTTGCTACGGTCAAAGATGCAACACCAGGCGGTGTTGTTAAAAAAGGTGACGTTGTAAAAGCTGTAGTTGTACGTTCTGTAAAGGGCGCTCGTCGTAAAGACGGTTCTTATATCAAATTTGATGAGAACGCAGCTGTTATTATAAAAGATGACAAAACTCCAAGAGGAACTCGTATCTTTGGACCAGTAGCTAGAGAGCTTCGTGAGAAACAGTTTATGAAAATTGTTTCATTAGCTCCAGAAGTATTATAGGAGGTCAGGAAGATATGGCAACAATGAAGATTAAAAAAGGCGATATGGTTAAAGTTATCGCTGGTAAAGACAAAGACAAAGAAGGAAAAGTAATTTCCGTTAATAAGAAAGATAACACAGTTCTTGTTGAAGGCGTAAATATGATTACAAAACATGCTAAACCAAGCATGGCTAATCAGCAGGGCGGCATCATTCATCAGGAAGGACCAATCGATCTTTCAAACGTTATGTATCTTCACAAAGGAAAAGCTACTCGTGTAGGTTTCAAGATGGATGGAGATAAGAAAGTTCGTGTAGCAAAAGCTACTGGTGAAGTTATCGATTAATTTTGAGAGAGGAGGCCAAACAGTTGAGCAGACTTAAAGAACAGTACCAGAATGAGATCGTTGATGCAATGATCAAAAAATTTGGATATAAAAATATTATGGAAGTACCAAAGCTCGAGAAAATCGTTGTAAACATGGGCGTTGGTGAAGCGAAAGAAAACGCAAAATTATTAGAAGCTGCAATGAAAGACATGGAAACAATTACAGGTCAGAAAGTTGTTGCTACAAAAGCTAAAAACTCTGTTGCTAACTTCAAAATCAGAGAAGGTATGGCAATCGGTTGTAAAACAACATTACGTGGCGAGAAAATGTATGAGTTCCTTGATCGTTTAGTAAACTTAGCATTACCTCGTGTACGTGACTTCAGAGGTGTTAATCCTAACGCATTTGATGGTCGTGGTAACTATGCACTTGGTATTAAAGAGCAGATTATCTTCCCAGAAATCGAATACGATAAAGTTGATAAAGTAAGAGGTATGGATATCATCTTCGTTACAACAGCTAAAACTGATGAAGAAGCTCGTGAATTATTGACATTGTTCAATATGCCATTTGCCAAATAATAGGAGGGAATTTTAATGGCTAAGACAAGTATGAAAATCAAACAGCAGCGTAAACAGAAATTCTCTACTAGAGAATATACACGTTGCCGCGTATGTGGTCGTCCACATTCTGTTTTAAGAAAATACGGAATCTGTAGAGTATGTTTCCGTGAATTAGCATACAAAGGTCAGATCCCAGGCGTTAAAAAAGCAAGCTGGTAAGAAAGCTTGCACAGACTTAAAAAGTCTGTTTGCTTAGGGCTCTAATGGAATTTTTATAAGGAGGAAATATACATCATGACAATGACTAGTGATCCAATTGCAGATATGCTTACAAGAATCCGTAATGCAAATACTGCTAAACATGATACAGTTGATGTTCCAGCATCTAAAATGAAAATTGCTATCGCTGGTATTCTTTTAGATGAAGGTTATATTGCAAAATATGATATTATCGAAGATGGTAATTTCAAAACAATCCGCATCACATTAAAATACGGTGCAGATAAAAATGAGAAAATCATTTCTGGTATTAAAAGAATTTCTAAACCAGGTCTCCGCGTTTACGCTGGTAAAGACGAACTTCCAAGTGTACTTGGTGGTTTAGGTATTGCTATTCTTTCAACAAACCAGGGTATCATCACTGACAAACAGGCTAGAAAGCTTCAGGTTGGTGGCGAAGTATTAGCTTTCGTTTGGTAAGATGTAATTCGTTCAGAGCCAAGCAGATTTGCTGAGAATGCATGTTGAGCACTAGTGTTCATAAGTGCGTTTGAAAGTAAAAATATTTGGCGGATACGCCATGCCGAGGAAACACAACGTGTTTTCGAGGGGCGTAGCTATGAACGTTTGCAATAATAAATTCAAGTAACTTTTTAAAACACGGCGTAAGCCGCATGAAAAATAGGAGGTACGGGCATGTCACGTATAGGAAGAATGCCAATCGCAGTTCCAGCTGGCGTAACAGTGGATATTGCAGAAAATAATCATGTGACTGTAAAAGGTCCTAAGGGAACTCTTGAGAGATCTCTTGCACCAGAAATGGAAATCAAATTAGAAGGTGCAGAAATCGTTGTTACAAGACCAAATGATTTAAAGAGAATGAAATCATTACATGGTTTAACAAGAACACTTCTTAACAACATGGTTGTTGGTGTAACAGATGGATATAAGAAAGAACTTGAAGTAAACGGTGTAGGTTACAAAGCTTCTAAAGCTGGTAAAGTTTTAACACTTAACTTAGGTTACTCTCATCCAGTTGAAATGACAGATCCAGAAGGAATCGAGTCAAAAGTTGAAGGTAACAAGATTACTGTAACAGGTATTGATAAAGAAAAAGTTGGCCAGTACGCAGCTGAAATCAGAGATAAGAGAAGACCTGAACCATACAAGGGTAAAGGTATTAAATACGCTGATGAAGTTATTAGACGTAAAGTTGGTAAGACTGGTAAGAAATAATTAAAGGAGTGACGAAAAATGGTTAGTAAGAAATCAAGAACTTTAGTTCGTGAAAACAAACATAGAAGAATGCGTCATCATCTTGCAGGTACTGCACAGAGACCACGCTTAGCTGTGTTCAGAAGCAATAATCATATGTACGCTCAAATTATTGACGACACAGTTGGAAATACACTTGTAGCAGCTTCTACTCTTGATAAAGAAGTAAAGGCAGAACTTGAAAAGACTAATAACGTCGAAGCAGCAGCACATCTTGGTACTGTAATTGCTAAGAAAGCATTAGATAAAGGTATTACAACAGTTGTCTTTGATAGAGGCGGTTTCATATATCAGGGAAAAGTGAAAGCTTTAGCCGAAGCAGCAAGAGAAGCTGGATTAGATTTTTAATTAGGAGGAAACGAAAACATGAGACGTGAAATTATTGATGCTAGTCAGTTAGAGTTAAATGAAAAAGTAGTATCAATCAAACGTGTAACAAAAGTTGTTAAAGGCGGACGTAACATGCGTTTTACAGCTTTAGTTGTTGTCGGTGACGGCAATGGTCATGTTGGTGCTGGTTTAGGTAAAGCAACTGAAATTCCTGAAGCTATCCGCAAAGGAAAAGAAGATGCTATGAAGAAACTCATCACAGTTAAACTTGATGAAGTTCACAGTATCACACATGATGTTATGGGTAAACACACAGGTGCATCTGTATTATTAAAGAAATCTCCAGAAGGTACTGGTATCATCGCTGGTGGTCCAGCTCGTAATGTTTGCGAATTAGCAGGTATTAAGAATATCCGTACAAAATCTTTAGGTTCTAACAATAAACAGAACGTTGTACTTGCAACAATTGATGCTTTAAGCCAGTTAAAGTCCCCAGAAGAAGTAGCTAAGCTCCGCGGTAAATCCGTAGAAGAGATCTTAGGTTAAGGAGGAATTTAAGATGGCAGATAGAGTAAAAGTAACATTAATTAAATCAACAATCGGTGCAGTTCCAAAGAACAAAAAGACAGTTGAAGCTCTTGGCTTAACAAAAGTTGGTAAATCTGTAGAATTACCAAACAACGCAGCTACAATGGGCGCTGTTCGTAAAGTAGCACCATACGTTAAAGTAGAAGAAATCTAATAATTAAAGATAGGAGGTGCCATGATGGATTTATCTAACTTACATGCAGCTGCTGGTTCAGTGCACAGTGATAATTTCAGAAGAGGACGTGGACACGGTTCAGGAAATGGCAAAACCGCTGGTAAGGGACACAAGGGTCAGAAAGCTCGTTCAGGAGCACCAAGACCAGGTTTCGAAGGTGGCCAGATGCCATTATATAGACGTTTACCAAAGAGAGGTTTCAAATGTAGAAACTCTAAGACAATCATCGGAATCAATCTTTCTGCATTAGAGCGTTTTGAGAACGATGCTGTTGTTACAGTTGAAACATTAATCGAAGCTGGTATCGTTAAAAACCCAAGAGACGGTGTTAAGATTCTTGGAAATGGAGAACTTACTAAGAAGCTTACAGTTCAGGTTGATGCATTTAGTGCAAGTGCAAAAGAAAAAATTGAAGCTCTTGGTGGAAAAGCAGAGGTGATCTAATGTTACAGACACTTCGTAATGCGTTTAAAATTAAAGATATTCGTAGTCGCATTGTCTATACATTTTTTATGTTAATTATCATCAGAATAGGAAGTCAGCTTCCTATTCCTGGTGTTAATACAGAAGTATTTTCAGCTTGGTTTGCGGCACAGACAGCAAACGGCATGGGATTCTTTGATGCAATTACAGGTGGTTCATTCTACAATATGTCAATTTTTGCATTGAATGTTTCACCATACATTACTTCATCTATTATCATGCAGCTTCTTACAATTGCAATTCCAGCATTGGAAGAAATGCAGAAAGATGGTGAAGATGGTCGTAAAAAGATTAATAATATTACTAGATATGTAACAGTAGTATTAGCATTAGTTGAGTCTACTGCGATGACAATTGGATTTAGCAGAGGCGGATACTTAGTAGCAGAAGAAGGTTTTAACCAGATTTTGACTTATATCACAATCGTAATCGCATTAACTGCTGGTTCTACAGCAATGATGTGGATTGGCGAACGTATTACAGAGAAGGGTGTAGGTAATGGTGTTTCAATCATCCTTGCTATTAACATTATTTCTCGTATGCCAAGTGATATTGCGACATTATACGATCAGTTTATAGCTGGAAAATCAATTCAGGTTGGTATTCTTGCAGCGGTAATTATACTTGTAATTATTGTTGGAATGGTATTCTTTGTAGTATTGCTTCAGGATGGTGTTAGAAAGATTCCGGTTCAGTATTCAAAGAAAATTCAGGGAAGAAAACAGGTTGGTGGACAGTCTACACATATTCCTTTAAAGGTAAATACAGCAGGTGTTATTCCTGTAATCTTCGCACAGTCATTATTACAGACACCAGTTATTATTGCAGGTCTCCTTGGAAAAGGAAATGGAACTGGTATTGGAAGTCAGATTTTGAAAGGTATGAATCAGCAGTATTGGTGTGATCCAGACCAGCCTATTTATAGCATTGGTTTAATCGTATACATCGTACTTCTTATTGCTTTTGCTTACTTCTATACTTCAATCACATTCAATCCAAATGAGATTGCAAATAACATGAAAAAAGCAGGTGGTTTTATTCCTGGTATCAGACCTGGTAAACCAACAAGCGATTATTTGAATAAGATATTAAATTATATTGTCTTTATAGGTGCTATTGGATTAACGATTATTGCTGTAGCTCCAATCTTCTTCAATGGTGTATTTAGTGCAAATGTTTCTTTCGCGGGAACATCCATTATCATCGTTGTAGGTGTAATAATTGAAACATTAAAGCAGATCGAGTCACAGATGTTAGTTCGTTACTATAAAGGTTTTTTGAATGATTAAAACAAATAGCGCCAAGTGTGTATTGCTTGGCGCTTTTTTAAATATTAGAAAAAAGGAGAAATGATGATGAAGATTATTATGTTAGGAGCTCCTGGAGCAGGAAAAGGAACACAGGCAAAACAGATTGCAGATAAATATAGTATTCCACATATTTCAACCGGTGATATTTTCCGTGCAAATATTAAAAACGGAACAGAATTAGGAAATAAAGCAAAACAGTATATGGATCAGGGATTATTAGTTCCAGATGAATTAACATGTGATTTAGTTATGGATAGAATTCAACAGGATGACTGCACAAACGGCTTTGTATTGGATGGTTTCCCAAGAACAATTCCACAGGCAGAAGCCCTTACAGCAGCACTTGATAAAATAAATCAGAAAATGGACTTTGCAGTAGATGTAGATGTTCCAGATGAAAACATTGTAAACCGTATGGGTGGCAGACGTGCATGTTTAAATTGCGGTGCTACATACCATATTGTTTCTATTCCTACTAAAGTAGAAGGAATTTGTGACAGATGCGGTAATGAAGTGGTATTAAGAGATGATGATAAGCCAGAAACAGTTCAAAAGAGACTTAATGTTTATCATGAACAGACACAGCCACTTATTGAATACTATAAAGAACAGGGAATTTTAAAGAGTGTAGATGGTACACAGAAGATGGAAAAGGTATTTGCTGATATCATCGAAATTTTGGAGAAATAAAATATGGCTGTAACAATCAAATCGCCGCGTGAATTAGAATTAATGCGCGAAGCTGGAAAGATTTTAGCAAAAGTACATACAGGACTGGAAAAGGAATTAAGAGTGGGCATGACGACATTAGAGGTAGATCGAATCTGTGAAGAAATGATTCGCAGTTTCGGATGTATTCCTTCTTTTAAAAATTATCATGGCTATCCAGCTTCTGTATGTGTGTCAATTAATGAAGAAGTTGTCCATGGAATTCCTACCTCAAAACGTATCATTCAAGAGGGTGATGTGGTGAGCCTTGATATTGGTGTGATTCATAAAGGATATCATTCTGATGCAGCAAGAACCCATGCAGTAGGAGAGGTTCCGGAAGCAGTAAAACTTTTGATAGAGAGAACACGCCAGAGTTTTTTTGAAGGTATGAAATATGCGGTTGCCGGACATCATCTTCATGAGATTTCTAATGCAATCGGTGATTATGCAGAAAGCTTTGGATATGGAGTTGTGGAAGATTTATGTGGTCATGGAATCGGAACTCAGTTACATGAAGATCCAGAGATTCCGAATTTCAGACAGTTCCGCAGAGGCATCAAACTTCGCCCGGGTATGACGTTGGCAATTGAACCAATGATTAACATGGGAACGGCAGATGTTCTTTGGTTAGATGATGATTGGACAGTAGTTGCGGCAGATATGAGTCTTTCCGCACACTATGAAAATACGATTGTCATTACAGAAGGAAAACCGGAAATTCTTACACTGACAGATGCAGAGATTGAATCTGGTATCTGGGAGTAAGAGAACTCGTAAAATAATGGTTTGTAAGTCAGAGCATGCAGGTTGATGAAAAGGAAGTGTAAAATGGAATTTGCAAAATCATTGTCAGGTCATGACAAAAACCAATATTATTTGGTACTTCGTAAAGAAGCGGATTGCTTGTTTTTAGTAAATGGAACAAATCGTTCCTTAGAGAAGCCAAAGAAGAAAAACGAAAAGCACGTACAGATTATTAAAAAACTACCGGCGGAAATTGAAAAGATTCTTGCAAAGGAACAGAATAATCTTACAATAAAAAAAGCAATACAAAACTATGAAAAGTTAGTAAGTCATAATCGGGAGGAGAACTAAATGTCAAAAGCAGATGTTATCGAAGTTGAAGGTGTAGTAGTAGAGAAATTACCAAACGCATTTTTTAAAGTTGAATTAGAAAACGGACACCAGATTTTAGCAACAATTAGCGGAAAGTTACGTATGAACTTCATTCGTATTTTGCCAGGCGATAAAGTTACTATTGAAATGTCACCATATGATTTGACAAAAGGTAGAATTATCTGGAGAGATAAATAAGTAATAAAAAATTTAAAAACATTTAAAAAAGATATTGACTTCTTTTGTATTTCTATGCTAAAATGCTATTCGGACACTTTTGGATAGTCCCTTTTTGTGTGTAGAAAAATAAATACAAAAAGAGGCCTTGATAGGAAAGGAGGATTTGCTGTGAAGGTAAGATCATCAGTTAAACCTATTTGCGAAAAATGCAAAGTCATTAAAAGAAAAGGAAGCATCAGAATTATCTGTGAGAATCCTAAGCACAAACAGAGACAGGGTTAATTAGAATCCGTATTGTTTGTAAGTGACTATGGGGATTGTGTGTTCCTGTAGTGAGTACAATAGAAAGAGTTCTATTGTTATGAATTGAAGACAGCCTTGGCTGTTAAGTGATTATGTGCGGCTGCAGTAGGACATTGTGCCAATGATATTGGAGTTGTTCGTACTGTTATCATAATAAACAGCAAGGGATAGCTGGGCGTGGTGTTTACATACCGAGAGCACCAGGCGAAAAATCCAAAATCGGAAAAATGCGGAAGACACACATTTCAGGCCGGGGCACCGGAGCTGTTTTACTTATTTTTTCCTTGATAAAGTCGTTGTATGCAAAGCGGCTTGAAAAAGGCCCCAGGGGCATATTGAATCAGAAAAATGGCAGATGCAAAAGATTAATGCATCGAATGAAATTAATGGAGGTTAACAGACACATGGCTCGTATCGCAGGTGTAGATTTACCAAGAGAAAAACGTGTTGAGATCGGTTTAACTTATATCTACGGAATTGGTAGAACAAGCTCTAACCGTATCCTTGCTGAAGCAAAAGTAGACCCAAACACTCGTTGTAGAGATTTAACAGACGACGAAGTTAAGAGAATCAGCGAAGTAATCGATGAGACTCAGACTGTAGAAGGTGATTTAAGAAGAGAAATCGCCATGAACATTAAGAGACTTCAGGAAATCGGATGCTATCGTGGAATCCGTCATAGAAAAGGACTTCCAGTACGTGGTCAGAAGACAAAGACAAATGCTAGAACACGTAAGGGTCCAAAACGTACAGTTGCTAATAAGAAGAAATAAGTAGTACGTTAAGACAGAGAAAAGGAAACAAGTGTGAGCAAATTCTTAATTCGCAGGATGATTTTGAGGATTTGCAGAATGACTATGTAGTAGTCATGAATATATTGATTTTTAGAGAAAGTAGGTTAGTTTAGATATGGCTAAAGTTACAAAGAAAGTGACAAAGAAGCGTGTAAAGAAAAACGTTGAACGCGGACAGGCACACATTCAGGCATCTTTCAACAACACAATCGTAACAATTACAGATGCTGAAGGTAATGCTTTATCATGGGCAAGTGCTGGTGGTCTTGGATTTAGAGGTTCAAGAAAATCTACTCCATATGCTGCACAGATGGCAGCTGAGACAGCTACAAAAGCAGCTTTAATTCACGGTTTAAAGACAGTAGACGTGTTCGTAAAAGGACCAGGTTCAGGTAGAGAAGCAGCAATCCGTGCGCTTTCAGCATGTGGTCTTGATGTTACAAGCATCAAAGACGTTACTCCTGTACCACACAACGGATGTCGTCCACCAAAACGTAGAAGAGTTTAATTAGGAGGAGACTAAGATGGCAGTAAATAAAGTTCCTGTTCTTAAAAGATGTAGATCACTTGGTTTAGAGCCAAGTTACTTAGGATATGATAAAAAATCCAATAGAGAATTAAAAAGAGCTAACAAGAAGATTTCTGAATATGGTCTTCAGTTACGCGAAAAACAGAAAGCAAAATTCATCTATGGTGTATTAGAAAAACCTTTCCGTAATTACTACGAAAAGGCTGATAGAATGAAAGGCTTAACAGGTCCTAACTTAATGACTATGTTAGAGTCAAGATTAGATAACGTAGTATTCCGTCTTGGATTTGCTAGAACAAGAAGAGAAGCTAGACAGATCGTTGACCATAAGTTTGTATTAGTAAATGGCAAGCAGGTTAACATCCCTTCATACTTAGTGAAAGCTGGCGATGTTATCGAAATCAGAGAGAAGAGCAAAGGTCTTCAGAGAATGAAAGACATCATCGAAGTAACTGGTGGAAGATTAGTTCCAGACTGGTTAGAAGTTGATGCTGAAAAATTACAGGGTACTGTAAAAGAATTACCTTCTAGAGAGCAGATTGACGTTCCAGTTGATGAAATGCTCATCGTCGAGTTATATTCTAAATAATAAAGCGTAATACGCCGGGGAACCGTGTTTGTTCGCCGGCAATACGTTATTATAAAGGAGGGAATTTGTAGTGTTCGATTTTCAAAAACCAAAAATTGAGATCGCTGAAATTTCAGAAGACAAGAAGTATGGCCGTTTTGTTGTAGAACCATTAGAACGTGGCTATGGTACAACACTTGGAAATTCTTTGAGAAGAATTATGCTTTCTTCTTTACCTGGTGTTGCAGTAAGTCAGGTAAAAATCGATGGCGTTTTACATGAATTCAGTTCAATTCCAGGTGTTAAGGAAGATGTAACTGAAATTATTATGAATATCAAAGAACTTGCTATTCGCAATACAAGCTCTTCAGATGAGCCAAAGATTGCGTATATTGAGTTTGAAGGCGAAGGCGTTGTTACAGCTGGTGATATTCAGGCAGATTCTGATATTCAGATTTTGAATCCGGATTTAGTAATCGCAAACCTTAATGGTGGTGCTGACAGCAAATTATACATGGAACTTACTATCACAAAAGGTAGAGGTTATGTAAGCTCAGATAAGAATAAAACAGAAGATATTCCAATCGGTGTTATTGCTGTAGATTCTATCTATACACCAGTTGAACGTGTCAACCTCGCTGTTGAAAACACACGTGTAGGTCAGGTTACAGATTATGATAAACTTACATTAGATGTTTATACAAATGGAACACTTGAACCAGACGAAGCTGTAAGCTTAGCTGCAAAAGTATTAAGCGAGCATTTGAGCCTCTTTATTGACTTGTCAGAAGCTGCACAGCAGGCTGATATCATGATTGAAAAAGAAGACAATGCAAAAGAGAAAGTTCTTGAAATGAACATCGACGAACTTGAATTATCTGTACGTTCTTATAATTGCTTAAAGAGAGCAGGAATTAACACTGTTGAAGAGTTGACAAACAGAACACCAGACGACATGATGAAAGTTCGTAATCTTGGACGTAAGTCTTTAGAAGAAGTTTTAGCAAAATTAAAAGAGTTAGGACTTCAGTTAAATCAGAGTGAAGAATAGAGTCAGACGAAGTCTGACGATACCATTTGAACTATTAATGTTCAAATGGGTTTCTTTAAAAAGTTTGTAGAAGCATCTAAATGCTTTCTATATATTAGGCAGAAACAGTAAATCCAAAAGGTATGGAGTATGTCAGCCACAAGCAATAGCATTCGGAAAGTAAGACCAAGGGCATATCCGGATGTACCACAGAATGGAGGAAAAGAAAAATGGCAAAATATCGTAAATTAAGCAGAACATCAGATCAGAGAAAGGCTTTATTAAGAGGTCAGGTAACAGCATTATTACACAACGGCAAAATCGTTACAACAGAAGCAAAAGCTAAAGAAGTAAAGAAAATTGCTGAAGGACTTATTGCATTAGCAGTAAAAGAAAAAGATAACTTCGAAGAAGTTACTGTAAAAGCTAAAGTTGCTCGTAAAGATGCTGATGGCAAGAGAGTAAAAGAAGTTGTAGATGGTAAGAAAGTTACTGTTTACGATGAAGTAGAAAAGACAATCAAAAAAGATATGCCTTCTCGTTTACATGCTCGTAGAAAAATGTTAGAGGTTCTTTACACTGTAACAGATGTTGCTGATGGTAAAAAGAGAAACGCTAAAGAAGTTGATTTAGTTGCTAAATTATTCGATGAAATCGCACCTAAATATGTAAGCCGTAACGGTGGTTACACAAGAATCGTTAAAATCGGTACACGTAAAGGTGACGGTGCTTTAGAAGTATTACTTGAGTTAGTGTAATATTACGATAACTGAAACCCAGTCGCAAATGCGGCTGGGTTTTTTGACTAGGAGAGCAATATGGGGATTGTTGTTATTGGAGCAGTATTTGTAGATATAAAAGGTTTTCCAGAGGATGCGTATATTCCGAATGGTAGGAATGCAGGACATATTGAATATATACATGGGGGTGTAAGTCGTAATGTGGCAGAGGATATTGCAAATGTAGAATTGCGTCCGACCTTTATTAGTATTGTAGATGATACGCCAATGGGACAGGATGTAGTGAATAAATTGAAACGTCATAAAGTAAATTGTGATTATATTCTATCACTTCCAAATGGTATGGGAACCTGGCTTGCAGTATTTGATACTAACGGTGATTTAGCTGGTTCTATTTCGCAGAGACCTAATATGATGCCGCTTTTGGCATTGTTAGAGGAAAAAGGAGATGAGATTTTCGCAAATGCCGATTCTATCGTATTAGAAGTAGATTTGGACAAGGAAATTGTGAAAAAAGCATTTCAATTTGCGGAAAAATACAATAAGAAAATATATTCCATTGTTTCTAATATGAGTATTGCGGCACAGCGACGAGATTTTATACAACGTTTTGACTGTTTTATTTGTAATCAGTTGGAGGCAGGAATTCTTTTTGCAGATGATTACACAGATAAAAATACCGAAGAATTAGAAGCGATTATTGCGGAAAAGGTTGTACGTGCACATATTCCGGCTATGATAGTAACAATGGGCAGTGAAGGGGCAGTATATGCTGATATTTACGGTAATAAAGGTCATGTACCGGCAAGAAAAGTGCAAGTGATTGATACTACCGGTGCAGGCGATGCTTTTTGTTCCGGTGTTGTAGCGGGACTGACTTACGGCAAAACACTTCCGGAGGCGGTAGAGATTGGGTCTTATCTGGCAGCATCCGTAATTACAACTTCAGATAATGTTTGCCCACGTTTCTTGCCATCTGAGTTTGGGTTAGATGTGGAAGTAGTTAATTAGAATGGATTCCCACAGTAGCTAATCATTTGTTGATTGGCTATGTGAGAAAGTATGCAAGAGTTGATTTTTAGGTCACGCATTGATATTTTGTAAAAAAAGTTTATAATAGTATTAAAAAATGAATTTCATACAGGAGAGTGTATAATTGAAATAAGAAGATTTCAATGAGTATACGTATGAAAGTTTAGATAATTGGAGGACAGAACAATGTTTGAAGTAACAAATACCAAAAATGCACCAGCAGCAATCGGACCATATTCACAAGCAGTTTCAGCAAATGGATTCTTATTTGCATCAGGACAGATTCCACTTTCACCAGAAACTGGTGAGGTAGTTGGAACAACCATTACAGAGCAGGCAGAGCAGTCTTGTAAGAACGTAGGAGGTATCTTAGAGGCGAATGGTCTTAACTTTGAAAATGTAATCAAGACAACATGTTTCCTTGCGGATATGGGTGATTTTACAGCATTTAACGAAGTATATGCAAAATACTTTACCGGAAAGCCTGCACGTTCCTGTGTGGCTGTTAAAGCACTTCCAAAGGGTGTTCTTTGTGAAGTAGAAGTAATCGCAGTGAAATAATTTAAGAAAGCCTTAGTCTGTAGCTTAGAAACTTATTGCGAAAATTGTAAGAATAGATTTACAGAAATATTTAAGAGCCTTGTAGTGTATAACAAGCAATTGATACACACTACAAGGCTCTCATTTTTTAATAATCAGTTGTATGTTTTTCTGAGTCAGGTGCGTTGTAAGAAATGTTTAAAAACTGATTCAAATCTTTCCGAAACATTCTGTCTAATTCGTCTGTATAGCCAATCACAGCATGTGGACAAAGCTGCTGTAACTGCTCGATATGTGCATCTGCACTTGCTTCGTTTTTAACAAAAGACGTCTGTTTCGTACCATCAATAAAGCCTGTAACAACAGTGTATGACTTGCTGACAGTAATAAAGTAACGTTTATGATTTACTACTTGTTTGTAAATCCAAGCAATCTTTGGAGTTTCACCAAAGGTTATTAGGTATTTGTTGCTGCCGCAGATAAATTCATGGTTGTAACGAAGACCATTAACTTCCGGTACAGTTTGAATAAAATTGTTAACTTTTTCAGCAGCAAGTTCTGGATTAGAATTGTTTTTAATGTATTTTTTCACTGGTTTTTGGAAAACACCTGTAAATGTAAAAATAATTAATGCAACACCGATGAAAAACATAACGCCACTTGCAACAGTCATGATAGTGGTACCTTGGGCGTCATAGTTTCCGATTTTATTGATGTCGATATAATATGGCAAGAAGTTTGACTGTGATTCAGCATCCAAACTATCCCATTCAACGTACTCATGATAAAACTGTAGGCTGTCACCTGACAGTTTTTTTATGACACCGGTTATCTCATACTGATTATCAGCAAGTAAGGAACCATCATCTTCGCCCATAAAATAAGCATAGGTAGCATCCATAAGAGTATTAGCAGCAGTCATATCTTCACCTTCGGCACGAAGGGCGATATAGTAATTATCGTCTGCATCTGTGAGATACTCTCTGGATATAATAGAGTTGTCTTCTGTTTCTTCACAGTAGTAGTCATAGATTCCGTAAACAGTGCCTGTGACATACAGTCCTTCAATCTCTCCTGAGAAATCCACTTCCTCCCATGCAATAGGTTCCCTAGTGGAGTTCACTAAACCCGGGAATGCAGCCACACCAAAAATAACTGCAATGACCCAAAGCAAGAGTACATAGAGTATTACGGATTTAAAACTCTTCATTTTTAAAGTGTTCATTGTTAATTCCTTTTTTCTTTACGTAATTTTATACCGCGTTAATTATATGTTAAATATTTCTCGTTATCAATAGTATGAAAATACTAAATAAGGACTGCTGCAAAACAGTTTATTTTACAGCAATCCCATATATTATACATCAATCTTCCACAAGTGGCAACGTAAAAATAAATTCTGTTCCTACACCTTCGGTACTGATACAGTTAATATTTTCATTATGTGCATTAATAATGTCTTTTACAATAGCAAGTCCGAGACCAGTTCCTTTTTTATCTTTACCGCGTGATAAATCTGATTTGTAGAAACGTTCCCAAATCTTGTTCATGCTGTCCTTTGGAATACCGATACCGGTGTCTTTTATGGAGACAAATACTTTCTCATTTTTTGTAGTAGTTTCAATATAAATTGTAGCATTATTATGACTGAATTTGATAGCGTTATCAATCAGGTTATAAAGAATCTGTTGGATTTTACCGTAATCAGCATGAACCATTAATTTTTCGCCTGTTAAAGTCAGATCAAAGAACAAATGCTTTTCCACACAGACTCCTTCAAACGTCTGTACGGTGGTCTTAATCGTCTGGTTGATGTCAAAATTAGTGGCATCAAGCATAATACCTCGTGAACCGAATTGGTTCAGCTCTAAGAGGCTTTTCGTTAATTTATTCAGTCGTTCTGTTTCAAAAAGAATAATATTTAAGTATTTTTCCTGCATCTCCAACGGGATGGTTCCATCTAACATGGCTTCGACATAACCTTTGATGGAGGTCAATGGAGAACGGAAGTCGTGAGAGACGTTAGAAATAAACTTGCGCTGATCATCTTCTAATGTATGCAGTTCTGTTGCCATATAGTTAATGGAGGCAGCAAGATATCCCAGTTCATCATTAGAATGAACATCTGCTGTAACGCTGAAATCTCCCTGTGCATAGGCAGATGCAGTTTTGGTTAGTTTACGAACTGGCAGATATATAATAAAAGTAAAAAATCCAAATACCAAAAAACCGGCCAAAGCAATTAGTCCAAGGGTCTGATAACTGATGGCAGTAAGGATATTGGCAGTATTTATAATGTCTGCAATTGGTTTATGAATTAATATATAACCTCGTACTTTGTAATTTACCGTAATAGTTTTATATACAGTCAAGGTGTCTTCTGAAAAGGAATTATAAAAATTACCGATTTGATAATATTTATTTCCAAAATCAAAAATATCAAAATTTTCGATATGTTTTCCGGCTATAGAGGTATTGGAGGAATCAAGGTTAACATTTCCTTTAGTATCCATAATCCAGATAACCGCTTCTGAGTAGTTGCTTAGCGTAGAAAGTTGAAGCTGGAACTCATTCCGGGTTAAGGAATGTGAATAATAATTAACTCCATAAGAGTTGGAAATAGCAGAAGCTTCTCTATAAAGATTGGAAGCTTCCTGTTGTTCTAAATGCTTATAGGTAGTTTCATAGGTGAAAAATGTTACCGCTAAAAAACTAAGCAGAATAAAAATAAGATATCCTCCCACCAGTTTTAAATAAAGGGTACGTTTCATGTCCTTACCTCGAATTTATATCCAATGCCCCATACGGTAGAGAGGCTCCAGTTTGCGTGGTCTTTAATCTTTTCACGCAGACGTTTTACGTGTACGTCAACGGTACGGGTATCACCGATGTATTCATATCCCCAGATGTGGTCTAGTAACTGCTCACGAGTAAATACCTGATTTGGAGAAGCCGCAAGGAAATATAAGAGTTCCAATTCTTTTGGAGGCATATCTACCTGATCACCACGATAAACAACTGAATAATTCGACAGATTAATAACCAAATCTGTATAGGAAACACATTTGATATCTGAGGAAGGTTCTTCTGTCTTGATTGGCTGATAGCGTCTTAAAACGGCTTTGACACGAGCTACCAATTCTTTGGAGTCAAAAGGTTTTATCATATAATCATCAGCACCTAATTCTAAGCCTAATACCTTGTCAAAAATCTCGCCTTTTGCGGATAACATAATAATCGGTATGTTGGATTTGGCACGAACCTCGCGGCAAACCTGATAACCATCAATACCCGGAAGCATTAGATCTAGCAAAATTAGATTAGGATGATAGGTTTCAAAAGCTTGTAAAGCTTCTTCGCCGTCGTTTACAATTTTGGTGTCGAAACATTCTTTTATAAGATAAAGAGAGATTAATTCCGCAATATTATTATCATCATCTACAATAAGGATTCTGGATTTTGTAGCCATATGGGCTGTCCTCCTTTTTATATAAAATATTATTAGTTTAATTCTTCAGAATCAAGCTCGAAAATTCTATGAATTTCCTCGCTGTGGCTTTCTCGCCAAAGAAATTTTAAAAAAAGCATTTGTTTCAGCAAGCTGAACATCTGCTTTTTATGCAAATTGCCTTGGCTCTGAAGAATTAAACAAACTCAGCAATCGTTACACCGGCATCGCCTTCGCCGAACTCGCCTTGATGATAGGATTTCACATATTTGGTGCGTTTTAAATGAGCTTGTACTGCATTACGCAAAGCACCAGTTCCTTTTCCATGCACGATACGAACGGAAGGAAGATGTGAAATATAAGCATCATCCAAGTATTTATCGAGAAGTGCGATGGCTTCATCTGTTGTTTTACCAATCAGATTAATTTCATGTGAAATGGTAGCTGCTTTACTGAGTTTTACCTTACCGACACCGGTTTTGTGGAATTTCGCACTGTTTGGAGAAGTTTCATCTTCTATTAAAATCAAGTCACGGATATTCACCTGAGAACTTAAAATTCCCATTTGCACAGTTAAATCACCCTTAGCATTTGGAAGAGTGTGAACCGTTCCCACCAGATTCATGGTAAGGACTTTCACACGGTCGCCAATACGCAGATTTTTTGGCACTTTGCCGGCAGGTGCAGAAGCTTTCTTCTGGTCAGAAAGTTTTTGCTGTTTCGCTGTCATTTTGTCACGGATGGCAGAACGCTCTTTTTCCATTTCGCTCATTGGAGCAGTGCCCTTACTGTATTTATTGAAGTTACGGATGGTAGCATCAGCCACATCTTTTGCTTCTTTTAAAATATTATATGCTTCTTCATTCGCTTCGCGTAAAATCTTTTCACGGCTGGCATCTAAACGTTCGTGTTTGGCTTCTAGTTTAGCTTTTAAGGATTCGATTTCTGCTTTGTATTGGTTGATTTCTAATTGTTCTTTTTCGATGGTTATGCGACTTTTTTCTAAGTCTGCCAGTAAGTCTTCAAAGTTTTCATCGTTTTCAGAAATACGGCTTTTTGCGTCCTCAATGAGGCTTGTGTCTAACCCCAGCTTTTCGGAAATAGCAAAAGCGTTACTTTTTCCAGGGATACCGATTAAAAGGCGGTAAGTCGGACTTAAAGTTTCTACATTGAATTCACAGCAGGCATTTTCTACACCTGGTGTGGAAAGCGCAAATACCTTCAACTCGCTATAGTGGGTAGTCGCCATGGTTCTGGCACCATATAAATGCATTTTTGATAAAATAGCAATGGCTAAGGCAGCACCTTCTGTTGGGTCTGTTCCGGCACAAAGTTCATCGAATAGTACGAGTGAACGATCATTGACTTTTTCTAAAATACGAACAATATTGGTCATGTGAGATGAGAAGGTACTTAAACTTTGTTCAATACTCTGTTCATCTCCGATATCAGCAAATACTTCTTCAAAAATACCAAGCTCGGAACGTTCGGAAGCCGGGATATGAAGACCTGACTGCCCCATTAAAGTGAGCAGACCGACCGTTTTTAAAGAGACAGTTTTTCCACCAGTATTCGGTCCGGTTACGATTAAAAGATTAAAATCATCTCCGAGTCGGATGTCGATTGGTACCACTTTTTTCTGATCTAATAAAGGATGTCGGCCTTTTTTGATATGGATGCGTCCTTCGTCATTAAAGGTCGGTGCCACTCCATTATAGGTCTGAGCGTAGGATGCTTTTGCAAAAATAAAATCTAATTCGATTAATATTTTATAGTTTGTTGCAATTGGATCAGATGATTCATAAACGAGATTACTTAAAGTGGCAAGAATTTTTTCGATTTCTTCTTTTTCTTTTAATAAGAGTTCTTTGTATTCATTGTTCAGGTTTACAACAGCCATTGGCTCAATAAAAAGTGTGGAACCTTTACCGGATTGGTCATGAACCATACCCGGAACCATGTTTTTGGCTTCTGCTTTTACCGGCAGGCAGTAGCGTCCATCACGCATAGTGATAACCGTGTCCTGCAAGTAAGCACGGGTCGTCGTGTTGTTAATCATCTGGTTCATCTGTGCACGGATTTTATCTGTCATAGAGTGCATAGAACGGCGAATAGACCGGAGAGCCGGACTTGCGTCGTCTGCAATTTCATCCTCTGAAAGAATACATCTTCGAATCTCATCATTTAATGGTGTTAAAGGTTCAATCTGTGCAAAATATGCGGTAAGTGTGTCGTCAGGTGCATCTTCTTTGATGGCACGGGAGAAAGCCTTGGCACGTTTTGCTACATCGAGTAAGGAACAGACAGTCAATAATTCGATTGCATTTAAAGAACTGCCGATATCTAATCTTTTTAAGGATTCGTTTAAATTGCGAACTCCGGAAAAAGATAATTTGCCGCACTTAAATAAACGATCCAAAGCATCTTTGGTCTGTTGTTGTTCTAATTCAATCTGAGCACGGTCAGTAGAAGGTGTTAGTGCAAGACATCTTCTTTTGGCCTCTTCACTGAACGCGTATTCAGATAAAAGTGTGCGTATTTTTGTATATTCTAATGTGTGTAATGCTTTTTCATTCATAAATATATCCATTCCTTTCGCTTCGCTCAGGCACAAAACGTCATGAAAATGTTTGCTTGAGCGATTTATTTTTCTATAATTATTATTAATAGGGAACTCGGTACACTACAAATCACGGGGAGGTGAGTGGGCTGTT
>JAFYVJ010000029.1 GCA_017549185.1 Roseburia sp. | reverse complement strand
TTTGTGGATCGTTTTTCCGGCTCTGTAATTGTAACCGGCAGTGTGTCAGAAGTAGAGGCTTCCGTAGAAGCTATTTTACAATATGTAAAAGATACTTTGGGATATGCGGTTACACCGATTACAAGAACTTAGGACTATCATCAGATATGAAAAAGATTATTTTGATAGGACGCAGTGAAGCAGGAAAAACAACATTAACGCAGGCATTGAAAGGCGAGACGATTACATATAAAAAGACACAATACATAAATCATTATGACGTAATCATCGATACCCCGGGAGAGTATCTTCAGACAGGAAAGCTTGGCAGAGCATTGGCTTTATACTCATATGAAGCTGATGTGGTAGGTCTTTTGGCATCAAGTACGGAACCTTTTTCATTATATCCACCGAATATTACCTGCCTGGTAAACAGGGATGTGATTGGAATTGTGACCAAGATTGATAAAGAAGACGGTAATGCCCGGCTGGCTGCCGGTTGGTTAAAAAATGCCGGATGTACAACTATTTTCTATGTAAATTCTAAAACCGGAGAAGGAGTGGCCGATATTTTGGAATACTTGAGGGAACCGGGAGATGTAATGCCTTGGGAAAGACAAGACAAGTAACTGTTAATATGTATTTATTCAGAGAAGTGTAAACTCTGAATAACTATAAAAATTATCAACAAAAAGGAGATTTAAAAATGGCACTGAACGAATACGAAATTAAAAAAATGATTTGTGATGTAGGTAGAAGAATCTATGATCGCAACATGGTAGCAGCTAACGACGGTAATATCTCTGTAAAGCTGAATGACAATGAATTTTTATGCACACCAACAGGTGTATCAAAAGGTTTCATGACACCAGAATTTATTTGTAAGGTAGACGCACAGGGTAATGTTATCCAGGCTAACAAAGGATTTAAACCATCATCTGAGATTAAAATGCACATGAGAGTATATGCTAAGAGACCTGACGTAGGATCTGTAGTTCATGCACATCCTACATTTGCAACAAGTTTTGCGATCGCAGGTATTCCTTTAACACAGCCAATCATGCCTGAAGCTGTTATCGCATTAGGTTGCGTTCCGATCGCTCCTTATGGATGTCCATCTACAATGGAAATTCCTGATAGATTAGAACCTTACTTAGAACATTTTGATGCAGTATTACTTGAAAGCCATGGTGCTTTAACATGGTCTACAGATCTTATGGCTGCATACATGAAGATGGAATCTCTTGAATTCTATGCTGAGTTATTATACAAAGCTAGACAGCTTGGCGGACCAAAAGAATTCGACAAACAGCAGATCGAACAGTTATACGAAATCAGAAGAAAAATGGGACTTCCAGGACGTCATCCAGCAAATCTTTGCCAGAACAAGGGTAAAGAAAATTGCCACAACTGTGGTGGCGGCTGCAGCAGTCATGCACATAAAGATGATAACCAGGATTTAGTAGCAGCGATTACTAGAAAAGTAATGGAACAGTTAGGCAAATAATATATGGATAAAAACAAACTGGAAAAATTGATTAACAATATTGTCGAGGACGCTATTGTAAAAGAGGTAATGTCCTTGAAGCTGGCAGTGAAATTGATTGAGGCTGTGGAGGAAAAGGCTACAGAAATGGGACTGGCTGTGGTAATAGCTGTTTCTGATGCGTCCGGCAGGCCGGTTGCAGTTCATTGTATGGATGGAGCTTATCATGGAAGTTATGATGTTGCTGTGAATAAGACTTATACATCTACAGCATTCCAGATGTCCACAGCAAAATTATCCAGATTGTGTCAGCCGGGTGGAGATTTGTATGGATTACAATTTTCCAATGACGGTAAAGTAATGATATTAGGAGGCGGAGAACCATTAATGGTTGGAAAGACCATGATAGGTGCCATAGGGGTATCAGGTGCAAGTGCCGGTGAGGATACCGAACTTGCAGCATATGGCAAATCCGCATTAAAGGAGGTAATTACGTGTCTATAGATGAACGCATGGTACATGACATCGTGCAGAAAGTCATGGCAAATATGCAGATTACCAGTGAGGTAACGGGTATGCGTGGCGTGTTTAAAGACATGAACGAAGCAATTAATGCTTCTATTGAAGCACAGAAAAAAGTTCGTGTTCTTACACTTGATCAGCGTGAAAAAATTATTTCCTGTATTCGTAAAAAAGTACATGAGAACGCTGAATTATTAGCAAATATGGGTGTTAATGAAACCGGAATGGGTAATGTTGGTGATAAGATTTTAAAACACAAACTTACAGCAGACAATACACCTGGTACAGAAGATATTACAACAATTGCATGGTCTGGTGACAGAGGACTTACATTAGTAGAAATGGGACCTTTTGGTGTAATCGGTGCGATTACTCCAGCGACAAATCCATCAGAGACAGTAATCTGTAATACAATCGGTATGTTAGCAGGGGGAAATACAGTAGTATTTAATCCACATCCAAATGCTAAAAAGACTACGATTTATACAATTAACATGATTAATGAAGCTTCTATTGAAGCAGGCGGTCCTGACAATATCGCAGTAACCGTTGAAGTTCCGACAATGGAGACAAGTTCAATCATGATGAAACATCCAGCGATTCACCTTTTGGTAGCAACAGGTGGTCCGGGTGTAGTAACAGCAGTTTTATCATCAGGAAAGAGAGCAATCGGTGCTGGTGCAGGTAATCCACCTGTATTAGTTGATGAGACTGCAGATGTTAGAAAGGCAGCAAGAGACATTATTAACGGATGTACATTTGACAACAATCTTCCATGTATCGCGGAGAAGGAAATTGTTGCAGTAGATAGTGTGGCAGATGAACTCATGAATTACATGATTTCTGAAAATGGATGTTATCTTGCAAGCAAAGAAGTTCAGGACAAATTAATTCAGACTGTATTTACACCAAAGGGAGCTTTAAACAGAAAGTGCGTAGGTAGAAATGCAAAAACACTTTTAGCAATGGTTGGTGTAGAAGTTGGACCTGAAATTCGTTGTATCGTTTTTGAAGGTGAAAAAGAACATCCATTAATTGCAGAAGAATTAATGATGCCTATTTTAGGTATGGTCAGAGTAAAGAGCTTTGAGGAAGGTGTTGAAACAGCTGTATGGTTAGAGCATGGCAATCGCCACTCAGCACATATTCATTCAAAGAATGTGGATCATATTACAACATATGCTAAGGCAATGGATACTGCAATTTTGGTAAAGAACGGACCAAGTTATGCAGCATTAGGCTTTGGTGGTGAAGGTTATTGTACATTTACAATCGCATCTAGAACAGGTGAAGGATTAACAAGTGCCAGCACCTTTACAAAGAGAAGACGTTGTACAATGCAGGATAGCCTTTGCATCAGATAATAAAGGAGAAGAAGAGATGGCAGTAAGAGAACAGGATGTGGAATCAATTGTAAAACAAATCCTGGAACAGATGGCTGGAAGTGTAGCACCAGTTGCAGTACCAGCATCGAACACAGGTATTCCTTCAACAGCTCGCGTAGCTATGCTTACTGAATTAGAAAAATTCGAACTTAAAGAATATCCAATGCCAGAAGTTGGTGATGATGATATCCTTGTAAAAGTTGAAGGATGTGGCGTATGTGGAACAGACGCACATGAATTTAAGAGAGATCCATTTGGTCTTATTCCAGTAGCTTTGGGACACGAAGGAACTGGCGAGATCGTAAAAATGGGTAAAAATGTTAAAAAAGACTCAGCAGGTAAGGATCTTAAGATCGGTGATAAAGTTGTTACCTGTATGATTTTTAAAGATAACCCAGATATCACAATGTATGATTTGAATAAGCAGAACGTAGGCGGAGCAGATGTATATGGCTTACTTCCAGATGATGATATTCATTTAAATGGATGGTTTGCAGATTATATCTTAGTTCGTGGCGGTTCTACAGTATTCAATGTTAGCGACTTAGACTTAGATTCACGAATCTTAATCGAGCCATGTGCAGTTTTGATTCATGCAGTAGAAAGAGCAAAAACAACTGGAATTCTTCGTTTCAACAGTCGTGTAGCAGTACAGGGTTGCGGACCAATCGGTTTGATTTGTATTGCAATTCTTCGTACAATGGGTATTGAGAATATTACAGCTGTTGATGGTAATGCACAGCGTCTTGAATTTGCAAAGAAGATGGGTGCTACAGCAACTGTAAACTTTATGGAACACAAAGGAATTGAAGAATTAGCAAAAGCTGTAGAAGATTCTTTCGGTGGTTACCTTGCAGATTTTGCATTCCAGTGTACAGGTAATCCAAAAGCACATGCTAACATTTACAAATTCATCCGCAACGGTGGCGGTCTTTGTGAATTAGGATTCTTCATCAATGGTGGAGATGCACAGATTAATCCACACTTTGATTTATGTGCAAAAGAAATTACATTAGTAGGATCCTGGGTATATACTTTAAGAGATTATGCTACAACATTTGATTTCTTAAAGAGAGCAAAAGGTATTGGACTTCCATTAGCAGAGTTGATTACAGATAAATATCCATTAGAAGAAATTAACGAAGCATTGAAGAAGAATTTGGAAATGACAGGTCTTAAAATCGCGGTTGTGAATAAGTAAGATGATTCAGAAAGGGATATGATATGGAGAATCTCGAAGTACGTGACAATCAGGAAGCGGTAGGTCTGTTAGAAGTGTTTGGTCTTGTATGCGCATTCTTGGCAGCAGACGCAGGGTGTAAAGCGGCAAATGTTACGCTTGAAGTGTTTGACAAGAATAAACCTGGAAATGCAGATGCTTTACCGGTACCACTTTTGGTCACAGTTAAATTCAGAGGCAGCGTAGAAGATGTAAAAGAAGCTATTCGTGCAGCTGAAGAGGTGGCATTAGCTAATACAGGAGTCGTATCCAAACATATAATTCCAAGACCTACAGAAGATACAGAAAAAATGCTGAAAATCAGCGCACTTGATAAAAATTAATGGTAAATCTCGAGGAGGATTAAAAAATGGCACAGGAAGCATTAGGAATGGTAGAAACAAGAGGACTTACAGCCGCTATTGATGCAGCAGATGCAATGACAAAAGCAGCAGAAGTAGTTTTAGTAGGAACAGAGAAAATCGGATCTGGTTTAGTAACAGTTATGGTACGTGGAGACGTAGGAGCAGTTAAAGCAGCAGTAGAAGCTGGAGAATCAGCAGCTAGCAAACTTGGTGAATTAGTAGCTACACACGTAATTCCAAGACCACATAGTGATGTAGAGAAGATTCTTCCAAAGTTCAAAGGCTAAGATTCATCTGAAAAAAGGAGAACCGGCATGGGGAATGCATTAGGATTTATTGAAATCACAGGTGTTGTAGCTGCAACAGATGCACTCGACATTATGTGTAAAGCGGCAGATGTATCACTTGCCACCTGGGAACGTAAATTGGGTGGAAGGCTGGTTACTCTTGTAGTTGAGGGTGAGGTAGAAGCTGTGCGTCAGGCAATAGAAGCAGCAACAGCAAATGCAATTAAAAAGCCTGCAGCAACGGGTATTATTCCAAACCCACATTCAGAAATTACAAGAATGGTTCAGTTATCAGCAAGCCGTTTTAAATAAAAAATAGATATTATACTTATAAATAACAGGAGGATATAATTATGGCATTAGAAGCATTAGGAATGGTTGAAACCAGAGGTTTAGTAGCAGCTATTGAGGCAGCAGATGCAATGTGCAAAGCTGCAAATGTAACATTAGTAGGAACAGAGAAAATCGGTTCTGGATTAGTAACAATCATGGTACGTGGTGATGTTGGTGCAGTTAAGTCTTCAGTAGAAGCTGGTCAGTCTGCAGCAAGCAAACTTGGCGAATTAGTAGCTACACACGTAATCCCAAGACCACACAGCGACGTAGAATTAATCTTACCAAAAGTTCAGTAAGTATATTTAACAGACTAGTTGGAGCGTAAAGCTCCAACTGGTGCTGATAATGTAAGGATGGTGTGAAACTTGAGTACATATAATAACGTTGAAGAAATTACCAGATTAGTATTAGAAGCAATGGAATCTACAAAGAACAGTGAAAAACCTAGCGTAAAAGTACCAGTTGGTATTTCAGCAAGACATATTCACCTGACACAGGAAGATGTAGAGAAATTGTTTGGTCCAGGTTATCAGCTGACAAAGATGAAAGAACTTATGGGTGGACAGTATGCCTGTAAAGAACAAGTTACTATCGTAGGACTTAAACTTCGTGCAATCGAAAACGTACGAGTTTTAGGACCTGTAAGAAGTGCATCACAGGTAGAGATTTCTGCAACAGATGCACGTACATTGGGCATAAAAGCACCTGTTAGACAGTCTGGTGACACTGCAGGTTCTGCACCAATTGCTTTAGTAGGACCAAAAGGTGCCATATATTTGGATGAAGGATGTATTGTTGCAGCAAGACATATTCATATGTCTGTTCCGGATGCAAATGAGGCAGGTTTAAAGGATGGAGATTTTGTTTCTGTACGTATGGGCGAACGTGCTGCAGTAGTAGAGCAGGTAAAAGTTCGTGTAGACGAATCATTTACTACAGAAATGCATATTGATACTGACGAAGCAAATGCTTGTCAGGTAAAACAGGGCGAGTTGGCAGCAATCATTTATTAAAAGTACGAGATGATAGCTTCAGATTGGAGAAGATATGATTATAGGAAAAGTTGTGGGGAGCTTATTTTCTACCAGAAAAAGTGAAAAATTAGTGGGCAACAAATTTATGATTGTTGAGCCGGTTGATGGAATGAAAGCAGACGGCGAACGCCTGGTTGCAATAGATATTATAGGTGCAGGTATTGGCGAATATGTTTTGGTTGCAGAAGGTTCCGCAGCCAGAATTGGTTGTGATATGAAAGATGCTCCAGTAGATGCAGCTATCGTGGGCATCATTGATCAAGGTCAGAATTGGAGCAAGTAATATGCTAATAGAAGAACTTAAAAGTATTGCAAGGGAAAAAGGCATAGTGGGCGCCGGTGGAGCCGGCTTCCCAGCTTATGCCAAAATGACAGATAAGGCAGATACAGTTATTTTAAACTGTGTAGAATGTGAGCCATTATTAAAATTACATAGACAGTTATTGGCGGTTCATACAGAAGAAATTATTCAGATGTTGGACGAAGTGCGCGAAAGTTTTGGCGCAAAAGAAGCCGTTGTTGGAATTAAAAGTGAATATAAGACTACTATAAAAGCTTTAAAAGAAGTTCTTGTGGACTATCCAAAGGTAAGAATCTGTGAATTAAAACCAGCTTACCCAATGGGCGATGAAGTAGTATTGATATATGAGGCAACCGGAAGAGTTATTAAACCAGGCGGCCTCCCTATAGATGAAAATGTCGTAGTATATAATGTGGAGACTATGTATAATTTATACAGAGCTGTTCACTTAGATATTGCGGTGACAAATAAACTTGTATCGATTGTAGGAGAGATAGATACACCGCAGACTATCAGAGTTCCGCTTGGAACATCTGTAAAAGAAGCAGTTGCACTGGCAGGAAACATCACAACAGAACGTCCGGCATATTTAATGGGTGGTCCGATGATGGGCAGACTTGGTACGGAAAATACTGTGATTACAAAAACTACCAATGCGATTATTATTTTACCAGAGAACCATAAGCTAGTAACTCAAGCTGAAAAGAATTTGGAATTAGAACGAAGAAGAGCAGCATCTTCCTGCTGTCAGTGTAAGTCTTGTACAGACATGTGTTCAAGACATGCACTTGGTCATCCGATCGAGCCACATCGAATTATGAGAGCAGTAGCTAATCATGATGTAAGTGATATGAGCGTGTTTGTTAATACAGCATATTGTAGTGGTTGCGGTATATGTGAAAAATATGCATGTCCGCAAGGATTGTCTCCGAAGTCGATTATTCAGCAATTCAAGGCAGGACTTAGAGGTGCAGGTGTTCGAGTAGAAAAAGTAGAACCGGCACCGGTAGCGGAAGACAGAGAACTTCGTAAAGTACCTGTTGGAAGAATGGCAGCAAGACTTGGATTGTCGGCATATAATGTTCCGGCACCATTCCAGGAAACAACACAGATTACAAAATTTGTAAAGATTCCGATGAGCCAGCATATTGGAGCACCGGCGAAGCCAATTGTTGTAAAAGGTGATAAAGTATTAAAAGGACAAAAAATCGGTGAAGCAGCTGATGGACTTAGTGTATGTATCCACTGCTCTATTGATGGAGTAGTAGAAAAAGTTACAGAGAAAGAAGTAGTTGTCAGAGGAAATTAAGATTTTCTGAAAGGATGAAAATATGGCAAAAGCAATTGGAATGGTGGAATGTAATACCGTATCCACAGGATTTAAAGTAGCAGACGAAATGGCAAAGGCAGCGGATGTGGAGATTCTTCAGGCAGAAGTAACTTGTCCGGGCAAATTTGTGGTTTTAGTAACAGGAGAATTGAGTGCTGTTCGAGCATCTGTAGATTGTGCGTCCGGTAAATTCAGTTCAAAGATTATTGATACATTTGTGCTTGGTAATCCACATGAGTCTATTTTCCCAGCGATTTATGGAACTGCCCAGCCTGAGAAAATTGAAGCATTAGGTATTTTAGAGACATATGATGTAGCAGCATTAATTGTAGCAGCAGATTTTGCAGCTAAGACAGCCATTGTAGATTTGGTTGAATTACGCCTTGCAAAGGGTATGTGCGGTAAGAGTTATATGACACTTACGGGTAGTGTATCAGCAGTTTCAGCTGCAATTGATAGAGCGAAAGCAGAAGCGGGCGATAGAGGAATGTTCCTTGACAGTTCTGTTATTGCACGTCCATCAGACAAACTCATCAAATATATTTTCTAATCTTAAAAATGACTAAGGTCGGGGAGGTAGTACATGCTTGCGGTTGAGCGACGGAAACTGATTTTAGAAAAGGTACATCAAGAAAAGAAAGTAATAGTAAGTGAGTTAAGTAAGGAATTCGGAGTGTCAGAAGAGACCATACGTAGAGATTTGGATCGTTTGGCTGATGAAGGACATGTTATTAAAAGTTATGGCGGTGCAGTAATCAATGAAATTGGAAGTATTGATTTGCCGTTTAATATACGATGGAAAGCGAATTCATTAGGAAAGAAAAAAATTGCAGAGTTAATCAATCGGGAAATAAATGATGGGGATCATATTTTTTTGGATGCATCAACAACAGCCGTATTTATTGCGAAAACTATAAAGCAGAAAAAGAAATTGACCGTTATTACCAATTCAATAGAGAATCTGTTGGAACTGGCAGATGTCTCAGGCTGGGATATTATTTCAACAGGCGGATTATTGAAGCAGGGGACGATGTCATTGACAGGAAAACGGGCAGCAGATACGATTGAAAGATATAATGCAGATAAAGTATTTTTTTCCTGTAAAGGGATTGATTTAGAAAAAGGGGTTACAGAAGGAAGCGACGAAACTGCAAGTATTAAGCAGAGTATGATGGCAAGTGCCAGAAAAGTATATTTGACAGTGGACTCAACAAAATTTGACAAAGTAGGTTTTTCAAATATATGTAAGCTTTCTAAGATAGATGTTGTTGTTACAGATAAAAAACCAGAAGATAAATGGATGCAGATTTTCAAAGAATTAGATATTCAGTGTATCTATCCTAAGGATGAAAAAGGGGAAGGGTTATGATAACATTTGACAGTACACCAGTAGCAAAAACAGATAGAATAAAAAGATTGGTGGAACATTTATACGCTAAGATGCCGGAAATTGAAGCGGCTAGAGCAGAACTTATTACAGAGTCTTATAAGATGACTGAGGGACAGCCTGTAATTATGCGTAAGGCTAGAGCATTTGAGCATATATTAAAATATTTACCAATTATTATCAGACCAGAAGAGTTGATTGTGGGAAGCACTACGATTGCACCAAGAGGATGCCAGACATATCCGGAATTTTCTTACGATTGGCTGGAAGCAGAATTTGATACAGTAGAGAAACGTTCTGCTGATCCATTCTATATTTCTGATGATACTAAGAAAAGGTTATTAGAAGCGAATAAATATTGGAAGGGTAAAACTACAAGTGAGTTAGCAACTTCTTATATGGCACCGGAAACATTGCGTGCTATGGAACATAACTTTTTTACACCGGGTAATTATTTTTACAATGGCGTAGGTCATGTAACAGTTCAGTACGACCAGGTGTTAAAGGTTGGTTTAAAAGGTATCAAAGAGAAAGCACAAAAAGAAATGCAGGTATGCAATTTTGGAGATGCTGATTACTCTACAAAAATGCGTTTTTTAGAGGCAGTAGTGATTTCTTGTGATGCGGTTATTAACTATGCAAAACGATATTCTGTGCTTGCGAATGAAATGGCGGAAAAAGAGACAAATGCTGCAAGAAGAGAGGAACTTTTGACAATTGCACAAGTATGTGCAAATGTGCCTGAGAATCCGGCAGAGACGTTCCAAGAAGCGTGCCAGTCGTTCTGGTTTATTCAGCAGGTATTGCAGATTGAATCCAGCGGACATTCTATTTCTCCGGGGCGTTTCGATCAGTATATGTACCCATATTATGAAAAAGGTCTTAATGAAGGGTCATTAACCAGAGAGTATGCACAGGAATTAATTGATTGTATTTGGGTAAAATTAAATGATTTAAATAAATGTCGTGATGCTGCCAGTGCAGAGGGATTTGCGGGATATTCATTATTCCAGAATCTTATTGTGGGTGGTCAGACAGTAGATGGAAGAGATGCAACAAATGATCTTTCGTTCATGTGTATTCAGGCATCACACCATGTATTTTTACCAATGCCGTCCTTATCTATCAGAGTATGGAATGGCTCGGCAAAAGAATTATTATTAGCTGCAGCAGGACTTACTAGAACAGGTATTGGTCTGCCAGCATATTATAACGACGAAGTAATTATTCCTGCATTAGTACATAGAGGTGTTGCTTTAGAAGATGCAAGAAATTATAATATTATTGGATGTGTGGAACCACAGGCACCGGGTAAAACAGATGGTTGGCATGATGCAGCATTCTTTAATATGTGTCGACCACTTGAAATGGTATTTTCAAATGGTTATGACCAGGGGCAGATTGCTAGTATCCAGACTGGTGATGTAGAATCATTCCAGACTTTCGAAGAATTTTTTGATGCTTATAAAAAGCAGATGGAATACAATATTTCATTAATGGTAAATGCAGACAATGCGATTGATTTGGCACATGCTCAGTTATGTCCACTTCCGTTCGAGTCTTGTTTAGTAGATGATTGTATTAAACGGGGAATTAGTGCACAGGAAGGTGGCGCTGTTTATAATTTTACCGGTCCACAAGGATTTGGTATTGCCAATGTTGCGGATTCTTTATATACTATTAAAAAGCTTGTTTATGATGAGCGAAAAATTTCAATCGGTGAATTAAAACGAGCATTAGAGATGAACTTTGGTCAGGGACTTGATATGATAACCGCAAAAGAGGTTGCATTACAAGTTGGAAGAGCATTAGATGCAGCAGGCGAGAAGGTTACAGAAGACGTGATTGCCACTACAATTGAAAAAGTATTACATTTGGAATTACCAGAAGCAGAGAAGAATCGTTATCAGGAAATTTTAGATATGATTGAAGAACTTCCAAAATTCGGTAATGACATTGATGAAGTTGATGAGTTGGCAAAAGAAGCTGCATATACATATACAAGACCTATGGAGAACTATATGAATCCAAGAGGTGGAATGTATCAGGCTGGTTTGTATCCGGTATCAGCCAATGTTCCGTTAGGTGCACAGACTGGAGCTACTCCAGATGGTAGATTAGCTCATACTCCGGTTGCAGATGGCGTATCACCATCTTCTGGTAAAGATGTTTGTGGTCCAACAGCAGCATGTAATTCAGTTGCAAAATTAGATCATAGTATCGCAAGTAACGGAACACTGTTTAACATGAAAATGCATCCGACTGCTATGGCTGGTGAGAAAGGCTTAGAAAGTTTTGTGGCATTGATTCGCGGCTACTTTGATCAAAAGGGTATGCATATGCAGTTTAATGTAGTGGATAGAGAAACATTATTAGATGCACAGAAACATCCGGAAAAATATAGTGGATTGGTAGTGCGTGTTGCAGGTTATTCAGCACTTTTTACTACATTATCTAAGTCTTTACAAGACGATATTATTAGAAGAACGGAACAGGCAACGAATCGATAAGAAAGGTGCGTAGAAGACATGAAGGATTATTTCAATGTTAAAGGAAGAATATTCGATATACAAAGATATTCCATACATGATGGTGTAGGCATACGCACGATTGTATTTTTTAAAGGTTGTGCTTTGCGTTGCAGATGGTGTTGCAATCCGGAATCACAGTCACATGAGATTGAGACTATGATTGTAAACGGTAAAAAGAAAGTAATGGGAAAAGATGTGACTGTGCAGGAAGTGATGGAAACGGTGAGACGGGATATGCCGTATTACACAAGATCTGACGGTGGTCTTACCTTATCAGGTGGAGAATGCTTGCTCCAACCTGAATTTGCAAAGGCATTACTTAAGGCGGCAAAGGACATGGGCGTAAATACAGCTATTGAGAGTACCGGTTTTGCAAAGTATGAGACAATAGAACAGTTGTTACCGTATTTAGATACATATTTAATGGATATAAAGCATATAGATTCTGTAAAACATAAGGCATACACAGGCGTAGAGAATCAGCGTATTCTAGAAAATGCTCAAAAGATTGCAAAAAGCAGACAGACAGAATTAGTTATCCGTGTACCGGTTATTCCGGGATTTAATGATAGTGAAAAAGAAATTTTAGATATTGCTACATTTGCGGATAAACTTCCAGGAGTGAGAAAAATTCATCTACTTCCGTATCATAGTTTTGGAAGAGGAAAATACGAAGGATTAAATCGTGAATATGCAATGGGTGATGTAGCACATCCGGAAGATGAAAAAATGCAGAAGTTAAAAGACGTGGTAGAGAAAAATACTGCGTTATATTGTCAAATTGGTGGATAATAAGTATTGGTATCGATTATAGGGAAAGAAGTTTTTACATGAGGAGAAGAACGATGAAAAAGAGCCTTGGAGTAAGAATTTATATTGTTCTAGCTATACTTGCAGTTTCAGTTATAGGTTATAATATTATTTCAAATAAGGGGTTGGCAAATGCGAAAAATGCAATTGATAATTTGTCTACCACATATATGAAAATGCAGGAATGTAATGAAATTGTAACTAAAAATGTGGCAGAGATACGTTTATATAGCAATTTAATCGTATTATATGAGGATGAGAACAATGCGAAGGCAATCGCAGGAGAAGTTCAGAAATATATCGATGAGCTTAATAATACGATGGATGTAATGAATACGCTTGTGGAAGAAAATGGAAATCAAGCATTAATAGAATCATTAAATCTATATAAAACACAGGTTACGATATTAGAAAATAATATTTTGTCAACTGCGGAAGCATATTTGGGCGGATACAAATCTGTTGCTGTACGTGAACAGCAAAAAATGAGAGGCATTGTTACTACTCTTCAGGAATATCAGGCTGCTTATGCATTACAATTAAATACATTGGCAGCTGAAGATGCTGCTTATGGTTTAAGCTCTGCAGAGTTTATTGAAAGTATAGCATTAGGAATTACCGCAGTAATTATTGCAGCCATTTTATTAGTATTTTTGGTAATACAGACCTCTGTAATTAGGCCGGCAAAAGCTGCTACAAAGCATCTGCAGATAATTATTGAAGGTATTGAACAAGGTGAAGGTAATCTGACAGAAAGATTAGTAGTAAAATCACAAGATGAAATAGGACAGCTTGCAGGTGGAATCAATGCGTTCTTAGATCAGCTTCAGAATATTATGATTAAACTTCGCAGTAATGCAGAAAGTTTGACAGAGCAGGTGAATAGTATTAACACAAGTATTGTGACATCTGAGAGTAATGCAGGTGATGTATCTGCAACAATGGAACAGATGTCTGCGAGTATGGAAGAAATCTCTGCGACTTTAGATACCATTGCAACAGGTTCAAGAGGTATGCTTGATGCTATACAGGAAATGAAAGGACTTGCAAAAGAAGGTGTAGATCTGACAGACGAGATTAAACAGAAAGCAAAAGAGATTCGTGAAGATGCAATGGACAGTAAATATAATACTGTTAAGATGATGGATAATAATAGAAATGCATTAGAGGTTGCTATTGAGAATAGTCGTAGCGTAGATAAGATTAATGAGTTAACCAACGATATTCTTGGTATTGCTAGTCAGACGAATTTATTGGCTTTGAATGCTTCTATCGAAGCTGCAAGAGCAGGCGAAGCAGGAAAAGGTTTTGCCGTTGTAGCAGATGAGATTCGTGAACTTGCAGAACGTTCTAAGAATACTGCTAATAATATTCAGGGAATTAGTTCTCTTGTAACTGTAGCAGTAGAAGATCTTGCAAAGAATGCAAACGATGTAATGTCATTTATTGATACAACAGTAATATCTGATTATGACAAACTTGTAGGCGTATCAAATCAGTATTATGGAGATGCTGAAAAGTTAGATTCAATGATGGCAGTAATTGATGATAGATCATTTGAACTTGAAAGTAACATTTCAAATATGAATGAAGGTATTGATGGTATTAATGTTGCTGTTGGAGAAAGTACACAGGGTATTGCAATGGTTGCAGATAGTGCATCACAGTTAGTAGAGATGTTAGGTCTTATCAGAAATGAAGCAGAGAATAATCAGTCAATTTCTGATGAACTTGCTGGAGAAGTAAGCCAGTTTAAGTATATTTAAAGAGCAAGTGATATAACGAAAAATGATTAAGTTTATATGAAAAAAGAAGTCCATGTACTTACAGATGTAAGTATATGGACTTTTGTATTAGCAGAATAAATTATTTGTTTTGTAATAAATTATGTATCCATTTTTCGTTAAATGGAAGAAATACATTTGCAACAGGACCGACTAAAAATGCACAAATTAAAGTGCCGATTCCTAAAGAACCACCTAAGATAAAGCCGATTACTACAAAAGACACGTCTACAATAATACGAACGATACCAAAGTTTTTCTTTAATTTATCAGATAATACAATGGCAACTAAGTCATTAGGTCCAGTTCCTGCATCAGATTTCATTACGATTGTCATACCAAATGCTAAAATGATGCAACCTATGCCGTTTACAATTATTTTTAAAATCATAGAATTCATATTTTCAAAAGGTGCTGACAAAATAGCAGTAAAGAAATCAATGATAGGACCACCGAATATCATGCAAAGGATGGTACCAATTTTTATGTAGGTTCGGTCAATAAATAACAGTGCAATAATAATTAGAAAACAAATCACGATATGAGTATTGCCATGGGTCAGAAGAGACCAGTCAGAAAAGCTACTTAGTGTTCGGAAAATTCCTTGGACCAATACATTGAATGGATCGGCACCTAAGTTTGCCAGTAAAAATAAAGTGACACCAAGATGGGCGATGGTAAGCCCAAGGAATAAGATGATAATTCTCATAATGAGTTCTTTTATTGATTGTTTCATAAAAATCTCCTTGTTTTTAATAACTTCATATGAAAGCTTAGTCATAGGGTGCTTAAAACGGGTTCGGATGAGCAACTTATGACTAGATATTCAGCTTTAAAAATATGATATATCTAAGATATTATATCATATTTCTGTTGTATACAATAGATATATAATAAAAAGAATTATATTGTAGGAGTATTTATGAGGAGGGAGACTAATATTGTAATTGTTATAGGTGGATGGTATACTTTTAAATATAAAGAGTAGGAGTTGAACAAATAAAAGAGATAGAGAATTGGGCGATGTCAGAATGAGAAGGGAGAAGTTTAAATGGGAGTGAAAGAATTATTAGAAAGTGGAAATGCAGTATTGGGTTTGGAACTTGGATCAACTAGAATTAAGGCAGTATTGATTGACGAAGCACATAATCCCATTGCAACCGGTAGTTATGAATGGGAAAATCAGCTGATAAATGGTATTTGGACATATGATTTAGATGAAGCGTGGAAAGGTGTACAGGCATGTTATCAGGATTTAAAAAATGATGTAAGGGATAAATATGAAGTTACACTAAAAAAAGTAAAAGCTATCGGTATTTCAGGAATGATGCATGGATATATTCCATTTAACAGAAATGATGAATTATTGGTTCCTTTCCGTACATGGCGCAATACCATGACAGAAGAAGCAGTAAAAGAATTAAGTGAACTTTTTGAGTTTAATATACCACAGAGATGGAGTATTGCACATCTTTATCAAGCAATTTTAAGTGGTGAAGAACATGTTTCAGAAGTTACATATATGACTACTTTAGCCGGATATATTCATTGGAAACTGACGGGAAAGAAGGTTATTGGAATTGGTGAAGCATCTGGTATGTTTCCTATAGATGTCGACACTAAGGATTACGATGCAAGGATGCTTGACAAATTTGGCAATATCGAAAAAGTAAAAACATTTTCGTGGAATATAAGAGATATTTTACCGAAAGTATTGGTAGCAGGAGAAGCTGCGGGTGTTTTAACAGAAGAGGGGGTTAGACTTTTAGATATCAGTGGAGAGTTAGAAGCAGGAATTCCTATGTGTCCACCAGAAGGGGATGCTGGAACAGGAATGGTAGCGACCAATTCAGTGGCAGTAAGAACCGGTAATGTGTCTGCTGGAACTTCCGTATTTGCGATGGTAGTTTTAGAAAATGCGTTGAATAAAGTACATGAGGAATTAGATATTGTAACTACTCCAGCAGGAGATAATGTTGCGATGGTACACTGCAATAACTGCACAACCGATTTAAATGCCTGGGTAAATCTGTTTGGTGAGTTTGCAACTTGTATGGGAATGCAGTTTGATAAGAATGAACTGTATGGAAATCTTTATAGAAAAGCGTTAGAAGGAGATAAGGATTGTGGAGGCTTAATGGCATACAATTTTTATTCCGGTGAACATATTGCAAAAGTGAATGAAGGAAGACCGATGTTTGTGAGAACACCTTCTGCAAAGTTTAATCTTGCAAACTTTATGAGAACACATTTATATGCTTCGTTAGCCTCTTTGAAGATAGGATTGAATATTTTGCTGAAAGAGGAACAGGTAAAAGTAGACAGAATCTACGGACATGGTGGACTTTTTAAGACAAGAGGCGTTGCACAGAAAATATTAGCAGCAGCGTTTGATGCACCGGTGGCAGTTATGGAAATGGCAGGAGAAGGCGGTCCATGGGGAATGGCTATTTTAGCATCTTATATGGTTTATAAAGATGAAGATGAAATCCTGGGAGATTTTTTGAATAGCAGAGTATTTACAGATAGTAAGGGGGACATTATGGAACCTACGCCAGAAGATGTGGCAGGTTTTGAAGCATATATGAACATTTATACAGATGTGCTTGAAGCAGAACGTAAAGCTGTAGAGACATTTAAAATGTAAAAAGGAAGCTAATTAGAAGACATTTAAAATGTTGAAAGTTAGTATGTTTTATGGTAGTATAGTGTGGATATACTAGGAAAAACAATGGCTGAAAAGCCCGTAAATAAAGGAGGATTTTAGACAATGGAAGCATACAAGCAGGAATTTATTGAATTTATGGCTGTCCCATTTTAAAGACTCTCCGAAACCTCAAAAAATGCCGAATTTACGCCATTTACAGCACTTTTATAAAACTTGCAAAAGTATCGTAACTTATCGTAAAAGTGTGTAGTATATCATAAAAAGTGTGTAGTAAAGTGTGTAGTACAAACGAATAGGAATCATCAGAAACGGATGATAAGAACACAGTCCATGTACTTGTAGAAATGCAGGTATATGGGCTTTTTTATTATCAAAAATGCAATAGATTAAGGAAGGAAAATTAAGATTATGAGTAGTGAAATTTGTATCTTTGAAAGAATGGGTGGAACTTATACAGAAGTGGATGGAATTTTATATCCGAATGTGGGTGTTGGTGTTCGAGAATTAATTGAGGCAGTAGATGTGGAAAATGTAGATGTCGGTAAATATGGTCACTTGTGGATTTCGTATATGAAAGAAAATCATAAGGACAGATATCGTCACTATGTAAGAATGAGACAGTTATGCAGCAAGGCAAATGAGGTGAATGAAGAAGCCTATGAAATGGTCGAAAGGATGATAAATCAATATCTGAAGAAGTATGTGCTAAAAGATAGTCATTTTACTGTGGAAATGTGGAGGATAAGAGAGCAAGCGAAGGCGACTGCAGAAGAGATGGTGTATGAAGCGATTGTGTACAGATATCGTTAAAAGAACATTGCCGCAGGAATTTTTTGAGTGCTATGAAAAATATTATTAATTTAGCATTTTTTTATACTACTTTTTATAAAAGTACCGGGAGGAATACGTTTTTATATGATTAGGATATGTGTTTTATATAATAATATACATAGCAGTTAGTAAAAACAGTAAATCTTCAAATATAAAGATTATTCTTTATATTTGAAGATTTATGTAGTATAATGTAGAAAAATATTCTGAGGAAATATTGAACCTATCGGAAATAATAGTGTTATAGGAGGACATATTATGGCACGTGAAAAAAAAGATGGACGTCACATTAATTTATATATTGAACGTGAAATAATTGAGGCATTAGAACAATATTGTGAGGAAGTAGGACAGACTAAGACAGTGGCTATTGAAAGAGCGATAAAACAATATATATCAGACTTTCAGGAACATAAGATAGAGAATAGCGTAGCTAATTAAAAATGAGTTTTAAACATTTAAAAACTGCGGAAACTGTCGCGTTAGAAAGGTGTAACAATGGCAAATAGATTTCAGAAAATTATATATTATACTTCCGCTATGTCACCAATTGGTATTGTGTTTTCACTAGTGTGGTTTTTTCAAAATAATACATATATCATACCTGTTATTATAACAGTAATTTCGTTGTTACTAGTTGTTGCTTTTGTAATATCATTTGAATATGGAAAGAAAAATATATCCCCTATGAGTATTAGAGTCACTGACGTTGCAACAAATGATATATGGGTATTAAGCTATGTAATTTCGTATTTATTACCTTTGGCTAGTATGCTGATTGCGGAGTGGAATGTGTATGTTTTAACTATTATTGCAATTCTAGGGGGCGTTGTAATGATTTTTATGAATTGCGCAATCCCTCATCCATTGCTTGCAGTAAGAAAATATCATTTTTATCAGCTTACGACGGAGAATGGGATATCATCATATATTTTGATAAGTAAAAGATGCATTAGAAACAAAAATGAAATAAAAACAGTAGGAAGATGGTTTGAATTCTTATTGATAGAGAAATGAGGTGTTTAAATGTTTGAAAACAGTTCTATTATGGTATTAAAGGCTAATACTAAAAATGATGAGGTTTATAAGCTTGAAGTTGATGCTAATACACAGAATGTTGTAGTTAATACATTAACACATGCATTAGAAGAACTGGTTGGTGATAAAACTAGGATCGTGTTTGATGGAAGTTATAAACCGAATGAAGATGAGATTCTAACAATTGAGAATTTTCAGCTATCTGACGAAATTAAAGATGCGATTCGTGATCCCTTAGGGGTTCAAAGTTTCTCAAAAGAAGATGGTGAATTTCCAGAGATAAAGGCAATTTTTATCGGAGAAAGAATTGAGGAAGGCGAAACAGAAAAATTTAACGTTGTATTTCAGAGATTCAAAAAGGAACAATACATTTCTACTAAATGGTGCAATTTGTTTTTTGAAGACAATACTTTTTTCCAAGAGAAGCGATTCGGAATTAGTATAGCGGATGGAGTGGATTGTTATTATGTGGATAAGGAATTACAGTTTTCTTCGTTTTATTATGCGCGACAAGTGTTTGATTTGAGTGAATGTTATCGTTCTGCGACGGATAGTGAAGTAAAGGCGTTTACAACAAGTACTAAATTATCAATTGATGATGCAGATGCATTTACTAGTTTTGCTAATACATGGGTAAGAAGGAAAATTGCGATGATTAATGATTCGCAAGTATTGGAAAATTATTCTGCAAGTGAAATCAAGAAGAGAGCCAAAGCAGTTGGTGTAGACATTGAGGTTAAAGACAAAAAGGTTGTTATACCAAATGATAAGGAACGTATAAAAGTTATTTTAGGATTTTTGGATGAGGAGGCATATAAGGGGCCATTTTCTCAAAAGACATTTCTAGCGAATTCAAAAAGACAACTGCGTTAATTGAAATACATGATTGCAAAAATTATATGTAAAAGGTGGTGAAGGTATGATACCATTAAAAATCGAGAAACTGCTTGCGGGAAAAGTGGTAGAACAAAATCGAGTTGAATATAAGGAAGGATGGAATCCGAACGATATTATTCAATCAATTTGTGCTTATGCGAATGATTATCATAACATGAATGGTGGATACCTAGTAATTGGTGTAAAAGCAAATGATGGTATACCGGAACTTCCACCAAAGGGATTACCTGTAAACGAATTAGATGCAATACAGCAGGAGATATTTCAGTATTGTAATCAGATTGTTCCTAGATATATTCCAAAGATGGAAGTTGTAAATTATCAAGAGAAAGGAATTTATTTGATTTATTTATGGTGTACTGCAGGGGATAGTGGACCATATCAAGCACCGGTAGATGTTTATGCAAAAAAGGCAGTAGATAAACGCATGCAGTATTGGATTCGTCCGGCATCGCTTACTACCGCAGCGAAGCAAGATGAAATTGCAGAATTGTTTGAGAAATTCAATTCTGTACCCTTTGATGATCGTGTAAATAGAAAGGCAACGATGGAGTTAATTCGTCGTGGCTATGTAGAAGATTATTTAAAGGAAAGCAACAGTTCATTAGTGGCTGAATTAAATGCGGATACATTAGAGGAACTCTTGATTGCAACGGAAGTAGCGAATAGTACAGATACAGGTGTGGATATTCGTAACATCGGTGTATTAATGTTCACAGAAAGACCTGATAAATTAATACCCGGAGCACAGATTGATTTGGTTCGATTTAACACAGAAGAAGCAGAGGCTTCAGACGATTTTATAGAAAAGACATTCACTGGTCCGATATGGAAACAGGTAAAAGATGCGTTGGATTATATAAAAAATACTGTGATTGAAGCGAAAGTAAATAAAATACAAAATCAAGCTGAATCGGAGCGTTTTTACAATTACCCATACAATGCCATAGAAGAGGCATTGGTAAATGCAGTATTTCATAAGTCTTATAAAGAACCAGAGCCAGTTGAAATTAGAATTTATGTAGACAGTATACAGATTATCAATTATCCGGGACTTGAAAAGTGGATTGACATTGAGAAGTTTGCTTCCGGTAAAGTCAAGGCTCGAAAATATCGCAATCGTAGAATTGGCGAAATGTTTAAGGATATTGATTTGTCTGAAAAGCAGGGAACGGGTATTCCGAAGATATTGAGAGAATTAAAGAAAAATGGTTCTCCAGAGCCAGAATTTGATATGGATGAAGAGAGAACTTATCTGAATACGATTATCCATATTCGTGATGGTTTTGAAGATAATCGGAAAATGAGCGATAAAATGAGCGATAAAGTGAGCGATAAAATGAGCGATAAAGAAAGAGCATTTTATAGTTTGCTGTTGCAGACTGTTGAGAAGACAGATTATGTAACCACAAAAACGATGTCCGAAGTGAGCGGAATGCCGGAATCAACGACAAGACGCTACTTGAATAAATTCTGTGATTTAGAAATCGTTAAATCCGATGGCAAAAATAAGGGAACAAAATATTATTTGCTATAAATTGGTCTATTTAAGGTGCTATGATCTTTCATAGCACTTTAATATTTTGGGGAAGAAGGATAAATTGTTGACTGCACCTAGCGTGCAGGTGTACGTTATTTAGTGCCACATACTAGAATTTAAAGAGAATAAAGGGTATAATATTGTCCATGGAAATCAAAGATTACTAAAGAGGAGATGGATTTTATGGAAAACAATGTTTGGAGTATACTGGGACAAAGCATAAAAGATGACGATGCTATTATCGGTTATGTCGCAGTTTTTACATTAATAATATTTGTATTACTTTTAATATCTGCTTATGTCACTAGTAAGCAGATAAAAAAGTGGAAAGTAAAAAGTAATAAAGACTATTCTAAGGGTCTATATAGATGTACGAGTGTATTGTTAAGCTTATTCACAACCTTGATTTCAATATTTCCATTGTTAGGAATGTTAGGTACTGTGTTTGGATTGTTGGGATTGGATTTAGCAACAGGAGATATGGAAAATATTAAAGCTAATTTTTTCGTTGCACTAACTTCTACAGCATGGGGAATTATTTTCTCGGCAGGTTTTAAGTTAATATATTCCCTTGTTGCAGATTATGTAGATGAGCAAATTGAAACTGCAAAAAAATTATCAGATGTATAGACCGAGGTAGGGTATGAAGAAAAGAGATATATTTTTAGACTTTACTTCTCTACTTGATGTCACTTTGATCATTATATTCTTCTTTGTGTTATTTAGTCACTTAGAGAGTGAAGAGAATAAAGCGGAAACAGAAAAAAATGTGGCTCAACTTCAAGAACAAATAGAGATTGCCGAGGCACGAGAAGAAGAGGCAGGCGAGTTAATAAATCAGTTAACACAACAACTGGAAATTGTACAAGCCTCTGATGAGAGACAAGCAGAGAATATGGAAGCAATGCTCGAATATGTTACGGGTAAGAATTTGAAACTTGTTTTGGATTTGGGTGCAACAGAGCGAGTGGTACGCGTTGATAAAGATAACAAAGTTATTGCTGAGATTAAAATAAATGGAGATGTTACAACTGAACTGTTAAAGGCAATGGAGTTGGCAGGGTATACAAGGGACGATACAATTTTTTGTGATGTTGTATATGATGGATTAAGTAATGGTTCTAATAAGGCATATAAAACAATTATGGCTACATTAGATGATATAAAATCAACGTATCCAAATATGTACTATTCAGTAACGAATATTTCAAATGGAAAGGGGAACTAAAGATAATGTCAAAAAAAGGTAAGGCTGTTGGTGGAGCAGGAGTTGGAGTAATTGTATTAGTGTTATTAGCATTATTAGGTGGAGGTTTCGGATTTGGTTTTGGCACAGGTGGAAATGGTTCCGGTGATGGTGATAATTCAGATGTAATTGAAGAAAATCAGGATAAACAGAACTCGGAAAAAGAGGATGATGAAAAAGAAAATACAACGGTGCTAAAGGTAACAGTATCTGGAAGTGACTATTATTATGATAATGAAAAAATATCGTTTGATAATTTAATAAAAGAAATTGAGTCTGAAGAAGGAGATATAATTGTAGAAATTACAGACGAGGATGCAGGCCGAAATGCATATCAGAAGCTAATTGATAAGTTGGATGATTTGTACATTGACTATCGTGAAAGATAAGAGAGTAGGGTAAAGATGGAGCTATTTGAAAAATATCTGCTAATTATAAATATCATTGGTTTTGTGTTGTACATAGTAAATATGTTGTTGTATCGCTTTACTGAAGATTGGAACGTGGATAGTTTACTGACAATTACATCTATTATAGGCGGTGCGACAGGGGCGTTGCTAGCAATAATACTTTTGGATAGAAAGTCTGTTAAGGATAATATGATGTCAAGAGTATTTGTTGTCTGTGTGTGTATAATACAGATAGTGTTATATCTGTTTTTCAAAGGTGGGCATGGAGAACAAATTACATTTGCGTTTTGGGAGTTCTTTGGAAAGTATAAGATATTGATAATATATCTTGTAATAATCAATTTTGTGTCTTTTGCTGTGTATGCGATTGATAAAATAAGGGCATTAGAAGGTGCATGGCGAATAAGAGTAGTTACGCTTTTAGGATTGGCATTTATGGGAGGTTCACTTGGTGCAATTTTAGCAATGTATATTTTAAGACATAAAACAACAATAGATTATTTTACTGTAGGCGTTCCGTTGATAATGTTAATGCAAGTAGTTGTTGTTTTTTATCTGATGAATATCGCTTAAAAAGAATATTTATTATTTGAAGAGAGGTAGTGCAGTTGCACTATCTCTTTTTTCGCTTTATAGGAAAATTCGATTTTTGAAGTAACAAAAAAGAACAAGAGTTTACCGAACGTATGTTAGATAAACTCTTGCGAATGTAAGATGATAAGACGACACTGCTTAGAAGATATAAAAACCTTCCACACCAGCCTCGTC
>JAFYVJ010000028.1 GCA_017549185.1 Roseburia sp. | reverse complement strand
TGCGGATTACGTTTTGTCAAAGCCCCCTATAAGTGATTCTAAGAAACCTCCAAGGGCACTGTCCGTGTCTATGCAGATAGTTCTTCCAAATTGTCCAACCTTTGGTGGAGACAAAATATCACGTTTCCGGCATCTGCGAATTAGAATTTCAAACTTTGCGAAACCACAACTAAATTTACTGTTTAAAATATTGCACTTATAAAGATTATATACGAGATAATCCTGAGGTCTGTGCGTTTTCCATTCATCCCTACAAACGAAAGTTTATTACACCAATGCATTAATTTTGCAATCTATTTTCTTTTCATTAGTATTTTTTCGGTAGCCTTTACTACAGATACCGCAATCAGTGTACCCATAACCATGCCACCCAACACATCAGTTGGATAATGTACTCCCACATATAAACGTGAAATACCAATTAAAAATGCCAAAACCATAGCCGGGATGCCATATTTTTTCGGCAACATCAAATACAATACCACACCAGCTGCAAAAGAACTAGACGTATGCCCTGATGGAAATGAATATTCTCCCGGTTCCGGAATCAAAATCGTTAACGTCTCAATCATGCGGTATGGCCGTGGCCTTGCTACAATATTTTTTATAATCATATTATTAAATACTAAACTGCCAAGTAAGGAAGCTCCTACCATTAAACCAACTTTCCGATAGTTTTTTACAAATAAAAGAACTATCGCAATTGCGATCCACACATATCCCTCATCGCCAAGGGATGTTATGAATTTAAAAATCGGTGTCAAAAAATCATTCCTTATGTACTCCTGAATCCACAATAAAATATTGCCATCTAACTGAAAAAATCCTTCCATAACCATCCTCTTTTCGTAAACAAAATAAAAGACAGACCATTTACCACCATTTTATCCGATAATATTGTCTGTCCCTATTATAACAATCCCACATATTCTTTTCAATTGTCTTTTCCTGTCACAACTTTATTCAAAACATCTGCCAGAGGCACCATTGCATTTAAGGCCTCCTGCAAGGTATTCGTCTGTGCTCCCACCTCTACCAAAAGAGTTTTAGGGCAATAATGCAGATTATAACGATATCCTTTCAAATACACACCACGCGATAACCCCGGATAATATTCTGCCATGGTTAACTGATTCTGAAATGAAAATGCAAGATTATCCGCTAGATTTGGATTATACAAATATCCAATTTCACCCACGCTTGTAGTGCGACTTAAACCATTTACAAACATGATTTTTGCCATATCAACACCATCGATATTCGTAACAAGATGTGTATTCTCTCCTACACCATCTCTATGTAAATCAATCACAACTTCTATACTTGGATTATCTGCCAAAATTTTTTCTACTGCGGGTCCGGCCATTGAATACGCATCATCTCTGGTTACTATATCATACTGCCCGGTATGATGAATCACATTCAAACCATACTGTTCCTGTAAAAGTTTCGCCAGATAATCTCCTACCCCTACTACCGTAGTAGAGAGATCGCCCGGTATAGAATCCAGATAGCCTTCCTGAGAATGTGTATGATAAATTAATATCTGCGGACTATCCGAATTATGAGATAAAGTCATATCCTTTTCCAACATTTCTTCCGCATTCAACTGTTTGCTATTAATTGTTGTCGTCTTATCTATTCGATAAAAATTCTGTATCAGATAATCGAAATCTGCCAGCTTTTCACGAGAATATGTAACTGCCTTTTGTATTTTTCCTATTCCCATTGTATCATTTTGAACAACCATAACTTCTTCCTGCGAGTTTTCACTACTTAATGTCATTTCCTCATCTTCTAAATCTATTAATCCTAACAAACCGTCATCCACATCAAGCTCCGCAACACTCGTATCTCCTACCACCTGTCCGGTAGTAGCATCTATATAATTCTCATCCGATGCCTCCATTGCTAAAATCATCTCATACGAAAAATCACTCTCAATCTCTGTTTGATAATAAATCACTTCCTTTCCCTGTCCTAAAACAGGAAAAAAATACTCCAAAATATAGTCCTGCACACTCCTCTCTGTCGCAGGACTATCCGCATATTCCAAAAGCGGTATACAATAACTCACCAGCTTTTGGCCAAAAATCTTTATGAACTCTTTTTGAAATCCTATCCCCATCTTGGTGTTCTCCACTACGAACACTAGTAATGCCACCAAACACAGAGATAACATTACTTTTACTTTTCTCTCTTGCTTTTGCCTTGTTGTCTGATATAAATACATATTTAAATCTATTATGCCAGTGCCATATTTATACCTTCTGAAATCGTAAAACTCAATCTTTTTACCGATTCATCGATATCTTTTGGTGTCACAAACATAATATTCAATCCTGGCGATAACAACTCCCGTATCAGCTCATATTTTTCAGCATCATTTAATTCCTGTATCGAATTACCGATTCTCTTCCATTCTTCATTTTGACTTAGGGCCGTCAAAAGTGTAGACATCGTATCATTAACGATTGTAGCTGCATCTACAACCGTAGGAATGCCAATCGAGATTACCGGTACTCCAAGGCTTTTTTCATTTAATCCATGCCTATGATTCCCCACACCACTTCCCGGATTGATTCCAGTATCTGACACCTGAATCGTACGATTCAATCGTTTCGTATTACGAGCTGCTAAAGCATCTACTGCAATAACAAAATCCGGTTTCGTCTCTTTTACTACTCCTGCCACAATTTCCATGGATTCCATACCGGTTTGTGCCATAACTCCCGGCACGATACTGCTAATACGATTCATTCCCGATTTACCAAATGCAAACCGACCATACTCGTTTAATATATGACGGGTAATATAAAGATTATCCACTACTCTAGGCCCCAGTGAGTCCGGTGTCACTGCCCGATTCCCCAGACCTACAATTAATACAGACAATTCCTCTTTTTTTATCGGTATCAGTTCGCCGATAATGCGTGCCAGCTGTTTCGATACTTCACGATGGTAATCTTCATCCTCTTCATCCATATTACCCGCTTCAATGGTAACGTAAGTTCCTTTGGGTTTCCCCATTGTCTTTGCCCCATTTTCCGTTTCAATTATCACAGTACTTATTACAAGGTTTTTGTCAATTTCCTCCTCAAAATAACGGACACCTTTTAATTCAACCTTATCCTCCTGCATTTTCTCCTGTGTTTCTAATGCAAGGTCTGTTCGAATCTGGTACATAACATCCTCCTGTTCTCTTATTTTGCGTTAATACTCTGACTCTTTTCATTCTCTGAACATAGTGTGTCTGTCTGGTTTTTATTTTATGCCTTTATTGATTACATATTTCCCAAAAATTTTAAACTTTTCTATTGACAGTTTGAAATAAATACCATATAATACAAAGGTATGTTTACATTGAACTGTCCGTGTCCGGCTTTAATGTAACAATCATGAACAATAACAATAATTACACATTGGAGGTGTACAAGGTTGGCTAACATTAAATCTGCAAAAAAGAGAATTTTAGTAACAGAAATTAAGACAGCAAGAAACAAATCTATCAGATCTGAAGTTAAAACAGCAATCAAAAAAGTTGAAGCTGCTGTTGTTGCAAATGATAAAGAAGCTGCAAACGCTGCATTATCTAACGCAATCTCTACAATCGAAAGCGCTTGCTCTAAAGGTGTTTACCACAAGAACAACGCTGCTAGAAAAGTTTCTCGTATTACAAAACTTGTTAATACATTAGCTTAATTAGTATAGATTAAAATTCGCGAATTTATTTGCTTTCTGCAGAAGCAAACGTAAACAAAAAAAGAAACCCATCAGTACCGTCATACTGATGGGTTTTTTGCACGAATAAGCAGAGAAAAATGAGAACACCAATGCAATTAACTGCTTGCAGGCATATTGCAATTTGTGTTCTCATTTGACAAACAACGTGAGCCTCAGAAAGCACTTGTGTTTTCTGTGAGGCTTCTCTGCTTATTTTTTACTATATCTCACAATAAATAATTCTACTGCCATCTGGTCATTAAGCCGACCTGTCTTTACTGATTCCTCTAAATCTACCCCTTCTTTAATGGCTGTTTTCAACTGCTCTAAGGAAAATCCCTTCGCCTGTGCCTGATTCTTTCGCACTGCAAAAGGTGGTATTCCAACTTTAGATGCAATCGTTCCCTGATCGAACCCTTTACTGCTCATATCTTTTAGATTCAGCAATATCTGAAACTGTCTGGTAATCAGATACATAATTCGCATCGGTGGTTCCTTTAAAGTCAACAAATCATAATACAAATCTAATGCCTTTTTTTGCTCATGGTCTGCAATTGCATTCACCATATCAAAGATTTTATTTGTCACCTGCTCTGTCGTAATGGCATCCACATCCTCTGCAGTGATAACATCCCTGCCCATGGTATAGCAAATTAGTTTTTCCAGTTCTCTATCGATATTCCCCATATCTGTTCCGGTTTTACTCATAAAATGTTGCAATACATCACGGGTAATATTCTTATTTTCTTTTTTCAAACGCCCTACAATCCAACGAACCAACAAATCCTCGTTCTGAGTACCAAATTCTATCGCCCTTCCAGCTTTGCTGACAGCCTTATAAAGCTTATTACGTTTATCTACCTCTTCTTCCACAAAAAGAAAACAGGTACTCTCCGCCGGAGCATCTGACATGTAATCTGCCAAATCCTCACAGGAATTTTTTAAAAATCCACTGTTCTCAACCAAAATCACACGGCGGTCTGCAAAAAACGGCAAGGTCTCTGCCAAGTCGATAATTTCCTTTGGATTAATCCCTTTTCCCTCATAAGCCGAAAAATTCATGGTATCTCCTTCTGCTACCAATGCCTTCACCAGCTTATCTTTGTACTGCTTTTTCAAATAGGCTTCATCGCCATATAATAAATATACTGTTTTAAATTGTCCACTTTTGATATCTTCGTCTATTGTCTTCATGTATTTATTCTAGCATAAGAAAAAAAGGTCAGCAACCCGGAAGTTGCTGACACTTTCTAAATTAATCTTTTATAAAAGTTATTGTTACATCTTTTCCCACTGTGCATACAGTGTAATCTGGCTACCAAAAATCCACATAACACCTTGCAAATAGAACTTTTCTTTATCTGTATAAGTATAACCACTTCCATCTGCCTGAGTGTTCCACCCCACAAACTTATAGCCATTATTCTTATACGCATTCGCTGTCAAGTTCTTTCCTGCTGATATACTAGCTACTTTCATCGTACCGGTAGCATCATCCGCATTCTTATCAAATATAATCGTGTAATTCATAGACTTGCTATTAATCTTAAAAGTTACTGTCTTTTCACCGCCATAGTTTCCGATACCGCGGATGGTTACTTTTGCCGTACCTTTTTTGATGTTATTGCTATAACCTACGATTTCGTAATCCGTTTTTTCCAAGGTTATCTTTCCGATTTTAACTGTGATATCTTCTTTTGTAGGCTCAACTGTTTTTCCGGTATAAGTCTGAGCTATCACAGTAACTTTTGCTTTTGCTATATCAGCTGTTACAAATTTGAATGTCGCAGACTGTGTAGACGGTAATTCTTCGGTTCCTTCATAATTCTTAATTCCTGTTACTGTTGCGATTATCTCTGCTCCAACCGGAATGATATCGTCCTTTTCAACATCATCACCTTTAAAACGCATCTCATTTACAAACTTATTATTTACTTTCTGTGTTACTTCAACATCTGCTGCATATTTGTAAATAACTGTTTTTTGATAATCTGTATTGGATTTTAACAGCTTACCATCTGCGTCATATACTTTAATACTCGGCTTACAAATATCTGCTTTATTCTGGTATACCACATCTGTTGCAATCATCGTTGTCGCAGATAAATTGCTTCCAATAATATTAAACTTATGCATCTGTTTTCCTTTGAAATTCCCCTTACCGGTAATCGTTACCATTGGAGCCTTTCGCATAGTCACATCTGCAACACTCTTATTGTTACTATATTTTAAGGTATAATCTTTACCCTCGACTAAAAGAATCTCCTCACCATATGTCGTAGTATAAATAACTTCCGGTTTTGGCATCGCTCCACCCTTCAAATAGGTCTGGTCTATAATTTCGGATACACGAATTCTTCCCTCTTCGTCTGCTAAATCATAAGCTGTAATCTTATAGGTCTTCTTGATGCTTCCTGTATATCCATTAATACCGGTAAAAGTAATAGTAGCAGTTCCTGCTTTACCATTATTTTTATAGCTTACACGATAATCTCCTTCACCGATTCCTTCCGTATCTTCCACCAACGAAATCTCCTGTGCATCTTCACCCTTTCCTTCTATATACACCAACTCATAGCCGTCTTGTGTATTATCTCCACCATCATAAGCAATTGTAGATAACAATCCTGTTACCTGCACATTCTTCATTGGAAGACCAGTAATCTTATAGGTTTTCTTAATGGTTCCCGTGTAGCCATTCTCTTCGATACCTTCAAAAATAACTGTAGCTGTTCCTACCAAAACATTCTTTTGATATGTCACAGTATAATGTATATCTTTTTCTAAATACTCTGTATACGCCTCTTCGCCTTTTCCTACGGTATAGCTAAATGTTACATCATCCTGACATACCTCTTCGCCTGTCCACGGCAGAGATTTTGCAAATCCACTCATTCGCACTTTACTAAGAGCTGTTCCCGTAATCTTAAACGTAGCTGTTCTCGTACCTACATAATCGCCCATTCCCTCAATAACAATTGATGCAGTTCCTACACCAACGTTATTGATATACTCTACAATTTCGTAATCGTTACCTTCCTCTAACTTCTTACTTCCACGCATTAAAGTCACACTTGGCGTAATTTCTTCACCCGTGTACTTCTGGTTCGGTATCTTTGTCAAAGACATCTTACTAATAAGCGTTTCTTCAACGATTGTAACCTCGAAAGCTACGGAATAATCATCTTCGGTATAATAATTTCCTTTTCCAACAAGATATACCGTATATGTGCCTACTTCCTTGAACGCATCTGCGTCATAATCCTCTGCGTTTTTATCGGTTCCCGGATAAATATAATTAAAATCCGTTCCCTTCTTTAATGTAACTGTTTTACCATCCAACTCATACTTAACCGTTGTTGTAGGTTTCTGTACCTTTTTATTATACTGCAAAGTTACATCTGAAATCTGTGCATCAGTTAAATTTAAAGGATTAATTGTAAATGTTTTTACGATAGAACCGGAATAATTTCCCTTTCCAGTGATTGTAATCGTTGCTATTCCGGCATTTTTATTATTCTTGTATTTTACAGTATAATCTGTTTTTTCTTTTAACAAGGTTGTATAACTATATACTCGCAGTTCTGGATAAGTAATCGCTTTTCCCGTGTAATTAGTCTCTTCTGCTACACCAGCTACCCAAAGTTCCTTTGGTACATCTGCTGTAGTTGAAAATCCCTGTTCTTCAATGTCTTCTTCTGTAACATCTCCCCAGTTATAAGAATCATCAAGTACTGTATAAGAAACAGTCATTACTTCACTATATGTATAACCTTCTTTTACAGCAATCGCATAGAGTGTACCAGATTCCGTAAGTTCGATTGCATCTTCATACAGCATTGCAACTTCTGTAAGTGTTCCATTCTCTGCTGAAAGAACTAAATTTACTCCAGCATCTTTCGTAAAATAAATCTTGGCACCATTGGTATCTGTAATCAGATAAATTCTAGTTCCCAATGCTACTTCTGCTCCATCCGGATCAGTCCCATCTAGCATCCGTGCAACCGGATTTGCAACCTTATATTTTAATTCCCAGTGTGCATACAGGGTCTTTGGCTCCATAAAGTCTACAATCGTATCTGCATTTACCTTTATACCACCCTCTAGCTCGGTGTACCAACCTGTAAAAGTATGTCCTATTTTCACCGGCATCGGCAGTTCTCCATACAAAGAACCATATGTTACATTTATTTTCTCTTGATCAACTGTACCACCATTTGGATTCAATGTAACTTCGCATACCCCTATCTCCCAACGAGCATATAATGTCTGCGACTGTGCAATCGTAACTTTTGTATCTTTTTCAATCACTTGTCCGGTAATCTTATCCGTATACCATCCGACAAATGAATATCCTTCTTTTACCGGTATTGGAAGTTCTCCATAAAGTTCATCAAACGTCACTGTTGTCTCTGTTATATCTACGATTCCACCATTTGCATCAAAATATATCTTATAAGTGTTTGCAGACCACTGTGCATAAATAGTGGTATCTGATACATTTGTATAAATACTTTCTTCTGTTATCTGTGCTCCACCTTCTGCTTCTGTATACCAGCCTAGGAAAGTATATCCTACTCTTTCTGCCACTGGCAACTCACCATATGGCTCACCAAAAGTAACTTCTATTTTATCTGTAATTTCTTCTCCGCCAGTAGTATTAAAGGTAACTTCATATACACTTACTTTCCATCGTGCATACAATGTCTGCGGTGCAGTAATCGTTACTTTTGTATCTTCCTTAATCTCCTGTCCGACGTTCTTATCCGTAAACCAACCGACAAAATCATAGCCTGCCTTTGTCGGCATAGGAAGTTCACCATACAAATCATCGAAGGTTACAATCAGTTCTGTATTATCTAACTCACCACCATTTGCATCTAATGTAACAGTATAAGTATTTGCTCTCCAGTGAGCATAAATAGTGGTATCTAACGCATTTTTATAAATACTCTCCGGTGTTATCTCCTCGCCACCTTCTGACTGTGTATACCATCCTAAGAATGTGTATCCTATACGATTTTCCTCATATAAAAGTCCATATGGAGCATCATAGGTTACCTCTTTTTCATATACAATGCCTACTCCTTCATAATTCAAATCAAATGACAACTGATATGTATTTGGTATCCAATATGCATACAATGTCATCTCTTCTGTTACTATATCATTTGCAAAGTCCCATTTTGTCGTTTCATCATGAATTGTATTTGATGTATACCAACCACCAAATGTATAACCCATTTTATTCCCCAAAACCGGTTCTTCAATCAAGCTATTTTTCTGACAAATTATACTTGCAATCTGTTCGTCTGTTCCAGTCACAAAATGTACTTCATATTCTGTATTACCAATATCTACAAATGTATTGCCGTTGTCATTCGCATATGTCTCTGCCGCACTACCTGCATATCCATAAATAGTTGCTGTTGCATCAATTGCAATGTTTCCAATAGAAGTAACACTTTTCGGTATTCTGATTTCTTCTAATGCACTACATTCATTAAATGCCCCATACGGAATCGCTGTCACACCGTTTTCAATCGTAACCTTTTTTAACCCTGTATTATAATAAAATGCATATGGCTGCATAACCACTTTAGCCGGTATTCTTATTTCTTCCAATTTTGAACAATAACTAAGTGCCTGTTGTCCGATTTCTGTCAAACTTTCTGGTAATTCAATACTCACTAATCCACCGCAACCAAAAAACATCATCGTACCGATTTTTGTGCAAGTATCTGATAATTCTATCTCAGTCAGCTTATCACAATCTTCAAATACTCTTTCTCCTATCGTGGTAGGATTTCCACAGATTTTTACATGTGTCAATTCATAACAACTTGCAAAAGCATACATTCCAAGCTCTGTCACACCAGCTGGTATCTCTATTTCTACTAAGTTGCTATTATAAAACGCATAGTCTCCAATCACTCTAACACTAGTCGGTATCTCTATTCTTGTAAGATTATTATAAGTAAAGGCGTACGCCCCAATCTTCGTAATACTATCTGCTAATTCAATATATTCTACATTTGTCACAGAACCAAACGCATAGTCTCCGATAGATGTCACGCCATCTTTTATCTCTACGATTTGTATATCCTGGCTATAATTATACCAAGGTACTGCATCTGCACTAGCATAAGATTTCATATCTCCTGAACCAGAAATAGTCAAAACATCCTTTGAATCAAACTCCCAAATAACATTTGCTCCACAAGAACCCGAGTCCACAATATACTCTTTCTCATCAATACTAGCTCCATCAGCAACCTCGCTATCTAAATATCCGTCACAGACTGCAATTGCCCGGATGGTTGCTGTTTGATTCATTCTAAAAGTTCCTGTATAAAGCTTGCCTTTTGAATTAGCTTCAGAAGGTGTTTCTCCATCCAATGTATAAAAAATCTTTGCCCCTTCCGTATCACTTTCAATGGTAACTGCATAAGCAGTTCCTTCCTCTACAACAGATATCGTAGGCTTGGCAACTTTTTGTGTAATCACCTGCAAAGTTCCTGCTTCTCGATAATCCGAACCACTGTCTAAAGTACAGGACGGTAAATACGGAAGCCATTCCTCTTCTTCCTCGTGACCACCAATACTCTCCATATATGCATCATTTTTTAAATAACAATGATAATCCCTGTCACCAACACCGACACCATCATCCCATGTCGCATCTAGATTGTACCAGTTATCATTGACTTTGACCTTATTCCATGCATGTCCCGGACTTGTTACTCCAAAACACTCAATATCAAATGCATTACACAACCACATAAAAGTCTGGGTATAACCTGCACACACTGTCAAATCCGTACAAAACACACTGTACGCACTTTGAGTAAAATAGGTTTCTTCTTCCTCAGAACTAATCTGATTATCACCTGCTAATACACCATGATTATAATCCACATTATCGCAAATAATATCATGAATTATTTTTACTTTTTCTTCTTCTGTACTCCCCAACGCAATCTGTTCACACCATGTATCAAGCTGTGCTTTTACTGCATTAGTGGCATTTTTTCTAGCCGTTCCATCTGTAAAAGCATCGTATACCATAAATGCTAATGTTACACTTGTCGCTCCTATATGATAACTATATCCACTCCTCAGATAATAGTACTGCGGATGAGAATATTTAAACATATTTGCAAAGCCCAATAATTCGTCTCTTGTAATAGTTTTTGTTGTGTTTATCGTAACATAATCTGTAAGACCTTTTTTTAAATCAGTTTCATCTACTAAATAATTTGCACACAAAACATCTAATGCATCCCACAACTTTCGTTCATCTGCACTTAACTGATTATATATGTAGTAACTGGTATAATTATCCCAATATAAATTATAAGACATTGACATCATCGATGGCCTATTTTCTGCTAATGCCGCCAGTTCATCTGCATCGTATACCTCTCCTTCTATCTCATCCGGATCAATTTCTACTGCTTCCATCTCCAGCAAATCGTCATACTCTCTGACATCCGGCAATTCCTGCTGATTCTCTGTTGATACATTTACTGTTTCGTTTACAACCTCCCCTACACTTTCCGTAAATTCTACAGTTTCTGTGCTCTCGCTCAGACTCCCCGTAGTCTCTACAAGTTCCTCTACCATAGCATCCGACTCATCTATTTCCGTCGCATACACACCTTCATTCGCACTGGCAATGAATATTACACATGCCATAATAAAGCTAAGGATTCTTTTCATCTTTCTCATATACAAAACTCCCTTCCGTTATTTTTATACCTAACCTTTATTATAACATCTTTTTGGTCATTTGTGGAAAAAAGAATCCGGACAAATTTTTGCCCGGATTCTAACCTAATAAATTTATTCTATTACTTCACTTCCCACTGTGCATACAAGGTCACATTTCTACCAAATATCCACATAAAACCTTTCAGATAAAATGCTTCTTTATTTCTATAATCATCGTACCTGTCACATCATCTGCATTCTTATCGTAAACGATGGTGTAATTCATTAACTTACTGTTAATCTTAAAGGTCACTGTCTTTTCTCCACCATAGTTTCCAATACCGCGAATGGTTACTTTTGCCGTTCCTTTTTTCACGTTATTGCTGTATCCTACGATTTCATAGTCCGTCTTTTCTAACGTCACCTTACCAACTTTAACCGTGATGTCATCCTTGTTCAGTTCAACCGCTTTTCCTGTGTAAATCTGTGCCGCTACCTTTACCATAGCTTTGGCAATATTCGCTGCGACAAAACGGAACGTTGCAGACTGTGTAGATGGTGTGGTTCCATCACCTGCGTAGTTCTTCATACCTGTTGTAGTTGCTGTAATCTCTGCCCCTACCGGAATGATATCTTTTTTGTCTACTTCTTCACCCTGTAAACGTGTGATATATACCGTCTGTTTGTTTACTACCTGAGTCACTTCCACGTCTTTTGCATAGGTGTAAGTAACTGTTCTGCTATAATCTGTGCCTGCTGCTAACTTTTTGCCATCTGGATCGTATAAAACAATACTTGGTTTGCAGATGTTAGCTTTTTTCTAATAAACTACATCTCCTGCGGTCATAGTTGTAGCAGACAGATTACTTCCAAGAATAGTAAACTTCTGCGACTGTTTTCCTGCAAAATTGCCCTTTCCGGTAATCACCTGTTCCATCTATATCTTCAAATAATGGAATCGTCTGTTCCACACCGTCCACTACTTTCACATAACTCAATGTGTAACCGGACTGATAAATTTGATTGTGAATTAAACTGGAAAATCAACTAATAATAATTGGAGTAAGTGAGAAAATTAAATAAATTCTCCCTAAAACACATTCAATCACAAATATCCAAATAAGAACAAGACAAAAATCTCCACATACTTATGAACCTATATAAGTATGTGAAGATTTACTATCTTATTTCCTACTAAGCCATCCTCTAAAGATTCCACCTTCAAAAACAGACGCAATCACAAAAAACACATCTGCAAAAAGAATAAATACAAACGAAGGAATCATGATTCGAGTATATTTATGACCACAACTCTCCCCCTTATTAATAGCCCTTCCCATCCGAAAAGCATACCAGAAAACACCCATGTTGAGAAAAGCGATTAACAGTGCCTGTGTAGCAAAATTTTCAAATGCTGCCAACGGAAGCCAGTTTCCGGTCTGTGTGCCACTAAGGAACATATTTAAAAACAAGATCCCTATCTGCACGCAAAACACAATGCGCATCACATTCAGCATGACGCCTCCGCCTATTCCGATTCCACCGCCCCATACCAAGCAACTTCTGGTGCAGAAATTACGAAAAACCTGTAGCAAAGCTTCACTCTGCACACCTTCTATGTAACCGTTATTCGCAATAGCATAAACATTCATCTTCAAATGATTTTCCTGACAGCACTTTTCCATAACCTTTAGAAAAGAAAGCACATGAGAAGGCACACAATCCACATAAAGAGGAAGACAGAACACTACCACATCCGCATCTTTTAAAGTATCTAAAATGCTGTCATAATCCGCTTTATTTCTCAAGTTCACGCATACTTTTTCACCTTTTACAAAAAATTTCTGTACCCCGAGAAAATATGCAGATGCACTGAATTTTTTCTTAGGACTACCGTTTATAAATACTGTTTTCATATCAACATACCCTCCAATTCACTTAGAGATTTTAAAACAACTACACTAGCTTCCCGGTAACCGTCATTCAACGCGTTTCTAGCTGCCACCAATTCAAAAGTAGCCTTTTCTTCCGAAGTAATGTCACCATAGGTAAACACTCTGAACAAATCATGCTTGCCATAACGTAAAGTATGATGCATTTGTTTCCCACGGTAAGTACTAAGTGGTGTCGAAGAACCTATACTTCTGTCCAGCACATTTTTAATCACAGGACTATAAGCTCCATAACAATTCTCACTAATTATAATGAGTTCGTCCGCCTTTCCTATCACGCGGCATACCTGATGCAGGCTGTCTTTCATATGACACTCCGCTGGATGCTTCGTCCAACATCCAAAACATCCCTGACATGGTGCATACTTACCATCTGCATAAACAACCATATCACACTTTTTTTGCAACATCTCGGTATATTCCGCCCCCAAATCATGTAAGATTACTTTCATATCTACTCCTTCCTTTCACTCATGGTAGTGTCAAATCTACTACCTTTTTTATTTTTTAAACCTTATATTTTCAAGGAATTCTCACATTTTTGCACAAAAAAGGTGATTACCCCCTAAATCACTAGTATAATTGAATCTGCGAAAACACAATTATCCGTATAG
>JAFYVJ010000027.1 GCA_017549185.1 Roseburia sp. | reverse complement strand
TTCTCTTTTTTGTCTTCGTTTTCTTGTTTCAATTCTTCTGGCATTTTGCTACCGCCTTCTTTTATCCTCTTTTCAAAACTTATTCTTACCTACTATCACAGCAATGGCTTACAACTGCATAAATTGTGACGTCAAATCCTTAATGACTTCCCCTGCTATAATAAGTCCTGCTACAGACGGAACAAAGGCAATGGATGCCGGAATTTCGCGTCTTACCACAGGTTCTTCTTTGGAATATACTACTTTTAATTTTTTAATATCACGTTTCTTTAATTCACGCCGCATCACTCTAGCCAATGGGCAAACCGATGTTTTATAAATATCCGCTACCTCAAAAGCGGTCGGATTTAATTTATTGCCTGCACCCATGCTGCTAATAATCGGTACACCAGCTTCTTTACATGCCATCACTAGTTCAATTTTGGCAGTCACTGTATCTACCGCATCTACTACATAGTCATACTGTGAAAAATCAAATTGATTTCTCGTCTCCGGCAAAAAGAAACACTTATGTGCATACACGATTGCATTCGGATTAATATCAAAAATTCGCTGTTTTAGCACATCAACTTTATCCTGACCTATCGTGCTGTGCAATGCAATAATCTGTCGATTCAAATTCGACTCGCAAACGGTATCCTTATCTATAATATCAATAATTCCCACACCACTTCGTGCCAGTGCCTCAACCGTAAAACCACCTACTCCACCTACTCCAAACACCGCCACACGACAGTTATGCAGATGTTTTACCGCTTCCTCTCCAAGTAATCCTTCTGTTCTGGAAAACTGTTCTTCCATGTAAATCTAATACCCTTTCCATTCAATCCTTTTAACAGTTCACCCCATCTATTCGCAAAGGCATCTCCGTCACTTTCCCGCTGCTTTGCAGCTAACTTTGCTCATAAACGGGCACTCCGCTCATAGAATTAACAAGCACACTCGTCCATTCTATGGTTGAACTGTTAAACTAGGTTTTTAATTCCTTCACAAATCCTGCGTGCTACCACCGGATTGTTCATCGTATATAGGTGTAACCCATCCACATCATTGGCTAACAAATCAATAATCTGACTCAAAGCATATGCCATACCGGCATCAAAAAGTGCCTGCTTATTATCGCCATAGCGTTTGATAATTTTTTCGAATCGTTCCGGTAAAGAAGCTCCACACAATGTCACCATACGCTGAATCTGTGCACCATTAATCACAGGCATAATCCCTGGTGTAATCGGCACATCGATTCCTGCTATACGACTATCCTCCACAAAACGATAGAACATATTATTATCAAAGAAAAGCTGTGATAATAATACTTCTGCTCCCGCATCCACTTTGACTCGTAAGTGTCGCATCTCTTCTACTCTATTGGCTGAATCCGGATGGCATTCCGGATAACATGCACCTGCAATACAAAAATCATGATATTCCTTCAAATAGGCAACCAAATCTGATGCATGTGCAAAATCATGTTTCTCCGGGATATTCGGATTTCTATCTCCTCGCAGGGCAAGAATATTTTCAATTCCTTCTGCCTTTAACACCTTAGAAAATTCATCAATCTCCTGCTTGTCATAGCATAAACAGGTCAAATGTACCACTGGTTCGATGTGATATACTTCCTTAATCTGTTTGGCAATCGCAATCGTTTTATTATTATTCGAGCTTCCACCTGCACCAAAAGTCACACTGATGTAATCCGGTTTTAAATCCGCTAAAATCTCAAGTGTCGCATCGATATTTTTTAATTCCTCGTCCTTCTTCGGTGGAAAAATCTCAAACGACAACACATTTTTTTTATTCTGATAAATCTCTGTAATTTTCATAACTTATTCCCCTTGGTTTCTGGCTAACTAAACAGTATTACTTCTGCTCTAATATCTGTCATAACACGTTCATTTAAACAGACTCAACCGGTCCTGCTATGACTTGGCATCCACGCATCTGAATCTGCGGACCACCTGTTTTTTCCACGTATTCTTTCGTAATCGTCACCATGCCGATATTCTCATCCTTTGGAATCTCATACATAATATCTAACATGAATTCTTCAATGATAGAACGAAGTGCACGGGCTCCAACCTTTTTCTCTTTTGCACTCTTTGCGATAGATTCCAAAGCTTCCTGAGCAAATTCCAACTTCACCTCATCCATGCCAAGAAGTTTCTGATACTGTTTTACAATCGCATTCTTTGGCTCTGTTAAAATACGTATTAACATATCTTCTGTCAATGCCTCTAATGTAAACATTACCGGTAATCTTCCCAAAAACTCCGGAATCATACCGAATTTTCTTACATCTTCCGTTGTCACCTTCTGCAAAATATTCTCATCGTTATCATATTTATCTTTTAAATCAGACTTGAACCCAATTGCCGCCGCTTTATTCAGTCGTTCTTTGATAATCTCATCCAAATCTGGGAACGCACCACCACAGATAAATAAAATATTCTTGGTATTAATCGTAGTCATTGGCACCATTGCATTTTTACTGCTAGCCCCTACCGGTACTTCTACTTCTGCACCTTCTAATAACTTTAACATTCCCTGCTGAACAGACTCCCCGCTGACATCACGCTGATTTGCGTTACGTTTCTTTGCAATTTTATCAATCTCATCAATGAAGATAATACCCTGTTCTGCTCTATCCACATCATTGTCTGCTGCCGCAAGCAACTTACTTACTACACTTTCAATATCGTCACCAATATAACCTGCTTCTGTCAGAGAAGTAGCATCTGTGATGGCTAATGGCACATCCAAAAGCTTTGCCAACGTCTTAACCAGATATGTCTTGCCACAACCCGTTGGTCCAATCATTAACATATTAGACTTTTCAATCTCAATACCATCTTCGCTCGTATCTCCAACACGTTTATAGTGATTATATACGGCTACAGACATTACTTTTTTCGCATGTTCCTGTCCTACAATATACTCATCCAACGACGCCTTTATTTTATGAGGTGCCGGAATATTGTGAATATCAATTACCGGTTCACGTTTCTCATCTGGTTTTCTCTTCTTAATTTTTTTAGCATGTGGCATACCAAATCCCTGCAAGTCAGCTAGATTAATCATACTGATAGTAGGTATTTTACCCAAACGCTTACCTGACTTTTTCTCTTTTGTACCATCTTCTGCATCTTCACTGTCTGCTTGCTGCAAATGGTCTCCCATCATATTAGGTGACATCATAAAACCATCCATCGGAAAGCCACCATAATTCATAGTATCAAAAGTTCTTTGCATACAATCATTACAAATACAGATATTCCCCGGGATCTTAATCATCTTACCCGCAGTACGTTCTGTTCTATGACATATGTAGCAGATATCTTCATATCCCTTATCATCCTCTTCAGCTTCCTCAAACACTGCTTCAGCTGATGCGTTTTCTTCCAAAACCATATCTGTTTCATCTATTACATTTTCCTCTATTATCTCACGGAAATCATTATTACCCATTTATCTATACTCCCTGTCTACTTTATCGTAATCACAAGATGCTCATCCACATTTATGACTAATTAGCTCCATTATAATTCAAATAAAAAGACAAGACAAGAAAATTGCAGATATTTCATAAGATTTTAAGTTTTGTTCCGCACGCGTAGCTGTGCATCGTTTGCACGTAGTGCTTTTAAATCATAGGAATTTCCTCTATGATTTAAAAAAGGACAGGTTACCATTTTCTAAGGTATCCTGCCCTCATGCTCCCCTTAAGGTGTTGTGCTATTATTATTGTTGTTATTATTGTTATTGTTGCTATTATTGCTATTATTGTTATTACCAGTCATCTCATCAACGCCATTCTGCACGCCATCAATTACATCTTTTCCTGCTTCTCCAACACCATCTACTACGTCGCCTACTGCATTTCCGGCATCATCCAACAATCCATCCTCTGTACCATTTACTGTATTCGTATCCTCAACTGTTTCTGTACGGTCTACGGTATTGTTATCTGGTCTTTGTGTACTTGTAGTATTCTGTGTATTGGTTGTGTTTTCCGTATTCGTTGTATCGTTATTATTTCCACCACAGCCACACGCTGCCAATAAACTAAACGATAACACTAATGCCATACATGTTAAAAACTTTTTCCACTTTTTCATGAATCATTCTCCTTTTCTTTCCACAGATTTTTCTGCTTCCAAAGCTAGTATGAGCACTTTACCAATATTTATACATATTTTATTTCATGTACTTTAGTATGATTATTAGTTGACACGTTTAGCGAAGATGATGATTCTCATATTTTTGTCTGGTTCTGATACAAATCTTTAATTGCTCGTATCGCTTATCTAATGGTCCATCTGGAATTACTACATCTAGAGCCACCGCAAAATCATCCACCAGTTTATCTGTCATTTTATCTCGAAGAGAAACTAAGATATTATATTTCTTATCCCAATTATCCTCATCCAAAAACTCCAAGAATCCCGGTTCTAATTGGCATACCTCAGACTCCTCTTCCATGCATACTACTTGCTCTACAACTGGTTCACATTTTGATACAACCGATTCATCAACTGTATCTCCAAATTCTACACGTTCAAAACGGTACTTTTGTGTCACCTCCGGATACTTCTTACGATCCACTTCACTAATAAACATTTCCAGTGGTCTGGCATATACCTTAAAATCTCCATATAAGGCTTGGTAAATCACCAATTTCTGACCATCCTCCGAATGTTCTGCTACTGCTATAATCTGATATAATTTATTCTTAAAATGTCTATAAAACTCTCCCGTCTTAGGAATATGCATATTTCTACCTCTCTTTCAACGTATCTATCACTGTGCAGATACCCCCATGACTAGTCATAGGATGAGCACCCTATGACTAACTATGTACTGTCTTCTATATCGTAAAACGATTCAGCATATCCACTCCTTCAGAGATAAAATCTCTGTCAAAAGCCATATCGCCGCTATAACCGGTCACAATCAAATCGTTCACACGTTTGATGATATCACTTTCTTCTCCGGTATCACAAAATACAGACTGTTCTTTATGCTGTGCTACATCAGAAGCTACATGAGCATTCGTTCGAAAATCCCTACATACTTCTGCATGTACCTGCTGCTCCATTTTATTTGGTTCACTTTCTTTCACATTATCCTTTGCTTTTGAAAGAATATCCTGCTTTAAAGGCGGCTTCTGCTGTGTCGTATATCTCTGTTGTACATTATACTTCTGTTGTGCAGCTTGCTTTTGCTGCACAGCATATTTCTGTTGCAAACGTTCTTTGGTACGCTTTTGCTGGCTAGAGTAATAGGCATCTTTCTGTGCCATCGTCTGTCTCACTTGCTGACGTAACATTTCTGATATTGCCGGCTCTTTTGTACTTTTTCCTTTTCCCTCACCCTTAACAGCTTTTACAATTTTTGAAATAATAACTCCCCATATAATTAAGATTATCAATCCATCCATAATAAAATCCTCATTCTCTTATTCAAACATTTTTGCAACTTCTTTCATTTTCCAAATGAACCATCCTATAATTCACAGAATTTCTCGATGTTTTTCGCGATTAGAGCAAGGCTTGATTCCCAGAAATCCTTTTTCGTCAAATCAATTCCTACCATCGCACCAGCATCCTCTACACTACATTTTACTGTTGCATTCAAAAGTGCATTGTATTTTGGCACAAAACGTTCGCCTTCCTCTAAGAACTTACTATAAAGTCCCAATGCAAAAAGATTACCAAACGCATATGGGAAATTATAGAAACTCAAACCGGAACTATAATAATGTCCCTTACAAGCCCACATATATGGATGCATGTATTTTTCATCCAAACCATCTCCATACGCTTCTTTCTGAGCATTTAACATAAGTTCTTTTAAGTCTCCTGCCATTAAAAACTTGCTCTGGCTTTGCTCAAATACTGCTGTTTCAAACAGATAACGCGAATAGATATCCACGATACACTGTGTCTGTTCTTTCAAATCATTTTCTAATAAATTCAATAACGCTTCACCCTCTGCCTGTGCTACTGCGTGATGCCCCAAATGAGTCTCATTGAATGTAGATGCCGTCTCGGCAACCGGCATCGGATAGTCCTGATTCAAAATTCGCTCATTCTGAATCTGAAGGTTATGATACGCATGACCAAGCTCATGTGCCAACGTACCGATAGCACTGAAAGAACCATCAAAATTGGTCAAAATACGACTCTGCTTTAAAGATGGAACCCCTGCACAGAAAGCACCGCCTTCCTTCCCCTTTCTCGGATAGAAATCAATCCATTCATTATCAAATGCCTCTGTCATCATATCAGACATTTCTTTCGAAAAGCTACTGAAACAATTTACCAGATATTCTTTTGCTTCTTCTACGGTATAGGTCTTTTCTACTTTTCCCATTGGTGCGAACAATTCATACCATGGCAGACCATTGCTATGTCCTAACATCTCACCTTTTTTACGGAGATATTTACGGAAAGTTGGTAAATATTCCCGAATCGCTTCCATCATAGCATCTAACGTCTCGCGTTTCATTCTGGCATTTCTCAATGTCATAGCCAGTGGAGATTCGTAACCACGTTTTTCGCAAAGCATGGTCACCTGGTTTTTAATATTGTTAATCGCAAATGCGAGTGCATCTTCAATCTTCTCATAGGCCGCAATCTCTGCTTCGTAGGCTGCTTTTCGAACGTTCACATCCGGACTGTTAGCCAGATTACGAACCTGTGTCAAAGTAATCTGCTCTCCTTCATAGTCTACTTTTACAGTAGACGTCAGATAGGACTGTAACTGTCCCCATGCCGAACCGCCAGTCATATCCATTGCAGAAATCATAGCTTCCAAATCGTCGTTTAATAAATATTTTGCAGTTTCCTTCGCCTCTTTTATTGTAAAATGATACGCTCCAATTACTTCGTTATTTTTTGCAAATCCATCTAAATCTTCAATCTGAACAGAAATCTTTTGTTCTGCAATTTCTGCACCATATCCTTTATTGTAAGTGCGCATCAAACGATTTAACTGTGCCATCAAATCTCCATTCTCCGTCTCAACTGCCTGACGAAGTGCAAGATAACTCTGTAACTTATACGCAAGTTCTGCCAGTTCTTCATGCTTTAAAATAAGCGATTCCAACACATCTTCTGCTTTTTTCCCTTTTGCAGCTTCTACACTTGCTACATAATCTTCCACAACTGCTTCAAACTTTTTCATATCCGCTTCATATGCCGGATCATCCAATCCTTTATAAAGCACCTCTAAATTCCATTCTGTTTTCATCTTATCCTATCTCCTTTTTTACCTTTTCGTCTATCCAGTTTTTTACCCGCTCTGTCATCATAACAGTCGCAAGTTCTTTTTCAAAATCATCCCAGAACTGCCCTTCGTAATATCTTAATAACATATCGTTCCGCTGACTATTCTCAATATCTGCCAACTCTTCTCTCGGTCCATATTTGCAGAAAAGTGCCAAGGCACAGAAATCCGGTTCTTCCCACTCGTCGACTTCAGCTACCATGTGTAAAAGATTTTCTAACTCACTCTGTAACATTAAGCGTTGGGAACCTTCGTATTCTCTTGCTGCCCTGTTAATATAAGCATATGTAGATGCAAAATCCAAATCATCTTTTCGAATCGTACACTCGTGAAAAATATCTGTCAAATTAACCGCCAATCTCGCCAATTCTCCCCGCACTTTTGCCGATTCTCTCTCTGTAATATCCACCAACAACGCCTCAATAACTATCTGTGCTGTCGCCATCCTTTTTTTAGATTCTATATAAGCATCCCGCTGCAATACCGCTGCAAGTATCAACCCTTCCAAAACTTCCATATAATGTTTGGCAGTCCGCTTATCCATTCCTCTACTTACTAATTCCTTTGTCAGTTCCTTTGCTTCCTGCTGTATCTCTTTTTCTCGTTTTTTCTCTGCACTTTGCGTAAATATTCCCATGGCTTTCTCCTAGTTACTTCGTCTCCATTCATGCCTTTTACAACATACGCATTTATCGGAAATCAAAATCATTTTAACGCATCTCACACCACTATAACTATCTAATATAGTATAACATATTCTTCTATTTCTGCAAAAACATTTATATTTTATGTTTTTAGAACAAAAGTGTGCTTTCGCACACTTCGCGATTTCATTTACTGATATAGCACAGCTTTTGTTCCGCGCGCGTAGCTGTGCATCGTTTGCACGTAGTGCTTTTATTCTATAGGAAAGTCACAGACTTTCACATATTAACGCAACAAGGTTTTTCCTATAGAATAAAAACAGGGTATAGACATGTCTCTCAACTTATCTATACCCTAAAATAATTTTTCATTATATAATTATGACATTATATGTTCTTCTTCAAATGTTCTTCTAATTTTCCAATTATTGGATTAATTCAGTTATATACTTAATCCTTTCATTCTCTAATACATCCGCCAAGACTAGTCCCGGCTCATTATATTTAATCGTACTGTCTTCACAGTAAATAGAATAAATGCCCGCCTTTTTAAGTTCTGCAACAGCCTCTTCTGACAATTCCTCCGCTACATAAACATTGACTGCCTGCATCAAAATCTCGGCACAGCTCATGTCTTTACTATAAACATAAAAACTGTCTGTAGCTTCTTTAGAAAAACCATCTGTTACATCTACATAAGAAGTTCGTACCTCTCCGCTAGAAAGGACATAATAATGTCGCCTATCCATATCACTCATCATGTAATCTCTAAAATACACTAGACTATTCGCACCTTTATACTGCATCACTCCTGCTTGATAAATCGTCAAGTCTACACAATCATAAATGTTAAACGAATAGGAATTCTCAGATGTATCCAACGTACGAGAAAAGCCATCATAACTTGTAAGTGTACCATGTGTATACCCGTTTTCAATCATGGTTTCCGCCAAATAATCCACCACAAAGGCATTTTTCATCCAGAAAAAATCAATAAAATCCGTAATATAGTTCTCCTTTGCGTATGCTAAATACTCCTCGGAAACATATAACTGCAATTTATTATCTCCAAGAAGCTTTATGTCTACCATCTCCGGATTATTGGCAAAATCTGCAATTTGAATATATTCCGCTGCCACGTTTTCACTCAGGCGAGGGTCATAATTTACCAACTGAGAATCATCCTCGCAGTAAAAAATCTCGTCATACTGACTATACACCGGTGCCATATAGATATTACGATTGTCATACTGCTTTAGTACTTCAAAAGCCTGATACAATCCTCTATCCACCTCGATTACTTCGTTGGGATGTTGATTTATATAATACACATTGTTGACACCTTCAAACATTTCCTTATTATGAAACAGTTTATGTGCCATTTCACAGGCATCTGTATATACAATTTTTAACGCTTTATTCTCTGCGGTAGCATCTACTCCACTTCCGCCTAAATAATACATAAACACAAATTCACTTCCGCAGTTTGTCTCTCCGGCTGAATCTGCTTCAATCTCATGCCACCCTGGCTCTACTGAAAAAAAAGTACCTACGCAGGACGCAAAAGCTGACGCTGCTATTACAAGAAATAGGATGAAGAACGCAATTCTCCATCCTATGTGTTTCTCTGATAATTCAATTTTTTCAACAGGCTTCAGATGTGGCATCATTCCATTGCCACTTCTTCTACTCATATTAAACTACCACTAATACTAATAAAATTGCAAATAAAACAAGAATTGCTAATATTGTAAGGAAACCATATTTAGCACCCGTCATACACGCCTTCGCGTTACGTTTATGATTAAAGTGTTTAAAAATCAAACCTGCAATCAAACCGATTGGTGGAAGGAAGAATGACAGAATTGAATACCATTTTGCTCCAGTATCATGAATCGGAGTAATTAAAAACTCTTCTTCTAAAAGTCTCTCTGCCTCTTCTATCGCTTCTGCTTTTGATGCCAACGCAGCTTTTCCTTCTGGAGTATTCGGATCTACGATTGTAATGGTCTTTAACGGTACATTCTTCTCACGAATCTTCTTGTATTCTTCGATTTCCTTTTTATTACCGAATACAAAGTGATTATGTCCAATATCTACTAATTCCGGTTTATCTTCACTATAATCATGTACACTCGGATCGTAAGTGAATAATACTTTATTCTTCTCTAACTGTGGATCCGGAATCGGAATCGCAGAAATCAAAGAATGTGTATATGGATGCAATGGGAAGTCGAATAATTCTTCTGCTTCTGCAATTTCCACAATATCACCTTTATAAATTACACCGATACGATCAGAAATGAAACGTACTACGGAAAGGTCATGTGCGATGAATAAATAAGTCAGGTCTTTTTCTTCCTGGAATCTCTTCATCAAGTTTAATACCTGTGCACGAATAGATACATCAAGCGCTGAAATTGGTTCATCGGCAACTACTAATTCCGGTTCCATAACCATGGCACGGGCAATACCGATACGCTGACGCTGACCACCAGAGAACTCGTGTGGATATCGTGTTAAATGCTCCGGTAACAAACCTACATGCTCAATCATTTCTTCTACTTTACGTGCACGGTCAGCTTCGTTCTCGTATAAATGGAAGTTATGCAAACCTTCGGATACAATATAATCTACTGTTGCACGTTCATTTAAAGAAGCTGCCGGATCCTGGAATACCATCTGAATATTACGAATCACTTCACGGTCTAATGCACGAGAGATTTTTCCTGAAATCGGAACACCCTTGTACAAAATCTGACCTGCTGCTAATGGGTTAACACGGATAACAGCACGTCCAATTGTAGTTTTACCTGAACCGGATTCTCCTACAATCGAGAATGTCTCTCCTTTATATATATCAAAGGATGCATTCTTAACTGCACGAACCGCATTTTCGCCTTTACCAAATGTAATATCTACATTCTGCAAAGACAACAATATTTCTCTACCACTTTTATCTAAAGGACCTTTTTCCGGGAAAAGGGAATTACGTCCTCCTTTTTCTTTATTGCTCACAGTCAAAATCTCCTATATATTAAATGCTTTTACTAACTTCTCGTGAATATCCTGAATACACTCAGGTTTTTCAATCTTTGGAGCCTTAGGGTCTAATAACCATGTTTTTGCATAATGTGTATCACTAACCTTAAACATTGGAGGCTCTACTAAAGTATCAATCTTCATGCAGTATGGATTACGTGGTGCAAACGCATCACCTACAATATTATTATAAAGTGATGGTGGTGTACCTGTAATAGAATAAAGCTTGGTATTTTTCTGTGCAAGCTGTGGTAATGAAGAAAGTAACGCCCATGTATATGGATGACGTGGATCATAGAATACATCTTCTACTGTACCAAGCTCTGCAATCTGACCAGCGTATAATACTGCTACACGATCAGCAATGTTTGCAACTACACCTAAGTCATGTGTAATGAAGACAATCGTATAATTGAATTCTTTCTGTAAGTCTTTGATAAGCTTCAAAATCTGTGCCTGAATTGTAACGTCAAGAGCTGTTGTAGGCTCATCACAGATTAAAATCTTTGGCTGGCATGATAAAGCAATCGCGATAACGATACGCTGTCTCATACCACCGGAATACTGGAATGGATAATCATCAAAACGTGCTTCCGGATTTGGAATACCTACCTTATGCATTAAATCGATTGCTCTGCGTCTTGCTTCTAGTTCTGAACAATCCTGATGTTTCAGAATAATAGAGGTAATCTGCTTACCGATTGTAATGATTGGGTTTAAGGATGTCATAGGATCCTGGAATACCGTTGCAATTCTGCTACCACGAATCTGGCTCCAGTCACCTGCATATTTAATCTTAGCAAGATTTAAAATACATGTGCCATGTAATTTTTCTTCTGTTTCATCAATATAACGTACACGGAATGCAACTTCATCAAAAACAGCATTTCTTTCTGCTTCGTTATTTAAATCCACCCCAAGCTTCATTGCTTCTTTTAATGCTTTTAAAAGACCATCAAATAACTGAATACGCTTTCTAAAAGTATATCTTCCTACAGAAAGATATACTTCTTTTGCAAGAATTTCATTACGAGCGATTGTCTCAGCAGAAATCGTTCCCTGAATTTCTTTTGCGTGTTTTGCTTTCAATTCAGCTTTCTTTGCTTCATATGCTTTTAAGTAAGCAGCATCTGCTGCTACTGAAGCCTTACGTTCTTTTGTAAGCTGTTCTGCACGAGTTTCAATTTCTTTAATTTTAGCATCCAACTCTTTTATTTCTGCTTCTGCTGCTTTGATTTCAGCTTTCTGCTTTTTAGAGTTCAATGTAGTTTTATGATTATATACATCTGCTCTCTTTGCAACAACTTCTTTTTTCTCAGCCTCAATCACTTCGATTTCTTCTGCTGTCAAATTTTCTTTTGCACGTTTCTCTGACTCAAGTTCTAAAATCTGTCTGTAAGTCGCTGCACCAAGTTCTAATTTCGAAGATTCATTTAAGCTCTTTAATGCACGTTCAACCATGCTTCGTGCATTAGAAGTAAGTTTTACTGATGTATCAGATAATTCATCATCGCTAAAAATGATGCTACCCTGATCAATAAAACCATTACTTTCTAACATTCCGGCAAAAGTCTTTGTAAATACAGACTTACCTGAACCTGATTCACCTACGATAGCAATTGACTCGTTCTCATAAATATCAAGATCAATTCCACGAATCGCTGTAAGTATTCTGCCACGAACGCGGAATTTTACATTCAAATCTTTAACTGATAATAATACTTTCTTTTCCTGCATTCTAGCACCTCTTACATATGTGTTCTTGGGTCAGATGCATCACCAAGATTCTGACCTACTACATATAATACAACCGTAATAATACCTGCAACTGCTACCGGGCTCCAGAACTCAAATTCCCATCCTGGTGTTACCATCGCACTTTCTGCCTCGAAAATCAAACGACCTAAGGACATTTCAGAAAGTCCCATACCGATATAAGCTAAGAATACCTCGTAAGAAATATACGAAGGAATCTCAATTGCTAACTGAGTAACGATAACAGATGTCATAAATGGAAGGATGTTCTTCATTGCAATCTTGAATGTTGAAGTTCCTAAACATTTAGACGCAAGGTTATACTCTCTATCTCGGATGATGATAACCTGTGTACGGATAAAGTACGCAATATACAACCATCCTGTAATAGATAATGCCAATACCATTGTCCAAAAACTTGGAGTAAACAACATAACCATAACTGAAATTAATAAAAGATATGGAATGTTACCAATAATATTATAAATAACCATCATAATGGCATCAAATTTCTTTGAAAAGCCCCAAACGGCACCAACAATAACACCTAATACCATGTTAATTGCTGCTACAACAAATGCCAATGAAATAGAAATACGTGCACCATTCCAAATAGCATCGAATGTTGAGTTACCTGCCGCACCAGCACCTAAAATCCAATGAATATTGTAACCGAATTTCTCCATCGCTTCCTTCGGTCCTAAATGCTTCGCTGTTGAATTCATCAGGTTCGCAAATTTATCATATTCCACAAATGCAGGATAGATATATGCAAACGCGATTACAACTGCCAAAAGCACCAAAATCACGATATTAATTTTCTTTTTAAAGAATACACGGAATACTGACTGCCAGTAAGAATACTTCGGCGCAGCGATTTTCTCCGATTCCAGATCACTATGATCTACAATCGAGAACAACTCTTCTTCCGTCATACCCAATTTTTCTAAATCATAATTCATATACTATACCTACCTGTCTTTCGTTGCAAATGAAATTCTAGGGTCTACCATTGACATCAGGATATCTCCCATGATAATGGATACTACTGATAAAAGTGCATAGAACAATGCTACACCAACGATAACACCATTATCATACTGGTTAATCGCTGTAGTAAGTAAGTTACCTGCACCAGGAACAACGTATACACGTTCTGTAATAATCGCACCGGTTAATGCACCAAGCACACTACCTGGAATACCATGAATAATCGGAATTGCCGCATTTTTCATAATATGCTTTGTAAAAATTTCACCCTCTGTAAGACCACCAGAACGAGCAAATTTAACATAATCTGAATTCATCTGGTCAATCATATATCTACGCATCCACTTCATTAAGTTTGCGATAGATGGCAACGCCAACGAAACAATCGGAAGTACATACATCAACGTTGTCGCATTCTGCATTTCGAAAGTTGTCGGTAAACCAAATACGCTTCCACCAACTGCTTTGAATAAGAAGATATATGCAAGAGATGGAACCGCTGAAATAAATACAATGTAAAATGTTCCTAACTTGTCCACAAACTTATCTTTCTTTCTCGCCATCATAACACCGAGTGGCAAACCTAACAAGTATGCTCCTGTAGTTGCAATAATACCAATTACAAAAGAATATCCCATTTTAGAAAAACCAGATTTTACAGTCGTTACATTCGTATAATCATCCTCAAAACGTGCCGCATTTACAGGATTATTTGCTAAAGAGTTTTCTGCATAAGTAGTTGTATGCAAATCATCTGCACTCTCTTCCACTAATCCTGTCGGATACGTAATGTTTGACTTTACATAAGACCCCTGGGCCTGAGTCATAGTTGTAAATACATCAATACCCTTATTAACAGAGTAAGATGTTCCCAGATTTATTGTAACAATATTTTGATGAATATATGGAAATTTCGAATTCATGTACAACAGATATTTATGCTGTGTACCATTACCAATAATTGCCGGTGAAAATTTTTCACCGCCATAAACAGGATCATATAATGTAAAAGAAATACCCCTTTCACCTATGTCTCCTACTACGTTGTCAATATTATCAATCGTAATTAAGTTTGAAAAATACTTCATCATACGATTTCCTAATGGAATATCTTTATATACGAACAACTGTGGTTGTCCACCATCGGCATATTTTTTACCCAATGTAACTGCCGCCAAACGTTCTACCTCATATCCCAAAGAGGTATAATGCGATTTAAATTTTTCGATATATTCTTTTGCTGCCGCAGAGTCATTTGCCTCTGTCTTACCAATTGAAATAACGGAAGATTTTTCTTCTTCTGTCAATTCACCATTTGCAACAAGTCCGTTAATATAATCGGCATAGGTAACATAATCAATATAACCATACTCTTCCCATTTTTGGTATTTGTAAGTAACCTTCGCGTTGTTACTCATATGAGAATAAGTAGAATCCTTCGCAAAAATAAGATTACGATCCATCATAGAATAAACCATAATCATTACGATTGCCACTACTGCAACTGATGAAAATAAACCAAATGCCAAACGTTTTAAAATATATTTTGCCATAATTTGTCTCTCACTAAAACATTGCAAGAGAACGGACTGCTGCCCGTTCTCTCACAACTTAATCATTTACACTAAATAACGTATCTTAGTAGATACCACAGCATTTAGCCATGTATCCAGCATATTCTGGAAGGAATGTGTCTAAGTATGTCTGTGGATCACCATAGTCAGGACCCCATCCTGATAAGTCATACATATCGTAGTTAGCTTCGTAACCATAATCTGTATAGTATCCTGTGTAATACCACTCATCATAGTTTACACATGTTGTAAGGTTTACAATTACCAATCCGCCAAGAACAGATTCGATAGACTGTTTGTAAACGTTCGCTGTATTTGTGTATGCCTCATCGTTTGAAGCATATGGATAGTCAAATACGATTGGATTTTCAGCAGTTACTTCAACACCTGCTGCTGCAAGTTCTTCGATAGCTGTCTGTAATTCAGCTACAGCAGCTTCTGGATTGAACCAGCCATCAAAACCGTCAGAACCATTTTCAGCATCTGCTTTGTATACAGTCATTGCAACGCCGTCTGCATCAATCTGTGCCTGCATGATTTCACCATATGGTGTCTGTGCAGGGAATGTTGTAGCTGTACCATTGATATCAACTGTCACTTCTTCTTCTAAGAACACAAAATGACCTGGTGTGTAAGTATTTCTTAATGAGTTTAATTTAAGTTCTTCACCGTTCTTCTGTGCATTGTAAGCAGCTCTGTCTACTGCGAATGAAATAGCACGACGGAAATGAACGTTATTCATAGCTGCGTTTGTTCTTGCAGCATCATCTACTGTCTGAGTAGAAACCACTGTTGTAGGGTCATTTACGTTTGCAAATGCTGAACGATTTAAGTTATAGAAGCCCATATAAGATACTGCCTCTGTAGGTCTGATATAAGCTAAGGTATCAAACACACCATCTGTCTTAGCAAGCTCTAATGCTGAAGAATTAAGAGGTGCACCATCAATTGTTCCTGCCATTGTATCTTTGTATAATTTTGTAGCTTCTGTACCATCACTATATAATGCTGTAAGTTTTGTAACATTCATAGCTTCTTTGTTCCAGTATGTTGGGTTCGCTTCGAAAGCTACTGTATTGCTTGCTGTAGCATTTGTACAAAGGAATGGTCCACAGTATGCAATATTGTCTTTTGTTGTACCGTATAAGTAGTCTGTTGCCGCTGCATCGTATTCTGCACCAAATTTACCACCCTGTGATACATAGTATGAACGGTTCATTGGAGCAAAACAGTTATAGCCTAACATTGTCATGAAGTAAGAAGTTGGAACTTCTAATGTGTATGTTAATGTATAATCATCAACTGCTTTTACACCAACCTGTGAGAAGTCTGTGATTTCACCAGCGATGTATTCATTAACACCTGTGATAACGCCCTGTACTAAGTATTCAAGACCACCCATAGCATCTAACATATGCTGCATACCCGCTACGAAATCATCTGCTGTAACAGTTCCAACTTCACGACCCTGTGAATCTACCCATTTAACGCCCTGACGGATTTTGAATGTGTATGTCAAACCATCTTCAGATACTTCATAGCTTTCAGCTAATGCCGGCTGTAAAGTACCTTCCACATCATATTCCATCAAACCGTCATATGTGTGGATAATCATTTCAGAGTCAACTGCTTTTGATGTAGCAAGTGCATCCCATGTCTCAGGATCGCCTGTATATGCATATGTGTAAGAATCTTTTAATGTATAACCGTTATCTGTTAAGAATGTTTTTGTCCATTCATCATATGTTCCAGTACCTTTTAATTCAGACCATTTCGCTTTTATTTCGGTTCTGTGAGCATCTGTAATAGGTTCTGTAGTAACGATCACTTTGTAGTAACGATCCGGGTCATTTCCCCATAAAGAATATGGAATTGTGTATGGAGCTACTCTGGAAATAGCGTAATCACCACCACGTGTTTTTAATGGAAGCATAACTGCTGATTCCATTAATTTTGCTTCTGCGATAGCCATTAAAGCATATCTTTCAGAAATGTTTTCTACTGCTTTAGCTGCTTCGTAAGCTGTCATGAACTCACCAAGAGCTGCGTTGTAAACTTCTGCAGATTTTGCATCATATGTTGACATATCAACTGTGATTACATCTGCTGCTAATGCTGAACCATTGCTAGAAACTTCTGTGTTAACAGATGGTGTTTCTGTGCCAGCGTCTGCGTTTGAGCCACCGTTTCCGCCACAAGCTGTCAATAATGTTGACATAGCAAGTGTAAGAGCAAGGACTCTCTTAGAAACCTTTTTCATGATTTTCCTCCTTTTGGCAACACATTTTTATGCTGCCTAATAAAAATAATTTCTATTTATAAAGGTATCATCGTGCTATCCCATCACGACATCCCCCTTTACCAATATCACCGGGTTATCACGTTACCACGCTAAATCAACCCTTAATAAACAAAAAAGTGCTCATAGGTTTCACCTACTGCACTTCACAAACACAATTGTTCGTGTGTTGCGAACAACACTTTTTTATTATACTCAAAAATAAGATTTTGTCAATATCTCTCTGGTTGTTTCCATTTCCAAAACAACCAAATATAGGCAATTGTTTTTGTAAAAAATAACCAATTTCTATTCACCTGTATTATATCAAATTGCATTTTTATGTCAATAAATAAACATATCCAAACATACGAAATGCTAGTTTTAGGGTCTGTTTTTTTCTTTTTTACTCTGTTATAATAAATGTTGGTTATAATATCAATTCGTATGCTTTATAATGCACAATTTACTTATATACTATAGAATATATCATTTTGAACAGGAGTTTATGCAATGATTACTACAGAAGATGTATTAAACATGAATTTTTATAAAAAAGAAAAATTTACAGGGAGTTACAAAGGAATGCGTTATTTATTAAAAAAAGATACCGAAGAGATTCCCTCTGATAATCCGGATACTCCGGCAGAAAGCAAAACGATTTTCCGCTGTTATGCATGGCCTGGTCCATATAACTTTGCCACAACGAATGACATGGAAAAGCTCATGGCGGTGTTTGATTTCTCTGCTGAAGGCAAACAGCAGGCCGTAGACTGGCTGAACGAACAATGGGCTTCCCGTGAAAACTGGACATAAAAAATAACTATTCAGAGTACCATTCGCATAATTGCCCCGGCTCTGAATAGTTACCATTAACTTATTATTTCTAATTCAGAATGTCTTAAGTCCAATATCGTTCCATTACGCAGCTTAATAATCGGTTCTAACATGTCACCTCTATTATTTTTATACACCAACGCATCTTCACCATTTGTCAACGTTACCTGACTGCCCTTATGATATACCGGTACATAACGGAAAAATGCATCCACCATCTCAGAGCGGAACATCGTATCAGACCCTTCTTTTAAAATCTCGATTGCAGTATGATAGGAAAATGCCTCCTTATAAGACCGTTTCGAAATCAATGCATCAAATACATCACACACATGGGTCAACATGGCCAACTCGTAAATATCATCTTCTTTTAAACCTCTTGGATATCCACTGCCGTCCCAATTTTCATGATGCTGGTGTACAATTTCTCTTGTCGCCGAAAACGCATTTATATCTTTTGTCAACAACTTATATCCATAAGTTGGATGTTCTCTTACAACTGCCATCTCTTCATCTGTCAGCCTGCCTTTTTTTGAAATAATCTCAATCGGCACTAACTGCTTTCCAATATCATGCAAAAGCGCCCCTACTGCCAGATTCTTCAAACGATAATAATTATATCCCAAACCGATTCCTAATGTTACCGCAGTTATCGCAACATTCATACAATGCTCGAATGTATTCTCATCATATTCCTTAATGGTCTCTACATCATGAATATAATCATCTGCTCCCATGAGCTTATCTACAATCTCCGCTGCACAATCACTGACTGCATCCAAATTCATCTCTTTTAACGCGTTAATCGTATTTTTTGCCAACATCTCATCTACTACCGGTTCTATAAAAATATCTGCTGACCATGCATCATCAATATATACCCCGTACACATCAAAATTCCTTAATTTATCGCGTTTTTGTGGTGATAGTTTCGAACCTTTTGTAAGCAATACTCTTCCAAATTCATCTTTGATGTTCTGTGCCAAAACCATATCATCCGTAATATTTTCTAAACTTACATATCTCATTCCGTCACCCTATATTTTGAGTCTTCATTTCTATCAAATACAACCATAAATTTGATTGTATACTTTATAATATTATACATTAGCACCTCAAAATTTGCAATTCATTCGCAGTACTTTCAGCAATAAAGAATAAATCAAATTATTTTAACCCTTTTCACAATCTCACATGTTTGTTTATAACTAAAAACATTTTTGGGATTTTTAGAAAAGTTATCCACACCACTATGACATGGGAATTCCTTACATAAATTTTTGTGG
>JAFYVJ010000026.1 GCA_017549185.1 Roseburia sp. | reverse complement strand
GGCGGAGGCGGCGGATCTCACAGCCATCACTCATCACACAATAAAAATGTGACAGGAAAAGAGAGTTTGGTAAGGATTATATTACATACTTCATTTGCAGCAGTGCTGGGAGCTGGTGGAACGATTGTATTGATATATTATTCGAGAAAAGCGAAGCGAAATAGTATACGTTTAATGAGATCGTATCAAAATCTTGGAGTGAATTGGAATTATAAGGAAGTACAGAAATATGTAGAAGAGGCGTATTTTATTATACAAGAAGCTTGGAGAAGATATGACACATCGTATGCTGCAGGTTATTTAAGTGAAGAACTTGAGATAGAATGGAATGCTAAGCTGCAATGGATGCAGATACGTAATGAAGAAATTGTACAAAAAAGAGTGAGACTTTTAAGTGCAGTTCCAGTAGGAGTACATGATGAAGCAGGTGAGGATAAAGACCAAATCTGGTATTTGATCCATGGGAAAATGCTTGGGTATTACAGAGACCGTGATACAAAGAGACATATTCGCGGAGACCTTCAAGATAAAGCATTTTTTGAATATTGGCTATTCGTTCGTCGTAATGGAAGATGGGTTCTTCATCAGATTCGCCAGAGAAACGAAATAGATATCCAAGAATTTCTAGAATAACAAGGGAGCTGTTAAGCATGAATAATGTAAATAAAACACTTTACATTCCTCTTTATGGGAAGTCATATGTCAGTAAAAAAGGCATTATCCTACATGATAATAAAGCAGAGGAAATCTGGGAAAAAGAGGGATTTGAACTTAAAGGAAAATCAAAATCCAAGTGGCTGGCATACTACATGGGAATGCGTTCAAAAGTATTTGATATGTGGCTTGCTCAGAAAATGAATGAGATAGAAAATGCGATTGTAGTTCATATCGGCTGTGGTATGGACAGCAGAGTAGAGCGTGTGGGAACGAAAGGTCATCTATGGTTTGATGTGGATTTTCCAGAAGTAATTGCTGAGAGAAAACGATATTTCAAGGAAAGCGAAGAATATCACATGATAGCTTCTGACGCAAGAAAACAAGAATGGATGAAGGAACTTCCAAAGAATAAGCCAGCGATTATTATAATGGAAGGTGTGAGCATGTATCTTACAAACGACGATTTGATTGCATTGTTATCTGCATTAAAGAATCACTTTTCTTCCTTATATTTACTTATGGATTGCTACACTACATTTGCTGCAAAAGCATCAAAATACAAGAATCCAATCAATGATGTTGGAGTGACCGAGGTACATGGATTGGATGAACCAAAATTGCTAGAGAATTCAGGCCTAAAGTTTGTGAAAGAATATGAGATGACACCTCAAATTTTAATCAATGAATTGAAAGGAATCGAGAAGTCTGTTTTCGAAAAACTTTATGCAGGAAGTGTTTCAAAGAAGATGTATCGATTATATGGGTACCAATATGGAGAAGAAATTTAAATTAGAAACGACATCGTTTTCACTTCATATCATGGCAATGGCATTTATGCTATGTGACCATTTGTGGGGAACGATTGTTCCAGGAAATGACTGGCTGACATGTATTGGTCGTATTGCCTTTCCAATTTTTGCATTCATGATTGTGGAAGGATATTTCCACACAAGCAACTTAAAGAAATACGTGAAGAGATTATTTATCTTTGCAGTGATTTCAGAACTTCCATTTAATCTTGCTTTAGGAAGTAGATTATTTTACCCAATTCATCAAAATGTATTATGGAGTTTCTTGATTTCGATTGGGCTAATTCATTGGAATGAAAAAGTGAAAGAGAAGAAGCTTTGGAAACGTATTTTAGTTGGTGTATTGTCTGTATGTATCGGATATATAGTAGGAATCATTACATTTGTAGATTTCTACCATGCAGGAATTCTTACCGTACTTGCATTCTATTTCTTCCGACAAAAGAAATGGTGGAGTTATGTGGGACAATTTGCTTGTCTCTACTATATTAATAGAGAAATCCTCGGAGGATTTATGTATGAAGTTTCCTTATTTGGAAGTACATTCTTCATCATGCGACAAGGATTGGCATTGCTTGCACTTATTCCAATCTGGTTGTATCGAGGTAAACAAGGGCCTTACAACAAAGCGATTAAAAATCTTTACTACTGGTTCTATCCAGTACATTTGTTGATTTTAGGTTTATTGAAAATGATATTTTAACCATATTGACAAACACATGTTCGAATGATAATATATCCGTACTAGATTAAAAGGACGTGGTACTATGGATTCAAAGAGAATCGAACAGATTAAGAAGCAATTTGACGATGTGATTCAGACGACAGAGCAAGGAAATGTTGAGTATTGGTATGCAAGAGATTTGATGAAATTACTTGGGTACACTGAGTGGAGAAACTTTGAAAAAGCGATAGGACGAGCAAAGGAATCGTGTGAAACCAGTGGTATTAATTTTAGATATCATTTTGTTGAGGTCAACAAAATGATATCTATAGGAAAAGGTGGTCAGAGAGAAGTTAAAGACTACATGTTAACTCGTTACGCGTGCTATCTCATAGCTATGAATGGAGATACTTCCAAAGAAGAGATTGCTTTTGCTCAGAGCTATTTTGCGGTTCAAACGCGAAAGCAAGAATTGATTGCACAGAGAATCGCATACATAGAACGAGCACAAGTGAGAGAACGCCTAAAAGAATCCGAAAAGAGACTTTCTCAGAATATATATGAGCGAGGAGTGGATGATGAGGGTTTTGCTAGAATCAGATCTCGAGGGGATCAGGCTTTATTCGGAGGTTATACAACAAGAGATATGAAGGCGAAATTAGGGGTGAAAGATAATAGACCACTAGCAGATTTTCTTCCAACTTTAACAATCGCAGCTAAGAATCTTGCAACCGAAATGACAAATTATAATGTTGAAGATAAAGATTTGCACGGGGAAATATCAATCACAGACGAGCATGTACAGAATAATACAGAGATTCGAAACATGCTTGGAAGCAGAGGAATAAAGCCGGAGGAGCTTCCACCAGCAGAAGATATTAAGAAGTTAGAGAGAAAAACAAAAAGTCAAGATAAGAAAATGATAGAGCAAACGAATGGATTTGCAGATGAAGAATAATGAATGAAGGAGACTCGACACAGGTTCGAATCTCCTTTTTAATAGATTTATTTCTTTGTAAATACCAATTTAAGACCAATGACAAAGAGCAGAATACCGATACCAAAACTGCTGCCAATTGCTTTTCCAGGCATTAGGAGTGTAGAAAAATTCGCTGTTCCATCAGGGAGTGCAGAACCAGACTGTCTAGATAGCATGATGAAACCAATTACGATGAGAAGAGCGGAGATTACTAATAAGACAACTCCAAATTTTTTGGATTTTTTATTGTCATAAGTCACAGCATAATCTTCTTTTAATTTGTC
>JAFYVJ010000025.1 GCA_017549185.1 Roseburia sp. | reverse complement strand
TTCTTCATTGTCTTTTTTGCTTTTTCCACTGTATTTTTCTCCTGTGCGTAAAATTTCTTTCTTTTATTTTACATCAACAGGAGAATTACAGCTTAAAATATGGCATTTTTATTGCGAAAAGTTTTTATTCTGAATCACTGAAATTGGCGTAAACCAATGGAATCTCCACTAATTTACGCCAATTATCAAAAACTATTCCTCTCTTTCCTCTCAAAACACGAAAAAGGCGACTACTCCTGTATTACTTTGAACGCAATCTCCTTATTATCAATTATTCAATCTCAAAGTCTTTCATTAATTGCTCGCAATAAGCTTTATCTTTGGTCACTTTATTGATGTCATCTACGCGACCCGCAGATAACAACGCTTGAATGAGCTTCGAAAGACATTCTCTGCCCAAATGCCATCTTCTTTCTTCGCTGACATAAAAATCTTCTTACAATTTCATGCTACCAAGCATCCCCTTCATTACCATTGCAACTACTGCATTTTCCTCCACAACTTCCGCCATGTGGACATCCTACACATTGAACACCACGTTTTTTCTCTTTTCTGATATAGATTAGTGCTCCACCTACAATTGCTATAATAACCAAAACCAATACAACATTTATCATTTTTTCTAACGCTTCCTTTCTGTGCCAATAATTTTTCCTATTGCCCACCAATTCTTAGCCTCAAGTCCATTAGTAAGGATACAAAATTTCTATTCTCCCTGCTATTTTAACTTTTCTTACATTCTACCAAAAAACTATATAGCAAAGGTTCCGAAAATCAACTCCCGGAACCTCACTTCTATCTATGCAATTCTATACAAATGTAATTTTTACATATCGCATAACCTGCCAATATACTTCCGAAAGTAACTTCGACGCTTTTCCACTAATTCCCCACAAATTATGCTGTCTTCTTCAACGCATGCTCTGCCGCAAACTTTGCTTCGTTTTTCTTAATAATTGCAACAATAATTCCAACGATTGCCACTACTGCGATAAGTCCTGGTACAAATCCCGCACCTACAGAACCTGTTGTAATCAATGTACCAATCTGGTATACGAGGTAAGATACGGTATAGCCTGTTGCAAACTGTAAAGCTACACCACCCCAGAACCATTTTGCATTGCCCATTTCTGAGTTCATAGCGCCAAGTGCTGCAAAACATGGAGGTGTGAAAAGGTTAAACATCAAGTATGCCAAAGCAGCCACTTTTGTTAATCCCATTGCTAATGCAACTTCATTAGAACCACCTGTCAATGCTAATTCTTCTGTATCAATAAAGTTTGTCAATGCATAACAAACTGCGATGGTACCAACGACATTTTCTTTTGCGATAAAACCTGTTACCGCAGCCGCTGCCAACTGCCATGCTGCAATACCACATACCGGCACTAATAAAACAGCGATTGGAGATGCAATAGAAGCAAGGATTGACGTATGTTCCATGCCTTCTTCTATCAACTGTAACTTCCAGTTAAATGACTGCATAATCTGCACTACTGTGTTACACACAAGAATAATTGTACCCGCTTTTACAATGTATGATTTACCACGAGACATCATAGATACAAATGCTCTCTTTAAGCTTGGAAGTTTGTATTCTGGAAGCTCCATGATAAAGAATGATTTTCTAAATTTATGTCCTGTAATCTTATTTACTAATAATGCACCTAAAAAGATGAGAAGGATACCTACAAAGTACATCAAAGTTCCAACCCAAGAAGCATCTGCGAAAAATGCACCTGCAAATAATGCAATAACCGGCAACTTCGCACCACATGGCATAAACGGTGCAAGCATTGCTGTCGCTCTACGTTCTCTCTCATTACGAATCGTACGGCATGACATGATACCCGGAATCGCACAACCTGTACCTACAACCATTGGAATAACAGATTTTCCTGATAAGCCAACACGTTTAAAAAATGGATCAAGTACAACTGTTGCACGAGCCATATAACCGCAATCTTCCAATAAAGCAATCAAGAAATACATTACCATAACAAGTGGAAGGAAACCAACTACAGCACCTACACCGCCGATAATACCGTCCACTAAAAGTGCGTATAAGAAGTCATTCGCACCTGTCAATAATCCGCCAACCCATTCCTGGAACGTCTCAATCCAACCAACAAGTACATCTGCAAGCCATGGTCCAAATGTAGACTGCGAAATGTCAAATACCAAAAACATAACTACAGCGAAAATACCCAAACCGATTACCGGATGTGTAATTACTTCGTCGATTTTATCCTGATAATTAGTATCTTTTGTGAACACTTTACGTGTCTCAACTTCTTTTACGATGCCATTTACAAACGCAAAACGCTTTCTATCTTCTGCTTCTACTTCCGCTTTGTTACTCAGATCAATATCCCCCTGCACATACGGTGCTTTCTGTACCTGACCTTTTAATGCAACCGCAGCCTTCACTACCTCTGCTAGGCCTTTGTCACCAGAAGAAGTTGATACTGTATTTACAACAGGACATCCCAATTTAGCAGATAATGTCGCAGCATCAATCTCTGTTTCCTTCTTTTTATTTACATCACTTTTATTCAATGCTACTACAACCGGAATCCCCAACTCTAATAACTGTGTTGTAAAAAACAAACTACGACTTAAATTCGTAGCATCTACGATATTAATAATTACATCCGGATTCTCGTTTCTAACATAATCACTTGTAACGCTCTCTTCCGATGTAAATGGCGACATAGAGTATGCACCCGGAAGGTCCACTGCCACCAATTCCTCTCCACCATTATAAAAGCTTTTTTTGATTGGGCTTTCTTTCTTATCAACTGTTACACCTGCCCAGTTACCCACACGCTCGTTTCTGCCTGTGAGTGCATTGTACATCGTGGTCTTACCACTATTTGGATTACCTGCAAAAGCAATTCTCATATTCTAACTCTCCCTCTCATTTACCATTTATCCTACTATAAATCTTTTTGTCTATATTGCATTCTCCCAGTCATTTGCAATCGCCCAATAGTTAGTCTTGTCTAACCGTTAGGTAAAAATATGAGTAACCTTTCAGAACAATGACTATTTTCAAAAAACAAACTCCATACTAGAATGAACGTATTTATCTTTGAAAACTTGTCTTTGACTAGAAAGCATAGCAAGGAAACGCTTTGTGCTTTCAAACTGGGCTCTGAAGGGTTACAATCCTAAACTTCTATTGCCTCCGCTAAAAGATAGTCAATATTATATCTGCCATCCTTAATAGACACTACACAGTTATTCTTCTTCTGTGCAATCACAGTAATCGGCTCTCCACTATAACATCCCAATGAAAAAAGAAACGCATCCAATTCTTCATCATCTGTCTGTATACTTTTCACTATATATTCTACACCAACTTCTGCTTCTCTTAACGTCATATCGTCACTCCTATTAAACGGACCAAAATTAGTCAGAACTAACTTCCTCATATAAATTAACACTTTTTCCATCTTCTGTCAATAGCCCTACATCCCTTTTAGTCAAAAATTTTATCAGTACTTTATTAGAAACAGTTTACTTTTTCACCAAAATATATTAATATTTAGATATCTATATTTTATAATATTTATTTTAATTAAGAAGGAGAATTATCAAATGAAACTTTCACCATTACAGAAAGCAAGATATGAGTATTCACCAAAACTTCCAGGAATGCTCAGAAATGGTATTGCAGATATCTGCGTTAACGAAGGTGCAGAAACACAAAGTGTAGCTGACCAGGACAAAATCAAAGCTCTTTTCCCAAATACATACGGCAAAAAAGAGATTACTTTTGAAAAAGGTACTAACACATCTGCTCCAAAGAAACACATCGTTGGTGTAATCCTTTCCGGTGGACAGGCTCCAGGTGGACACAACGTAGTTTGTGGTTTATATGATGCATTAAAAGCAACAAACCCAGAAAACGAACTTTACGGTTTCAAAGGCGGTCCAAGCGGTCTTATCGAAGACGATTATATCGTTATGACTGATGAATACATTAACCAGTACAGAAATACAGGTGGTTTCGATATCATCGGTTCCGGTCGTACAAAACTTGAAACAAACGAACAGTTTGCTATCGTTGCTGATGTTTGTAAAAAGCATGAAATCACAGCTCTCGTTATCATCGGTGGTGATGATTCTAATACAAACGCAGCTGTTCTTGCAGAATACATGGCAGCTAACAACACAGGCGTTCAGGTAATCGGCTGTCCTAAGACAATCGACGGTGACTTAAAGAACGAAGACATCGAATGTTCTTTCGGTTTCGATACAGCTACAAAGACATACTCAGAAATCATCGGTAACATCGAAAGAGATGCTAACTCAGCTAAAAAATACTGGCACTTCATTAAAGTTATGGGACGTTCTGCTTCCCACGTAGCTTTAGAGTGTGCTCTTGAAACACAGCCAAACATCTGCTTAATCTCTGAAGAAGTTGCAGCTAAGAAAATGTCTCTTTCTGCAATCGCTGATTACATCGCTGATTCAGTTGAAAAGAGAGCAGCAAACGGCATGAACTTCGGTGTTGCTATCATCCCAGAAGGTGTTGTTGAATTTGTTCCAGAATTCTCTGTATTAATTCACGAAATCAACGAACTTCTTGCTGGAAGCAAAGCTGATGCATTCAACGCTCTTCCAACATGGGCTGACAAATATGCATTCATCGAAAACGGTTTAACAAAAGAATCTATGGAAGTATTCGCTATTCTTCCACAGACAATCCAGCAGCAGTTATTCTTAGAAAGAGATCCACACGGTAACGTACAGGTATCCCTTATCGAATCTGAGAAATTATTCTCTGCTCTCGTTGCTGACAAATTAGCAGCTAGAAAAGCAGCTGGTACATATACAGGTAAATTTGGTGCATTACACCACTTCTTAGGTTATGAAGGAAGATGTGCATTCCCATCTAACTTCGACTCAGACTACTGCTACTCATTAGGATACAATGCATTCATGCTTATCCAGTATGGCTACACAGGTTACTTATCAAAGATTTCTAACCTTTCACAGCCAGCTAACGAATGGGTTGCAGGTGGTATGCCAATCACAAAGATGATGAACATCGAAAGAAGACATGGCGAAGACAAACCAGTTATCAGAAAAGCTCTCGTTGAATTAGATGGTGCTCCATTCAAATACTTCGAAGCTCATCGTGATGAATGGGCAGTTGATACATGCTTCGTATATCCAGGTGCTATCCAGTACTACGGACCAACAGAAGTTTGTGATATCACAACTGTAACACTTGCTCTTGAGCAGGCTAAATAATTTTATATCAACGCATTTTAAAAGGAGCTATTCACATAGCTCCTTTTATTTATCTTCAATTAAACAAATTATATATTATGATAAACTTTCGTTTAGCAGAGTAGTGAAAAGCGCAGAATTATCTGTCTTTTCTTTTCGGTTTAATAAAATTGGATTTGTGGGGAAATTTGAATGTGGTGAGTCTCTTGCCTGAAGTGAAAATTGACATGTAAAATTACCGTTTGGGCAAAGAAATATTTACATTATAATTCATACCCAAATATTTCAATATAGTGGATATGATCATTTGAATTCTTCTTCTGATACCCATTTTTAACAAAAAATCATAAATTTCAATGCATTTTATCTATATTTTGGAGATAGTATTAAAAATCTTATCTTGTATACCCAAACACCTATCCCTAATCAAAGAGATATAACATATTTTTTATTCCTATATTCAAAAAAGTATCTCAAGCTGGAAAAGCCTTGCTCTGTGCCCAATGAAGCAGAAAAAATTCAATATTTTTCATGGAAAAGTATCCCCTGAGCAAAATTATCTTTTCAGATACTCAAAAATTACTTTTTTAGTATCTGAGGGACATTTTTTCTTGTATAGATACTTTTTACATAAAAAATATGGCTTTTTGGTCGGAATAATGTAATAAAAAGTATCTAGAACAGATTTTTCTGCGATGAGATACTTTTCAAATTTGGTGAATAGAGAATAAGTTACTTTCACGTTAGCTATGTGCAATGTAGGAATGATATTTGGTTATGAGTTATAAAATAAATATTTCTTTGCCCAAACGACAATTTCATACGTCAATTTTCACTTCAGGCAAGAGACTCACCACATTCAAAGCGCCCCGACAAATCCTAATTTCATGAAAAGCTTTAGGTAATAAAACGCGAGTGCCATAGGACACCCGCGTAAATTATATTATCTTATGAGAAAATTGGTTTTAAAGCTGCTGCTAAAGCATCTTTCTGTGCAGAAGCTTCTGCTAAATCTTTTCCTAATGTTGTGAAATATGTCTTAATCTTTGGTTCTGTACCTGAAGGACGAACGATAACTTCTGCACCACCGTCTAACTTGTAGATTAATACGTTAGCTGCTGGAAGTCCTGTCTCTGCCGTGTTCTTGTAGTCAGTTACTTTTGTAACTGCATAGCCACCGATTTCTGCTGGAGGATTCTTTCTTAAATCTTCCATGATACCAGCCATTTTGTCCATACCAGACAAACCTGGGAACTCAAAGCTGTCTACTTTATTTAAGTAACGACCATATTTAGCATAGATTTCTTCCAATCTCTGTTTGATGGAAGAACCAATGCTTCTATAATATGCTGCCATTTCACAGATTAACATAGAACCGATGATAGCATCTTTATCTCTTACGTAAGGACCTGCAAGGTAGCCGTAGCTTTCTTCGAAACCGAAGATGAAACGATCAACTTCGCCTGCTGCTTCAAGCTGAGCAATCTGATCACCAATCCACTTAAATCCTGTTAATACGCCTCTTAATTCAACGCCGTAGTTCTCTGCTACTGCATCTGCAAGTGGTGTAGAAACGATAGATTTAACAGCAACTGCTTTTTCTGGCATTGTACCTTTTTCGATACGAGCTGCACAGATATAGTCTAATAAGAGTACACCCACTTCGTTACCAGAAACGAGTTCATATGTACCATCTGGACATTTCATAGCAATACCAACACGGTCAGCATCTGGGTCAGTTGCTAACATTAAGTCAGCACCTTCTTTTTCTGCTAATTCCAAACCTAAACGAAGAGCTTCGAAAATTTCTGGGTTAGGATATGGACATGTTGGGAAGTTACCATCTGGATACTGCTGTTCCGGAACAATAGTGATATCACTAATACCGATATCTTTTAAAATTCTCATAACAGGAACTAAACCTGAACCGTTAAGTGGAGAGTAAACTAATTTAAGACCAGCTGTTTCGCAGATACCTGGACGAACGCTTCTTGCCTTAATAGCATCGTAAAGCGCTTCTTTACAATCATCACCAACATATTCGATAAGACCTTTTTCAAGACCTTCTTCAAATGTAATCATCTGAGCACCTGTTAAGATGTCTGTTTTCTGAATTTCTGCATATACGATGTCTGCTGCTTCGTCTGTCATCTGACATCCGTCTGGACCATATGCTTTATAACCATTGTATTTTGCCGGGTTATGAGATGCTGTAACCATAATACCTGCGTTTGCTTCATAGTAACGTGTAGCAAAGCTTAATGCCGGAACTGGCATTAATGCATCATAAATACGAACTTTGATGCCGTTAGCTGCTAATACACAAGCTGCTGTCTTAGCAAAAACATCACTGTTAATACGGCTATCGTAGCTGATTGCTACTAACTGATTACCACCCTGAGTTTTAACCCAGTTAGCAAGTCCCTGTGTAGCCTGACGAACTACATAGATATTCATACGGTTAGAACCTGCACCTAACACACCACGTAAACCGGCTGTACCGAATTTTAATGCTACTGCAAAACGATCTTTAATTTCTTCCTCATTACCTTCGATAGACTCTAACTCTGCCTTTAATGCAGGGTCTTCTAAATCAGTTTCCATCCAACGTTTATAATCTTCTAAAAACATCGCAAACACCCCTTTTATATTATTTAAAAATCAAGATTTTTTTCCAATCTATACAATACTATCTTAATGAATTTTAAGTCAAAAGTCAATGTAATCTCATTTTTTCCAGTCAAAAAGTACTATATTGATTACTACTCACTCGCCAACAAAAAAACACAGGATACATTATGGAAGCATATGTTTCCTGTGTTTTTAATGACGTGTAAACTGTAAATTTGTTTTATTTAATCTTTCTCCCCATATCAATCAGCAGGTGATTGGCGTGGGTATAAAAAGTAATGCAATTTTATTTTCTTCCGCAACACTGTTTATATTTCTTACCGCTACCGCATGGACATGGATCGTTTGGATATACTTTTGCATTGTCACGCTTTTTCGGTGCATTTACTGCGGTATCATCCTTATTCGTTCCGGTTACTTTTGCAACCTGTTCACGTTCTACCTTCTGCTCAATCTTTACATGGTAAAGCAAGCGAATAGTATCTTCTTGAACACTTGCAATTAACTCATCAAACATATCGTAACCTGCCATCTTGTATTCTATAAGCGGATCTCTCTGTGCATAAGCTTGTAAACCGATACCCTGTCTCAACTGATCCATATCATCAATGTGATCCATCCATTTACGGTCAATTACTTTCAACAAAATAACTCGTTCCAATTCGCGGAATTGTTCCGGTTCCGGGAATTCGGTTTCTTTTGCTTCATATAATTTTACTGCTTTTTCTTTTAAATAATGTTTTAACTCTTTATTATTCTTAATATTTGAGATCGTCTCTGCGTTCACTTTTGGAAGCGGAATCATACCTCGAAGCAACATGTTCAACTCGTTCAAATCCCACTCATCCTTAGAGATTTCTGCTGAAATACAGGTATCTACGCAGGCTTCTACACGATCTGTAATCATCTTATAGATTACATCTCGCATGCTCTCACCATTCAATACTCTAAGACGCTCTGCATAAATAATTTCTCTCTGGTCATTCATAACCTGATCGTACTCTAACAGATTTTTTCTGATACCAAAGTTGTTACTTTCAATCTTCTTCTGAGCTTTTTCGATTGTATCTGTAAGCAATTTATGCTGAATCTGCTCACCTTCCGGAATCTGCAATCTGTTAAAGGTCTCTATCAATCTATCAGAGCCAAACAAACGCATCAAGTCGTCTTCCAATGAAATATAGAACTGAGATTCACCAGGATCTCCCTGACGTCCCGAACGACCACGCAACTGATTGTCAATACGTCTAGACTCATGACGCTCTGTACCGATAATCTTAAGACCACCCGCAGCTTTTGCTTCATCATCTAACTTAATATCCGTACCACGACCTGCCATGTTAGTAGCAATCGTAACTGCACCGGTTTGACCTGCTGCCGCTACAATTTCTGCTTCCATCTCATGGAACTTTGCGTTTAATACGGTATGTGGAATACCATTTTTCTTAAGCATAGTACTCAAAAGTTCAGAAGTATCGATATTAATTGTACCTACCAATACCGGCTGGCCCTTTTCGTGTGCTTCTTTTACAGCCTCTACTACTGCAAGATATTTTTCCTTCTTGGTCTTATATACAACGTCATTCAAATCCTTTCTCTGAACCGGTCTATTGGTTGGGATTTCGATAACGTCCATTCCATAAATATCACGGAACTCTTCTTCTTCCGTCAAAGCAGTACCTGTCATACCTGCTTTTTTCTCAAATTTATTAAAGAAGTTCTGGAACGTAATAGTAGCAAGTGTCTTGCTCTCACGTTTAACTTTTACATGTTCTTTTGCTTCAATAGCCTGATGTAAACCATCAGAATAACGACGTCCCGGCATAATACGTCCGGTAAATTCGTCGACAATCATAACCTGCTCATCTTTTACTACATAATCCTGATCTTTGAACATTAAATTATGCGCACGTAAAGCAAGAATTACATTATGTTGAATTTCAAGGTTTTCCGCATCTGCCAAATTCTCAATCTTAAAGAACTGTTCGACTTTTTTTACACCTTCCTGTGTAAGAGTAACTACTTTATCCTTCTCATTTACAAGGAAGTCACCCGTCTCTTCCTGTTCTACACCCATGATGACATCCATCTTGGAAATCTCTGCAACATCTTCACCACGCTTCATCTGACGTGCAAGAATATCACATGCCTCGTAAAGCTTGGTAGACTTGCTACCCTGACCAGAAATAATAAGTGGTGTACGAGCCTCATCGACTAATACCGAGTCAACCTCATCGATGATAGCAAAGTGTAATCCACGCTGAACCAACTGTTCTTTGTAAATTACCATGTTGTCACGAAGGTAGTCGAAACCAAGTTCATTATTTGTAACATAAGTAATATCACAATTATAAGCTTCACGACGCTCGTCATTATTCATAGAGTTCAAAACAACGCCCACTTTTAATCCCAAGAATTCGTGAACCTGCCCCATCCACTCAGCATCTCGTTTTGCAAGGTAATCGTTAACTGTTACAATACATACACCCTTACCTTCTAACGCATTCAAATATGCCGGCAATGTGGATACCAAAGTCTTACCTTCACCTGTACGCATCTCTGCGATACGTCCCTGATGCAAAATGATACCACCGATGATCTGCACACGGTAATGCTCCATACCAAGCACACGTCTCGCCGCCTCACGAACAGTCGCATATGCCTCTACCATAAGATCATCTAAGGTCTCACCCTTTGCAAATCTCTCTTTGAATTCTTTCGTCTTCGCTCTTAACTCTTCGTCAGAAAGAGCCATCATGCTATCACGTAAAGCTTCTATCTGATCAACTACTGGATAAATTCTTTTTAATTCGCGCTCACTGTGTGTTCCGAATAATTTTGTTATTAATCCCATAAGTCTCCATTCCTAATCTGATTTCGTAATTATTCAGTATCTTCCATAATTACGATGTCATACTGAATAGTTACCTATATTTCTATATTACAAAAATTTCTGTGTGTATTCTCTTAAGTCCATACAAATACTTATTGTACCACTTTTTTCCGCTTATCTCAAGAAATAGTCGTAAATGATTTATGAATTTTTTATTAACAGTTCACATATTTTCCCTTTGCGAATGGCGTTCGTGAACTGTTAGCAGTAAAGCGAAAACATCTTGCAAATTTCCCCTTACCTTTGTATACTATATTGCAGTACAAATTTTCAAAAAGAAAGGAACTCAATATGAAATATACATATAAAACAAAAGGCACCTGCTCAACTCTTATCGAATTAGAATTAGAAGGCAACGTAGTACACAACGTAGTATTCACAGGTGGCTGCCACGGTAATTTACAAGCTATTCCAAAATTAGTTGAAGGTCTTACCGTTGAAGAAGTAGAAGCACGCATCAAAGGAATTTCCTGCCGTGGTCGTGGAACTTCCTGCGGTGACCAGTTAGCACTTGCCTGCCGTGAGGCTTTAGAAGCTTCTCAGAAGTAATAAATAACGGCATTAAACAAAACAGCCCTTCATGATATAATTATCATAGCAAGGGCTGCTTTTTATTTATGCCGCAACTGTAAGAGGATTCGTAAACATTGCTACAAGTTGTAATATTGGTTCTAACTCATTATCAAATAATTCCGGTATTTCAATATCTGAAAATGGTTCCGTATTAACTAAATCATCTGTTGTTACATTACCATTTCTTATTGCAAAATCTATGATTAAATTTATCATCTGCCTCTGCTCCCTATTGAAATTATTTAGATTCAAAAATTTTGCACACTTTTCATCAATCGTTTTCTTTTCCAGACCGATAATTTTTCTCACAAAAATAATTAATTTCTGTGCATTTTCAAATTCTTCTCCAGCATCCGTCTCTGTATTCTTTAGTGAATCCAGAATGTTCTGAAGTTCCTCTAAATCCGCATGTGTCAACGTATCCAAACGAATAATTTTTTGTACGGAAATCAACTCCCCAAAGTGTTTCTGCAAATATGTGATAATTTTTTCACGATATGTTTTGAAATTATCAAAATCATATCGCGCATCCCGTACCTTCGTTTCAATTTTATCATTGAAATTCGTAATCATAAGTCCGGCATCTTCACCTCGAAGATATTTAACCAACGGTCCAACTTCCATTTTTACCTTTTCTAACTCAAAGAAATCCAGTTTGTCATAATACTTTTCATCAGCAAGTTTTTTCAGTATCTCTCTCTTATCAAAAATATCCTGAATACTGGCCTTCTCTAACAGTGCTAATGCCATTTTCATTAATTGCTGTTGCTGTCTTACTGAATCCACTTTATCATCTAATAAAGACAACTGGATAACACATACCCTATAATCCAATGATTTTGAGTAATTATCATCCATCGTATCCGGCTCTATAAGTTTCAACAAATTTGTCTTTATCTCATATATATTTTTATCAGATAAATGAGAAAAAGCTTTTTCTGTTTTATACTTATCTACATAATACTGCTTTAATTTCACATCAATACGATTCATGTCTAACGCCGAAATTTTTTCCACCAACAATTTTTTTAATTGGTTATAAAAAACCTTATATTCTGTCTGCTCCTGGTATGTAATACTCTGTAATTTCGATAGCATATCTAAATGTACAGAATATATTTTCTGATTCAAATTCAGCATATTACTCGGATCATGCCCTTCAGGATGCAGTTCAAAAAATTCAAAATTATTACAATAATCGAACACGTAAAATCCCTGCTTATCCACATACTCTTTCTGTGTATCATCCTTTGTCCGATCTTCAAAATAGTCACGAGACGGTGAGATAACATAGAGATTCTTACAGGTTCTTGTCCCTCGTCCCCACATCTGGTCAAATTTGATTCTTGATAATACACGCTTAAAAAATACTAAATTTACAATCTCAGGGATGTCTACACCTGTATCCATCATATCTACCGACACAACGATTTGAGGATTTGAATTTTTCTTAGCAAAATTCTCTTGACGCGTTTTATTTTTCTTAATTTGATTATCAATTACCTGGCAGAACTCATCCCCCAAATTCGGATACAGTACCTTGAATCTTTCCACAATACTCACTGCATGTTTATGATCCACTGCAAAAATCAAAGTTTTTCCTAATTTATTTCCATTTTCTATACGCAGACCATTTGCAAATAAATCGCTAAACATTTTATCTATCGTGTCATTATTAAAAATATGCTTGCGAAACGCACTGCCCTCTATATGTTCCGGTACAGTTCCATCTGCATTTCCGAACAACTCCTCATATTCTTCTTTCTCTTTATCCGTCAAATCACTATATTTTAAACCATTTTTTAAGATATTAGAGGTTTTATCAAATGCACGATAACTTACAAGATATTCTAAATTAACCGCTTCTTCAAACTTCACTTCGAAAGTCGGCTCATCAGTATTCAGATTCAAAATTTCATATGTAGACCTGTCAATTGCCTTACTTGGTGTCGCTGTCAAACCTATAACAAAAGAATCAAAATATTCAAATATCGCACGATATACATTAAATAAAGAACGATGTGCCTCATCCACAATTATCATGTCAAAATGCCCTACCGAAAACTCTTTTTTCGGTTTATTCAAAAAATTAAGCATGGAATTATATGTGCAGATACAGACTCTTGCATTTGTATCTCTGTCAGGATTCTCAGCCGAAATATCGCTTACACCGCCCTCTATATAATTACTAAATGGCTTCAAAGCATTTGTAACAAGATTATTTCTATCGGCTAAAAACAATACATTCTGAACCCAGTCATTTTTTATCAAAATCTTACTAAGTGCTACCGCAGTTCTCGTCTTACCCACACCACAAGGCAACACAAGTAAACCTTTTCTCCTCATTTTTCCATCCGTATTCATGGAATCTATCATCTCTTTTACAGCTTCTATCAATTTACTGCGGTCAATAATATTAGCATCTACCGTTTTATCTGCAATCGGATTTCTTTTATCTTCTACACCCGGCAACTGGCGTTTTATCAAAAGTTCCAAGTCATCTAAAGATGCAAAATTTCCTACTTGTCTTGCTGGATAACCCAGGCGATCCTGTATCTTAATCACATATCCATTTGTATAATAAACAATTGGCCTATATTTTAAATTCAAATTCTTTACCAATGCATCTGCGTAATCTTTTGCCTGCTGTGCACCGGCTTCTTCGGAAATACTTGTACGCTTTGCTTCGATTACCGCAACCGGAAGTCCCACATTGTTATAAATCACATAATCCGCAAAACCATTTGCCTGATTTGGCAAATCAAATACTTCTATTTCTATTCCTACTTTTCCCGGTACAATCTTATTCTTTTCCTTTAGTACAGAATAACCCGCACTTTTTAAATTGGTATCAATATACAGTTCTCTTGTCTTTGCTTCTGAAATAGTACAGGCAGACTTTGGAATATATTCAAACATGACTTGCTGTTCTTCATCAAATCTGCCCAATCTCCGAAAAACATGATACGTAGTCTCTTTTAGATTTTCAAATGCAAGCTCCGCTGTTTCCATGTCTATATCATGATCGAACGCCGCATTATTTCCAGCAAGATAGGTAAAATGCAGTTTATTATAATAATCTGTTCTTCCGAGAAATTGTTTGAATTTCTTGTCTTTTATCAGTTTTATTAATTCACTGGAAGCTGCTCTATAATTTGGAAACTCTTTCGAATAAATATAACGTATTAACTTTTCCAAACATCGTCCATACTTAATACAACGTACATATGCCACCTCAGCACAATCATCATTTGTAACCGTTTGGTATAAACTTTGCAATTCCTCTATGTTTAATAAATAATCAAACTTCATAGAACGCTCCCCTTCTATCTCAAAGACATGTTTCAAAACTCTTATTGTTTATTATAGCACAAACGTAAAAATGCAACAATGACGATATATGCGAATCGCGTAATCCCTATGCGTTTCGCGTCATTTCGAGATTTTTGAATTTTTTTATGCCACCATCTGTATACATTCTTATACGAAAGGGGATATTTATGACCAGTAAATTAAAAGCACATTTTCCGCTTATTCGCGAGCGGACGGAACTCTTATCAACCATTTGTTCTAACATCCGACTTTCTACTCTATACAACAGTTGGTCTCCTGCAAGACAGGATGAATTTTTGAATTTCTGCACCGGCATGAAAGGTATTAAAATCCTGTACGATTCCTTTTTCAAGGAAGTTATGAATCCAGAATACACGCCCGAACGCCTTGAGTCATTTTTAAGTGTAGTACTGAAACGCAAAGTAAAAATTATAAAAATCCTTCCAAATGATTCTACCCGCATTGCTGACGAAGCCTCCTTACTGATTACGGATATCATCGTGGAGTTAGAGGATGGCTCTCTTGCCAATGTAGAAATTCAAAAAATCGGTTATTCTTTTCCCGGCGAACGCTGTGCCTGCTACTCCTCCGATATGTTACTGCGCCAATACAAACGCGTCCGTTCTGCACAAGGCGACAACTTTTCTTATAACAACATTAAAACTGTATACTTAATCGTCATCTACGAAAAAAGTCCAAAAGAATTCAAGAAATATCCAACCGAATATTACCACTATGGAAAACAGGTTTTTGATACCGGCCTGCAATTAAATATGTTGCAGGAATACGTAATGATTCCACTTGACATTTTTCATGAGAATATGGACAATAAAATCATAGAAACACCATTAGAAGCATGGCTTACTTTCCTTACAAATGATACTCCAGAGCAAATCATTGAATTAATTACGCATTTTCCGGAATTTAAGCCCATGTATGAAACTTTGTATCAGATGTGTCAGAATATTGAAAGGGTGATGAATATGTTCTCCGAAGAATTACGTATACTCGACCGTAATACCGTAAAATACATGATAGATGAACAACAGCAAGAAATAGACAGGCAGCGGGAGCAGTTAGCGGAAAAAGATTCGCAACTTGAAGAGAAAGATTCGCAAATCACGGAACTTAAATTTGTTCAAACGAACGCTATTAAAAATATGTTACTGGAAAATATGAACGTAGAAAAAATTGCTTCTCTTATGAATTGTGACGTTTCCTTTGTAGAACAGATAAAAGCCGAAATAAAACTATAAAAACTATGGCTATGCATTGCATAGCCATTTTTATCTTTCTTATTCATTTGGATTCTGTAACACCGGCTGAATCTGCTTCCCTGCCAGTGCCATCTCAATTGTCTCCGGTAATAATTCCATTTTCGCAATCAATGAATTTGGTTTGCTCTTATGGCTATCCTGCCCAAACGGAACAAAATAAATATTTTTCATATTCATAAGCATTCCGATATTTTTAAAATTAGCCCCCATTGCATCGTTTGTCGAAATCGATACCACCAATGGTTTACCGTTACGCATGTGTGCTTTTGCTGCCATTAAAACTGGTGTATCTGTAATGCCATTGCAAAGCTTCGCTGCTGTATTTCCGGTACATGGTGCAATCACCATAACATCCAGAAAGTTATTTGGCCCTATTGGCTCTGCTGCATCTATCGTTTTTATTCCCTCATTTCCTGTTATCTCGCAAATCCCCTCTACATAATCCTTTGCACTTCCAAAACGAGTATCTATTGTCTGTGCATTAAAAGAAAAAATGGGTATTACATTCGCTCCCAAATCTACAAGTCTTTTTACTTCCTTTCTAGTTCTTGCAAACATGCAGAACGAGCCGGTAATTCCTATTCCAATATTATATTTTAAAGAATCCATACATTACGTCCTTCCATTACTGTCAACGAGCGTAAACCTTTCCATTGCCCTCGCCAGAATGTAAGCACTGGCTTTCGGTGAAAAACGACCAGGAATTCCCAAAACAAGATCTGCTGATATTCCACTTTCTTTTGCACAAGAAAAATCCGTTCCACCTGGATTAGACGCAATATCTAAAATATACGCATCTCGCGGCAGTTCCCGAATCATAAGCTTTGTCACGACTGGGGCAGGGACTGTATTCACAAGCATCACTGCTCCCATTGCTTCTTCCGGTCCAAAGGCAAAATCTGCGGCATAAAAACCATCCTGCTTTGCTAATTTACGAACCTCACTGCGTCGTGCAAGTACGGTTACTCTCGCACCTAATGCCCCTAGTTTCTTAGCAATGGCCTTGCCACAATACCCATAACCGGTAACAATAATTTTAGACCCTTCAATATTGTACGGACAGTTTCGAATCAATTCTGCAATTGCTCCTTCTGCAGTAGCAATTGCATTCTCTTCCGTCACCACTTTATCTTCCATAAAGTCAAGATAACGGATTCCACGTTCTGTTAAAATTCTCTGCTGTTCCGGCAAAAAGCATCCACCCATTACAATGGTTTCATTTTTCACATTTTTATTTAATATTTCATTCAAATCATCCTTATCAATCCCCTTTGTCACTGGAATCGGAAGGACGAGTACATCTGCCTCATTCAAAAATACTTTTAGTTTCACCAACTGCTCCTTGATGGCACTTTGATTTCTGATATCCAGGCAGCGCACATGATTGCCACGTTTGGTAAGAATTTCAGCCAGATAAACCTGTCGCATATCGCTAATTAAAAGTATTGTCTGTTTCTCCATAAAAAAATTACGCTCCCTTCACCATATTATATGAGAAAGATCTCTTGGAGTTCCTATATGCAGTCCTATCCTTCCTAAAATTTTTTACTTTGTTCAAATAATCCTTTCTTTTTATATTTTCTGAATATTTTATATTTTTCTTGCAATTAACGCTCTTTTAGTAAAATATTTTTCAATATTTCCAAAATAACAGTTGACAAACGCCAAATTGACAGATATAATAAACTTATCAAAAACAACTAAGACTTACAGAAAGGAAGGTACAAACCACCAGCAACGTAAATCTTAATTATATAATCTAAGAAAGAGAGGTATAGTCCAACAAAAACTTAACCGCATTCGAATTTTAAATTTTACTAAAGAGGGAAAACGTAGCTAGAACCAATAGGGAAGAGATGAATTAGTATCAGTCGATGGAATATTTCTTATATGATATAATTCGAGATAAGCTATAAGTAGAACATAAATCAGAAGTCATTATTTGAAATCGAAGAAGTCCAAAAAGAAAAAAACTTTATAAAATTGAGAAGAGGAAAACTTCTTTAAAAAACAAGCGAAAAAGAAGAAAACTTTTAAAAATTGAAGTCGATTATTTAGGACGAAAAAAATAGTTGTTTTTTAGAAAAATCTTTTAAAACGAAAAGATTGAAAATATTAAAAAATTAAAGAGAGGTAAAAGTCCCATGGACGAAATAGCTTAATAGGCGACATCCAAATAAAAATGTTTGAATGTCGCCTAATCTTTTGTGAGATGCAGCATATTTCAGCCATCTTCAGACCACTCATGCCAAGGATTCTTTTCATCCGGATCAGTCGGATCCCAACCTTTATTTATATTATCTTTATCAAGCTTTAGTGTCTCTGGTTTTCCAAGTGGTCCCGGAGCTTCACTATCATATATTTCTACTGCCGTACCTGATGGGCAATTATCATAGATCCATTTCGCATCTTCCACTGTCAAACGCACACATCCCATGGAAGCCTGCTGTCCTAACTTATTATACTTCTCCCAATATAATGTCGATTTATTTTTGCTGGCATATGGTACTGAATGAAATAAGACACCACCTGTAATACGGCTGGCGTATTGTCCATATACACCACCGTGCAATTCTCGCCAAATATATTTTGAAGACAAATGGAATACACCTTTTGGCGTTGCATTATATAACCCTGTAGAACACAAAATTGCTTTTACCGGTATCGTATACTCATCATTATCATCTATCTCATATACCGTAATAACATTCTGCTGACGATTAATTTTTAAATAATACGGAAAACTTTCTTTCTGTTCAACCTCATTCTCTGTTACTTCTTCCACCTCAGTCCCACTTTGTACAATCACAGATATCTCTGTATTCTCACCTGTTTGAGCTAGTTGGGTCGACTCCATGATTTCGCTTTCCAGTATACTTTCTGTATAATCGTGTTCTGTGTCATCTAACTCTGACAACGTCTCTTTCTCAACATTGTCCTCTTCCACCAACTCCGGCTGACGTTGCTCATACCCTTTCTGTTTCTGCTCGTTTTCTGTGCTACTCTCGAGTTGTTCCTCCTCTTCTCGATAATACACAAACAAATATTTATCTGAGCCTTCTATAAAAGCCTTCATAACCGGAATATTCCATTCCATTTTAATTACAAAAATTTCAAATAGTGTAAAAATGCACAAAAAGACAGTAGCTGTAACAACTCCTATCATTACAGCCCTGCCTTCCATCATACTCTTTTTACTTTCTAGTTTTAACTCTTCTTTATCCATCATAGTTTACAAGCGAGTCATCACAAAAATATCATAAATCGCCTTGATTGCCTTTTCAAAATCATCGTTGCAAACACCGATAATAATATTTAATTCTGAAGACCCCTGATCAATCATTTTAACATTTACGTTTGCATGAGCCAATGCCGAGAAAATTCTTCCAGCTGTACCTCGTGTAGACTTCATACCACGACCTACTACTGCTATCAATGCAAGGTCAGCTTCTAACTCTACGCTATCCGGCTGTGCATAACGGTGAATCGCAGAAATAACAGACTGTTCTTTACCTTCAAACTCTGGCTGATGAACAAATACCGTCATTGTATCAATACCAGATGGTACGTGTTCAAAACTAATACCATAGTCTTCAAAGGCTGATAACACTTTTCTTCCGAAACCTACTTCTGTATTCATTCTGTCTTTCTCAATATTAACAGATACAAAACCTTTTTTACCTGCAATACCTGTAATCGTAAATTCCGGCTGATGACATGTGCTCTCTACAATCCATGTACCTACATCTTCCGGTGCATTAGTATTACGAATATTAATTGGAATACCTGCTCTACGAACCGGGAATACAGCTTCTTCATGAAGTACGCTAGCCCCCATGTAAGAAAGCTCACGTAATTCTTTGTAAGTAATGGTTTTAATCGGTCTTGGATTCTCAACGATTCTAGGATCAGCAACTAAGAAACCGGAAACATCTGTCCAGTTCTCGTATGCAGATGCACGAACTGCTTTCGCCACAATAGAACCTGTGATATCAGAACCACCTCTTGAGAAAGTCTTAATTCTGCCATCCGGTCCTACTCCATAAAATCCCGGAATAACTGCACATTCCACTTCCGCTAAACGTTTACTTAAGACCTCGTTTGTCTTCTCTGCTAAAAACTCGCCTTTCTCATCAAAAAAGATTGTTTCAGCAGGATCTACAAATTCAAATCCTAAATAATTTGCCATAATAAGACCGTTTAAATACTCGCCACGTGAAGCTGCATAATCTATGCCTGCTTTTTCTTTAAAATCGGCTGCAATTTTTCTGAATTCTTCCTCCAAAGACATTTTCAAATGCAAACCGTTGATGATAGAATCATAACGATCTTTGATTTTATTTAACTGTACTTTGAAGTCCTCTTCCTGCTCCACTAAAGCATAGCAGGCATACAACATATCTGTTACCTTTGTATCTTTGCTGTTACGCTTACCCGGTGCACTTGGAACTACGAATTTTCTTTCTTTATCTGCACGAATAATATTTCCTACTTTAGCAAACTGCTCAGCACTTGCCAATGAACTTCCACCAAACTTCACTACCTTAATCATATAAGCCTCCATTCCAAAGCGACTCCCTTTGCCGCCTAGTCTTCCACGCTTCGCATTTTATTCTTTAGTTATCTTAAACATAAATGAATTTTCCGTCAATTCATTTTTTCACAAAATCTGACAATTTCGGCATTTATGGCCCATATTTTTATTTTATGTAAACTTCCCATAAATGTCACTTATATATTTTAAAATATTATGGAATGAAATCTACATTTGCTCTATTTGCACATTCTCCCATGTCAATCAGCAAATGATTGGCATGGTTCTGAATCATATCTACATTTCCTTTACAACTTTGTGTGTCGTACTGGCAATACCATCTCGTTCCAAAGACTTCATTCTACCTTCCAACAAAAGCTCTTTTCCTTTTCCATTTCTGGTATACACCAACTCATACTCACCAATATAGGGCGTAATGCATGCCGCAAAATTCTCTGCATCCTCTTTTCGTTTTGCAAAGCACTCCGGCACACTATAAAAACCATCATCGCCTTTTCGATTTCTTTTTTTGATTAGAATATATCGTTGATCATTGATGTCCGCAAAAAATTCCTGCACACATTCCGCAAATAGATTTTTCTCATAACTCGTACCACCACAAAGGTACACAGCAGACTTATTCTCGCTCGTTATCTCTGCCGCCACTGTTGTTCCTTTCGACTGCATCAACGCTTGATTCATCAACGCTTTGCGAATACCCATGCCACAAGAACGCAGACGTTTCACCGGAGTATTCATAGCCAACGCCTTAGGTACATTTGGAATCGCATTAAACGCACTATACGCAGCACCAACTCCCAATAAAGTGCCGAGCAAACCGCCCGTTACTAAGGAAGCAATACCAAGCCCCACTGCTGCTATACCTCCAAGAAGTGCATTTCCTTTCGCCTCTTGAAAAGTGCTTTCTGTAATTGCTTCATCAAGAACCTCTGTTTCCTCTGCTATCTCCATCTTTTTATAAACAGCCAACGACTCACTCCAACGTTGTTTTAAACTTTCTCTCTCCCGAGATAGTTTCAGCATATTTTCATTCATGGTTTTTACATTCATTTCATCAAAAGGACGCTTAATATATGATAAACGATTAAGGCCAGTCAAAATAGTCTTCTCTGTATAATGCAGACCAAGAAAATGTTCCATCCGACGTTCTAACAAACTGAAATCTTCGCTAACTTCTTTCTCATCCTTCACATCTTCCCATGGCTTTAAGCATACCAAATGCCAGATATTACTACTTTTTTCCGGATTCTGCTTAAATGTACGAATCGCACGTCCACGCATCTGATTACTAAGCATGAATGAACCAACAAAGCTCGCTAAAATCAGAGAATTAATACAAGGTGAATCCCAGCCTTCTCCAAGCAATGATTTGGTTCCAATCATCACTTGCATACACCCCTGTGAAAACAAATTAGTAATCGCTCCTGTCAAAAAATGTGCATCACCTACTGCATTTACTTTTATATAGTCCGTCTCCGGCAAAGCACCAATGCAACTATAAGTTACTTTTCCGATGCCTTCAATCTCTTTCTCCAATGCCTCTTTCGCTTCGGCCGGAATCACAACAATCGTTCCGCACAAAACTGCAATTCGCATTTTATCTCCGGCTTCTCTACGAAGCATTTCAAAAAATGGCAGTACACCTAACGCATTTATATCTGCTTCCGGTACACCTACTGCCTTTTCATATTCCTTACGAATATAATCTGTAAGCACCAATAAACGCAATTCTTTTCCCATTGCTTCATATTCATGTAATGCAATATCACGGATGCTGTTCGCTTTTCCTTTTGAATTAATCAGCATTTTTTCTACTGCTGCACTGGTGTTCAAAACCACCTGTTTTTTCTCGATTAGACCTTCTGCTTTTAATTCTTTTTCCAACTTTTCAGAATACTCCTGCTTATATGCATAAGCCTCTGTATTATCATATAAAAATCCCTGCAAAAGTTTTTCCATGTGGAATGCATTCATTTCCGGCAGCCGTAATGTACCAGCTACCCCCTGCATTTTTTTCGGAAACTCCACATTTTTACTCTTTAAATACGCTAAAAAAGCTTTTAGATATTCTTTATCTTCGTAAAGCTTTTCATCCTTCATAACACCGGTTAAGACCGCATGACTAGAAATCGCTTCTAGTAATTCCTCATCCTGCATTAATATCTCAAGCATACGGTTGCTGCGTTCTTTAAACTTTTGAATCTCTGCCTTTTCCTCGTCTGTCGGATAATTAAAATATACAAAATCCTGATGTGGACAAAGACTTCCCTCTTTTACCAATTCCGGCACTGTAATCTCTTCGTCAATTTCTCCACACATTGCCATATAACGGTTCCACATCGTTGGTGTAGAATCGTATGGTGGTGTGGCTGTCACTGCAATTACTTTTAAATCTCCACAGTCTTTACGGAACTGTTCTAAAGCCTTCCACCATTCACTGCGAAGGTGGTGGCATTCGTCCAGACATAACAGCCCCAACTGATTGTCCTTCATAACCCCCACCAAATCAAAACCTTCAAAGTCTACTTCTTCTGCCACCTCTGTACTCTTTGTTTTCGTATTGGCTTTTTTGTTTTGCTTCTCTACAACATCATCTGTATCATTATCCTCACTGACCTCATCCAAAGTTCCTTTAAAACGCACCATCGCACTATGCAATGCCTGGTAAGTCGCAATCGTAATCGCCTTTGGTTCCTTCATACTCTGTGAGATTAAACTGTCTCCATCCACACCATCCAACAAAAATCCCTCTTTGATACGTGCTGCCCACTGTTCACGAATGGTAACCGATGGTGCCAAAATCAATACATTTTCATTCATTCTGCGGATCAATTCGATTCCTAATGTTGTTTTCCCGGAACCCGGTGCTGCTACAATATGTACCTTTCCATCTTTGGCATAATTTTCTGCATTCTCCAAAACTCTAGCCTGGTAATCACGCCAAGTCCATTTAAACTTCATCACTTTCCTAAAGTCCATAACATTCCCCTCTATGCGATCCTTTATGTCGTATTCTTACTCTCGAATACTACTTTCCTTGATTCCTAATTATCTTAACACTGCTTGAATCCGAGCCAATCTTTCGTAAAACTGTTCGTAAAAATCTACATTCACATCATATGGTTGAATAAAAAATGTATTCAGCAAAAACATTGTAATCGTCTTTACCGTTTTTTCATCCGCAGTATCTTCTATCACTTCTTCCATTTTTTTGCGGAAATCATGCCAATCTACCAAATACTGTTGATTCCGCTTCAAATCTGGCGTATCAAGCCATTTAGAAACCTTAACTTTACTTCGATTCTGCTTTATGCATCCCTCATTTTGCAAAAAATAAGATAAGCCCTTTTCGTCATAAATCCGTCCTAGCGGGAATAAACGACAAATCCCCGGTCTAAACGAATGAATACTACAACGCCCCTCTTCATTTAAAAACACGCAGCAATTACTTTTCTCGTCCATCATCATATTAGGTAAAATTAATCCGTCTACCATACGCAACTCGATTTTCTTCTCTATCAGTTCTTGGACAGGTATTTCTAAATTTTTCTGTAGTAAATATACATCCAGCGGCTCTAAAATAATAGAATCTCCCATATCCTCACAGCAGGAATGACACCCTTTGCAGTCATTACAAGCGGCTCTCACCATATCCTGCAAACCATATATTTTTCCATCTGAAATCTCTTCTAAGTTTTTATTCATATCTTCTCTCCTATGCTAATTCCCGATTCTTTTTTCGATATTGTCCTGGTGTCATCCCTACTTTTTTCTTAAACTGACTATTCAAATAATTACCATGACAATAACCGGTTTCTTCTGCTATCTCCATAATAGTTTTTCTCGTCTGAGTAAGCAGTATCTGAGCATGCTTAATTTTAACATTATCCAAATATTCCGTATACGACTTTCCCAATTGTGCTGAAAACAATCGCGAAAAATATGCCATCGAAAATCCTGCAACCTTGGCAATCTCCTCTAATGTAGGATTGTTCATAAAATTCTTCTCTATATATACAAGCGCCTCCATGATTGGAGGTGTTAATGATTCATTATTCGTTATTACACTCGAAACTGATATTTTTTCTTCATACACAGTAAACAATAACCGAAACAGCATTCCCTGCAAAATAAACTCCCGATATGGAAGTTCCTTTTTATATTCCTCCTCCATCTCTAAGAACATTCGTGCAATTTTTTTCTGAGAATCTTCTGAAAAAATAAACATAGTTTGTGCATTTAACTGCTCAACAACGGTTCTCCCAACTATCTGTATTAATGGCTCTGCAAATGCTCTCGTAAACCTTATCAATATACACTCATACGGCTCATCCGATATTGCAACTGTTTTATGATAAATATAAGGATGTGTAATCCCTACCATGCCGGCATATGCCTCATATGTTTTATCCGTAGTAATCACCTTCCGCCCTCCCGATAGTATATAACCCACTTCGAAATAGTCTTTTGTCATCTCGGTAGTTTGTATGGGCACCTGTGCACTTGATTTATTTCTTACTATATAAATCTGAGGTGTTTTCTGTATATCCTTGGACATTCTTTTAAATTCTCCTACCATTCTTATTTTACTCGTAATGATTCAGTATCCTCATAGCTACTTTTACTCTTTCAATAGAATGTCATAAAAACTTAGTTTTTTCAAGTATTATATTAAAAAATCGAATGTTTTCAACATATATTTGATATATACTTTACTTACTTCATACAGGTCGGGGTTGTTTTCGAACTCCCTGACCATCCTATTTTATACCAAAGAAAAGCAGGCTCACCGCCTGCTTTTTCTTTATTATTAAAATTGTGGTAACTATTCAAAACACCATTCGAAAAAGTCACCTTAGATTTGAGTAGTTATATATCTGCTTATTCAAATGGAATTACAGAACCATCGTATGTGCTATTGATGTATTCTTTGATTGCATCAGATTTTAATACTTCTACCAATGCTTTAATCTTCTCACTATTTTCCTTGCCTTCTTTTACAGCAATTACATTTACATATGTCTGAGCCGCTGTTGAGTCTGAAAGTTCATAAGCAATAGCATCATTTGCTACTGAATATCCAGCCTGAAGTGCATAGTTACCATTTAATACGATGTAAGCTACTTCTTCTGCTCTACGTGCGATCTGTGCTGCTTCTAATTCAAGAATCTCAACATCCACTAAATATTCTTCGATATCATTCTTGGTAGCTGTTAAACCAGCACCTTCTTTTAATGTAATAATACCATTATCCTGTAATAATAAAAGTGCACGTGCTTCGTTCGTCGTATCGTTTGGAACTGCAATTACGTCACCTGCTGCGACATCTGCCAAGTCTGTTTTCTGACCTGGATAGATTCCGAATGGCTCATAGTGAATACCACCGGCATTTACTAAATGTGTGCCCTTTTCTTCGTTAAAGCTCTCTAAGTATGGAATATGCTGAAAATAGTTCGCATCCATTTCTTCACTTTCTACTACTTCGTTTGGAATTACATAGTCATCAAAAATTGTAACCTTTAATGTATATCCTTTTTCTTCAAGAATTGGTTTTGCAGCTTCTAAGATTTCTGCATGTGGTGTAGATGAAGCACCAACTGTAATGGTTTTCTCATCACTTGCCGCATCACTTCCACCACAACCTACAAGTGTACTTACAGCTAAAACTGCTGCCAAAAATGTTGTTAAAAGTTTCTTTTTCATAATCTTATCCTCTTTTTTCTTTCTCTATCACTTTATCAGAGCTTTTCCGGCAGCTCTGTACCGTTCCTGTCACTACTTACGTCTGTCTAGTCCGCTTGCAATTGCCATTCCGATTGTCTGGAAAATCTGAAATAAAATAATCAAAATAATTACCGTGATACCCATAATAACAGCATCATAACGATGATATCCGTAACGAACTGCAATATCACCTAAGCCTCCGCCGCCAAGTGTACCTGCCATAGCAGAATATCCTAAAATTGTTCCTAATGTAATCGTGGCTCCTACAATTAATGAGGTTCTGGCTTCTACTAACATTACTTTAAAAATAATATCAAAGTCTGATGCACCCATAGAACGGGCAGCCTCTATCACACCTGCATCAACTTCTTTTAAAGAAGACTCTACCATTCGGGCAATGTATGGTGCAGCCGCCACCACTAAAGTAACGATTGTCGCTGTAGAACCATAACTTTTACCAATTAAAAATCTGCTAAGCGGAATCAACAAAATCATCAAAATCAAAAATGGAATACTTCTTACTGTATTCGCAATAAAATCTAAAACTTTATAGATAAATCCATTTGGCTTGATTCCATCTTTATCTGTTACTGTAAGTACGATTCCCATCGGAAGTCCAAGCAAATATCCTAAAAAAGTAGACGCCAATGTCATATAAATCGTAGCCAATGTACCTTCTATTAACATATTTATCGTTGTACTATCAAACATCTCCGGTCACCTCCTCGATTTCTAATCCTTTTTCTCTCAGGTAGTTCTCGATATCCACCTGAAGATGTCTGTCATCCGGCAATCCTAAAATCATCTCGCCTTTTGCATAACCGCCAACATTTTTGGTATTCGCTCTCAAAATATTCACCGGTGTATTAAATCGTAAAATCATATTCGCAATCACCGGTTCAAATGCCGAGTTCTCAGAGAATACAATTCGAATCTTGCGATCTGTCTGAATGCGTTCCGGCAATTCTGTTACCTTCACATTCTCACTCAGTTCCGGCAAATCTCTCAATATCAGCTCTCTTGCTGCCTGTGACTTCGGATGGTTAAAAATATTCTCTACCAAACCATTCTCTACCATGACACCGCCATCAATAATAGCAACCTTATTGCAAATCTCACGAATCACCGCCATCTGATGTGTAATAATGACAATGGTAATACCAAGATCGCTATTGATATTTTTTAACAATTCTAAAATAGAACCTGTCGTCTGAGGGTCTAATGCACTTGTTGCTTCATCACAAAGTAAAATTCTCGGATTAGACGCTAATGCTCTTGCAATCGCCACACGCTGCTTTTGTCCACCGGATAGCTGTGCCGGATATGCTTTTTCTTTTTCTGCCAATCCAACAATTTTTAATAACTCTCTGGCTCTCTCTTTTGCCGCCTGCTTATCAACTTTCTGAATCAATAACGGAAAACAGATATTATCAAGTACGCTCTTTTGCATCAGCAAATTAAAATGTTGGAAAATCATAGCGATATCACTGCGCTGTTTACGCAATTCTTTTTCACTTAACGTTCCTAAATCCTGTCCTGCTACAATAACCTGTCCATCTGTCGGTTTCTCTAAATAATTCAAACAACGAACCAGTGTACTTTTTCCAGCACCGGACATACCGATAATACCGTAAATATCACCGGACTCGATGTTTAAGTTAATATCTTTTAATGCCTCAACCACAATTCCCTTCTGCTCGAAAGTTTTGGTTAGGTGTCTTACTTCTATCTCGCTCATAAATCCTCTCTTCCTAATGTATACAAGACCAATGCTTACATCTTGTACATGCAAGCAACATCATTTAAAACACTCTTTTGTTCGCAAGCACAAGTCTCATTATATCTACTGTTTTCAAAAAGTGTTAATATAGAAAACCTTGACCTCATTATAGGTTTTGCCTATAGCAAAGTCAAGGTTGTTTTCGGATATAAACTTCTCCTTTTGCACAACTTCGTACCGTAAATTTTATAACGCAAAACTACATAACATTATTTTCATACTTCTTAAGTTCCCTTACATAAGACTCCCCGATATGACTTAATTTGGCACCTTTTCGTTTGATATAGCCAATACGCATCTTCTCTGATTCAAGCAACGGTACTGCCAAATATTCGCTACCATTTAACTCCTCACAGACGATACCAGAACAGAGTGTATACGCATTCACACCTTTCATCATATTGAGAAGTGTCGCTCTGTCATTCGCCTTAATCAATCGCTTGTACTCGTATGTACTCTTCATTTCTTCTGCAAAATAGAACGCATTATTCTTCCCCTGATCAAACGCCAGACAGGGATACTCATCTAGTTCACTCATCGAAATAATATCCCTATTCGCAAGCGGATGTCCTGCCCACAGATACACGTATGTATCACAGGTAAAAAGTTCCACGAACTCAATACCATTCTCTTTGAATAATTTAGTCAATACTTTTTCATTAAAATCATTCAAATAAAGTACACCTATCTCACTCTTGAAATTCTTCACGTTCTCGATAACAGTCGCAGTCATCGTCTCATGGATAGCAAACTCATAACGGTCCATTCCAACGTGATTAACCGTATCTACGAAAGCCTGCACTGCAAACGTATAATGCTGTGTGGATACATCAAACTTTTCTTTGGCTACCTTATCAATATACTTCGTCTGCAATAATCCAAATTGTTCTGTTACTTCGCGGGCATAACCCAAAAATTCCTCACCCTCCGGGGTAATAATTATACCTCGATTAGAACGAAGGAAAATATCAAAACCAATTTCATTTTCCAATTCTTTCATCGTCTCCGACAAACTCGGCTGCGAGATGAACAAATGCTTCGCTGCCTCATTCATAGAACCACAGTCTGCAATTGTAATTGCATATCTTAATTGTTGAAGTGTCATGTACTACTCCTCTGCTAATCATTTTTCTATCTCTAGTTATCGGGTACTCATCCCCGCAAAAAAGAAAGCATGTCAAACTGACATACTCTCTTTAGTAATCCACACTCATCATGCAAAGTCCCTGTGCAGGTGCCGTAACTCCTGCCTGTGCCCGCTCTTTTGCTTCAAGTATCTCCATCATGCTTTCCACACTTCGCCTGCCCCATCCGACTTCTAACAACGTACCCACAAGAATGCGTACCATATGATGCAAAAATCCATCTCCGTGAAAAATGAATTTCAAATAATCACCATCTACGATGATCTCTATTTTATCTACTGTACGAACCGTAGATTTTTTCTTCTTTTTATTGGCACAAAAACTAGCAAAATCATGTGTCCCGACCAACAACGTGGCTGCCTTTCGCATCCTTTTTACATCCGGTATTTCGTCCAATACATACACATACTTCCGTTCAAAAACCGGCTTGGTTTTTCCGATATAACAGGTATAACAATAAGTTTTTCCTACTGCATTATAACGACTATGAAAACGTTCTGATGCAATACTCACTTTTAATACTCCAATATCCTCTGGAAGATAATGGTTCAAATATACACAGATTTCTTCCGGGCTCATATCTGTCTCAAACTTAGCATTCGTTACCATCTCTTTCGCATGAACACCGGCATCTGTTCTTCCACATCCGATTACTTCCACATAACTGCCAGCCATACGTTCTAATACAGCTTCTAGTTTACCCTGAATCGTCATGTCTGTATTATTTTTCCGTTCCCACCCATGATAACGGGTACCATCATATGCCAACAGAATTTTATAATTTTTTTCCATGCTTTCTCCCTTTTGGTTACTGTTCACGCATCCCTCATAAACCGCAACACCTTTTGTACTCTCTACTGCTTTTGCGTCTTGATTCTACATCATTCCAAGCAGCTCTACCGCTTGCAAAAAGAGATTACCCATACCAAGTAGAACTAACGAACTCACATAATACACTCGCACTTTTCCTTTCGGCAGCGATTCATACAACATCATAACGATAAACATCAACATCAAACCTGCTAAAAAGAACACTCTCTCTCCTGATGAATAAATCGTAGGCGAAAAAATCAATATCACCTCACTAGCAACTGCTCCCATATAAGTCAATGTCACTAACAATTTTTCTCGCGATACTTCCCACAGAAAAAACAACGTAAATAACATCGCAAAAAACCACCACACCAGTGCTCGCCATTGCAACATGCTCATTTCTATCACCTGTGGAACCTGCTCTATGAGTCCTGTCATCTCTGCCAGATTAACTCCAATATCATTTAATCTCGTCGCACCACATTTACCTGCTATTGCAACACAAAGAAACACTCCCCCCACGATCGCATAACCTTTTGCACGCAAGGTTTCTTTTTGTGTCAAATTACCATCCTTCATCCGAAATACCAGCAATAATATTCCTACTAACCAAATCGCAATCAAAAAAACTGCATTCTCATTAGCAAAAGAAGATATCAGCCACTGTACCAAAAGGAAAAAACGTTCTCCAAACTTCAACTGTTCAAACTGTGGCATATTGTGTTCTATTGCTGATACAATTCTTAATGCATTTCCCGGTGCCAAACTTGATAGTAAAAACGCTCCAAATGTCACTACTACCAAGATTACAAACTTCAACCGTACCTTCTTTTTTTTCCAAACTTTTTCAGCAATACATGTTACTTGAAATGCCAATAAAACTGCTCCCATCTGCTCTGATGACATTGCCGCTATTACTGCACACAACCACGCAATTACATATTTAAAAGCCGAAACTTCTCCTGTTCCAAACGCAACTTCCGCCACAATACCAAGTGCCACAATACCACATACCATCGGCCATAAATAGTTCATAGAACCGGTAATCCAAATCGCAGAATACCCAAATGCCTTTATATCCAAAAACGCATAGCACAAAAGAGCCATCAGTAATCCAACTAACCATGTGCCATATTTTACAGAACCCGATATTTCCGAATTACTCACTAGTACTTTTTGTTTCAATGCTACCAATGCAATCGGCAACGCCACCAGCATTCCCGCATTTACAACACGCCAAACCCACAAATTGGCATTGAAAAAAATATGCATAAAAGCTTCTGAAATCATACGTCCTGTCCATGTTTCATACCGCCATTTTAAATATTCTCCCAACCCCATGCTGCCGCAATATTCTAAAAAAAATGCATCATCACCATCAGAATAGCCAATAAATGACAACACTATCAGACTCCCTATAAAAACGAGTGACATTAACATTACAATATGAACTTTTCTCCACTCTGCCACTTTTCCTGTCATACTTTACTTAACCTTTTCGTAATCATTCAGTACATGCACAGACCTACTGAATAATTGCACCTTTTCTTTTTATTACCCTCTGTAACACACTTTTAGCTTCACGAATCTTTACCTCATCTGTCACATACTTTTGATACTCCGATAAACATGGTAATCCCATATTCACTTTTGAATTACGGAACCTCATCTCACTCTCTACATCTTTTTTTCCTGACATATGAAAAGTAGTAATTCCTGTCCTGTCATAAATCTCCTCTATTACACCTGCACTAATTCCTGCACCCGCCATGATTGTCACATTACCCGCACAAGTCTGTAGCTCTCTTAATGTTTCGGCACCGGAAAGTGCATCCGCATAGCCACCTGAGGTTAATATCGTATTGATATTATGTGATTTTGCTTCCTCTAATGCCTGTCCTAAATCGCAACACATATCAAACGCTCTGTGCAAATGAATTTTCATATTCTTTGCCTCTTTGATGAGACGTTCCATGCTATTCCAATCTAATCTGCCATCCTTTGTAAGACAACCGATAACCACTGCATCCGCCCCTGCATTTGCAAATGCCTTTGTCTGCCGAACCATAATCTCTATTTCATCTTCGTCATATAAAAAATCTCCAAAACGTGGACGTAATAAAACATGAATCGGCACCTTTACATTTTCTCGAACCAGTTCATATAATTCCATCGACGGTGTCACACCACCAACAATTAAATCTCCACATAACTCTAGTCGGTCAGCTCCTCCTGCCACTGCGTTTATCGCCGATTCCACCGAATCTACACACACTTCAAGTATTCCCATCTTAAATAAACCCTACCTTTTCCTAAATATTATATGTTACTACTCACTTCCACAACATTCACAAAGGTAATTTCATCCCTTTGTTTACAACTAATCTTTGCTCATAAATGATTATATAATACCGATTCCCTGCAACAATTCCTGTACTAAATAAATAATCGGCTGATGCAATAAATACACCAATAACGAATGTTTTCCCAAATAATCTACTACCGGAATCTTTTTCTGTAAAAACTTTCCGCTCAGCCAATTATACTTTTCAGACACACTATATAAAAAATATCCCGTCACAAATAAAAAGAACCACGGAATTAGTGAAAAATAATCTGTGGAATAAAAACTCATCCCCGGCATACCCAAATAGGCAGTCAACAAATTTTGATAAAGGCTCCTCGGTAATGTCAGAAAATTCCATCCTTCAAATCCCAGTGAACCACGATTAATATTTCTAAACACAATAAATAATGCAAAACTTATTGCCATGCCTGCTTCTGCAGGTATCCTTCGCAAAAATTTGTCCAACGGTATCAATAACAACATGCAAGATCCAATACAGGTCAATACTCCAAATACCACTCTGTTCTGAGGCATGACAGCAAGTGTTACCGCTGTTACAATCAGTCCTCCGCCAAACACCATCAGACCTCGCTTAAATGGTTGTTTCCCCATAGACCAACAAAAGCCGGACAATATAATAAATGTCCAGCAAATGCTTTGTTGCCATATATAAGCTCCCGTGCTACGATACCAAGACCATCTTGCACCATACATGTAAACCATGTTCCAAGAAAAGTGATATGCTATCATACTAAGTAATACAATTCCACGAATCCCATCCAACAGATGATAGCGCACTCTTTTCAATGTATCCATACACAAAATCCTTTTCCATTACGCAAAATTCTTAATCAACTTATGCAAAATCTCATGTAACTTCTTTACATCCTCTTCATCCAGAATCACACTTTCCCCTAGCTTTGCAGGAATCTCTATTGCCTTCTCCCGAAGCTTCATTCCTTCCTCCGTTACTGCTACATTCAGCACTCGTTCATCCTGTGTGTTACGTTTACGGCTAATGTACCCTTTCTGCTCTAACTTTTTCAGAACAGGGGTCAATGTACCAGAATCCAAATAAAGATATTTGCCTAATTCCTTCACATTCATCTCATGATGCTCCCACAGCACCATCATCGTAATATACTGGGTATAAGTCAAATCTATCTCTTCCAAAAAAGGTGTATACCTTTTTACAACTTCCTTCGATCCAACATACAAAGGGAAACAGATTTGATTCCCCAGTTTCAGTACCTCATACTTATCCATATTATTTTTTCTCCTTCATACCAATCCTATACCTGTAAGATATCATTTTTTCTGTCTCTTTTCAATGCTTTGGATTCTTTTTATTTTCTATTAAATATTGGTCAGTCTCCATAATTTTATGTTTTAATAAATTCTTTTCGGTACTTCCTCATATATAATTTCTTTCAAGCGTTCAAAATTCTCTTTCGTATTCGCCGCAATCACCGGCATTGGTCTATTAAGCGGCAATTCCTCTTCAAACATGAGTTCCACAAAACCTCCCGCCTCTGTAACAATCGGAATCGCAGCAGCCACATCCCACGGGAATAAACGAATCTCAAAATACAATTCTACTCTTCCTGCAGCAAGATATACCATTTCCACCGCTGCGGTCCCCAATCTACGCAAATCATCCGACTCCGCATACACACGCTCAATAATACGAAAACATGGCGGTGCATACTCTTTATTGTACAAACTCATTGCAGCACACAAATGCGAATGTTTAAAATCTCTGTCTGACACATGTATCTGCTCTCCATTTAAAAACGCTCCTTTTCCTACTTCTGCATAATACATCTCGTCACGATAAGGCTGATAAACCACACCTATATACGGTTTTCTATTGCAAAGCAATCCTACTGAAATTGCACTCAATCCCAGATTCCGAATAAAGTTAGACGTCCCATCTATCGGATCTACTACCCATATATACTCTGTATCCGCAAAATCTTCGTCACCTTCTTCTCCAACAAACGAACTTCCCGGTAATAATGCTAATAAATGTTCTTTCAAAAAATTCTGAACATTTACATCCGCCGTAGTCACATAATTCGAATCATTTCCTTTCTGTTCCACGTCTATGTTCTCCAGCTTCATTAATTCTGCTGCCTGACGTACAATCTCTGTAATCTGTTTTAACATAACTTCCTCCGTTACTACTTCTTAACACCAAACATGCCCCTACTAGAAAACATAATGTCTTCTCATCAATTTTACTATTCTTGATACAATCTAGCAAGTTTATGTTATCACTCTGCTTCTTTTCCCCTTAAAAGTTCATAATCCAATTATGAAATACTTTTGGTATTTGACAGGCTTTCCCAAGCGAATTATACTATTCTAATGTTATTAGTCATAAAGTGCTCGTCCGAACATATCTTAACATTTATGACTACCAAAATAAACTTTGAGGATTTACCATTTATGATACTTTTAGCATTCTTTTTTATTTGCGTTTTATTAACACTATTCATTTCGTACGTCTGCTATCGAATCTCCTTCCGTGCCTCAAAACGTGTAATGGATAAAGACGTACAAATTCACCTTCCAGATGGCGAACAATATCTAAAAGTCCGCACAGACATTGAAAAATGTGTAAACAACATGCTAGTTCGACCTTTTGAACCAGTTACAATCACCACATTTGACGGTCTCAAACTATATGCACGTTATTATCATGTAGCTGATGGTGCACCATTACAGATTCAGTTTCATGGATATAAAAGCAGTGCTGTTTTAGATTTTTGCGGCGGAAGTCTTTATGCCGGCAAAATCGGACACAATGCCCTTGTTGTAGACCAGCGTTCCCATGGTCAGAGTGAAGGAAAATCTATTACTTTTGGTATCTTAGAACGAAAGGATGTCCTTTGTTGGATTGATTATGCACGTTCTCGTTTTGGCAAAGATGTGCCTATTATATTAGCAGGGCTTTCTATGGGTGCTGCTACTGTACTGATGGCAAGCGACCAGCCTCTTCCATTAGATGTAAAAGGCATCATTGCAGACTGCCCATACTCTGCGCCGGAAGCTATCATCAAAAAAGTTTGTTGTGTGGAAATGCACCTACCTGCGAATTTACTATATCCCTTCATCAAACTCGGTGCCAGACTTTTCGCCCATTTTGATTTAGAAGAAAGCAGTGCTATAACTGCTATAAAAAATACGCATCTTCCCATTCTGATTATCCACGGAGAAGCCGATTATTTCGTACCCTGTGATATGAGCTGCGACATTAAAAATGCGAATCCAAGCCAAGTAACACTTGTAACGGTTCCGGATGCAGGACACGGGCTTTGTTATATGACAGCGCCTGATATTTATGAAAATGCTATGCAAGACTTTTTTAAGAAATGCCTTGGCTAAAATTGATGTAATTATTCAGAGCACCGTTTGCAAAACCACCTTAGCCCTGAATAGTACAAATTAATAACGACCACTATTGCGTTTTATCTGCCATAGTGGTCGTCTTATATAACTTCAATATTCAATTCTGTACCTCTTTCTGTAAAGTTCTCTATCATGTTGTTATCAGCTAATTAATCATATTCTATATAACCCATTAACTGTTTCCATAGACCCTTTACTATACATATTTTTCTTGAATTTATAATTCGTAACCATTCATACGAAACAGTTACTTTCATCTATGTAAATGGTGTGGTAAATGCTCAATATAAGTATTAGCTAATCTCTAATATTACCACTCTTATATTGAGTTCAGTGAGTGATTGTTCCCATTGGACTGTACCTCCAATTCTTTCATTCTTATATATTGAAATTTCCTATTGGAAATTGTTGTTTTGTTGTTAATTGAATATTAGCATTTTTTCTTGCATTTGTCAATCTTTTCTTTATTTATTTTATTATTTTTTGTCTTTTGTTTCTTTTCGATATATTATTCTGACAATTTGAACAATTACAACAACTCTAATACAAGAATCACTTCGCCAATTCTTTTAAAATCTTCTTCTAATCCTCTCTCCTGCGACTTTCAAAAAACTCAAACGAATCAATCGCATCTAAAATATCCGCAAACTCTTCCCTTGGTGCAATCTCTAAATACTTTCGCAAAAGTTCAGTCTCCTGTTCACGAAATCGCCCATAAAAAATATCGTACAGATTATGCCCTCGCATATATATCTTGAATACTTCAAAATTTGCCTGCAATTCTTCTATTGACTCGATATCTTTCCCCAAGACTTCTCTAAGATGCTGTCCACTTACGATACGATACAAATACTGCTGCCATTTTGCAAATAAAGTCTCCCAAAAAGCATCTTCGCTCTCTACAATTCCCAACTGTGCCATCACACTAGGATTTAAAAAATAATTTTCAAAGGAATAATATTTTAATATCAATACATTCTGTCTACGCACACGAGGCAACCTATCGATATCCTGCACGTTACGTTCACTGTAATATTTACAAAGCTGATTTGCCAACTCTTCTAGATTCTTTCCATCTCCATCTCGAATCATCAAAAACTGATCACGCAGATAAAGCTGATTCATATATTTTAAATTCGCATATGTCTTAATATTGGTACAACTATTCGTAGTAATAATCGAGATACGTGACAATTCTCCATCCTTATCATGTACTTCTGAATAATACTTCTCCAGTAGTAACGGAAGTCTGGATTTATCCTGCCTTCCCTCTACGATAAACACGAAATCTACATTCAAAAAATCATTGGCACTATATCCTAAATCCGTCAAAATGTCATCAATATCAGCATTCTGACGTGCCGCAGAATAACCATCCTCATCCAATACCATCTGACAAATCTGTCCCTTGGTAAAATTTGCCACCATATTCGGTGAATGTGTCGTAAATATCACCTGATTTTTCTTAGACAATCGATATAAAATCTTGCTCGCAGTTTTCTGTAAAGATGGGTGCAAAAACAGTTCCGGGTACTCTACAATAATAATACTCGGAATACTTTTTTCATCTTCGATATAAGTCTCAAGGAGCGAAAGCATATAAATACTTTTCATACCATTTCCCAAGCGTTCTACTGGGCTAAGGTGCTTCGCTTCCTCATGCCACGCATCCACACGAATCGAAAACAGTTCCTCCATATTACAGGAAAGGCTACAGCGAATCTCCTCTACACCACCATTTTTGCGATAATTCTCATTAATTTTTTCTGCAAAACGGCTTAAGTTCAACTGATACATTTTATACTCTAACAATCTTGCTGTCTCGTATACCTGCAACTCTTCCGGTCTTTTCTGATTAATCAATCCGATACACTGAAAACAATGATTACAATTTTTCGTAGAGTCAAACATACAAGCATTCGAACGCAGACGACTAAGCTCTTCCGACTCTTGATACATCAACAAATCTTCTTGCAACGGTGCCACATTCCTTGTCGTGTCAATAAAATGCAACCTTGGTAGCACTTCTTGTATATAACGGTTATTTTTATGTGTACCATCATCGTAGCGGACTTTACCATTCTGATTAATCATACATACAAAGTGCAGATTACCTTCCGTATAAGATGGTAACTTCTCTCCAAAATCTCTTTTCCAAGAGTCAAACTTTTTATAATTGCTCACAATTCCCTGCCCATGGAATAAACGCAGATCTTCCTCTGTAATCTCAAGCACCATACCAATCTCTATATTTTGTTTTTTCTCATTAAAATCTGTATCCCTGACCGCGTAATCGCCCGTTACAGCCCTTATCGCATCAAGCACTACCGTTTTACCGGTATTATTCTTACCGACCAAAATTAAGGCATTCTCGATGTCTGTAAGCTCTAATTCTCGGATAGATTTAAAATTGTTGATATGGATGGATTTAATCTGCATAAATACTCCTTTTGCTCTTGTTACACCAAGCACTGATACTCCGAAAAATTTCTTTCTAAAAATATATTAATACGAATGTGGAAAAGATGCAAACTTTTGATATCTCCATTACATATTCAACAAGCAAACTGCCACTACAATCATCCCTAGTGCAATCGCTTTTTTCTTACTGAGCCGTTCGCGGAACGCAAAAACTCCGACCAGCATAATCACAATCATCGTTGCCACACTATACATTGGATATGTAAGCACTGCATCCACACTGCCCAATGCCAGAAGCAAGAACCGTGCCGAAAAATAATTCGGTATTCCAATAAGCATACCAAAAAGTAAATCTTTTCCGGTTATCTTATTCTTGTCACGGCATGCACAAACCGTAGCCAATAAAAATGCTACAAAAAAAGTTATCAACAAATATCCGTCTTTTCCTTCTGCTTTTCCCACCTGCTCATAAATATTCGCCATAGAATCTGTGAAACCACTTAAAACTAATAGAAGTAACAGCCAAACTTTTTTATTACTCTCCTGCAATGCCTCTTTTTCAAAATGTATGATAACAATAGCCAAAACAGAAATCGTAATACCAAGCACCTGCGTCCAACTTGGCATCTCATGGAACACTACCACCGCCATAATCGTTGGAATCAGCACTCCCAGTTTCATAAACGTCGACGACAACACAATTCCATTATGCTGCATATTGTATTTTAGAAAAATGAAACTGACGAGGTAAAGAACACCACTTATGGCACCTAATACTAACGCTGGCACTCCCAGTCCTGCACTCATATTTTTCCAGTCCATAAATGCCGCAGATAAAGCGATACAGATAGCATAGTTCGACATAAACATTGCCATTTTGTTTGTTATGTATTTTTCAGATATGCGCATGGTGATTGAAACCATGGCACTACTTAAAATTGCCAACATTAAGTAAAACATACAAAACTCCTTGTTTTTTATTATAGGATTATATTAATACCCCATTACACCTTCCACACTATCAATCACGACCACACACCCAGCTTCCACATTCCTCATTATCTCCACCATCATCTCTTCCGGTAGCGCAATACATCCAGCTCCACTAGTAGGTGTACAGTGCATAAAAATTGCCGAGCCTTTTCCCGGCACACGCTCCGCATTATAGTCCAACGCCAACACATAATTATAAGAACGCTTTACACCTGCAATATGTTCTGCCGAGTCCCAATCTATTGTCACTTCGTTTGTAGTCACAAACTGATTATAACAAGCAGAATCCGAATCATCTACCCAATAATAACTATCATCCACCTGTGTGTAATTCAGTCCACATTCTGGGTCTGGCATATTCCCAAACCCAAAGAGAAAACGATACACACCCGTAGGTGTTTTCCCGTCACCTTCTTTTGTCTTACCGATGCCGTTCCGACCGATTTTTCCGTCAGTACAAAGTAACTCTGTCCAGCTACCATCTTTCTCTTTGTTATGCATAGATACAGTCGCACTGCTTCCATCTGCTGCCACCACAATAATCTGGCTTGCAGTTTCTGCCACATCCAAATCCGCCACCCAGCTTGATTCTTTTTCCTCTGTCTGCACTTCCTGCACCTGTGTCTCAATTTCCGCCGTAACAATCTCCGTCACAGCCACTTCCACAGTTTCTCCGCCGACACTTTCCATCTCCTCCGAAATCTCCGTCTCCATCCACTCCGTTTCTAAGACCTCAGTTCCTGCCACCTCTTCTTTTTGCGGTGCACAAGCCACAGCCGTGAGCACATAACCACCCATCACTGCACACACCAATTTTCTATAAAAATCTTTTCTATTCATACATCCCTCTTACTACTTCTAACTCTCCAAATACCGTACAACTTTACCATGCTCTGCCGCGTAAGCAATCTCCGAACGTGTGCTGTCTCCTATATATCCTCCCACATTGATAACAAAAATCTCATCCGCCATATCAATCTTGCGTTTATGCATATCGTCCAGCATAATCTTCGTCTGTGTCAGTGTATCTTCATCCATGTTTTCCCACACTTCCTTATCGCCCGCATGGCCGAACAGGCCAACACTGATTACGATATTTCCTTCTAGAGTCAGACGCTTCTGTGTCTCTATAAATTCATTTTTAAATCTTGTGCTGCCACACAACGTGATTACTTTATATTTGCCCTGCATACGATTCTCCCTGTTTTTCATTATTAAATCTCATCACACTACAACAATCATATATTATCGCATAGTGACCTATTCGCACTTCAGCATGTATATATACCGATATTATAACTTACCTTCAAGTAGATAAAAAGCATTCAATTTTATCCATTTTCAAAAAATCTATTTTCTTTTCCAACATCTTCCCTGTTTTTTCCCCCTCATTCCGCAAAAACTAACTATGTAACCAATGATTTATTTTTCAAAAGAGGAGGTATTTTATGGACACAAAAAATATGTGCACCTGTGCGGAACATTTAGCCATGGCAACTGTTCCGAAACAGGAATGGTGCGAACCATACGACTGGTGTACTGCTTTATCTGAAGGCACAATTTTCCCTTGCCTGAACCTGACTTTTCACAAAGCTCCGATAGGGAAATGTGAATGCAAAACCAGTAGTAGTATGTCCGATATTACTCAGAAAAACCGTGAGGAATTAATGAGTGAACTTGCCGCTGTAAGCTTCGCATTAAACGATCTGACACTGTATCTGGACACACACCCGGACTGCCCGAATGGTGCTTCGTTGTTCCGCGATTTATTGGAACAACGGCTTCGACTTTTAGCAGAATTTACGCACCGTTTCTACCCATTAACTGAATCTGCCATCAAAACTGGAAACTATGATAAGAAAATGTATGGTTGGACGGAAGGACCTCTGCCATGGGAAGGAGCGTGCATCTAATGTTTGCCTATGAAAAAAGATTACAATTTCCTGTAAAAATCAAAAATACAAATCCAGACATTGCTCGACTCATCATGAGTCAATATGGTGGTCCGGACGGCGAGTTATCTGCCAGCATGCGTTATCTCGCACAACGTTACACCATGCCTGTAAAAGAAGTTGGTGGGCTTCTGACCGACATCGGTGTAGAAGAACTAAACCACATGGAAATCATCTGTGCCATGGTCTATCAATTAACTCGTGACTTGTCTTTAGAAGATGTAAAAAAAGCAGGTTTTGATGCCTACTATATTGACCACACAAAAGGTCTCTTCCCACAGGCTGCTGCCGCTATCCCTTTTACGTCTTTGGAATTTCAGTCAAAGGGTGATGCCATCACAGACCTTTTCGAAAACCTCGCAGCAGAGCAAAAAGCACGGACTGTCTACGATAACCTTCTCCGCGTCATCGATGACCCGGATGTCATTGCACCATTAAAATTTTTACGTGCCAGAGAAATCGTGCATTTCCAGCGTTTTGGTGAAGCACTCGAGATGACCAAAGATACGTTAAACTGCAAGAATTTTTACGACTTCAATCCAGAATTCGATAAAAAACCTATCTTCTAACAAAAATCTTTAAACACACACAAAATGGCAGGTGTCATCTATCGTGCACCTGCCATTTATTGTTACATTTTCATTACTTTTTTACTTTTATTCTTCGTCTACTGCTTCACCAGTACTATCTGGCACTTCTACTCCTGCAGCATCTTCCGGTACATATCGTGTATAAATCTCCACCTGATCGTAAATACATCTCCAACTGCTGTTAGAACCTGCTGTCACACAGATATATGGTGTTTCACTTGCCCCAAACGTACCATAACTTACCGCACAACTTTTTGACTGTACTACATATCCAGTCTTTGCACCAATCACTTCACCACCGGTATCTTTGTCCTCAATTCTACGCAAAAACCAGTTGGATATCGTGATACCCTCCGGATGTTGCTCTGTCGGTGTCGTTGTATATTTTTTTGCAGATAAAAATTCTCTACACATCTCATTTTCCATAGCAGCTCTCATAATAACCGCCATATCATACACTGTACAATAATGATTTTTATCGTAAAGACCTACGCAATTTGTAAAATGAGCCGTCTCTGACAACCCAAGTTCTTCTATTTTTTTGTTCATCAGCTCTACAAATGCTTCATGAGAACCTGCCACGTAGGTTGCTAATCCCACTGCTGCATCTCCACCGGAAGGTAAAATCGTTCCATAAAACAAATCACGGACCGTTACTACTTCTTCATTCAAAAATCCCACTGAACTGCAATCATTCACATATGAATAATCGGTAATCTCTAACGTCATCGTAAATGTCTCATCCAATTCATCTTCGGTAATATGTTCTGCTGCCACTAATGCAGTTAACACCTTTGTCATAGAAGCAGGCGAAATAATATCATATGCCCCTTTTTTTGCTATAATTGTATCCGTGCTGGCATCTACTAAAATGGCATGAGAACTAATTACTTCTTCACTATAAATTCCTTTTGTAGCATCATTTTCCACAAACTCATACACCACCGGTGCTTTTGTTACTTCAGGTGCCTCTGTTACTTCCACTACTTCTGCCACTTCCGTCATCTCTGTCTGTAACGTATTCGTTGCCATCTCTATCTGTGTTGAAATGTTACTCGCATAAATATTTTCATCCGCTCCATTTCCTGTTCCTGAAACAACGCTTATTATAACCAATACCACTAACGACACTGGCAAAATTACTTTTAACATTCTCATCCTTTTCTGCTGACGCTGTTTCTCGATACGCATACGTGCAATACGTTCTGCACGTCGCTGGCGGCGTTCTTCGTATTCTCTATCTTCTAAAAAATTCTCCATTTGTACTTTTGTCCCTTTATCTTTCGATTATTACCCTTATTATTCTCTACAATATAACCACTTTGAGCTTTTGATAATATCATATTTTTCCAATATATTCAAGTAACCCAAACTTACTTTCCATCAAAAAAATTCTTGGTCAGAATTTCTTCTAACCAAGGATTTATCATCTTCTATCTTATTTTCTTTCCCTTTATTATAAACGAATATCAACGTGCATATATGTAGCTGTCTCCTGTTCTGATATGTCTTGTGTTTCTGTTTCCTCAATATGAACCTTTTCGGCCACATTTTCATTTTGTTTTTCATTCGAAACAGGATCTTTCTTATCTGTCTTTGTATCCTTATCCGTTTTTTCAGTCTGCTGTTCTGCCTGCATAGCCTCCTTCAGTTCCTTACTCGCATTAGCTAACGTATTCATCTGTGCTGCTTCCACTGCAACTACTTTTTCCTGAAGTTCTGCAAGTTCCTCTTTCTTTGCTTCTACGTTACTACCACGTGCTTCGTCCAGCTTAATTTCAGACGCTAGTATACTCGCCTCACCATTCATCCGAGTTGCAACGCTTCCTTGAATCCGCACCTGTGACATTGCTGAGCTTGTTCCATTTATTTTCATATTCAATTCTCCTTGATTTATTGGGTAGAAATCCTTTTCTCTGTTACTTCCTATTTCGGATAATAAAACTTCCTATTAAACAGGCATGTCGTGAAACGCCCTTTTTCTGTTTTGAAATAAAACAAAGTCAACAGCTGTTTTCTATTAAAACTCAAAAAACTGCGGTAAATTCATCATCAGAATTTTACCGCAGTTTTAAAACCTATCGTTCTCCCTCAGTGTGTCAACGCCCGAACCACATCTTCATATCTCTTTGATTTTTTCTCTATATCTTCCTTTGTTACGCCATAATATCTATATACATCTTTATAAATACGCTGGAATCTTTTCATTAGTTTTTTATCTCCCGAAGCCCCTCCGCCGATATAAGCAAACCGTTTTTCTATTGTGATATTCAAATTATCATTTATATCTTCAAAGGATAGTTGGAACTTATGAAAATCTATATCGAATTCTGCAGTGGGGATTTCCATTGCCCTTTGCTGCCTTTCTTCGAATTGCTTGATATGAGCCAGTATATCTTCTTGCGATTCACTCTTTAATTGAGGCATTGTGGCATATTCACCCAACAATTCCGGTGCATATTGCATTATAAAAGATGCTCGCATCTCCTTATACTCTTGACATACTTCATCATTCTTAACTTCAACCAAGCCATGTACATTTACAATATATTCAATTACTTCATCCAATGTATGACTTTCCGTTCTCAATGTTCTTTCTACATAAGTTCTTTTTATTTTATATTTTAACTTCTCCATCTTTTGCCGCAACGTCAATTTAGGATTTTTCTTAATGACAAATACCGATGTCGGTCCATCTGCTCCTCCTATAATTGTCGTCGCGCTTGCATGCTTACCCATAAACAACTACATCCTCCTAGTATATTTCTACATTTATTAAGCATCTACCATTCCTCGCCGGACGAAAATACTATCTCTTCTGACCTTATACCGAAAGATCAATATGTGCCTCTTCTTCTTTTTCATTCCATATATTAAACACTTAACAAAAGGACGTCCGCTGACTGCCTTCATTTTTTGACGTAAGATTACTCATTATTTACACCACCTAAACCACGTTCTAATTCTTCTATTGTAGGCAACGAACCCTTAAACTCCTTTGGCATCAAGTCATTTAATTCATATTCAGATATTCCAATCGGCTCTGCGGATGTATCAACAGCATATTTTGCCAATATATTATCCTTTGTTCTACATATGAGAAGACCGATTGTTTGTGTATCAGCATCTCCTTTCAGCATATGATTTACGGCTGAAACATAAGTAGCAGTTTGTGAAATAAATCCCGGTTCAAACTCTACAACTTTCACCTCAACAACTACATAACAGTGACGTTGTATATTATAAAATAACATGTCAATATATTGTTCGCTATTTCCAATTTGCAACCGATATTCCCTTCCCACAAATGCAAATCTTGTTCCGAGTTCCATCAAAAATTTTTGTACATTATCCATCAAGGCATCTTTTAACTCTTTTTCTTTATAACCTTGATGAATTGCTATAAAATCGAAATTGTAAGGATCTTTTGTTATTTCCTGAGCCAAGTCACCTGTATCTTCGGGTAATGTAAACTGGAAATTAGTAACTGCACGCCCTTGGCGTTCAAACAGATCCGTTCCCAAAAAATTTAATAACATGGCTCTTGACCAATTGTTTTCAAGAATTTTATCAATGTAAAAGTTGAACTTTTCCCGATTATCATGACACTTATCTATCAATAACTTAATATGCCCCCATGGAATCATAAAGACTTTATTATACGTTACATTAAATCTTTCCCCAAGTTGGGGAAAGGTCTCAATATCTTTAAAAACTTCATAAAATCGCACCATATAACGCAAATTTGTTGGTGAGAAACTTTTTACATTTGGAATCATGTCTCTCAAATCCATACTCATATTTTGAAAGAATTTATTTCCCCACTTACTGTTAGTTCGCTTATCTGTGATATCTTTACCTATCGACCAATAAAAAATTAACATCTCACTATTCACGTAAATAGAAGCTTTAATCTGACTTTCCCTATATCTCTTTCCAAGTTCTTGTATCCAACTTCTATATTCTTCGTCTATTCTCATTAGTTCACTCATAATTTTCCCTTTGTATATCCCACTTTAATTTGTATCTGCAATACTTACACCAATTCAGTAATTTCTACAAGTATGCTACTTGTATATATTTTATATTATTAATATCTTTATTTCAAGTAATATTTATTGTATACTTTTACTATTATAAATATATTTCAGGAGCATTTAGAATGGAAAACGAAAATTACGGTACATTAGTTAAAAATTTAAGAATACAAAACAATTTAACCCAGAATCAGGTGGCTGAAGCCCTCGGTGTTACTCCTGGCTACATCAGCAATGTAGAAAACAATCGCACTGCCATGTCTCTTCGCATATTAACCTATTATGCACGCCTCGTTGGCTGTTCTCTTGACTCACTTGTAGGCGAATTAGAACCGGAATATGCCGAAACCGCCCTTGACCGAGAACTGTATCAAGCCATACTATCCTTAGATATGGAAGCCAAAGAAAAATTACTAAAAACTATTGAAATATGGAAAAAATAGCATTAAAAACAGCCAATTTCTTCTTTCCATCTCGCTCTCCTATGCTTTCATATCAAATCCAGACACCATACTTCTTGTGGAATTGCTTATCGCCATCTCTTTCATAAAACTCTCTGTAACGCTCTTCAAATCCGGACCTTTAAAAGTGCTTGCATGCTCGATTCTCTGCTCTCTTAGTTTTTTATTCGCAGCTTTTTTATCTGCCTTCTTCTTAGCTGCCTTTTGTTCTTCTTTACTTTCCTCCATTTTCTCCAACCACTTATCAATATCCTCATCCTTCCCCGGTGTATCTGTAACCGTGCAAGTACACATCGTTGTATACTCCTCACCAAATTCGATGGAAGCAAATGTTAATCTCGCTCCATGAGCACTCGCAGACTGTTGTGCCTGCTTTATATAGTCAGGAGCTTTTGCTAACTCTCTTTCTAACCATTTTCCTGTTTTCTCATCACTCACCGCTTTCCTTAACATTCCCGGTGTAACAGATACTGCTACATTCTTCCCCGGAGTCAGGCAACTATATTTTCCTATTAAGTACTTAGAAAACTCCCCCACACTTTTATATCCGCCAGCTTTACGTATATTATTAAAACTGCTGTTAATTCCCATATTATTTCCTATTATCATAGACATAATTATCACCTAACCTTTCAGAAATTACCTCTATTTTTATTATCGGAATTTTGTTTTGCAAACTCCATAACAAAGGAGTGAACTACTTCTTTTTCGGTGTAAAAGAGTGCGCATCCTTTCGGAACAATTTCCTATTACCGGAAAAAACTAACCGATTTATGCTCCAACATGTTTTCCATTTAACATCACTGTAAGATTAAATATCTGCTGTCCCTGCTCTGAAGTAGCAATGACAATATCCATGTCACCTCTGTATTTTCTCGCACATCTTTGTATATTAATAAGTCCCATACCGTGATATTTCTTATTTACTTTTCTGCTCTCCGGAAGACAACTTTCCTTATTCACTGTAAGCTCTCCAGTAAAATTATTTTCAACTTCTATAAAGAAAAGGTTGCCTTTCACATAGGATTGCAATGATACATACTTGTCCGTTTCCAGCAAGGATGCCGCTTCGATTGCATTTTCCAATGCATTATTCAAAATAACTCCAACATCATACACATCTATCTTAAGTTTTTTCGGATAATGAAAATCAACCGAAAACGCTACGCCTACTCTTTCTGCATCCAGCTTCTTTTGTTGAAGAATGATATCTGTAATTGGATTTCCACTTTGATAACCAAAGTCCAACCGACTTACTGTTTTCTCCATATTTCTAATATATCCATTAAGTTCTTCTTCATCGGCATTATTATATTTCTTCACATACTGCATGATGTTGTTGATATGCCCTCTTAAATCATGGCGCAATCCACGCATATCTGTGTAGATATCCTGTATCTCCTGTACCTCTTTTTGCATCTGCAACACTTGATTTTCTAGTAAGGTACGTTTCCTATTTTCTTCGTGATACTGTACTACATTTTGAAACAGTATGACATTCGCTATCACTGCTCCTAGCAACAGAACACATATCACCGGAATCCAAAATAAGGTTTCCGGAACACTATCATAAACAAGCGTTGTCATTCCATTTTCTACTATAACGATTAGCATTTTCAGTGTTATAGAAATACAGATTGCAACAATACTTGGTAAAATCAAAAACACATTTTCTTGTACCCGCAGCGGATACTCTTTTCTTACATAATTCTTGTGAATTAATAGCAGATAAATTCCCAAAATTAAGGCATAGAAAATTGCACTTGCAAATGACAGCGCATATACCATCATATTGCTTATTACTACTACCTGACTATTGGTAACAATCTTACCCTGCATTACGAATGCTTCTACCCAATTTCCTAATAAAGCACCCAACACAACATTTAATACGCTCACAACATACTTTACGATTTCTTTTCCTGCTGCAAAGCTAAAGCATACAAATAGTTGACTTGACGCATCCCTACAAAAGAATAGCAATTGCATGCCGATAAGCAATAATATATTAATAATCGCCCCGGTCATATTATTAAATGAATATTGGCTGTGTATGATATCAAAGATAAGCACCTGTACTACAAAATAAACGATTGTCCAAAAGATAATGATTATCTTTCGATTGTATTTTTCTTTGAGAAATTGACTTGTATATATACCGCTGAAAATACTATTAATTATATGAATCAATATGGATAGTAAACTAAACATTTACCACTCCTCCGTCCTTTGCATATCGCATATATGCCTTTATGAAATCCGCATACTTCTTCCGTGCAAGAATGAGGGATTCCCCATTACTAACAGCTATCGTATCCACATTGTACGCAGTTATTTTCTCTAAATTTACAAGATACCCTCTGTGACAACGATAAAAAGATTCTCCCAACTCACTTTCCCAATCTTCCATTCTTCCATAAGCATCTATCGTTCCATCCTTTGTATGAAAAACTACTTTTTTGTTATTACTCTCAATGTAATAAATATCTTTTAGCAAAATCTTTTTCTGCATCCCATTACTTTTTACAATCACAGATCGTTTTTTCCGTTCTCTCCTTGTCGATACATCCTTTAAGGCACGATTAAAAACCTTTTGGAACTTCCTTTCATCAATCGGCTTTAACAGATAATGAAAGGCATTCACGTCAAAAGCATCTTCCATATACTCCCGATACCCCGTCACAAATATGATAATACTCTTTTCTCTGCCTCTTTTTTCCTGCTCTTCTCTTATATATTTTGCAACATCAATTCCTGATACCGTCCGCATCTGCACATCGAGAAAAGAAATCGCAAAACTCTCCTGTGATGTTATCATATCTTCTCCGGTTTCAAAGGTAATAACCTCTGCATCCGGTGTCTGTTCCCTTATTAAAGCAGTAATCTGCTCCCTTGTGGTTCTGTCATCGTCACAGACTGCTATCTTCATAATGACTGCCTGCCTTTCCATGATTTTTAAATATATACACATACATGCTTTTATTATATCGTGCTTCGGCAATAAATTCGTGATGTGTGGGTGTGAAATGTCGCGTTTTAGACGTGAAATATAAAATCAGTAATCATAAATTACTACAAGCTCTGCATCTTCTTGCCAATAACGGCCCTACTATTTCTTCTTTGGCACCTTTACAATATATTAGAAAACCAGCAAAAAACTACATATCACACGTTAGACAAAACATATACCAAATGATATAATATAAAATAATGTAGAACTTTTTAGATTTCATTTCGTACATTTACTTTTCAAATATTAGGAGACCGACTATGTATATTAATTCTGCTTACCTTAATAATTCTAAAATTGCTATCAAAGACAAAAGTAAACCTCTTATTGTAACAAGCTGCGGATCCTATCGTTTACATACCATCGAAAAACTTCCTACTTTAAGACCAAGAGGACGGCTTGATTACCAATTAATTTATGTTGCCTCTGGTAAAGCACATTTTCATTTTGGTGATAAAGAAGAAATTATAACAGCAGGTCACATGGTTCTATATCGTCCAAAAGAATCTCAAAAATATGAATATTATTTACAGGAGCAGCCTGAAGTTTATTGGGTTCATTTTACAGGTGGAAATGTCAAGAATATTCTCCATTCTTATGGTATTTCTGACGACCTAAAAATTTTCCATTGTGGATCTAGTCTGGAATATCAAAATCATTTTCGAATTATGATTCAAGAATTGCAATTATGTAAAGAACATTATCCTGAATTGTTAGAAATGCATTTAAGACAGATATTTATTATGCTATACCGCCAGCTAAATTCAGACTCGAAAATTGAAAACAGCATACTTGCGGAAGAAATGGATAAAGCTATGTTATATTTTAATAAGCATTATAATGATGATATTAATATTGAAAAATTTGCTTCTACCATTCACATGAGTACCAGCTGGTTTATTCGCAATTTTAAACAATATACTGGTCAGACTCCAATGAATTACATACTGTCTATTCGAATTACAAATGCTGAAAATTTATTGGAAAATACTGAATATAACTTAACAGAAATTTCTCGTATTATTGGTTATGAAAATCCGTTGTATTTTAGCCGAATTTTTAAGAAACAAAAAGGGTTATCTCCTTCTGAATATAGAAAAAATATAAAGAAAAACTAATATAGGTTCATGCAACATTTGTCCACTTCTTCTTTCGATTTGACAAGTATTTTCCTTCTATTTGGATTATACTCATCTCATGAAAAGCAATAAGGAGGTACTAAATATGATGAACTTTATAAAACAATTATTCAACAATGCATTGCCGCTTTTCGCAGACTATTTCAAACTTGGGCAACACTTTTAGGCATTGCACTTAAGTGCTCATTTGTGTCCTCGTACACTAACGAAAACTGAATAAAACAAAATAATATAAAAAGGAGTATCGATTCTTAGCTGAAATGATTCTCCTATAAAAAAATTACCAAAGTCGAATAATAATTGTTCCATACTTTGGTAATTTTTTCTGTTTTAGTTATTTCTCTAAAAGCTTCTGGTACAATGATATTTTTACTGTATATATAGTAATACCTCTTTTATCTCTTGGGTTTATACTGAATTTCTTTCACTGTATATACTGTCATAAATGCATCTGGATCAATCTCTGCCATATACTTCATTAATCTCTGATACTCGTTTTTATCTACAATTACAATTAGTTCTGTACGTTGTTCCATATTGTATGCACCATATGCATTATAAATCGTCGCTCCACTATGTAATTCATATAAAATAAACTGACGTACCTCCTCTGTACGCTTTGTAAGAATACAGACACGTTTCTTTTCAATCTGTCCGAAAATAAAATAATCCAAAATCAAACCATTGATATAAGTCCCTAACACACTTAGCACTACTGTCTTTTTATCATAAACAAAAGCAGACGACAATGCGACACACATTCCTGCCAATGACATGGCCTTTCCAATTTCAATATGAAAAAACTTATTCATAATCTTAGCAACAATATCGAGACCACCAGAAGAAGCATTTCTATTAAATAAAATACTCAATCCAACACTTACTACAAATACATATGCCACTACGTCCAATGTAGCATCGCCTGTCATAGATTGATTATTTGGCCAAATAATTTCGAATAGTTTCATAAATGCTGGAAGCATAATTGATGTATATACTGTCTTTACACCAAACTCTTTCCCACACAAAATAAATCCCACAAGCAATAATCCGATATTCAAAATAAATGTAATTTCAGACACTGTGAACGTCACAAAATTTGATAGTACAATTGCTAATCCTGAAATGCTACTGACTGCTGCATGACTTGGCACTAAAAAGAAAAACACCGCAGCCGCTATAATTGCCACCGCAATTGTTAAAATTCCAATTTCGTTTATTATTTCACGTTTACTCACTTTATAAATTCTCCACTTTATTTCCCATATTGTATCCAAATTATATGTGTTTAGTTTTTATGATTTATACAAAAAGTTCTTGATAAAGTCTCTTTGCATAATTATCTGTCATACCACTTATATAATCAGTAATCATCAAAATACGTAAATATAACCTTTCTTGTTCAGACTTTCCCACTGATTCACTAGCATACATGGATTTATAGAAACCGGATATGGTATCTATTGTCCGTTTCTCTATTTTTCATATCCCTTACTTCTATATTCCCTAGGCGTCATTCTATAACGCTCTTTAAACACACGATTAAAAGTTCTCTGACTATCAAATCCGCAATTATAGCATATATTCGTTATTGATTCATTTGTACCATCCAACAAAGATAGCGCATAATTCAAACGTATTCCATTCACATAGGACACAAAATTACAATGAAACGTTTTAGAAATCAATCGAGACAACACATATTTACTTATCCCAAAATCATATGCCATTTTATCCAATGTGATTTTCCCTCGAAAATTCATGGCAACATATTCTACGATCCTATAAACTATATCTTCCCCTCTGATTACCTCTTTTTCTATCATTTCTAATCTTGAAAAGACATGTGCAAAAATTATCTGTACATACGCTTGTATTAATCGATTATTATCCTTTTCTACATCTATTAATGTCTTAACTGCCTTTACTATATCCGTATGAAGATATTCTTTACTGATAACAGGATTCTTTGGACAATACTTTTGCATTTCTTCCATATAACTTGGTATAATCTGCGGTGGCACTAATATATATAATGCTTTACTTTCACAAGCACCAAATACCTGATAATGGTGTATCATATTTGGAAATACGATTCCAAAATCCCCCTTTTCCATATGATATAGTTCTGATCCTACTCCTAATTCTAATGTACCTCTTGTAACATAAACCATCTCAATAGCCTCATGTAGATGAGGTGGAAAATGGGTAGGTTTTTTCCACTCAACTACAATATTGCTAGTTTTGTTTTCATACATTAAAAACATCCTATTAACTCCTCTTCTCTGTTAAAAATAACTGATAATTTTTTACAAATATCAAGGATTTCCACATTAACTTCTTTCAATATAATTACTGATATAAAACGCTTAAATACACCCGAACATATAACATAGTTATTCTGCCACTCTTCTACCCAATCAGTATGCTTACTAATAGCTGTAATACTCCGAATATCTTTTCCTTAGATAATTGCACAAGCTAATATATTGGCTGCTTTATAATTCCAGAACACGTCTTATATTCATTATTTTCCGTTCTTTCTTAGTTAATAACAAATGAATATGAAATATCTTCTTCTGCACTGATGTGATATGCCTCTTCCACATCACTGCCCCAGCTGTCAATTCCACCTACACCACGAACTGCTCCATATACACAAAGAACCGTTCTTCTTGCCGGAGGCAATTCTTCATGATGTGTCGCACTTTCAATTTCTATCGCAGTATATGGCAGACACGAAAATGCAAATTCTTTTTCATCCTTTTCAAATGTTAAGCTTTGCTGAACATCGTCTTTTCTGCTGTTATCCAAGCTCTCATGTCTGTAAATTGTAACACTATTTGTGTCCATTCTCATTCCACATTCCTGTGGAACCAAATATGGTGTAAGTGCCAAATCATCCACCGTATAGATACCTCTTAAAGCACCTGCTTTACGGTCGGGATAAGTTTCTCCCGACAATCCGTCATATACGTATTTGTCAGCTAATGTCGGCATAATAAATCTCATCCCGAAAGCAGGAAGTTCCGGAAGTCCTTTCACGCCAAAATAATGTACCTCTACTTTTATCTTTCCGCATTCATTGACAGTGTATGTTACCTTTACCTCTGTTTTTGGATTTGTAATCGTTTCATATACAAAAATAATCTTCATCTCTTTTGCATAAACGTTACCTCCATATCGGTTATTATCGGGTGCACAAGGTTTTCCCTGTGAAACACCATCCATAATTACCTCGATATCTTTACATCCTATAAACATATCAGCACTCATCCAGGTTCCGCTTTTTAGCTGAAACTGGCTTCCCCTGTCGTTATCCGTTAAAGCTCTCCAAAAAGTCGGCTTTGGACAACGATATAACCATTCATATCCATCCTTCACAAGAGACTCCAAACCGCCCTGTGCATAAGAAAAAATATAATCAAATCCATTTCCATGAACACCAAGTGTATAATCTCCATACACAACTCTAAGTAATCCATTATTTGTATAATCCATAATAATACCTCACTTCCTGCATTGCCGGTTTTTCTTTTCTATCTGCAAATACAATACCATTTGCTGCAAATTCATAATCTGACGGTCTGTCATCAAAATCGCCGCCGTAACGAAGCACCTGTTTCCCTGTTATCTTATCTTCCACATAAATTGCCTGGTCAATAAAATCCCATATGAATCCACCCTGATACATTTCATACTTATCAATCAGGTTCATGTACGTTCCCAGTCCCCCTATAGAGTTTCCCATATCATGCATAAACTCGCATAAAATATGTGGTTTCTTAGGATTGTTACTTAAATACTCCTCTATTTCATATGGTTTTGCATACATACGACTTTCTACATCAGAAATCGTGTCTTCATATGCTCTGTTATAAAAAGATCCCTCGTAATGCACCAGACGTCCATCGTTTCGCTCTTTAAAGTAAACATTCATTGCTTCAATATCGTCTCCTGCATAGGATTCGTTGCCTAATGACCAGAACAAAATAGAAGTATGATTTTTAAATGTCTCAAAATTAGTTCTTGCTCTGTCAACAACTGCCTCTCTCCACTGTGGAATGGATCCCGGAACATTGCAGGATGGTTCAATTGCCCCTAATTTCTGGAAAGAACCATGACTCTCTAAGTTTGTCTCTGACATCAGATAAATTCCGTTTTTATCACACATATAATACCATGGAATCTGATCCGGATAATGACAGGTTCTGACAGCGTTAATATTATTCTTCAAAATACATTCCATATCAGATTGCATTTCTTCCATACCAATGCATCTTCCTGTTTTTGGATTCCATTCATGACGGTTTACACCTAAAATTAACAAACGTTTGCCATTTAAGTATATTACTTTGTCAATAATCTCTATTCTTCGGAATCCAACCTCGTAAGGTACTACTTCTAATAATTCTCCATCTTCACTTATCACTTCTACATAGGCACTGTAAAGATATGGTACATAATTATCCCAGACAGTTACCTCTTCAATATCTGCTTCAACCTTTGCAATTACTTTTTCATCCTGGCATTTTATTTCAGCAGATTTCTCTAAAACCACTTTTCCATCTTCATCCTTTAAAATAACATTTACATTAAATTTTTCATTCCAAAGGGATGATATTTTTATATCTGCAATAAATTTTCCACTCTTATTATCCGCATTTAAAATAGGCTGAAGCCATAAATCTTCCACATGAACATCCGGTTTTGCTTTTAATAATACATTTCTAAAAATACCAAAGAAGCGGAAGAAATCCTGATCCTCTAAAAATGCGGCACTGCTCATTTTATGTACTTCAACAGCCAGTACATTTCCTGTTTCTTTGATATACGGTGTTAAATCAAATTCTGATGGAGTAAAACTGTCTTCTGCATAACCTATAAATTCTCCATTCAGCCATACATACATTGCCTGTTCTACACCTTCAAAACAAATGCTGATTCGTTTTCCCAACAGATTTTCATCTAAATCAAATGTCTTTACATAAGAACCTACCGGATTATAATCAGCTTCACTGAACATTCCTGCACCATCTCCGGCACTCGCAAGACTATAAGCTCCTCTTCTATAATCATGCCCTTCCCAAGGATACATTGTGTTAATATAACGAATCTTATCATAACCTGCTAATTCAATATGACCCGGTACCATAATTTCATCCCATGTATCTACTTTGCAATCCTGCTTATAAAAATCTACCGGTCTTACTTTCGCATTTTTACTGAAACAGAATTTCCACATTCCGTTTAATGATTGAGTAAGATGATTTTCATTTTCTAATAAGTCTTCATATCTTACATAATAATTATGATCACTGTGTGCTTCTAATTGATTCATCCGAAACACTTCCGGATTATCTAACCATTTAATATCTGCTTTCATATTCTCCTCACTTTCTATGTAGACACTAAAGTTTTAAAACTTTAAATGCTATCATCTTTTCTATTTGCTTTTAATTCTTTGTTTGATTCTTCTACATTCATGAATGAGAGAATCACTGTAATGATTAAATCAAGTATAAATGGAAGCCACAAATACATGAAATACATCATATTAATGCAACTGTCAGGCTGTACAGATGCATCTCCGTTTACAAATCCGCTTAAGGAAAGCATCCAACCAGAAAGTGCTGTTCCTATACCGCCACCAATTTTTACACCTAATGAAGTACAAGAGTACATAGAACCATCAATTCGTTTTCCTTTTGTAAGATATGTATATTCTGAGCAGGAAGCAATTACTGCATTCATATCACCCTGCCATGGTCCTTGTCCAAATGCTGCAATTGCTGTAAATAAGAGCATCAATGGAACGCTTCCCATATAACCTGCTGCTACAACTAAGAGACGCCCTGCCGTTGCAATCATGTAGCTGTATTTATTTAATTTATACATACCATTCCACTTAGCAACTAAATTTGGTGTGAATACCAAAGCAATAATGAGTGGAATATTGACTGCCCAAGAGAACACACCAAACAACTCTTTATTACCTAATACATAAGTCATAAAGTAAATACCTACACCTAACATTGCACCATATAACTGCTGTAAGATATAAACACCGCTAATCATTACATAATATTTATTAGTAAATAACAACTTTGCAGACTGTGCTAATGTCAAATTGTCATCCTTTGGTGTATCATCTTCGTCTGTTTCGTTTAATTCTTCTTCTGAAAGTTCTTTTACCGAAAATACGGAAAGTGTATTAGTAATGATACCAAGAATACAATAAATAAATGCTACTGTTCTCCAGGCATTTGCATCATTTCCCAATGCCTCAACCGCACTAACTGTAACAGTCTGAATAAACAAACTTGTACTAAATGCAAAGATAAAACGGAAAGACCCCATCTTTACACGTTCACTACTGTTTTTTGTTACAAGTGATGTTAAAGCCGAATATGCAATATTATTGGCTGTATAAAACACTGCATTTAATAATGTGTATGCAATAAAAAACCATGCATACTGTGCAAACTGTCCCATATCTGTAGGAATAGCAAAAACTGCAAATAATGTTACTGCGCATCCAAAGAATCCATAAAACATCCAAGGTCTTGCTTTACCCATTTTGCTCTTAGTTCTGTCAATCATGTTTCCAAAAAATACATCTGTTACTCCATCAAACAATTTTGATACAGCAATCAATGTACCTACAATACCAGCATCTAGGCCAATGGTATTTGTTAAATAAATCATTACAAATGATGTCAAAAATGCATAAACTACATTACCTGCAATGTCACCCGATCCGTAGCCAACCATGTTGTACCACTTTAAATACTTTTTCTCTGCCATAATGTTCTCCTTTTTTTATTTTGTTCTTTTTGTTAAGTCCATTATATAAAATTTTTCTAAAAAAATACATATCATAGATTAGACAAAATATGCACAAAACGATATATTTTTGCAAGAATTGTCTATTATTATCATTTTATATTCCATTTATCGCAGTGCACGTACAGAAATTAGCTCTTTGACACAAAAAAGCATTTTCTATACCAATTTGATATAGAAAATGCTTCTAGTTAATTAATTGCATTTGACATTTTTATAGTATTATACCTCATGAACACATCTTTGATAATTTTTCATCAATCTGTTTTGAATACATTTTATTCATGGATTTCACACCCTGAAAACGAAGCAGCGACTGTGCGTCCTTCTTAAAAGCTTCTATTGGTGGTATTTCACCTATAATATTATTTAACAGCCAATTCATTTGAATAATTTCCATTAATGGTAGCTTATAAATATCTTCACTGACCAGTCTGTCATTTTGTGCATAAATTTTACCTTCAAAAGGATGAAGTGTTCCATTACAGATAGAATTGCTTAATAAATCAAGCAACCGATGGGATGCATTAGGAATGTTATCCGAATAAATAATATCCATTACATCTTCTGACATTCCCCACCAAAAATTGCTGGCTTTCTCTTTTTTCATATTCCTTATTTCCGGAGAACCGAAACAGATTTGTTTTATCATTTTTTCATAAAATTTACCCCAGTTACAAAACACCATTGCAAGATTTTCAATTCTTCCATTCTCTAAACGATAAAGTCCATATTCTCTGGATGCTTTTTCCGGCACAATCATATCCACACCTGAGATAATCTCTATATCCTTATCCCATTCAATATCTTCCGGTTTATCTGTCAGCCCGGACCAGTTTAAGTAAACCTTTATACGCGGATTTACCATGGAAGCTCCCAAAGCAAAAGCATTAATATTGGCTACCATTCCATAGATAGGATAATCTGCCATATAACCAATTTTATCTGTTTCACTCATAGCTGCCGCAAGTGCACCCATTAAAAACTTTGCTTCAAAGGTACGTGGATAGTAATTGCAAATAGATGAGTAAGACATATTAATAGAACAATTAAAAATTTTTACTTCCGGATGCTGAACCGCTGTTTTAACACATTGTACAGCCATTTGAGGACCAACTGCAAAAATTACATTACAACGATCATTAATTGCCTGTTTTATACAATTACAAACTTCCTCTTCACTATCTGCATGATCATAAACAACCGTTTTTAATTTTCCATGGAAACTTTCTTCCAAATAAATTCTGCCCAGCTCATGTCCGTAAGTCCATCTTGATGTTTCACTTGTCTTTGGATAAATAAACGCTATTTTCAGCATTTCCGGCTCTATCTTTGAAACCGACCATAACCAGTTTAAGAGTTTTTCTCCCGTATGCAATTCTTCTTTTGGTTGTGTCACAAGCTCGATCTGGCTTCCTTTTGCGGATAAAAGTAACTCATTTTTCAAATTTTTAAAATCTGCCTTTATCTGACTCTCATTCCGCTTTTTTACTGTATCATATCCAAATAACTCCACATATTTCAAAAATGCATCTGCAACAGATAAATTCATTCCATCAATATAAAACTTCTTAAATACCACTTCAAAGATTTCATATGTCTGACGAAATTCTTTTTGTTCTTCTTTATCTAATGGATTATCTGGCGAAACATTTATTGCTTTTAACAGGCGCTCATATTTACCTTCTTTTTCAAATCTTACATTATAGCTGGCGGTTGCTTTATAAAAATCCAAAAATTCATAATATATTTGAACCTCAGGATTATCATTTTTTTTAGGAATCAGCCGGATTACACGAGCAACAATACCGTATGCTTTTAAATACTTTAATACACTGACTCGTTTGTTTCCTTCTTGCACATAAAAACGGTTCATGTATTCATATACAATAACAGGTTCATCAATTCCTTTTTCCATCTGGTAATCATATACATTGCACCACTTGACACAGAATTCACTTTTTTCATTCATCAATGGCATGAAATTACTTGCGAATGCCTGCGTCCTGCCAGCAGTTTTGGTACCTACAATATTATCTAATGGAATTGTCATAATACCCAAATTTACTTCTGAAACAATATCCACATCTTTTATCATTTCATCTAAAACGGGTAAAAATGGTGACTTTTCTTTCAGAATTGCATGTTGATATTCTTTTTTTCCAAGACGCACTGCATTCATATATTCTACATAACTCATTTTCCATTACCCCTTTCCCAATTATTAACCACTCCATTTTCGTTCATTTTTCTATATTTTCATTATAATTAAAGAAATCAAAAAAATACATATCATACATTAGACAAAACATACACAAAATAATGCTATTATTATGCTAATTATTAATTGACTTTATTTCTTATAAATACTTTATTTTATAGGTATTCTTATATTTTTCAAAAATATTATACACTTTGATATTATGATATTATAAGTAGCCAAAATCTGACTTAAAAAATATATACTTTTTTCATGATACAAAAAAGTATATATATCAATATACTATTTTTATAAATAACAGTATTATTTTGTATATGTTTTGTCTAATTATATTTATGGACGTTTCAAAAAAACACGCATATAATTTAGTTCAGAAAGGAAAACAAATTTTCCTTTGAAAATAAGTGTTAAGAATAAATCTCTTAACCAAAACAATTTATAATGTACCGAAAGGAGACAGATTTATGAATATGAAAGTTATGAACATTACAGATTTAGACAAATTTTTCGGAGTAATTGATCAATGTGAAGAAAAAGTAGAACTTGTTACAGAAAACGGAGATATATACAATTTAAAATCAAAACTAAGCCAATATGCATCTTTTTCAAAACTAGTTTTGGGAGGTGTTATTCCTAAAGTAGAACTTGTTACGCATAATTTCTCAGATACAGGTAAAATTATTCACTATATGATGAATAATTAATAAACGATTCCTTTCTTATAAAAACCCCTTTACCGTATTTTATCTGGTAAAGGGGTTTTTAATTTTTAGAGTTCTTTGCTTTATTGAATTATTCATTCTACCTTATACCGCATACAAGGTCTTCCACCGGTCTCATAATTTATTTCACCAATCACTCTGCCTGACTCTGCAAGATAATTCATATATCTTCTTACCGTAACACCTGTAAGTCCCACCTGTTCTCCAATTTCATCACCGGTAAACCACACATTTCTATTACTTTTCATGTGTTCCATAATCAACAACAATGTTTTTTCCTGAATACCTTTTGGAAAAAGTCCCTCACTTTTCTTTCTAGAATTATCAATAATATGGTCAATGCTTGTCTGACTAAGTGTGTCTATATCTTTAAGTGCATTGCTTTGTGCAATATATTTTTCAAGTGCCATTTGAAATCGGTCAAAAGTAAATGGTTTCACAAGATAGTCTACAATTCCAAGATGCAGAGCCTCTTCTAATGATTCCCTATCATTCGCAGCCGTAACCATAATGGCATCTACTGTAATTTGTTTGTTGCGAATTCTTCTGAGCGTTTCAAATCCGTCCATTTTAGGCATATACACATCAAGGATCAAAAGATCCACGTCATTGTTTTCCAAAAAAGCAAGTGCACTCCTGCCGTCATTATATTGACCAACAACTTCAAAATTCTTATTCCTTTTTATATATTGCTCGTTTATCATCGCGACCATCGGATCGTCTTCAATAATTAAAACCTTATACATTTGCACTCTCCTTCGTAAAACTTATCGTAAAAGAAGTTCCTACTCCTTCCTGCGACTCTACCGTAATTTTACCACCTAGATTTTCAACCATTGATTTTACCTGATATAAACCAGTGCCTCTGCCTTCTCCTTTGGTAGAATATCCTTTTTCAAAAATAATTTCCATATCTTCCGATTTAATACCGCTTCCAGTATCGTCAACGGTAATCAGTACAGCTTTCGGTTTTGAATAAATCCCAAACAACAATTCCTTATGTTGCTTATAATCATTACTTTGGTTCATAGCATCAAACGCATTATCAAGCAAATTGCCGATAACTGTTATCAGCATTTCCGAAGGCAGGTTTATATCTGCCGGAGAATAACAGCATCCTTCACGCAGTACAAATTTCACATTAAGTTCTGAGGCTCTTGCAATCTTACCTATCAGAAGTGCTGCAACTGCAGGTTCACCGACAGCCTTCATAACTTTGCTGATATTCTCTCTCTGTACCATCGTGATATTTTGAATATAAGAACTTGCTTCATCATACATCTCCATTTGTATCAGCCCAAGGATTACATGCAGTTTATTAGTAAAATCGTGATTATTAGCTCTCATAGAATCAACGAGATAACGTGTTCCGGAAAGTTCCTCCATCAGTTTTGTATATTCTGCACGATTATGAAGGATAGTAACAGCCCCAACCGTATCTCCACCTTCCTTTATAGGTACACGGTCAAGAATAATATCTGCCTTAGCAAGATTGACATTACGTTCTCTGTCGCCGCATTTAACAGTATGTGAAAGAATTTCATCTCCAAGCATTTCTACATTTTGTCCGACAAGCTTTCTCCCGGGATTGTCACAAAGCATACGAACCGCAGATTCATTGGCAAACTGTATGACACCATTTGCATCAAATGCGAGAATTCCTTCTGCTAAAGTTTCAAGGATATTATCACGCATTTTATACATGGTCGTAAACACATCTGGTTCATAACCCATAAGACTCCTTTTTACTTTATCAGAAAGTTCGCTGGCAAGAATCAATTCAATTAAAATAGCAACAACAGTGAGCATAAAGAAAATAAAGAGCATCTGTGCCGTTTCGCTTTTGATGTTCTCCATCAGCATAATTGCCATAACAACACCGACATATTCACCATCCTCGTTATAGATAGCAGCGTAGGAACGACGTTGACTTCCCGAAGGTCCATTTTCGTCCACGGCATAATAACCATCCGCATTGCTTTCAAAATCGGGCATATTACCATCATACTTTGTCCCAATCAAAGTATGATTCGAATGGTACATACGAATGCCGTCTTTACATACCACGGAAATAACATCAATATCATCCAAGGTATCTTTTAATGTATCAAGATACTCAAAAAATATTTTCTTATCTTCCAGATTCACCAAATCGTTTTCAGTCAGTATCGGTGAATTAGCAATTGCCTCTGCCACATTTTGAAGATTCTGGTCTCTCTTCTCTGTTTCAAACTGAATATTAATAACTGTTCCTGCAATTCCCAAAATCAGTGCTAACGATATAATCAATATAAGCTGTGTCTGAAAAAACATCTTTTGAATACTCTTTAATGATATTCTTTTTGTTTTCAGATTTTGTTTTTCTACATTCATAATCTTCCCATCCTATATATGTTTCAATTGTTTCCATTATTTTATCACAAATAAACGTTTCTTTTCAATTTCTCAACCTTTCGAAAAGACTTTTGAAAGTAAAAAAAATGACGAAACCGTTCTTTTTATGTTTCTATTTTTCAAAAAATTGTTCTTTTTACTTCCTGGTGCTATTCTGACTACGAAAACAAAAAACAGTGCAAAGGAGATATCATTATGGGATCAATTTTAGAAACAGTTATGCTTGTATGTTTTGGCTTTTCTTGGCCGCTGAATGTTATTAAATCATACAAAGCAAAAACAGCAAAAGGAACCAGCCTGCCATTTATTCTGCTCATCATCACAGGTTATGTAGCAGGTATTTCAGCAAAACTCATTTCTGGACAAATCAATTATGTATTGATTGCTTACATGTTAAATTTGGCAATCGTATCCTTAAATATAATTGTATATTTTCGTAATGCTTCTTTAGATAAGAAGCGTTTACAGAGCGTGGAGGCATAACAAATGAGAGAAACAGAAATCAAAAAATATATAAAACTCAATGAATTCGCCGAATCCGGCGGTATCGTAATATTCGGCTGCGGACAGGATAAAAATATTCCTACTTGTGAACTTCGTCAGGCATTTTCCGTAGAAGCCAAAATTTATAACCGCAGTTTTGACAATCTTTCTATCACAGATGCTTTAAACACATACAAAGAGATAGTCGCACCTCTCGCACCTGAAACAGTATTATTACACATCGGAGAGGCAGATAAGACTTTGTTTATTCAATCTTCTTCTGAGTTTGATGCAAAATATCTTGCATTAATCGAATTTATCAAAAAACAGAATAAAAATTGTCGAATCGCTGTAATATCCTTGACAAATTACAACAACGATCCGCAAATCGAAGAAATGAATAAACACTTAAAATATATAGCTGATTCTGAACAATGCGAATATGAAGACATTGCAAATAAAAAAGTATGGAGTCCAAAATCAACTATGAATACTGCTTCATTTTTATATTCTATCGGTTTTGTTCATCCGCTTAAAAACCAACGTCCGTTATATGACCTTGTAAAAATCATGTTTTGTTACGAGGTATAAAAGTCTAAGGTCGAGAGAAATCAATCTCTCGACCTCTGTTTTTTACTTTAATATCAACTCAAAACGCCATTCATTACTGCACCGGGCTCGTCCAGTATTTCTGATTATAAATATCGGTAAACTGATACGTCAGGTTCGCGGCGTCTGCTGCCTGACCGCTGACTTCCATGCTGGCAAATGCCTGAATGCAGCGGACATCTTCTTTATCTATACCAATATTCGTTCATACATTTTTTTGAATTTACAAAGAATATTGTACACTTTGATACTGCATATAGAAAAATTGAAAAATTGAACTATCAAAATTCAATACACTTTTAATAATACAAAATGCACATGTCCGTTTGTATACTGCTCTTTTGGAAATGCAACACTATTATTTTGTGTATATTTTTTCTAATTAAATTTATAGACGTATTTAGATAATATTCATATAATTTATACAAGAAAGGAAACGGATCATTCCTTTCAAAATAACTGTTAAGAAAACATTCTTAACAAAAACCATTTATGATACACCGAAAGGAGAATAAATTATAAATATGAAAGTTTTGAACATTACAGATTTAGAAAAATTTTTTGAAGTAATTGATCAGTGTGAGGAAAAAATAGAACTTGTAACGGAAAATGGAGATAAATTCAACATAAAATCAAAACTAAGTCAATATGCATCATTTGCAAAAGTAGTTTTTGGTGGTGTAATTCCTACGATAGAACTTGTTACACATAGTCCTTCAGATACAAATAAAATTATCCGTTATATGATGGACAATAAGTAAGTTACCCTTGTCTTATGATAAGCTTCTCCTTTACTGGATCAAATCCTGTAAAGGTTTTTTACCAGTTTTTCTTCGATTCTTCTATGTATTGGTTACAATGTTTTTGCATAAAAAAAGAAGCTATGACGATGCATTTTTACATCTGGTCATAACTTCTTTTGATACAATATAAAATGTATCGTAATCACTCTCATGGCGGATTTCTTCTGCCTTGACAATCTTCCTTCCTAATTCCCTAGGAAACACTTCGGTTGCAACATAATTTTTGTTAAAATACGCCAATGTATCTTTATGCTTTTTAAATGCAACACCTTCGGTTGCTAACACCGCCGATACTGCATGGAAAATTGCATAATACGCTCTATTATTTGCTCCACGATATGAATTAGATTCAAGCAAAATATTTGCGTCTTTCAAGTCCTCCTTTGCTACTTGTAAACGATGTTTAGCAATATCAGTTCTCTCAGACACTTGCGTCTCAAATAATGTCGTGTTTTTTCTTATAAAAGCCATATTAGCTTCTTCAAAAAGATCTTCTAAGTCTCTTCTTTTCATATATTCATCTTTCCAGTCTTTTCTACAATTGTAATTTCGAAAACTATGTTTTTAATTTCAAATCTAACAAACACTTATCAAACCAATCTACGCCGATATACACCACTAATTTTAAAAAGGAGAACCTATGAAATGTTTAAAAATGAACTAGATTTACTACCCAGTAAGCAATGTCAAGACCTTTTACACATCATTAAATCCAAAATGTTAAAATATATCCAAGGCAGCTACATCCTCGCAACCATCATTGTCGGAAGTTACTGCACTAAGAAAACCGACCTAATAGAATCTATAGAAAATAGTACGCATTACAACCGCTAATTTCAGAAAGTAGAAGCAAAACAGAACCAGACAACATAAAAAGAACCCACAAAGCCGCTATTTATTCGGATTTGTGGGTAATAACGCTTTTATTCAAACTCTAACAAGATGGTGGGTTATTAAACTCTTTTCATTTTGGATAATTGTTCACGTAAATCAGAGAATGTATTTTCAATAAAATCAACCTTATTACACCCTATGTCTTCTTCTGATTGTTTTAATATTTCAAAAAGTTCCGATTGTGATTCGGAAAGAAAACATTTTATCTCACTCTGAAAATTAATCGCTGTGTATTTAGATTCGTTTCGCATAAATATAATCCTTTCTACCATTCGAGACAACATTATTGACAATGGAGTAATGAGTGAAAATTCACGTCTGTACCATATCGGATTTTTAGAGAATTTTTCAAAAAATAATCCGACTATGGTAAAAATCATTACCGACCAACCATAGAAAACAGCCGTTTTTTCTCATCCACAAAACATCGTTTTTTACCTGAGTTTTAGGCGAGTAGGGTAAAATTTTCGCTACTCAATCATCTATTAATACTCCAAACTATTTTCTTTCAGTAAAAAATCGAATAAATTTAATATCAAAATTCCAGACTCATTATAATGTGTCGGACCATCTTTTACTATAATTATCTTTTTAAATGAATCGTTGATATTTTGAAGCGATAACTGCTCTTGCTCTTCTTTCTCCTTTGTTGGCAATGCCAACGCTGATTGAATGTATAATCTCTTAGAACCCAAATTACATACAAAATCAACCTCTAACTGTTTTTGTAGCTTTCGTTTATCCTCCGTAGAATAATTATATTCCACCATACCCACGTCAACATTGAATCCACGTATCAGAAGCTCATTATAAATAATATTTTCCATGATATGAGTTTCCTCATACTGGCGAAAATTAATTCTGACATTTCGCAATCCGCAGTCGGTAAAATAAAACTTCATTGGCGTACTAATATACTTCTTACCTTTTACATCATAGCGATTTGCTCTGCTAATAAGGAATGAATCTTCAAAATAATCCAAATACGTCTTTATCGTGTCCGGATGAACAGAAACATTCTTTACCGTCTTAAAAGTATCTGCCAGTTTCTTAGGATTTGTCAAGCCACCTATCGCAGACGATAAATAATCTAATAATTCTTCCATTTCTACCGGATTTCGCACATCATTTCTTTCCAATATATCTTTGATATACGTTTCCTTAAAAATATCTCTTAAATACGCTGCCCTATCTTCATCATTTTCCATTCCAAGTAATTTAGGCAAACCACCATACATTGTATATTCCTGCCATGCCTGCACTCTGTCGATGTTTCTTCCCTGCATATATTCTGCAAAGGACAATGGGTATAAATGAACCTGGTCTCCCCTGCCCCTAAACTCCGTTATAATATCCTTCGACAGAAACTTCGCATTACTACCGGTAACATACGTATCTACATTTTTGAGATGCAAAAAGCTATTTAAAACATCTTCAAATTCTGATACCATTTGCACTTCATCCAACAAAACATAATACATGTCGTCATCTTTAACTGCATCATGCACATATTCGCATAGCACATCCGGATCACGATACTTTTTATTCATTCGATCATCTAAGGCTATTTTTATGATATGGTCCTTATCTACTCCAGTGTTTAGTAAATGTTCATAAAACAATTCAAATAACAAGTAACTTTTGCCGCATCTTCTTATGCCGGTAATTACCTTAATCATCCCATTATTTTTTCTTCTTATGAGCTTATCTAAATATAAATTTCTCTCCATGCCTGCCCCTCTACTGAAAATTTAGTCTCCATCGCAACTCTTTTTTCAATAGTATTATACCATTCATTATTTTTATTCGTCAATTTCTATTGAAAATTTACTCTCCATTTCGACACTTTTTTCAATATTTACCCTGTCACATCATTAGAAAAAAGACGGAACCACATTTAGTTCCGCCTTTACTGATTACAAGTTGTAAATATATAACACACGAGAGTTCTTATTAATCATCACTAGGAAGATGCCATCCATTACTGCTATGTACAGGAAAACCTATTTCTGTTCCATCCTGCTTAAGTTTACGAATTGCAGTATCAAATCTAGAAAGAAGATTCAAACACTGTGTTCTGTAGTCCATATCCAAATCCGGATTCATATAATCTAATTGAACAAGATTTCTTGATTTCTCGAGTTCCTCCAAGTTTGCAGTCTCAAACCATTTTTCGCTGTATAATGAACCTTTTTCTATTTCCTTTTTAAGAGACTCCCATAATGAAATAATAGCATCTTTGTTTTTAATTCCCAATATTGTTAGTAAAAGCGAACTGATACTAATGATATTGTCAATATTGGTTTACACTTTTTTCTCAAGGATGTTTGACCTATGCTGCATCCTGTAATGAATCATAGTATCGTTGTCGCTTAACCATTGGTGGTAAACCACCATTAGCAGAACAGATCCTCCTGTTATTCC